>JABLXH010000117.1 GCA_013178155.1 Armatimonadota bacterium | reverse complement strand
GGTGAGATGCAACTGCGTAACGCCGTAGAAATGGCTGGTATGAGCCAGTACTGCGACTTCGAGGAGCAAGTCACCGTGGAGGGCGGCACCCAGCGCCCCGACATGGTGGTGAGGCTGCCCGGTGGCAAGCGTATCGTTGTCGACGCCAAAGTGCCACTGGATGCTTATCTGCGGGCTGTCGAGGCCCCGGACCCGGAGACCCACCATCAGCACATGCTCGAGCACGCCGCACAGTGTCGCCGGCACCTCGAAGGGCTTACCCGGAAGGCTTACTGGGAGCAGTTCGAGGATGCGCCGGACTGCGTGATCATGTTCGTGCCCGGCGAGTCGCTGTTCGCTGCCGCCGTGGAGAAGGACAGTGCGCTGCTGGATTTCGGTCTGCGCAACAAGGTCGTCATTGCCACGCCGGCAACCCTCATCGCCATGCTGTATGCGGTGAGTTACGGCTGGAGGCAGCAGAGCTTTACAGAGAGCGCCGAGACGGTCCGCAGGCTCGCCGCCGAGATGTATGACCGTCTCTGTGTGTTCGCTGAGCACTTCCAGGGCGTGGGCAAAGCCCTTGGTAGCTCGGTGGGGGCGTACAACCGGGCGGTGGGCTCTCTGGAGAGCCGAGTGCTTGTGTCGGCGCGACGGCTCAAGGACATGCACGTAACGGAGCGCGACTTGCCAGAGGTCAGCTCACTGGAGGTCGTGCCTCGCCAGACAGACGCTCAGATGACGGCAGACCTGCCTGCACCGGACGAGGCAAGCCTCCCGCCCGGTGAGACATAGGGCGCTCGTGCCTCACTGCGTCGACGGTGGGTTCTTCAGCACCTTCATCAGATACTGGATACCATGCTTCAGTTCGACGCTGTTGACACGGCCCCCGAGGAACTCGGTCTGAAGCATCTTGTTGAACTCGGCGATGATCTCGCTGCGCCCCTTGCCCATCGATAGCCAGGTCTCTACCGTTTTCTCTACCTGCGCGAGGCGCTTGTGGGGAATGTCGCGCACGTGCTCTTCGATGTAATGCAGCGCCTGTTCAGGATCGGTGGTCGTAACCGACGATTCCAGGTTCTCGTCCAGGTAAATGAACTCGCCGGTCTGGTGGTTGTAGGTCACATTGAGCTGGGTTGTCGAACCCCCGGGCGTCTCGTAGATGACGGCCACATTCGTGTCACACTCATCGCCGCGCCGCCAGTCACAGTACTCATGCCGGAGGTTGCCGAACCCAATCCGACGCTCCTCCGGCTGCTGGCAGACAGCGATGGCGTGGTCCAGCTTCCGCTTGAACACGTCAAATGCAGAGTCCTGCGTACTCAACCGCTATGACCTCCAACAGGCGTCAGCGCACCGTATCTTCGAGCGCTTAGTTGACGGAGAAGATTGACTCGTCTGAGCCTTCCCCGGCATGGTGTTTGAGTTCATCGTACCGGTGCCTGGCCGACAGTATGAGCCGGTAGTCTGCGTCCTCGCGTTTCAGCAACAACCTCTCATAGAATAGCCGTTCGCGAAGACTGTCCATCTCAAGGAGCCGCTGTCGCACGCCCAACGGTGCCGTAAGGTGGGCGGCAATCATATACGAGAGCTTAGCTGGGTTGTCAGGGATCGTCATCTCAGCGTGCGGCTGCCCGAGCAGTTCGAGCACAACGTGCAGGTAGTCGCCGAAGAGCTCTCGCAATTCCCGGTAGAGCTCCTGCGGAGCCGAGGCGCCGCTGTCCTCTGTCAGTATCTCCACCCGGCCTATCAGGTACGGTTCCGCCTGGGAAAGATCAACGAGCCGGAAGCGGTCCTGGCCGACAGCCATTACCTGCAGCGCCCCATTCTCCAGAGTCTCAACAGCCACGATGTTGGCAGTGGTTCCCACCTCGTGGGGCACGGCCGCCCCCCCCACTTCCTGTCCTTCCTTGATCAGCGCAACCCCAAACGGAGCGTCTTCCTCGCGGCAGTAACGAATCATCTCCAGGTAGCGATCCTCAAAGATGAGCAGAGGCATCGGCATGCCCGGGAAGAGAACGGCATTAAGCGGCATCAGTGGCAGGTCCACCAACATGGTACGCCTCTATGCGACTGGGAAAGCTCTGGCCAAACCCGAGCACCTCAGACTGCCTCACATTCGCTGTGCGGCGCGCGCAGGAGCTGTCGGCGATGACGCCGAAAACATCCCCATGACACCCTGCGACCCCAACAACGGCAGTACGGCCCTGGAACACGCACGGCGACGCATTTTCTCTCTGGGGCTCGATGATAGTGCCGCACGCCTGGGTGCGGCAAACATGGTCTACGGCATGGCAAAGATTGACCATGTCCTGAATAGCCTCGGTTACCCCGCTGACACAACCTTCATAGCGACCCCAGACATGACGATCACCAGGAACACGGCCCGCTGGAGCGCGGGGTTCGGCTACGGCGGCAAACTTGAGTGGGGTGACGGTGATCGCCCCTTATTGGTTCTGGACGTGAAGCCCAACGCCTGCGGGATGCTGGTGGGTGGGCTGGACGCGATGCCCGATCCGCAGCACGTGGTCGAACGTCTTTCGGACCTGCAGTCGCGACAAAGCTCCCTCATGGGCGTTGACATCGTCTGGGACTTCCACCGGGGCAACCACTTCATCGACATCTGTCGTGTTGACAGCGTTGCCCCGGAGTTTGGGCTACCGCCCTACGCCTTTGTCATGCATGGATCGTGCCCCGAACTGGAGCAAGAGACGCACCTGGGTCCGGGAACGTACTGGGACCACTCGGAAGCCCTGCGCGAGCTAGCACACACCATGCCGACGCCCTGGGGCGACCTTCACCTCCTGCTGGACGACAACGTTGCTTCGTTCATGCGCTTCTGGGACGTCGTGGATCGGTTTGCGAAGGAGCGCCGCCTCATCGCCGCCCGACACTGCTTCGGCGAGTTCACCACCATCGCCAATGTGACACACCAGGGGCTCTGCGGCGCCAACGGCATACTCCTGGGCTGTCAGGACACGCAGGATCCCCAGGCGCCGGTTCTGCCAATCATGGTGCGAAGCGACCTGCCGGGCTACCTCTTCGCAGGACTACCCAACCTGTCACCGGAGGTCCTGGAAGCCCAAGGGTTGGCCAGCAGAGCGGAGGAACTGGGTGTGCTTCACCGGCTCCGCCGTGCTAACGTCATGCCCCACGGCGCTGGCTACGCCATTCCACACTTCCGCGACGTCCTGCGGGTGATCGAGATCGCCGGACGACGCTATTTCGAGATGACCACCGCGGACGAGAGCGCCACCGAGATCATCCACGACCTCCATGACGTGCAGCAGAGGTACCGCGGGCGCCAGCCCGTGCTCAAGGCGCTGGAGTGTGCCCTTGGTCGTCTCGTGGCCAAGCTAACGCCAATCCATGTGGTCAAGGCCTAGACGACTCGGTGCCCCATGGCCGGCGCCTAGAGCTTCTTCTCAAAGATCACCCACTCCACAAATTTCAGCACATACGCAAGAGCCAGCATTCCGACGATCACGAAGAAAAACACCTGGATGGCGGGCGTATTGAGGTACTCAAACCATTCACCCGCGTCTACCCTGGTGCCGTAGGTGAAGCGGCTGGCCACTCCGGCAATACCCTTGATCACTTCGCGATAGACGGCTAACAAGGGCCTGTAAGCTGCCACCAGCACAGCCAGACAGGCGATCACTGCGATGGGGTTGACGATCTTGAACTTCTGGCGCTGATGCTCCAGATAGATCGGGCACTTGCTGCACGGTATGGTACGTTCCTGCGGCTTGAGTGTCCGGTCAGCCTGCAGGTCAGAACGGACATAGGCCTCGTGGGTGGCTCTGGTGCGTGCGTCAACGTGAGCGGCCCCCCGTCCTCCCTCAACGGCTCCCGCCCTGATCAGACGCTCGATCAGGCTTGGGTCACAATTGCAGCCGTAGCCGAAACGCCAGCATGACTTGCGGGCGCGGTACGCCGGGCACTGCTCTCGCACCGCTTCGTGACAGTAGGGAAGACCCCAGCAAGGAGACCATACTCCTCCGGTAGACTTTGCCTTGCTCCGCTTGATGCCGGTCTCGGCTTCCTTCTCCGCTCTCACTCGCCGCCGCTCGCTGGCCATCAGGACCTGCTGGATAATCTCAAACAGGAAGCGTAGTCCGACGACGGCAAAGACCGCCATGCCCGCGGATTTCGCACCGTTTTGGATGGCAGCCGCCGCCTCGGCGCTCCCGCTGCCATGGACGTTGCTGGCCACCAGCACCGGCATGCCGAACATCAGCCCTGCGCCCACGATCCCGATGAGCACAGCGTAGGCGATCTCATCAATGGTGAGGAAGCAAAACGCCAAGGCACCCAGGAAGCTCGACAGGGTCAGGACCTGCCCCATGATGCGCAGGTTCTCCACCACCCGGGCATCCGTCTGGTGGCTCAAGGCCCCGCTGAAGATACCGTAGAGGAGGTAACCGGCCGAGATGACAAAGAAGAACAGCGCGATCTGCACCACCACCCGGGCCCACTTGACCAGCAGCCCCAGCAGATCGAACTCCTCTTTGACCTGTTTCGCTACCCTTGGTTTGCCTGGCATTGCCTCTCCCCGCTATGGGTGCTTGCAGGGCGCCAATGGCCCGCTATAGCTCGTCCTCCTGCACATCAGCGACGTGCTTGTACCCCTGATCGTAGCCGGGAACCGCCACTCCACCACCGCCTGGACCCTCCTCACGCCGGCGTTCGAGCATTTCCTGCAGTGCAGCGCGGTCGTGACACTTCTCCATTGCCGACTCATAGTCAGCGATCCCACGTGCCACCAACTCGGCGAGGTGCTGGTCCAACGTCATCATGCCGCGCCGCTGGCCGGTTTGGATCATCGAGCCTATCTGGTGCGTCTTGCCCTCGCGAATCAGGTTGCGGATGGCCGGGATCGCCTCCATGATCTCGAATGCCGCTACGCGTCCCTGCTTGTCGCGGGTCTTGACCAGAGCCTGGGAAAGAACCCCAACCAGGTTGACGGAGAGCTGCATGCGAATCTGTTGCTGCTGGTGCGGAGGAAAGACGTCAATGACACGGTCGACTGTCTGGACGGCATCGGTGGTGTGCAGGGTGCCAAATACGAGGTGACCTGTCTCGGCCGCTGAGATCGCCAGACCAATGGTCTCCAGGTCGCGCATTTCACCGATGAGGATCACGTCAGGGTCCTGCCGCAGGACGAACTTGAGGGCATTGGGGAAGGTCAGGGTGTCCTCCCCCACCTCCCGCTGGTTCACGAGCGCTACCTGCGGTTCGTGCAGGAACTCCAATGGGTCCTCGACGGTCATGATGTGAAGGGGTTTGGTCTGGTTAATGTAGTTGACCATGGCTGCCAGCGTGGTTGACTTCCCTGAACCCGTCGGTCCGGTCACCAGTACCAGGCCGCGAGGGTAGTCTGCCAGGGTCTTGACGATGGGCGGCAGGCCCAACTGCTCCATGGTCTGGATGTGGAAGGGAATCGTGCGGTAGCACGATGTGATGCGCCCGCGCTGAACCATGATGTTGACGCGGAAGCGCGCTACGCCTGGGATCTGGTAGGCGTAGTCAAGCTCCATCATCTCCTCGAACTGCTTGGCCTGGCTGGGCGACAGGGGACTCATGGCGATCTCACGAGCCTCCTGGTTGCTGAGGGGCTCCTGCCCCATCCGCACCAAGTCGCCATGGATGCGGAAGATGGGGGGTTGTCCAGCCTTCAAGATCAAGTCCGAGGCACGCTGTTTGACGGAGAAGCGCAGCAGCTTGTCAAGCTCGTAGACGGCCATGGGGTCCTCCGGTCTCAGTTCTGAGCTGGCCCATCAGTCGTGGCGGCCATGCCGCACCGGCGAGCGAACTCATTGGGGTATGACGACTTGGCCAGTGCGTGCTCATACTCGACGAGGTTGGTGCGCACAAGCTCGGCCAGGTACTGGTCGAGGACGATCATCCCCTCATCGGCCCCGCTTTGGATCAAGTTGTAGATCATGTGCGTCTTCCCCTCGCGGATGACGGCACGGATGGCAGGGTTAGCGGCCATGATCTCGAAGCTTGCGATGCGCCCAGGCCTTCCCTTCAGCGGCAGCAGCGACTGGCAGATGACAGCCCCCAGCGTCACCGAAAGCTGCATGCGAATCTGCTGCTGTTGCTGTGGGGGGAACACGTCGACCATGCGGTCAACAGTCTGCATGGCGTCAGTGGTGTGCAGAGTGGCGAAGACCAGGTGGCCAGTCTCGGCTGCGGTGATGGCCAGACCGATCGTCTCCAGGTCGCGCATCTCACCGACCAGGATGACATCGGGCGTCTGGCGCATGACGTGGCGCAGCGCCTCCGAGAAGGCCGTCGTGTCCTGTCCCACCTCACGCTGTTCTATGGCGCAACGTTTGTCCTGGTGAACGAACTCGATGGGGTCCTCAATGGTGATGATATGGGCTCGGCGGGTGTTGTTGATGTAGTCAACCATCGCGGCGAGAGTGGTAGACTTCCCGGAACCCGTCGGCCCCGTTACCAGCACCAGACCGCGGGGCAAGTCGGCGAAGTTCTTCAGCACGGCCGGCAGCCCCAGCTCCTCGATGCTCTTGATGCGGATGGGGATCATCCGCATCACAGCTCCGACCGCGCGCTGCTGCCAGAAGCAGTTGACGCGGAACCGCGCCAGGTCCTCGACCTCATAGGCCATGTCCAGTTCCTTGAACTCGGCAAAGCGCTGCTGTTGAGCAGGCGTCATGAGGCTGAACATCAGCTCGCGGGTATCATCCGGCGTCATGACAGGATACTGATCCAGGCGCCTGAGGTCGCCGTGGACGCGCATGATGGGGGGCTCACCCGCGCGAATGTGGAGGTCGGAGGCCTCCAGGTCGGGCATGAGACGAAGTAGCTCATCAAGGGTGAAATCAGGCACGTTGGACCTCCGTCGGCTCTGGTTGTCAGCTCGAGACACGCCAGGCGCTCAAGCGGGTCACGGCAGGCTCTACTGTGACGGGCGTGAGGGACCCGCCGGCGGCTGTCCTGGGCCGGCAGGGCGGGGCCCAGAGGGCGAGCCCTGTCCGGGTGGAGGCACCCCGCCCATGCGCTGGCGCGCCGCTGCCTGCTGTGCCGCCTTCTTGGCCTTCTCGGCCTCCTCCTTGGCGGCGTCGGCGGCCAGACCGTCGGCACGTCGGAGCATCTGGCGCATCTCGGTATAGTTCCCGGCATAGAACATGGCATGCTCATGGCTGAGCTTGCCCTCCTGGTACAGCTTCAGGAGGGCCTGGTTCTTGGTCTGCATCCCGAAATGAGCGCCGTCCTCAATGTACTGATAGGCCTCCCCGGGCCTTCCCTCTTCAATGAGCTTGGCGATGGTCGGCGTCACGACCATGATCTCCAGCGCCGCCGTGCGCCCAGGCTCGTCCTTCCGCGGCACCAGCGACTGCGAGATGACGGCTTTAAGCGTCGTGGACATGCGCAGACAGATCTGCGGTTTCTCGTGCGGAGGGAACATGTTGATGATGCGTTCCATCGTCTCGGCGGCGCTGGTGGTGTGCACCGTCGAGAAGACCAGGTGCCCGGTCTCTGCCGCCTGCATGGCGACCTGCATGGTTACGACGTCTCGCATCTCACCAATGAGAATCACATCCGGCGCCTGACGCATGGCGTACTTGAGCGCCGGGCCAAAATCATCGGTGTCGATACCAACCTCGCGTTGGCTGACGATGCAGTTCTTGTCGCGATGGACGTACTCGATAGGGTCCTCGATGGTGACGATGTGGGCATGGCGTTTGCGGTTGATGAGGTCCAGCATCGCGGCCAGTGTCGTTGACTTCCCACAGCCGGTCGGCCCGGTGACCAGGACCATCCCCTGGGGGTAGAGAGCAATCTCACTGAGCACGGGCGGAAGGTCAAGGTCCTCGATGGTCTGGATCTCAAGCGGGATGAGACGCATGACGATGGCGATGTCGCCCCGCTGCGCGTAGCAGTTGATTCGCAGCCGGCAGCAGTTCTCGACAGTAAGACCGATGTCCTGTTCGTGATGCTCCTCAAATCGCTCCCAGACGTGAGGACGCATGAGCGACTTCGCGATGTTCCGCGTGTCGTCCGGGGTCAGGACAGGGAACTCGTCAATGCGCTGCACAACACCGCGGATCTTGGCACAGGGGGGGTTGCCAGGTTTCCAGAAGACGTCTGAAGCCTTCCGCGGAAACGCCCAGCGGATCACTTCCTGCCAGTTTTCCAAACCTATCACCCTCCTGGGAGTCATCGCCTTCCGGCGCGGGAAGCCCTTGTCCCCGACTGCCGTACGCCTCGACTGACGAGATACACGGCGACACCGACGGCGAGAGAGGCTATTACCAACAGCACCCAGGCGCCCACTAGCCCCACTCCGCCAGCTCTGGTACGTTCCGAGCTTCCAGGGCCGGCTGGCCGTTTCAGCTCTTCCACGTTCCCAAACGTTGGGTCCTTGATTCTCGCCTGGTACGACTGGACCCCTTGCCCGCCGCTTTGCTCCAGGTGCACGTACCGGTTATCGATCGTCAGCGGCGCGGTGCTCACCGTGGCACCAATGACCGTGATGCTGACCGTGCCATGGCGCGCCAACGCCGCCACGATGGGCCATATCGCGTCACTGAGAGGGCCGGTCAACTGGCCGCCGGACACGATGCGGGCCTGTGCGGACGTCATCCCGGCCCCGGTCTTTACGGTGGGCTGGCCCAGAACCCACCCCGTCCAGCGCTCCAGCTCACGCAAGTCCCGGTCGACCTCGGTGCCGCCCACGGTTCCGGGCACTGACATGTCGATGACGGCGAAGGCACCGTCACGCACGCTAAGCACAACCGCCGCAGCATCATCGGTGCCCTGGCCGAGGGCCGGGGTGAGGCCCGCTCCAATCAGAGCCCACAGTGCTATTCGCCGCAAAGGGTGGCTTACCTCCTAACGAGAGCCCACAAGTACGCAAACGGCGCAGACATGAGTGCCTGCGCCGACCCCATCCGTTTGGTGGACCCGGGGGGAATTGAACCCCCGACCTTCTCCATGCCAAGGAGACGCTCTCCCCCTGAGCTACGGGCCCACGTACGCCGTTGATTATACCAACACAGCAGTCCAGGGTCAACAACCAAAGCACCACAGGGAAACGCGGGGGCAGACTTGGCGCCGAAGTGCCTACAGCCGGTCACCGGAGCCAGCCGGCGGCCTGACAGACTGGCCTCTCTATACAGCTTTGCCGCGCATCCAGCGTGTCTGCGGTGGGTTCGGCACGCCTGACCAGTACCTGTTGTCGGCACAATGGAGGCCGCAGCCACGGACCGGCGAACTCCGACACAAGACGGACGCGACGGAGCAGCCAGGGGCACATGGAGGTAGACCATGCCGAAGCACGGAGCGGGCCGACACCAGGTCCGGCACCAAAAACCGCCAATCAAATGGCACGATGGCTTTCCACTGGGCAACGGTCTGGTCGGCGCCATGCTCTGGGGAGACGGAGACCCCTTGTGTCTGACCCTCGATCGTGCCGACCTATGGGACCTACGGAGCGACAACACGTATCAGGAGCTGCCGACCTACAGCTACAGCAATCTCCGGCGCCTCGTGGCCGAGAAGCGCTTCTCGGAGGCCTATGAGGTTTTCGAAGCGCGCCAACTCCGTGACAACCCGGTGGCCCCGACCAAGCTCAGCATCGGGCGCGCGGAGGTCCAAATGGGACCTCTTCAGTCGTACGACTGCGCACTTGACCTCGAGACTGCAAGCATCCAGGGCGTGATCGCGACTCCGGTAGCACACCATAGGCTCCTGGCCTTTGTCTGTCGAGATCGCAATGTCGTCTGCGTGCATGTCAGCCAGCCGCCACCCGAGGCTCGCATGGACCTGAAGCCTCTGACGGAGACCAATCCCGCTCTCTCCGCCCTCGGCCATCCTCCGCCCGAACGGGAAGAGGGTGACGGCCTTGTGGTGTTCTGTCAGAACGTGTCGGCCGAACTCAGCTATGCCGTGGCCTGGAATGCCATCGGCCCTGACTACTTCCTGGCCGTTGAGACCGGCGACACCCCTGAACAGGCTCGCATGAGGGCCCGAATGGCCTGGCAGGCGGCGAAGGAAAAAGGCATGAACGGGCTCTTCGAGGAGCATTGTCTGGCCTGGCGCGAGTTCTGGCAGACCTCGGCCGTCCACCTGCCCGAAGAGCGAATGGAGTTCCTCTGGTACTTTGGACTGTACTTGCTGGGCTCCGCGGCTCGCCGGGGAGGCCTGCCGCCGGGGCTCCAGGGCCTTTGGGCCATGGACGGCGTGCTGCCTCCCTGGAGGGGCGAGTATGCCGCCGACATGAATGTGCAGGAGACCTTCTGGCCAGCCCTGGCCTCCGGTCATTTCGACCTCTTCGACTGCTGGTGCGACTTCCTCCTGCGATGTCTCCCCCGAGCCCAGGAGTTCACGCGGCGGTTCTTCGGGACTGAAGGCAGCTTCTGGCCCTGCAGCTTTGCTCCGGATCTCGTCTTGCTGCCCGGCTGGTACACTGTAGTCTTCGCGTGGAGCCACTCGGGCTGGCTTGCCTGGATGGTGTGGCTTCGCTGGCGCTATACCATGGATCGGGAGTGGCTGGCGACCACAGGCTACCCGCTGGTTGCTTCTGTGTTTCGCTTCTACCACGCGAACCTGGAATGGGGCGATGATGGCAGACTCCATGTGCCTCTGTCCTCGAGTCCGGAATACCACGATAACCGGCCAACGGCCTGGTCCGCCGACCCAAACATTGACCTGGCTTTGATCAACCGCTGTTGCGACTGGACAGTTGAGATGGAGCTAGCACTGGGCATTTCGGAGCTGACGGCCGCCGCCGCTGAGGTACGCCGACATCTGGCCCCATACGCGCTGACGGAGTCGGGTGCCTTGGCCCTTTGGCCGGGACAGGCTCTGGACGAGCCGCATCGCCACCCCTCGCACCTGATGGCCATCCATCCGGCGATGGACCTGACTATCGAGGGAGACGAAGAGGCCCGGCGCGTTATTGATGCGAGCCTGGCCCAGTACTTCTCACTCGGGCAGTACGACTGGGCCGGGCACACCTACGCCCAGATGGCGAGCTTCGCCGCCGTCACAGGGCGTGCCGAGTTCGCTTACGATTGTCTCCTGCACTTCGCCGAGTACTGGCTTGGCCCCAACGGACTCCACTTCAACCGGGACCTGCGTAGCACGGGCGTAACCCGGTTCTGTGGTGATGACCGGCTCTTTACCATGGAAGCCAACTGCGGCATCGCGGCTGGCATCAGCGATATGCTGCTACAGGGCTGGAATGACATCGTGCGGGTCTTCCCTGCCGTGCCGGCCCACTGGCGTGACATCGCCTTCCGCGACCTCAGAACGGAGGGGACCTTCACTGTATCGGCCATCCGCCGCGCAGGTCGGACGGTGTGGGTAAGAGTGGGGGCGGAGGTACCACGCCAACTGCGTCTGCTTGACCCATTCGGGGGAGCCGAGGTCGAGTTCAGGGGACTACCAGCGCAGCGTCAGGGCGATCTACTCGTTGCCGACCTCGGCCCTGGTCAGGAACTCGTGGTCTGCCTGCCCGGTGAGACCGGCGATATGGGCGCCGCAGCCCTTGCGGTCAGCGAGAGCGACACTTCGCGGATCGGTCTACGCTAGGCAGGCCACCGTCGCGGGGCTGCTTGCCCTACTTGTGGGGCCCGCCAAACCCGCGATGTCTCACTGAGGCCACGCCTGACAGGCCGCGGGTGGTCACCTGGCAGTTCGGTCGCAGCAGGTCGGTGACAGGGCGCTGTCCGCAGCAGTCATCTATCGGCGAACCGCGGCTCTCAAGCTCACATTCCTGAGCTGGCAGCTAACGTCGAACACCCCTGGGACCTCCCAACCCACACACAGCCCCGCGGGGCGGTAGTCATTGACCTGCTGCGAATCCGGAAGAAAACCTCGCTCCCACGCGGCCTGCAGCCCCTTCAGCACCTCCGGCAGCAGGTCGCCTGAGTAGGTCACCCATTGGCCGCCGTGGGTGCTGGCAGAGGTCCACTTGGAGGCCGGGGGGCAGTACATGAGCTTTCCAGTGCCTGGGTCACCGGCGACCAAGCCGGTGGGCATCCGTTGGCGGTTGTCAAACAGGGGTATACCGAAGTGGTAGTAGTCGCCGAACCCGACCGAGGCGGGGTCGCGATTCTGGATGGAGATGAACAAGGGAACCTGGGCTGCGTGAATGGACGGGTCATAGTGGGCCGTGCGGGCGCGGCGACACTGGGACACGCGCACCTCGAGGTGCAATCGCAGAGCGGACAGGTCGCTAAGCCAGGCCTCACGGACGAATTCCTGGTCCACGAGCAGGTGAACCCAGGGATCCTTCGGGCCGCGGGCGCAGCCCCCGTACTCCAGCCGTCCGCGGACGGCCAGGGTAAGGTCGCCGTAGGGTGTTCCCGGTCTCCCGATACGCACGAGCTTGGCCTGATTCCCGATAGCAAGTGTGTCTTGCGGCCCCGGTCGCGGAGCGAAGTCGGTCAGCGGGAACCTGCTACTCCACTGCGTGAGGCGCCAAACCGGGTATCGCCCGCGCGGGTCGGCTCTGACCACCCCAGCCACGACGTGTTGCCCCGGCTCCGGTGCAGAGACAACAAAGCCTCGGCGGAAATGCGGATCGCGCACCAGCTCCACCTCGCGTATGGAGTTCGAGGCGGCAGGCCAACCCACGGTCACCACCGACGCCAAAAGCACAGTAGCTGTTGACCACCGCCCCATCTGCCCTCGCCGCCCTGGCATAGAACCGATCCCATAGTCTCTCCCTTTGCTCGCATGGAGGCGCAACGGGGCCACCGCTCCCGCCATTGCACCAGCCCGACACACCCGGATATGGTACTGAGGTTCGCCTGTAGTCATCCGGCGTCCGAAGCCCACAGCAGGACTCCCCTTCACACGGCGGCGTTCTTCGCTGAGCGAAGCACTTCGTCCTTCTCCATAGGGCATGGGGCTGGCCTTGCCTCTGCAAGCCGTCCCCGCCCGCTTCGGCTTTCTCCCTTGCCGCCTCCCGGTTGACAGGTGATTGGTGGCGTCTTAGAATGCCCCTGTACAGGCTGCCCTGACGTCCGCACCACGGATCTTGTGTCCGATAATCGTTCGCGTCTGGGGGCTGCAAAGTGGCAACCTTCTCCGGCCGTCATCCCCTGTTGTCGAGAGTTCTGCTCCTGTTGTCCGGCTTCTCACTGGTACTCTCCCTGGCAGATGCCGCTTCCCTAACACAGTCCGACACTTACAGGGTCCAGCCCGGTGATGCGCTCCTCATCGATCTGCTTGGTGAGAGTGACTTTGGCGGTGAGCGCATTGTCGGACCGCAGGGCACCATAGCCCTCCCCGTGGTCGGCTCGTTGCGGGTTGCGGACATGACGCTGACCGAGGTGCGCGAAGCGATCACTCGGGCGCTGCGGGAGTTCATGGAAGCTCCGTATGTCACCGTGGCGCTCAACGAACTCAACTCCAAGCGCCGTGTGTACGTGTCAGGCCGTGTGGAGAAGATCGGCAGTCACATGCTCCCGCTCGGGGCGACCGTAGTCGAGGCGCTGGCGGCTGCAGGGCTTGCCGAAGACGCCGACTTGAGCACCGTTCAGGTCACTCGCAGCAGCGGTGAGACCGTCACGCTCAGTCTGTCGGGACTGCGCACCGGGGAAGCGATGCAGGATGACCTGGAGGTCCGCTGGGATGACCGCGTTTTCGTCCCCCGGCTTGAGGCTTATGTCACCGTCGTTGGCCGTGTGCAGAAGCCCGGGTCCTACCTGCTGCCGCCCGGCCGCCCCATGCGTCTGCTGGACCTCCTGACCCAGGTCGGTGGCGGCATGAGCGAGGGGGCGGAGTACCGCGTCGCGCTGCTGAACCGCGAGGGTGGGTCCGAGCCGGAGCGCATTGACCTGGCCCGCCTCATGCTGCAGGGAGACATGGCCCAAAACCATGAACTCCGGGCCAACGACGTGCTGGTCATTCCGGAGGCGGATCGCGTCGTTGTGGCCGGTGAGGTCGCCGTACCCACCGCGTTTGTGCCCACCGGACCGACCCGGGTGTTGGATGCACTGGCCAAGGCCGGCGGTTTCACCCCTCGGGCGGACCTGCGGGCGGCTCGGTTGACGCGAGCTGACGGCCAGACCGTGGCGCTGGACCTGGAAGCACTATGGCGGCGCGGTGACCTGCAGCAGAACACCGAGCTTCAGCCGGGCGATGCGCTGGTGGTGCCCCGGGCCGATCCCCAGGAGGTCGTGATGGCCGGTGCCCTGGCCAAACCCGGAGCCTACGACATCTCTGACCTCAAAGACCGCTCCTGGTCCGAGCGATCACCATCGCTGGCACTACAGACACAACCGATCTGAGGCGCGTAAGCGTCTTCCGGGGCCAGGAGCATCGGGTCTGCAATGTGCAGGCAGCCCTCGAGACCGGTGACCCCACCGGTAACCCAGGCCTGGAGCCCGGAGACGTGGTCTACGTTCCGGACTCCCAGAAGGTACTGGTCATCGGGGCGTTCGCCCGGTCTGGCCCCCAGCCGTACGACCCGAAGCTGACGCTGATGGACTACATTGCTCGGGCCGGCGGAGTGATTCAGGGACACGCGGAACTCGGGACACTACTCAGGCCACTGACTGATGGCACCACCGAGATGGTTCGGCTGGACCTGGGGCGACTCCACCTCGGGGTCGTCCCTGAGCCCGTGGTGATTAAGCCGGGGGACATCATCTACGTCCCCATCAAGGCCCCGAGGCGAGATCTCTGGGACAAACTGCGCGACTTCATCGTCACCCTCGGAGCGGTGGACTCCCTGTTCCGGTAGCGAACTCAAGCAGACCCAGGCCGCCCCTCGCTTGAGCAGCTCGACCCTAGCCAGTGGTCCAGAGCAGGGCGAAATAAATATGAAGGAAAGGAGGTGTCAAGGCCGAACCGAAGGAAGGAGACAGCAACTGATAGCCGTGGAAAGAGGTGACCGACGATGAGACGTCGAGGGTTCACCCTGATTGAGTTGCTGGTTGTGATCGCGATTATCGCGATCCTGGCCGCCATCCTGTTCCCGGTCTTCGCCAAAGCCCGAGAGAAGGCGCGCCAGACATCCTGTCTAAGCAACATCAAACAAATCGGGCTGGCCGTCCTTTCCTACGCCCAGGACAATGACGAGATGTTCCCCTTCCACCGGACGGTCGCTAACGCCTCCATTCGCCACAACGTCTACCCTGGGAACCTCACTCTCACGCTTTGGTGTGACGCCATCTACCCGTACGTGAAGAACGCGCAGATATTCCGCTGCCCGAGCAGACCAAACGCCTGGCTGGGGTATGGCTGGAACTATGTTCTCGGGTACTACGGCAACTATCCGGGACGTTCCGGTCCCCTCTATCAGGGACGGCCGTTATCGAACGTGGACCGACCAGCGGAGACCGGCATGCTCGTGGACGCCCGGTCGGCGCGGGGGCGACCTGAGTGCGTGTGCATCTGCTGCGACTCTTGCGTGGGCTGGTACTACCTCTACAACGGCCAGAACTACTCCGACAAGCCCTATGTGTATGCTCTACACAACGAGGGCGATAACATCTGCTTCGTAGACGGGCATGCCAAGTGGTACCGCGCCGGAACCTACGGTGACACGGCCTATCCGGGCTACGCGACCCCCAGCGGCATCATCTGGACGGTTCTGCCCTGGTAGAACGCGCAGCAGGAGATGCGGACCAGACGCGTCACGGCGGCCCAAAGGAGGCTACCGATGTCTAAGGCCATTGTGGTCGGTTTGGCGGTCACCGTTGTGCTGGTGCTATTTGTCGCGGCCGGGCTCTCACTGGCCCAGCAGGGAGGCCAGGCGCCGCAAGGGGGCCAGGCGGGCGCAGGCGCTCCAACCGCTCCTATGGGCGGGCCTGCCTCGGGGCCCCCGGGAATGGCCGTCCCGAAAGACATTGTCAAGGGACAGACCCCCAAGGCACCCAATCCAGCAAGGACCAGTAAGGTCATCTGGATTATTGTCGGACTCGTTGTGTTGGGAGTGATAGTGGCTTATGTGATGTCACGGAAGGGTGGATCGTGACCCTATCATAGCGCCTTGCTTCGTGTCGAGACGCTTAGCCAGACTGACGCCGCCCTGCCCGAACCGCTGGCCAGGACAGATGCACAGTTCTCGGGCGGGGCGGTGCTTTGCCGCACGGCTACCCAAGACCCGGAGCCACAGCGGTCGGGTCCGGTAGGACCGGCTTGAGCTGCGCCTAAAGACCCCTCCTGCCGTCCATCCGGTCGGGATCGGCGACGATGCGTACTAACGCTGGGGCAAATTGGAAACGATACAACAACGAATTTAGAGCCGAGTAAAGATTCTCGCAGGAAAGGAGGCCGTGGCTGCGCTATTGACGAAGAACCACAAAGACTTACCCACAAAGAGAGGCGATTCACTATGCCACGTCGTGGATTCACCCTGATCGAGCTGCTAGTCGTGATCGCGATAATCGCGATCCTGGCCGCCATTCTCTTCCCCGTCTTCGCCAAAGCCCGAGAGAAGGCGCGCCAGACAAGCTGTCTCAGCAATGTGAAGCAGATCGGTCTCTGCGTTCTGATGTACGCCCAGGACTATGATGAGAAGTTCCCGTACTACGTCATGTACCCTTGTGTGGACACCGGCTCTCACTGGCCGGCCAAACTCCAGCCCTACGCCAAGAACGAGCAGATCTTTCGCTGTCCGAGCGCCAGCGTGGCGGCCACCACTCCCTACCGGTGCGCCGGTTACGCGGTGAACTACCGGCATGTGATCGAGTGCAAGCTCGCCCCGCCGGCTACCTGCCGCACCGGCCGGACCCTGGGCTCCCTCCCCCGCCCCGCCGACACCCTGATGATCGGCGACGGTTACCGGACGCCCGGTAGCTGCGCCGGCGACAGCCCCACCCCGGCGCTTTACTGCACGGAGTGCTGGCCCACCACGGGGCCTTGCCCGGGCGTGGAGAAATGGAACGGCCTTTGTACCCGTCACAACGAGGGTGGAAACTACAACTTCGCTGATGGCCACGCGAAGTGGTACAAGCCCGAGCAGATCAAGGGCCTGCACGGTGACGGTTCAGAGCTGTGGGGCCACACAGGCGATACGTTCAACTAGCCCTGACCGGGTGTTCGTCCCTAACCGCCGCGGAGAGCCCTTCTCCGCGGCGGTTGCTATGCGTCTGAAGCTCTGAGGAGGTGGCATGGCTCCCCCATCCCTTACCCGCTGTGCCTGGGTCCCCCTGGATGACCCGCTCTACGTACGCTACCACGACAAGGAGTGGGGTGTCCCGGTACGCGACGATACCACCCTCTTTGAGTTTCTCATCCTTGAGGGTGCGCAAGCTGGTCTGAGCTGGGCCACGATTCTCCGGAAGCGCGAGAACTACCGCTTGGCGTGTGATGGATTCGACGCGGCGCGCATCGCGCGCTACGGGCAGGCCGACGTGGAGCGGCTCATGGGTGACAGTGGGATCGTTCGCAACCGGCGCAAGATCGATGCCATGATCGCAAACGCGCGGGCATGGCTTGAGCTGCAAGACGAGTTTGGCACTGCCAGCGCCGCTCTCTGGGGGATAGTGGGCGGGGCCCCCGTGCGCAACCGTTGGCAGTCTGTAGCCGAGGTTCCGACACACACGCCGCAGTCAGTGGCGATGAGCAGACTGCTCACCAGCCGAGGCTTTCGCTTCGTGGGGCCGACCATATGCTATGGCTTCATGCAGGCCGTGGGCATGGTCAACGACCACACTATCGACTGCTTTCGCCACAGCCAGGTCTGAGTCAGGCCTGGTCAGCCGCCGCGATGGCGGCCTGCAGGTCGTCGGCGAAACGCGGAAACGCTGCCGAATCGATAAGACTTGCGTAATCGGAAAGGACCAGGCGCTCGGCTCCAAGCGACGCAGCCACCCGAATGGCCTCGAGGACCTGATCGCGGGGGCTGGGCGACGCGGCCGTCCACAGCAGCGTCCGCTTTCCGTGGCGCTGCGTATGTCTTGTTGCTTCCTGATATACGTCTCGGAGTGCCTGCTCCAAGGGTACGTTGTGGTGCTGCCAGGGTATGAAGATGGACAGAATGTCACAGGCTGAGCAGGCGGCGATGGCGTCCCAGTCACCAGTGCCTGTGAAGATTGGCATGCCCGGCAAGGTCGGGGTCGGCATGACCACGGACTCGAGGCGGTAGTCCACGGCCTGGATGGCAGCAGCGGCCGCCAGCAGGAACATGACAATGCTGGATTCGCGGAAGGCGAGCACATCATCGCCAAAATCCCTTGGCATCTCGGCTCCGCGCCAGGCCTGGTAGAGGCGCTGGCAGTACTGGCACCGGCAGGCCCAGGTGCCGCGGGAGTGGTGAAACGAAGGCTCGTCCCACAGGAAGCCGGAGGCCTCAAGGAGCCAGGCCAGTGTCCGCATGCTGGAGGAGAACCATTCCAGGAAATACGGGTTGTTCGGGCATGCTTTCGGACAGCGTCGCCCGCGGTTGTCCACCTGGAGGGTCTGAGGGTGGGTATCCACGTAGAGACTGGGAGCCGCCGGATCGGGGTCCAGCACCTTGCCGTAGCCACTGGGGACAGCGTAGACCACCAGCCCCCGAGCCCTTGCCCGACGCATGAAGGTCGCGATCTGCTCTACGCGCCAGTGCACGTCGTCCTCGTGGCAGGTCACAAACAGGCAGGCAAAGCCGAGATCGCAAAGCTGACCGAGGTCAACGCGGTCTAGCTCAGCGGCTCCCCCCGCCAGACACAGACCCACCTGCATCGCTTGCGTGACCACCTTCCGGTTGACTGGACTGGCCCCCAGGTTTGTGCGCGACTGCAACCAAGGATGTGCCCACCGGCAGATTCATGCGCCGCAACAGCCAATTCTCCAGTCGCAGCCCCTGCACCAGCAGGTCGTTGGTGAACCGGGGCAGCACCCGCAGGTCGGTGCGGGGCGCATCTGGCGCCTTGGGCCGCAAGCGCTGCAGCAGTCGGAACAGCAATATCGGGAGGAATACCCCCACCACAACCGGCGACAGCTTCGCCACTAGCATACCCGAGTCCTGCAGCATCCGCCGCAGTTGCCGAGCCGAATAACGCCGCCTGTGTTCGAGCGCTTCGTCATGCTCGCTCCACAGAAAGCGATGGGCGGGTACGGTCAGCACCAGTGTACCCCCCGGTCGCAGAACTCGCACGAGTTCGGCCAACGCCGCGCGGTCGTCGAGAGTGTGTTCGAGCACGTCACAATTAAGGACTACATCCAGCGATCCGGAGGCGAAGGGCAGAGCGGACACGTCACCCGCCAGAAGCTCCTTGAAGCCCCTCTTGCGGCAGAAGCCCAACGCATAGGTAGAGGTGTCGCAGCCGACGACGCGCCCCAGGGCTGCCACCTGCGCCATGGTGCCCCCCGTGCCACAGCCGGCATCGAGGATGACCGGCGCTGGTCCACGGTGGTACTGACCAACCATCTGGGCCACCAGTTCGCGGCGACCGATGAACCACCAGTAGGTCTCCTCCAGTTGGTAGAGCTCGAGGTGTTCACGCGCCTTCATTGGTCACAGGCTTTTCCCAGATGCTTTATCGAACTATTGTTTGCATTAGTACAGCTATTGTGCTATAAGAATGGCGGTCAGTGGACAGGAACCCACGGCATATCGGGAGGCGCAGCATGGCCCGCAGCACCCTCACAGAACGTCGCCAGGCGATCCTTGACTACATCGTCCGCCACACTCGAGAGCATGGGTATCCCCCGACCGTCAGAGAGATCGGCAGGGAGGTCGGACTGAGCTCCAGCTCCACGGTCCACTTCCACCTCCGGGCCCTGGAAAAGGGCGGTATGCTTGAGCGCGTTGCCTCACTCACTCGCGCCATCCGCCACACGAGCCCCCAGCCACGGGCCCAACCCGCGCGCACTATCCCACTGGTTGGGAAAGTCGCCGCCGGGGCGCCCATTCTTGCCGTCGAGAACATCGAGGACGTCCTGCCTCTGCCGGAGACTCTTTGCCCGCCCGGCGAGGTGTTCGCCCTGCGCGTTCAGGGCGATAGCATGATCAATGCCGGCATCATGGACGGAGACATCGTTATCGTCCATCAGCAGCAGACTGCCGACAACGGCGACATTGTGGTGGCCATCCTGGACGGCGAGGCGACCGTGAAGCGGTTCTTTCGGCGTGGTGACACGATTGAGCTCCGTCCTGAGAATGACCAGCTCCAACCGATTGTCAGCCGAGACGCCAGCGTGGTCGGGCGGGTGTGCGGCGTTCTGCGCAGCTACGCCTGATCGGGCAGCCTCCCCGTCTGCGCCTCGGCTCCAGCATCATTGCCGCTGCGCTTCACGACCAGTACTGTGACGTCATCCTGACCAACGGGAGCAAAGCCCAGCGCTGCTTCCATGATGCGGTCCACGACCGCCTGTGCTGACTCTGATGCATGGGATATCACGACCTGCAGAATCCGTTCCTCACCGAACTGCTCACGCCTACGGTTCCTGACTTCGGACAGTCCATCCGAGTAACAGACCAACAGATCACCGGGCTCCAGCACCACACTCCCATCGCTGTAGTGGGGGTCCTTCACGGCACCGACTACAATGCCGCCAGTAGCCAGCTTCCGGGGAGTTCCCGCCGGCCTGGCCGGGACATACCAGGGAGGTACATGGCCGCAGTTGGCGAACCTGAGAGTCCCGCTATCCAGGTCCAGGGTGGCCACGAACATCGCCGCGTAGCTCTCGGGCTGAAGCGCCGCAAAGGTGTTGCGGTTGACCTCGGCAGCGACTTCTGCAGGCGAAAGACCTGCATCAGCGGCGGCTTGCAGGTGCGAGTGGACCAAAGAGAGGTGCACGAGGCCGTAGACACTCTTGCCGGCCATGTCAGCGAGGACGATGAGCAGTCGCCCGTCATCGAGGAGACGCAGGCCGTAGAAGTCGCCGCCGACCAGACGGGCCGGTTGGAAAGCCAGGCCAATGTCATAGCCATCCACCTGTGGTATGTCCCGAGGCAGCATGGCACGCTGCAGGGATCGCGCCAAGCGCAGCTCCTGACCCAGCTCCACGGCCACCCGATGTTCAGCGTCCCGGGCCCGCACCAGGTAGCCAGCCACGACAGCTACCAGGAGCAACAGAGGGGCCTTTGCGCCACTGAGCATGAGAGCTCTCGGCTCTACATAGCCGTGCAGCAGCCATGGCGCGAGGGATGCCAGGACAATGGCCAGGAGGGCCGTGATGACCGCTCCGGCGCGTCTGAACCAGATCGCCGCCGTGATGACCACGAGATAGTAGAGGCCGAACAGGTCGCGGCCGGCGTCGGCAAACCGCGTACTGCTGGAGAACGTGGTGATGGCCCCGGTCACCAGCAGCAAGTCAAAGACCAGGGCGATGACCCGTTGTCCTGGGAGTGCGTAACTACGCAGGTAGCACCAGAGCAGGATGACGTTGTATACCGCGGCGATGACAATCAGACCGTCCATGGCCGGCGGAACATCGGGCGAGACCCCGGCTATGGATCGGCTGGCGATAAAGGCGATGATGAAGGCGGTTCGGATGAGTGCCGCCACCACGTCGGAGTCCTCGCCGCGGTGGAGACTCCGCGCCGTGGGTGGTCTGACTGCGCTCAGACGCCCTCACCTCCTTACCCGCGACCGCTCGGCTCTACGGGCACCGCTCCGGCCCGGCAGAAGCGACTGGACACGGAGGTTTCGTCGCTTACCGTTCGCGCCGCCATCCGTCCGGGTACAGGACCTTTCGCAGCATCAGCGCGCTTGGCCTCCCAGTCGCCTGGCTGTCTCCGAGGCAGTTCGCCGACGGTCGGCAAGGCACCTGCGGGGCCGATAGGTGAACCCAACCATGCCAGCCGGAGAGGACCGTTTTGAGCGGGCACGCAAGGCCATGGTGGAGCACCAACTGCGTTCGCGGGGTATCCGCGACGAGCGTGTGCTGACCGCGATGCTGACTGTCCCTCGTGAGCAGTTCGTCCCGGTTTGCCAACAGGCCTATGCCTACGACGATCGCGCTCTGCCCATCGGCCATGGACAGACCATCTCGCAGCCTTATATGGTTGCCTTCATGCTGCAGTGGCTTGCCGCGGAGCCTAGCCACAGGGTGCTGGAGGTGGGAGCGGGCTCAGGGTATCAGGCAGCGCTCCTGGGGCAACTGGCCCAGGATGTCTACGCCGTCGAGATCGTGCCTGCGCTGGCGGAGGCGGCCGCTGCCGTCATCGCGCGCCTGGGGTATGCTAACGTCCACATCATTGCCGCCGACGGCAGCGTCGGATACCCGCCGGCAGCTCCCTACGACCGCATCATTGTCGCGGCCGCAGCGCCCGAGCTGCCGGGCCCCCTGATGGATCAGCTCGCCGAAGGTGGCCGGCTGGTTGCCCCGGTGGGGGGACGAGGCTTCCAGGAGTGTGTGGCTGCAACCAAGCAGAACGGTGAGATCGTCACCGAGCGAGGCATTGGCTGCACCTTCGTCCCCCTCCGCGGACGCCATGGCTGGCAGGACAACGATTGGCAGGGTGGTGTAAGATGGTAGGGAGGGTCGGTTTCCGTACGGCAGGGTTCCGCGGTTGGCCACTCAGACAGGCCCTTCAGTGTCTGCGCGACCTGGGCTACGACGGTGTCGAGCTTTGCCTCGAACACCCCGACATGCGCCCTGAGACTCTCTCCGCAGATGCCTGCATCCGCTGGAGTGAAGCGGTCGCTGAGACCGGACTGGACATCGCGAGCGTGAGCTACCATGGCGATGGGGAGCCGGATGACGCCCGATCGGCCAACCAGGTGCGTGCCGTTCACATCACGGCCGACTGCGGGGCGAAGCTACTCATTCTCAATGGCCAGAAGGCGGTGCCGGGCAAGGAGCTCGAGCAGTGGCGGGCGTTCGTCAGGCACCTGCGCGACCGGGTCCTACCTCTCGCGGCCGACCTGGGCATCCGCGTGGCTCTTGAGCCCGAGCCTGGGCACTTCCTGCACGCCAGCTCGGACCTGCTGCGCCTGCTGGCGGAGCTTGGCAGCCCGGCTGCGGGGGCCAACCTCGACGTGGGACATGCCTGGCTCACTGACCCCGATGTGCTGAACACAGTTCAGGAGCTGAAACCTTGGCTGTACCACATTCACTGGGAGGATATGCCGGCGGGTGAGCACCGCCATCTCGTGCCCGGCACGGGCGACATGCCGCTGGATGCTCTGCACGAGGCACTGACCGCCGTAGGCTACTCGGGTTACTACACGGTGGACCTGTTTGACATCGCCGACGACCCCAAGACGCCCGCGCGGCGGAGTCTCGCTGCCCTACGCAAGATGTTTGGGCGGGAGGATAAGCATGTTTCCCTATGACGCACACACCCACACGACGATGTCCGACGGGCGGAACTCGCTGGAAGAGAACGTGCGTTGCGCTGAGGCTGTTGGTCTGGAAGTCCTGGTGGTAAGTGACCACTTCCATCCCGAGCGGCTAGATCTGCGCCAGTACGTCCGGGCCATTGTTGAGGCTGACGCGGCCAGTCCGGTTAAGGTGGTGCCCGGAATAGAGGTTGCGGTTCAAGATAGCGAGGGGCGGCTGCTG
>JABLXH010000116.1 GCA_013178155.1 Armatimonadota bacterium | reverse complement strand
GGTGCGCGGCGCTATCGTGGGGCGGCTGCCGGCGGGCCAACCCGCACCGCGTCCCGGGCAGGTGGAGCTGCTGCGAGCGCTCGCCGGGCAGGTGGCCGTGGCTCTGGACTATGCGCGGCTGTTGCAGGGCAGCGATGGAACAAGGCCGGAGGAGAGCGCGGCAGCGGCTAGCCTTCGTGAGGTCGCCGGTGGTTTCGCCCATGACATTAACAACCTGCTCGGCAGCATCTGCCTGCAAGCCGAGGTCGGCGCGGACAGCACGGACGACACCGAACTGGCCGAACACTTCGAGGCCATCCGTGGCAAGGTCTTGCGCGTCGCCCAGATCGTCCGTCGGCTCCAGGGGCTGGCAGACGCTTCGCCCGCACCGCCTGCCGGCGAGCTGGTGGACCTGGGGCAACTGGTGCACGATACGCTCGAAAGGCACTGGGCGGTATGGGCTGAGCGCGCTGGCCTTGGCGGCGTGGACCTGAAGCTGCGCGCGGAGTACGCTGACGACGTGCATGTACTGGGCTCGCCGACGGAACTTGGTGACCTGGTGCTCAAGATCGTCCAAAACGCCGTGGAAGCCATGCCCCGGGGTGGCGAGCTGGAAGTACAGATCGTGCGCGACGGCGGCAATGCGGTGCTTCGGGTTTGCGATACCGGACCAGGCATGACCCCAGAGGTGTTGGCTCAGGCCTGCGAGCCGTTCTTCACCACCAAGAAGGGTGACCACGTGGGGCTGGGCCTGACCGTCGCCCGCAGCCTGTGCGCGGGCTACGGGGGCCGGTTGTCCCTGGCCAGCGAGCCCGGGGCTGGGACCACGGTGGAGGCCACGCTGCCGCTGGCGAAAGCGGGCGACGCCAGGCCGGGACGTCTGCCCAGGGCCAGCAACGAGAACGACGCCGAGCCCTTGAGCCTGCTGGTGGCCGACGACGATGCGACCTTCCTGCACTCGATGACGGTCCTGCTGCGCCGCATGGGCCACCGCGTCACCGCCGCCTGTGACGGCCGGGAGGCCACCAGTCTGCTGCGGCACGGCGGCCCCTTCGACATCCTGCTCCTGGACCTGAGTATGCCGGAGATGGGCGGCTGGGAAGTGGCGCGTCTCGCACGCCAACTGCAGCCCAGGGCCTCGATCCTCTTGCTAACGGGCTGGGGCGAGCAGGTAGCCACGATCAACGATGGTCGGGTGGACCAGGTGCTCTCGAAGCCGATTTCCCTCGAGGCGCTGGCCGAAGCGGTCACGAACTGCGAAGCGCGTCGCCGGACGGCAGCCGTGGCTCCAGGCGACGACGAGAGTTGAGCCCCCAAGACCGGCAACCGATTGGAGCCGCGGCACCGGCAACGGTACCGCGGCTCGGCCCCGTTGGAGATATCCGTTTCACGGAGCGATGATCGCCACACAACCCCGATCCGTACCCAGCACCACCCGTGGCCCCTCGGGGGTGTCCAGCAACAGTCGCTCCACCGGCGTACCTTCCACCATGGTCTGCCCGAGCAGCTCCCCCGCGCCGCTGACGGTGATTACGCGGCCGCCGACGCAGCCGACGACCAGCCGCGCGCCCGTCTGCCCGGCAACTCTTGCCGCCTGAATGCGCTGAGGAGCTGCAGGCAGCAGACGGGACCAGACCTTCCGGCACTGGCTGTCCAGGGCCACCAGCAGACGCTCATGGGTGCCAACGACGATCTCCTGCTTGCCATCGCCGTCCAGGTCCGCGATCTCCATATCGCGCATCTGGGCGTACGGTGCGTTACTGGACCCGGCCCCGAATTGCGCGTTGTGGAGGGGCTCACTGTCCTGGGAGTAGACAGTGACCCGGTTCCAGGTTCCATTTACGCAGGTGATGACCTCAGTGTTCCCGTCGCCGTCCAGATCCGCCGCCGTCAGGGCGGTGCGCTGCTGGGCCGTCCAGCCGCCCACGTACGAGTGGCCGGGTGGCGTCATGTAGAAGCCAAAGCCAGTGAGGCCCTTCTCATTGTTCAGGACCCAGGGCGCGTCGGAGCCGTTGGGCCACTGGACCAGAACCAGATTGCGCGTCTGGTCAGGGCCGTCGAGGAAAAGGAACTTCCAGATGGGGCCCCAGAAGACAGGCATGCGTTTCACCAGTTGCCCTGCCTCATCCAGCACTTCCAGAGTGCACGCACTGCCAACAAAGGCCTGTGACTTCCCGTCATAGAAGGTGCCTGTCGTCAGGCCATGGATGCCCTCATGGCCCGGGGCGGTCTTGAACCAGTAGGGCTTGGCTGCCTCATAGACCGCCGGGTCCATGACCGAGGTGAACTCCCATCTGCGCTCTCCTGCCAGCGTGAAGGCGATGACCTTCTCGTCCACACAGCCTGCCAGGAGAAGCTGCGGCTCTGGCCACCACCGCAGCACCCGGATCTCGCCATCGCACTCCAGTGTTCGGACTTCCCGCCCGTCAGGCGCCAGCAGGTGGACGGTCTTGCCTGCTGCGGCCGCGATGAGGCTGCCCTGTTCACCAGGGACACTCACCAGCGAGCTCACGCGCCCACCCAGTTGCGCCATGGACGGTGCCGGCATCTGCGGCAGGTCCACGGCCGGTTCCGCCGGACCCTGCGCCAACTGCTGAGCCCGCTGTTGCTGGGCCTCCGCAAGGCGAGCCCGCAGGTGGTCCCCAAGCGCACTCAGCGCCTCTGGCGCGGGCTTGACGCCTTCCTGGACATGGCGACCGCTGGCTAACGAGAGCTCGACAGTCCCGGCATCCGTGCTGAGTTGTAGGGCGGTATCAGCGGCGGTCACCACGTGCAGGGTACCGGACGTGAAATCCCATTCTATCTCCACAGGCTGATCCGTGGTCACGAGGGATTGGCCGATGCCAGCCTGCCTCAACCCATGGCCGTAGAGATGGTCGCTGGCCAGCAGCACAAACTCACCTCGCGTCAGTCCCTCTTCGCCGGCCACCACCAGCGCCGGTTGCGGCAGGGCCGCCACGGCCGCCTGATCGCTGACCTGAATGCAGGCCAGGGGAGCGTCGCCAGTCTGCTCGGCCAGGAGGTAGAAAACCTTGCGGTGCTGCCCACTGGTCACCCGACCCACCCATTCCATGTTCACCGCGTTGCCACCGGTGGTTCGCTGGACGTGAGAGCTGCGAAGCTCAAAGGAGGATCTCGCTGCTGCCGCAGGTGCCCCCTCAGCCTGCAGACTGAGACCGCGGAAGCCGATGTAGGCCTTGTCGAGGCCCTCATGGAACCCGGTCACCTCGAGGCGCAACTTGTGTTCGCCGGGCGCCAGGTCCACCGTCCCCAGCGGGTGGGTCGTCTCGGTTACCCCGTCGGCCCAGTTGTCAAAGACACTGCCCACTGGTCGGCCATCGAGTGAGACCTGTACGCTGCCCCGGTCCACGTAGTTCAGGAAGTCGGCATAGGCCGCTCCCTTGAAAGGCTCATCGAGGGTGAAGGTCGCCTCCATCCACTGCCCCACCTCGCGACCTCGCAGCAGGACCGTGTTAAGGCTATCCAGCTTGACCAGGTAGTCGGCACCTTCCGGCGAACTGACCCACGGCATCTTCAGTGCGGCGAAGACCTTCCATCCGGGAGTGTCTGCTCTCTTGCCGGGCACTGTCATCCGAATGGCCTGTGCCGCCGGGTCCCAGGCGCCTGACACCGGCTGCCAACTGGTGGCGACTTTCATGTTATCGCTGTCAGTCCGGAAGGTGAGGTCATCGCAGATCAGAGCATGCCTGCCAACGCGCTGGGCGATGGTTCGCCGCCAACTGCAGAACGGCATCTTCTCAACCTCGCCGACCGCTGTGGCGGTCTGCCCTACCATATCCCGGTAAACCAGAGCGGCGTCCATGGGGACTTGGGGCTCTACCATTCCGTCAGCGCTGGTGAGAACCTGATTGTGGTAGCCACGCAGTAGCGTCTGCCCCGCGAGGCGTAACTCCAGGATGTCGAAGGTGTGGTATGGATTGCGTGAGGCGCCGTTGAAGCCGTCGAGCAGGATATAGTCACCGGTGCCGTCGGGAGCGCTCCGGAAGCTGCCGAACTGGAAGGACTGGCCCCACGGAATCCCGCTCTGTCGGTCCAGCCACATGCCCTTGGGCAACCCCGCTATGGTCCACTTGCCGACGAGGTCGGTGGGCTGGGTGGCCTGGATGCTGTCGTCAGGCCAGAACGACTGCCCCAGCCGGAAGATGTCGGTATCCACTTCGCAGCGATCCCGGTAGGTGATCCAGCGCCCGTCGCCGGTCAGGTAGGCCGCCTGGTTGAGATACGTCATGGCGCAGCCCCGCAGGTTCTCATCGGGCACCAGGCCGGAGATGAGCGCCTCCTGGTTACGCAGCAACTCCTGCAGGGTGCCGACCTCCAGCGGTTTGCGGTCACCGGTCAGCACCATATAGACCAGGATCGGGGCGACGCCCGTGTTGTACCAGAAGAGGTTGTCACTCTCCCCCGACAGCCAGGCCGACTTGTGCAGCGACTGGAAGGCCAGCTCTCCGCCGCGCTGGCATTGGGCCCACAGTGGGCTCGGATAGTACTTGTTGAAGTACCGGCCCAGCACGTAGTGGGAGATGGCGGCCCATTGTCCGTGGCGGGAGCTGACTAGCTGGGGCGGTCGCGTCAGGTGGTAGATGCCCTCCCCGAGGCGATGTTTGAGCTGACGGGCGAAGGCGTTGGTGATGCGCAGGCGCTCCTCGTCGGTGAAAACCGGGCTTTCCTCAATCAGATCCCAAAAGAGCATCATCATGTGCGAGTTGTAGTGGTAGGTCCCGGCCAAGGGGTCCTTCTTGTTCTCGATGCGCTCCCCGTCAATCTCGTCAATCTCCTTCAGCGCCTGGGCGTCGGGGAAGGCCAGCCGCACCACCTCGCGCGCGGAGAACTCATCGCCCCACATGTAGTACATGGCCATCCGCTTGCTGATGCTGTTCCAGCCGAAGTAGCCGGTGGCGCCGTACATCTTTGAGTCATCCCACGTCTCGGCGGTCCTCACGTCGGGATTGGGTTTGAGGCCCTCCCCCAGTTGCGTGATCATCGTCCAGCCCAGGCTCAGACTGTCCCGTCGAGCGTTCTCACGCAGACGGGCCGACAGGGCGCGGGCGGCGTCGTTGACGCCACGGACATCGCTGCCGCCCACGATGACCACGCCAAAGCCGTTGCCGAAGGGGTTGTGGACCGTCCGCACCACATGACCCCCCCGGCCGGGGTACTTCAGGTCTACCAGGCTGTAAAACAGGTCATAGAGAGCATTGCTGGTGCGGTTGGTCGAGCGGTTGCCCAGCACGATGAGATGGCGTGTAATGGGCACGGCCGCCGCCGGATCGTCGTCCGGCACGATGGGCACAGTAACGCCGGTGCCACGCCGGATCGTATCCTGCAGAGCCTCCGCGGCTGCCTGATAGATGCCCGAGGCCGGGGTCACGATGGCACACAAGGCTTCGCCATCGGCTACCAGGGGGATCTGCTCATGCATGTCTTTGAGGGTCTCGTACTGCGGCGGCACCGGGTCTGGCGGTGGAGGGGCCTCGGCCGTCACCTCCACCCCCGACTCCACCCTCACATTGTCCACAATCACTTTCGGTGTGGGGTCGCGGTGAGTGTAGAGATAGATGGTCGCCTGGGTGGTGTCTGGAGGAGCCGCCGCACTCACCGAGATGTCCTCGGTTTCGTCCAGGCTCTCGGTATACAGCGGCTCCTGAACGAAAGTGTTGGAGGGCAGGAAGCGAAACTGCAGGTAGGCGCCAGCGCTACTGGCCCCTGGCACGGCCTGAACGGCGACCGTGACCCGGTACGCCTCGCCACCTTTGGCCGGAAAGGTCTGGGTGACGCCGATCTCAAGCACCTTATCGTCATCGTGGATCAGCAGCGCAGGGCCTTGCGCTGTCTGAGCGGGCCGCAGGGTAGCTGTCTCGGCACCCCCTGCATAGATGGCCCAGCCCGGTGGCGCGCCCTGGCCGTCCCAGGGCTCATCAAAGGAAGGGTTGGCAATCGGCACGGTCTCGGCTACCCCGGTGGCAGTCAACATGAGCGCTCCTCCCACCAGCATTCCAATCAGCTCCATGAGTCTCGCGCGGGTAAACACGGGCCTCGCCTCTATCTTCTCCGGAACGGTGCCCGGCTAGCGGGCATGCGTCGGCAGCATTTCGCCACCCCGTGCAGGGCGTCCTCCGCGGCGAGACCGCGGGCCACCGGCGCGGCGCCACGCAGTCTTGCGCGAAACGCCCGAATTCCTTCCCAACCTCCCGATGCAGGAAGGCGTACCCTAGTGACCCAGGGTGCACGGCACACCGTCTTAGTAGGAGAAGGCTTGGCATACTTCGTCTTCATGGGACCGTGCAGTTCCACCTTTCGAGGAGTGGCCACGCTATGCGGGCTCTTATCGCTACCATTGCTTTGGTCTTGACAACGACTCTTCTGGGCTGCCGTGCGACCGGAGCGGGCGCCAAGTCCCCGATGGTGAGCATTGTGGCCTACATGAATGTCAGCAGCGGGTGCCAGGAGCCGACGGTCAGCCTGCTGCAGCAGTTGGTGGAAGAGCACAAGGGCAAGGTGCAACTGGACCTGGTGGACTTCGGGGACGGAGCAGACGGGGCTCGCCGCTGGCAGGAGTCAGGACACACCTGCATGACCATCGAGTTGAACGGCTCGCCCTACGTCAGGTTCCCCACGCCCGAGGGTGACAAGACGGTGACCTTCCAGTTGCCCGAAGGTTTCATGTGGACCCATGACGAGTTGGTGGCGGCGGTGGCGGCGGGCCTCGAGGGGAAGCTGCAGACCATCACCGAGGAGGAGGCCGCCGCAGCGGAGCCAGCGCGACAGGTACGGGTGAGCGGGGCCACGAAGGCGCCTCAGAAGCCCGGAATGCCCGCCCAGGTGCTGCTGAATGACCAACCGGTTATCGAGTTCTATGACAAGCTGGACGGTAAGAGCCCTGCCAAGCGAGCGGAGGCGGCCCTGCTGGCCCTGAGGACCTGGCTCCACGCCCCAGTCCGGCCGACCGACCTCAGCACACGGGAGACCGCCGCCGGCTGGGAGGTCAGGGCTCTGGACAAGCTTGTCGCCGTCGCCACGCCTGGTGATGCCAAGGGAGCCAAGACCACACCGGAGAAGCTGGCGAAGGCCTGGGCCCTGGCCATCCGCCACATCGTGCTGAACAGCGGAGAGGCCGGGAACGGGTAGGAACCTGCCGAACACCTCAGTTGGGAGATGAGACGGAATGTTCATCCGCCATAGCGCTCTCGCCGGCATCATCGTCGCCGCTTTGGCCTGCGCTCCAGTGGTGGTTCACGCTGACCAGCAACTGCGAGTCATCGCCTACATCAATGTGACCAGTGGCTGCCAGCAGCCGACGGTCAACCTGCTGGAGCAGTTTGCCCGGACACACGGTGATCGCGTACACCTGGAGGTCGTTGATTTTGGCGACGGGGGTGCCGGGCAACGCCGCTGGCGGGAATCCGGTCATACGTGCCTCACCATCGCGCTGAACGGCTCGCCCCGGGTGCAGTTCCCGGTCGGAGGAGAGATGCGCGAAGTCACCTTCCAGATGCCGGCGGGGTTTCAGTGGACCCATGACGACCTTGAAGCGGCTCTGCAGGCCGGCCTGAACGGCACACTGCGTCCGCTGCCCCTGCAACCCAAGCAGCCAGCCTCCGCCGCCGTCACGGTGAAGAAGATCCTGCGCGCGAATCGTGTCTTCTATCAGGTCGTGGTCGGGAGCAAACCGGTCCTTTCGCTGGGCGCGGCCCACGGCAGCCAGTCAGCCATCGAGCGAGCCCGGGTGGCGTCCGAGGTGATCAAGGCGTGGCTGGCGCGGCGAGGGAAGGCCTCCGAGGTCGGCACCCGCCAGTTGTCGTCTGGCTGGGGCGTTACCGCTGGCGGCCGTCTCGTGGTTACGGTCACCGCCACGGACGCCAACCTGCAGAACAGCACCCCCAAGTCGCTGGCTGGCGTCTGGGCCGCCAACATCAAGCAGGTGGCCCCAGCCCGCTAGTCGTCGGCGCGGTTGGCCTGGGCCTCATCGGGTACGGCGAAGTCGCGCACCTCCCGCAAGCGGAAGGTGTATACCGTCATCACCAGCGTCAAGATCGCCGAGATCCAGAACCCCAGCATGAACTTGCCATGCTCACCGATCAGCACTGCTCCCAGCAAGGGCACCCAGCACAGCGGCGCCAGATAGAGGTAGAAGAAACCCAGGTACACTGACCGTTTGCGCTCCTCGATCATCTCCAGCAGGAAGTTGGTGTAGCCGATCTCCTGTCCGCTGCTGGAGAACCCGATTCCGGCGAAGATCAGACAGATCAGCACACCGCGCCACGATAGCGGCAGGCCTGCCACCGCCACCACAGGCTGGGCGGGCAGGAACCTGACACCCAGCAGCAGCGCCACTGAGACGAGGCTGATCATCGCAGACAGTACCAGCAGACGGCGGTTGCCGTACTGGTCGCCCACGCGGCTCCACAGGATGTTGGACAGTGAGTAGGTCAGCACTTTGGCGCCGAGAAAGAGGCCGACGGCGGCCGGCGTCACGCCCAGGGCGTCGAGCGCGTAGGGCACGATGAAAGGTGTCGTAAGCCCCAGCGCCAGGGAGCGCAGGCCCCTCGTCACCAGCAGTCGCCGGAAGTTGCGGTTCCGCCGGGTTAGCCGCAGTCCACGCCGCAACTCCTGGGCGATCGGCAGCCGACGGCGCTGAGGGGCACGGGGCGGCTCCTCCACGAGACAGAAGGCTGTCATTGACGGTATCGCGATGGCCACGCCGATGGTGAACAGCAGGGCATAGTTGTGCGGGAACTCATAACCGCTATCCTCACCCAGAAGCCACTTCACCACAAAGCCGGCCCCAAAGGCCAGTAGTCCCCCAATGAGGTAACGGGCACCAAAGAACCTGCCCCGCCACTGAGGGGGCACCGAGTCACTCACGATCGTCATGAACGGAATGATGCTCAGGCCACCGCCACTGGAGTAGAGCGCATAGCAGAGGGTGATGAGAAGCAGGGCGACTCCCGGCGAGAACCGCTCGAGGTTCCACGCCACCATGGCGGCGGCCGCCAGGGCGACGAAACGAACAGCGGCTGACAGGTGATAGGCCGGGAGCAGGCGCGGCTGCGTCGCCAGCATCGGAGCCAGGAAGAGCTGTGGCCAGAACCAGCCCATCCCGATCAGGGACACCAGGACGCCGATCCAAAGCGGTCGGCCGCCGGTCAACTGCCAGGCGAAGCCGGGTAGGACGATGTCCAGGTCAATGAAGGCGTTGAACAGGAAGAACAGCGAGCCGTTGACAATCCCGAGGATGTAGTTGCGGGGGATCAAGCCCTGAGGTGCGCGCTCAAGCATGGGCCTAACCGGGCTGGGCGAGAGCGATGATGAGACCGTCGTTGCTGCCTACGTAGACAAAGCCACTGCTGGGCACCAGGCTGCCCGCCAGGGACGGGTATCGCCAGACGTGCACTACGCGCCCGGTGTCGGGGTGCATGGCCACCAGTCGCTTTTCGCTAGCCGCATAGAAGTGACCCTCCGCGAAGATGGGGCCGATGCTCACAGGGCCTCCGAGGTGATAAGACCACAACGGGGTCTTTCCGTCACGACTGACCACGCGCAACCAGCCGTCGGTGCTGCCAAAGCAGATCGCCGCCGGGCTGACGGCTGCGGACGTGCGGATCATTCCCCGCGTCTGATACGACTGTACCACCTCCCCGGTGCGGGTTTCCAGCAGGTACGCCGTACCCAGGTCGGTGCCGACTACACAGAGCGGATCGGCAGCAGTTACGGGCGCGAATATCGGCTCCCCGATGGACTGCTGCCAGAGTACATGGCCGTCTCCGGCATGCAGCCCGTAGACCGTGCCATCGGTGCTCGCCGCGACCAGCACCTCGCCCACACGCGCCACTGCCCCGGCCACGGCGGCCTGCAGGTCGGTGCGCCAGGCCTGGGAGCCCTCGGCGGCAACCAGACAGTATACGCTGCCGGCATCGTTACCAAAGTAGAGTCGGGGGCCATCTAGCAGCGGCTGGCCGCGAATAGCGCTCCCCGTCTCCAGCTCCCAGATCAATGCTCCGGTCGTGCTGCGTACGGCGCGCACGACGCCCAGGTCGGAGGCAAAGTAGACCACCTGATTACTGTACACTGGCGGTCCGTTGAAAGGCTCAGGCTGGGAGAGCAGCGGGCCGTCACCGTGTAGCCCCCCATCGGCCAGGCGCAACGCCTCCAGGTGTCCATCCGGCCAGGTGGCATACAGGCTTGCCGCCCCCACGACGAAGTGCGGGGTGCAGCGGACCGGGCCCTGGTGGGTCCAGACCACGGTCTCATGGCCGATGCCCTGCAGGACCAAGTAAAGCAGCAGGCCCAGCAGCAGACCGAGGGGGACGGTCAGCAGTCGCTGCCGACGCCGTTCGAGCCTGCGCTGGCGCCAGTGAAGGCGGTAGTCCATGGCCCACTAACCTTGCGTGTCCGCCGGGGCTGTTGCCCGCGCCCCCCCACGGCTGCTGCGGGGCCCGAGATAACCGCACCAGGCGTCCCAGAGCTTGTCGCGGCCGGCGGGAGAGACCCTCTGGGCAATCTCGCTCCGACTGCAGCCGGCCGTGAGCAGGGCCTGGGCTTCCTTCGCCGCCCGGATGAAGGCCTCCACCTTGGGAACAGTGGCCTCGTTGCACATGCCGTCGGCGATATCGCTATACACGCCGCTGGCTCCATCGGCGCAGGACTGGAAGACAAAGTCCTCGACGTCCTGCACAGTCATCTCCGCGTAGTGAAAGTTGACCAGACGCCAGGCAAACGGTACTCGGCAGTGCGCGGCCACGAGCTGCGGCGTGAGCCTAGGCGAGATGGAAGGGTCAAAGAACCCCAGTCCGATGTCCTCCAGGAAAGGCAGTTGTTCCGCGCGCAAGTCCTCCACATGGGCCGTTCGCATGCCATCAGTCCGTGCCGTGTAGTACTCCTCCCAGGCCGGCAAGACGATCTCGGCAAACAGGGCGGGACGGATGAAGCTGGCCAGGTCGTCACACAGGCCGGCGCTGGGGCCAAAGACCGGGCGCTCGTTCACTGCGGCGACGGCTCGCTCGAAATCAAGCAGACTGCGGTTGATGGCGCTCAGAAACTGGCGAGCCATCGCGGGGCGGTCGTGGACGTCCAGGAAGAAGCCTTCACCCCGAAGTTCGTAGGCCGTCGTGATCGGGCCCTCGCCGCCCCAGCTCCAGGAGACCCGCTCCTCGGGGAAAGCGTCCTTGAGCCGCTCGAGGAACCCCAGAAAGTAGGGTGCCCAGCCGGTTTCCGTCCAACTCACAGGCTCAGCCAACACCGCCAACCCGTCCTCCAGCGAGGCACAGACGTGCGTCTGGGCGACTTCCCCGCCCTCCGGAAAGCGCAGTTCACTGCCCAGGCCGTTCACGTGCCCGTAGCTGATCGCAGGAGTGCTGACCCCCGGCAGGCTGACCTTGTCGCCAAACATCTCGCGCAGAAGTGGCCGCCCGCGGCGGTAGCAGTCAATGCAGGCCTGTGGATCAAGGTTGAACTCGCGGATCGGCGTGCCGGTCAGTTCGCGCAGGGCAGCCTGTGAACCGGACACCGAGAAGGTGAATCCTGCGTCTGCTCGCGCTGTGTCGTAGTTGGGGCGCATCGGCCCTGCCTCCGTCGAGGGGTCCATCATTCTGCCGGCGCGACATCTGCCAGCAGCCGCAGAATGGCCTCGCGGCGCTCCAGCAGCGTCTCGGGCAGTCGGTCCCAGTACTGGGGGTGCACGAACACGCCAGGCGTGGGGTCCAGTAGCTGGCGCAAGTGCCGGGCGCGCGCCCCCTGCACCTTGCCTTCGGCCAGCCACCGCCGCGCCGACCGCAAGAGCGCCAAGTCCTCCATTCCGTCGCGCAATACCTTCAGGCGCACCGAGGGCAGTACGGGGCCGTCCTCGCTCTGCGGCGGGTAGACCAGGAAGTTGTTGCCGTTGTGGATCCCCCCATACGGGTAGCTGCCCGGCGTCATCTCCAGCTCCAGCTTAGTCCAGAAATCGTCGCTCAGGCCAGCGGCCCAGAAGCCAGCCCAGATGAAGACGCCCTTGGCCCCGTAGTAGTCGCTCATCCAAAGCGCCAGCCGGTGTTGCAGAGCCTCGCAGTCCACCTCCATGTTTGGAGCCATGGTCAGCGGGGCGCGAAGCTGGATGTGGATGGGCAGGTGGCAGTAATAGTGCCACAGCGTCGGCGCTCTGAGTTCGCGCATCTGCTCGGGGTCATAGCCCACCGTGGACAGGTCAGTCATCCAGATGTCGCAGCCCTCGGCCATGCGCGAGTGTCCGGCCGAAGCCAGAAACACCCGCAGCCCCGGGTATTTCGCCTTGATGTCCCGGTACCAGGGCACGTTTCTCGTGCGGAAGTCCTCCTCCAGGGGCTCGTCCAGGTTGCTGTAGATGAGTGCCTGGTCCAGCCACCCGGCCTGCCTGACGTGGTCGTAGAGCAGTCGGAAGTCGTACTTGTCGCTCGGGGAGTCAAGCTGAAAGACATTCTGCCCACGCTCGGCCAGGAACCGGTGCGCGGCATCGAAGTCGCGGGGATCGGCCGGGTCAAACCGGCCCTGCAGCAGGTCCATGGCCTGCATATGGTGCTCAAGCACCATGGCCCCCATATCAAGCATCTGGGTGGGGCTGAGCCTCCGTGAGCCGTAGCGGTCGCGAAACCACGCCACCAGGGGGAAGTCCTTGGGACGCAGGTCGAGACCCGGCACCACCTGGATCGGCACCACGAGAGCGGCGGACTGTGTTCCGTCGGTCACGGTCACCGTCACCTGTAGCAGCGTCGCGGGCAGCTCGGCCGGCAATCGAACGTCCACCCAGAAAGCTCCGCAGTCCAGGTCCGACACAGCGACTTCGGACGCTGGTGCCAACGGGTCCGGCCAGCGCTCGACGCCATAGCGGGGGTAGGTTACAGGCGCGGTGCGCACGAAGTACTGGCGAAAGGTCTGGACTACCGCTCCCTCTGCTCCTGTGACCGTCGCCGAGAGCCGATAGGTGGCTGCCTCGGCCCCCATCCGGGGGAGGACGACGACCTGGAAGCTTTGCGTTTCGCCCGCCGCTGCCCAGACCTTGTCAGCCTGAAGTCGAGCACCGTCGCCGACGGCCGAGGGTACGCTCTCCCCGCGGAACCAGTACTTCAGAGGCCAGACCTTCACCAGGTCGTGAGTCAGCCCGAGAGCGAAGTTGCTGGAGGGCCCGAAACGCTGCAGATAGGCGCGGAGGGAGTCACTGAAGGGCAGTCCCCAGGGGTCAACGGTACCCGCGATGGCCTTTTCCGCCGGTGGAAGGTCGTCAGGGTAGTTCGCCGCCGGAACCGAGGAGACGGCCAAGAGCAACACAAGCAGGCAAAGGACGAGCAGCAGCGCGTGCATCGTGCCAACCTCCGGGCGCAGGGTGGGGTTCCTATTGGCCGAGGTGTGCCAGTAGTCCTTCCTGCGCTGACAGCTACGCCGCAGCGAACCTCTTGGGCGGCTGTCCTGTCTAAGTTGCTGGCTCATCCTATTGACCATAGTACTCGCAACTCGAGGTGCCATGATGATCAACCGTCGTTTGCGCTGGGCGCCCTGGATTCTGGGCTGCGGGCTGCTGCTGGGGACTCTGGCTTGCGGGGCGATCACCGCCGAACAGGTCAAACAGCGACTCGCCAGCAAGATAACCAGCAAATGGAAGACCCAGGGCCTGAAGATCTGGGTAGTGCCTTACAGTGCCGAGAGCACCAACAAGGGCCGCTTCAAGAAGATCACCGTCATGGCCTCCAGTGTCATCGTCAGCGGGGTGAAGATGAGCCCGGTCAGCATCAGCGCTGAGGATGTCACGCTTGACCTTGGTAAGCTCCTGCGGGAGAACCGGGTGGTGACCACCAAGCGCCGGGCCAGTCACTTCTCGGCCAAGGTGAGCCAGTCCAGCCTCAATGTGGCCCTGGCGCACAAGGAGACGCCCATCCAGAACCTGGCCTGCACCCTGGGGAATGGTACGCTGACTTTCACGGGTACCTACAGGATGGGCTTTGGCGCCAACCTTAAGCTCGAGGGGGTACTGGAGTGCCCGGACCACTACAAGCTGAACTTCGTGCCCAAGAGGGCCTCCGTCAGCGGCGTGCCCTTGCCTGCCGGGCCACTGAAGACGCTGCTAAGCAGGATGAACCCGCTCATTGACTTCAGGACCGTACCTCTAAGCCCGCGCGTGGAGAAGATCACCATCAGCTCAGGTACTCTGACCATCAGCGGCTGAACCCGTCAGGGCGAGGGGGCCTGCGGCGTGTCGTTGCGGCCGGCCTTGCCCAGGGCCAGCCCGCTGCCGACCAGCAGGGCGGCCAGGAGG
>JABLXH010000115.1 GCA_013178155.1 Armatimonadota bacterium | reverse complement strand
GCGATTCCCAGGTCGCGGAAGACCTCGTAGGTGATGTGCCATTCGCCATCCCACTTCACCGCGACCTGGTCGGTCAGGAAGGGCTGACGGGTGGCTAACTGCTTGATCTGGTAGCCCCCCGGCATCTTGATCTGGGCGACTTGCTTCTGCAGGCGCAGGATGGAGTAGACCGGGCTTTCAAAGCGCCCGCCCACCTCGCCGATGACATAGACCACCGGCTGCAGATTCTTGTGGTAGATATTCTGGTCGGTGACGCTCTGCTGCACCCTGACCAGCTCCCGAAGGGGCACCAGCCTCCCGTCAGGCGCCTGCAGGTGGATGCTTTGGAGCTGCTCCAGATCGGAGCGACGTTCGCGGGGCACCTGCACCGTGATCGGCACGTCCTCCCGGGCCTCCGGGTAGTGGGCCAGGCCCACTGTGGTCCCGTGCACCGCGATGGCGAGGGTCTGGGCAACCTGACGGACATCAATCCCCGCCAGAGCTGCTTTCTCGCGATCAGGGGCGAAGACTAGCTTGGGCTGGTCGTCCTCGATGTAGGTGTCTACATCAACGACGCCCGCGGTCTGAAGGAAGATACGCTCGATTTCGCGGCCGACGCGCACCCGCTCCTCGTGGGTGGGCCCGTAGACCTCCGCCACGAGAGTAGACATCACCGGCGGCCCGGGTGGCACCTCCAGCACCTTGACCCGGACACCCAGCCGGTTGGCGATCTCCGTGAGTGGCTCGCGGACCGCCTTGGCGATGGCGTGGCTGGAGCGTTTGCGTTCGTGTTTCGGCAAGAGGTTGACCTGCAGATCAGCAACATTGGGGCCACGGCGCAGGAAGTAGTGGCGGACCAGACCGTTGAAGTTGTACGGCCCGGCCACGCCCACATAGGACTGGACGTCGGTGACCTCGGGCACGGTGCACATGTAGTCGCTCAGGGCGCGGGCGGCCTGCGCCGTGCGCTCCAGTGTCGTCCCCTCGGGCGCGTCAATGATGACCTGAAACTCGCTCTTGTTGTCAAAGGGCAGCATCTTGACTACGACCAGCTTCAGCGGCAACAGCAGCATGGCCAGGAGCAGCAGGACCACGATGCCGCCGAGAAAGGTTACCCCGAGCCTGGGCTGGTGGATGAGGGGGCCCATGGCGCGGCGGTAGAGACGGGTGGTGAAACCCTCCTGACTAGCGTGCTCGCCATGGGCTCCGGCACCGCGCAGGAGCCGCACCGAGGCGTAGGGCGAGACGATGAAGGCGATGAGCAGCGAAAAGACCATAGCCGCCGAGGCGCCGACGGGGATCGGGCGCATGTAGGGCCCCATGAGACCCCGCACGAAGGCCAACGGCAGGATCGCGGCCACCACAGCGAAGGTGGCCAGGATCGTCGGGTTGCCGACCTCGTCCACTGCTTCGGCTGCCACCCGCAGCAGAGGCCGGCCCCTGTTCTCCTCCATCCGGAAGTGCCGCACCACGTTCTCCACCACCACGATGGCGTCGTCCACCAGGATGCCGATGGTGAAGATCAGGGCAAAGAGAGTGATGCGGTTCAGCGTGTAGCCGTAAAGCAGGAACACCAGCATCGTCAGGGCCAGCGTCGTGGGGATGGCCAGCAGCACCACACCGGATTCTCGCCAGCCCAGGGTCAGGGCAATGAGCAGGCTGACGGCCACGATGGCGATGAGCATGTGCTTGAGCAGCTCATTGGACTTCTCGGTGGCTGTCTCGCCATAGTTGCGGGTGACGGTCACATTCACGTCGGCCGGCAGGGCCTTGCCGCGGAGAGCCTCCACCTTCCGCAGAGCGCTGTTGACCACGGTGGCCGCGTTGGTGCCCTTGCGTTTGGCCAGCGAGATGGTCACCGCGCCGTAGTTGCGGCCAGCCGCAGCAGCGGCGATGCCCTTCTCATGGGCCGCTGGGCCTGGAGCGAAACGCACGTATTGTGCGGGCTCCTCCGGTCCCTCGACGATGTCAGCGACCTCGCGCAGGTAGACCGGATGCCCCCCGAACACGCCGACCACGACCTGGCCGATCTCGTCCGGCGTGATCAGCCAGGACCCGGCGTCTACCGCCACTTCGCGGCCTTCGCGAGCCACAGAGCCCACGGCCAGCCGCTGGTTGGCACCCTGCAGCATCTGTACCACGGCACCAGGAGACAGGTGGAAGCCCGCCAGTCGCCCCGGATCTAAGAGCACCCGCACGGCCCGACGCTGGCCACCCAACAACATGACTTCCGACACATCCGGGATTTCCTGCAGCGGCACCACAAGGTTGGCCGCTACCTGACGCAGCTCGTAGTCATTGTAGCCCTCCCCCCACAGCGTGAGGCCCAGGACAGCGACATCGTCAATCCAGCGGGGCTTGATGAGGGGTTGAGAGACGCCCGGCGGGATGCGATCGAAGTTGGCATACATCTTGTTGTAGGTCTTGAGGATGCTGGCGGTCTCATCCGACCCGACCTTGTAGCGGACCACGGCCAGGCTCATGCCGGGACTGGAGGTGGTATAGATGTACTCGACGCCCGGGATCTCCCACAGGAGCTTCTCCATGGGCCGAGTAACGCGCTCCTCCACCTCCCGGGGCGTCATACCGGGCGCCTGAACGATCACATCAATCATCGGGACGATGATCTGGGGCTCTTCCTCGCGCGGGAGGATGACGGTGGCAAAGATACCCGCCAGCAATGAGGTGATGATGATGAGGGGGGTCAGCTTGCTGTTGATGAAGGCGTGAGCCAGTCGCCCCGCGAAGCCAAAGCCCTCGTTCATGACGCGCCTCCCGCCGCACTGCTAACTGCCACACCGTCCGTCAGGCCGGCTGCTGAGGCGGCAACGATCTCCCCCGCATCCAACCCTGAGTTGATCTCTACCGTCCCCTCCCGGGAAGCGCCAACCTGGACCATGCGCAGCTTGGCATGAGAGTCCTCGATCACGAATACGCCGGTCAGACTTCCCTCGCGCCAGATGGCGGTCTCGGGAACGGTGATGGCCTGTCGCTGCCCGGTGGCAAAGATGAGGCGGCCAAACAGCCCGGTGTGGATGCGCTGGTCGCGGGGCAGTCGGGCCTTGACCTGGATGGTGTGGCTGGCCGGGTCGGCGGCCGGGATCATCTGCACCACGCGGGCGGGCCACTGCGCCTGCAGACTGTCCAGGCGCACCTCGGCGGACATGCCCACATGCAGCGCGTTGGCCAGCTTCTCCGGCACGCTGGCCTCCAGCCGGTACTCTGCATCGTCGGCGATGATCAGCAGGGGAACGCCCGGCATGGCCATGCTGCCCGGGTCCGCCAGGCGAGCCGTTACGATGCCGCTGATGGGAGCAGTGATAGTGGAGTAACCAAGCATGGCGCGGGCGGATTGCAGCCCAGCCTCGGCTTGGCCGACGGAGGCCTTCGCCATGGCCACGTCAGACTCCCGAAGCTGGTCGCGGGCGGCGGCCGCCCGGGCGTTGCGCAGGGCCTGTTCGGCCTGAGTGACGGCGGCCTGCGCGGCTCGCACGTCCTCCTCGCGTCCGCCCACGGTAGCCATCTCCAGATCAAGTTCGGCCTGCTTGAGGCCAGCCTGGGCACGCTCCAGGGCCTGCTCCGCCTGTCGCACCTCCTGGGTCCGGGGCCCCTCCTCGACGAGGCTTTGCTGCTGGCGGGCCTGCTCCAGTCCGGCTGTCGCCTGGGCCTCGGCCGCCCGAGCCTGGGCGAGCTGGGCGCGGGCGGACTCGTACTGCAGCCGGGTATGGTCCAGGCGCTGCTGCGGTACGACGCCCTCGTCAGCCAGGGCCTGCATACGCTTGTAGTCGGCTTCCGCGGTCCGCAGAGCCGCTTCGGCTGCAGCCACTCCCTGTTGGGCCGCCGCGACGCCTTGCTCGGCACGCTTGACAGCCTCGCCAGCCTGGGCACGCTCCTGTTTGCGGGCGCCCTCCCGCAGGATGTCCAGTTGGGCCCTGGCCTGCTCAACCGCGGCCCGGGCACTGGCCACCGCCTGTTCGGCCTGCTCTCTTTGCTGGGTGCGGGGGCCGCGACGCGTCTTTTCCAGGTTGGCCTGGGCGGCGCGCAGGGCCGCTTCGGCCTGGCGAACCTCGACGCTGCTGGTCACGCGCTGCATCTGCAGGGCCGTGCGTGCCTGCTTCTCGCCAGCTCTCGCTGCCGCCACCGCCGCGGCGCCCTGGGCCACGCCGGCCGCGAGGTCACGGTTTTCCAGCCGTACCAGCACCTGCCCCTGACGCACGCGGTCGCCCTCCCGCACCGTGATGGCCAGGACCTTGCTCATGATCTTCGGAGCGATGCGGGCCTCGCGGATGGGCCGGACCACGCCCGGCACCTCGGCCTGCACGTCGGTCGGTGTCGGTTGCACGGTCAGTGTCACGACAGAGACCGGGGCGCTGGCGGAGTCGCCCTTGTGGTCAGCCTTGTGTCCACAGCCGCCGAGCATGACCAGGACGGTCAAGAGCGTGGTTACGCTGGCCAATTTCCCTCTGTCAGGTGTTGTCACTGGCATGGGCCGCCTCCGTCTGCAGCGTACTGACCGGACTGTCACCACCGGCAGTCCGCAGTCTACTTCGCGAGTTTCGCCGCGACTCCTGCCGCCGTCCACTGAGACGCAGGAACCCGGCCGGGCTCCCGACCGGCCGGCCACCGGCACATCTGCGTGCAGACGCCAAAGACGGGCCCCGGGTTCAGTAGCGGAGGGATACGCCTCTCCTGCGCCGAACAACGGTCTCCCATGGGCACGCCACAGGTGGAGTTTCGCCATATTACCAAGCGCTTTCCCGGCATCGTGGCTTTGCACGATGTCTCGCTCACGGTCGCCGCTGGTTCCTGCCACGGGCTTGTGGGCGAGAATGGTGCCGGAAAGAGCACTCTCGGCAAAGTCCTCGCCGGCCTCCACCTGCCGGATGCGGGCGAGCTGCTGGTTGGCGGCCGGCCGGTGCGCCTGAGCAGTCCGCTGCAGGCGCTGCAGGCTGGCGTGGGCATGGTCCACCAGGAACTGGCCTTCTGCGAGAACATGACGGTGGCCGAGAACCTGTGCCTGGACCGGCTGCCCCATGTCGCTGGCTGGCTGTCGCGGAGCCAACTGGAGGTTCGCGCCAAAGAGTTGCTGGCGCCCATTGCTGCAGACCTCGACATCTCGCGTCGGGTAGGTGATCTGCCAGTCAGCCAGCAACAACTCGTGCAGATCGCCGCCGCCGTCGGACGCGGGGCACGGATCATAGTTTTCGACGAGCCAACCAGCAGCCTCTCGGAGATAGAGGCCCGCCGTCTGCACGCGCTCATTCGGCAGTTGCAGCAGCAGGGCGTCACGTGCATCTACATCTCGCACCGCCTGCCCGAGGTCTTCGCGCTTTGCGACACCGTGACGGTCCTGCGCGATGGCCGCGTGGTGACGACGCAACCGGTGGCGCAACTCAGCGAGGACGCGGTTGTCGCCCTGATGATTGGTCGACGCCTGGAGGAGTACTTCCCGCAGCATCTCGCGGCGGCGCCCGGCGAGGAATTGCTGGGGGTTCAGGGTCTGAGCAGTCCCGGTAAGTTCCGGGACATCACCCTTAGCCTCCGAGCCGGCGAAGTGGTCGGCATCGCGGGGCTTGTGGGAGCGGGGCGCACCGAGCTGGCCGAGGCCATCTTCGGCCTCGACCCGGCCGTGCGAGGAGAGGTGAGGGCGGCGGGGCAACCTCTCCCCTTGACCTCACCCCGCCAGGCCCTTGCCCGGGGCGTAGGCCTGGTGCCGGAGGACCGCAAGCGGCACGCCCTGGTACTCTCCATGACGGCCCGGGAGAACCTTACGCTGCCGCTCCTGGAGCGCCTGTCGAGACTGGGATGGGTCAACCGCCGCGCCGAAGGCAGTCTTGTGCGCGAGACCTTCCGCCGACTGCGGGTGCGGGCCCCGGGCCCGGAGGTGGCCGCAGCAGCGCTCTCTGGCGGCAACCAACAGAAGCTCGTGCTGGCGCGCTGGCTGGCTGCGCGCTGCCAGGTTCTCCTGCTGGATGAACCCACACGCGGCGTGGATGTGGGCGCCAAGGCCGAGATCCATGGGCTGATTGATGACCTGGCGCGGTCCGGCTCCGCTATCCTGCTCATCTCCAGCGAACTGCCGGAGATCCTCAACCTGTCCACCCGCATTCTGGTCATGCGGGAGGGGCGGCTGGTCGGCGAGCTGGCCCGCGACCAGGCTACCGCGGAGACTGTACTGCGCCTGATGGCGGGGCTCCCGGGCAGTTGAGCCGAGGCGTGTGGCAGGCATCAGGAGCAGTCACAAGGAGCCGTTCGGTGAGAGCCATTCTGTCCCTCCTGGGTCTTCTCGTCAGCCTGGGGGTGCACGCCGCACCCCTCTACGAGAGTGACTTCGCGTCACGGCCCGATGGTCCGGCGGATCTGCCGGACTGGTCGCTCTCAGGGGGCGACTTCCACCTCCGCGACGGTTGGCTGTGTGTGGCCAGTGACCGCGACAACCCCGTGGCTGTCCTCCCCGTGAAGCAGGACGGCGATGTGACCTTCCGCGCGAGGGTCCGGGGCGCCATTCACTGCCACTGGACCGCGCTCCTGGCGCGCCGGGTCTACCGGCTGGAGGTCAACAACCAGTTCGTGCATGTCGCGCTGCTGCGAAAGGTGGGGAATGAGTGGCGGCAGGTGGCGTCGGCACCCGGCTACCGCCGGTACGCGGCCAGCGCGGAGCAGTTCGAGCTCCGCCTGGTCGTGCACGGCGACCGGGTCATGGGCTTTGTGGATACGCGGAAGGTGGTGGAGTACCGCGATCCGGACCCCGTGCCAGTGGATGGGGAGTACGCCTTGCTGGGCGGATGGGGCACCAGGGTGGCGTGGCGCGACATCAGCGTGAGCGATGAGCCCGATGAGCGCGAATGGCCCCGGGAACGCCTGCCGGAGGCCCGGGGGGCTGAACTGGTCGAGGTCACTCAGGTGCGGGGGTTGAGTGACGAGCAGCCTCCTGTGAACGTCTACACCGACGGCCAGACGGGCGGCGTGCGGATTGCCGTGCGGTCGCGGCTGCCCAGACCCGGAGCCTTGCGTCTGCGGTTCCGCCTGCTGGACGTCCACCAGCGGTTACGTGCTCAGCAGGTGCAGAGGGTGGCATTGCAGCCGGGCGAGGAACGACAACTGACCGCAGCCTTCCGTGCGCCCGCTCGCGGCTGCTTCAAGGTCAGTCTGGACGCCGCGAGAGACGGTGAACCGTGGGGCTGGGTCGAGGACCTGGGCAGCTTCGTCGTGGTCGCTCCGGAACTGGAGACGCGACCACGTGACGCCGACAGCCTGTTTGGCAGTCACATGGACGGTATCCACCTGCAGTGGCACCTGCGCATCGGTCGGAAGCTGGGGGTGCAGTGGGCGCGCTGCCACGACATGATGCAGTGGACCTGGTGGGACCGCGTGCAGCCCGACAGCCGCGACCAGTGGCGCTGGTACGACGAGGCTCAGCGGACGGTGGACGAGCTGGGTTTCCGCACCTCCGGGGAGTTTCTTTGGGTCCCCGGATGGGCGCAGCGTCCGGGCGCCCCTGCGGACCCACGGACCTATCCGCCTGCTGACCTGCGTGACTTCGCCCGCTACGTCTATGAGACGGTGTCGCACTACAAGGGCAGCATCCACCACTGGGAGGTCTGGAACGAACCCCATTTCAGCGGCTTCTTCTCGGGCACGCCCGAGCAATACGCCGATCTCCTCCGGGTCGCCTACCGGGAGGCCAAACGGGCTGACCCCGCCTGCACGGTCATCGGCGGCGGGGGCGTGAACCTCCTGGCCATGGACTGGATCCGTCAGATGCTGCAGGCGGCCGGCGGCCAGAACATGGATGCCATCAGCATCCACTATCTGGACCCCAGCACTGCCGCCGCAGGCTTGCGCGAACTGCGCGCGATGCTCAGCGCCGTTGGCTTCCGGGGGCCCATCTGGAACACGGAGGAGTGCGTGGAGAGTAGCAGCTTCCTCGACCAGTGCCGCCGGGATTACGCGGAGCCGGAAGCGCCGTACCACTTCCGGAACGCCTGCTACGAACTGGTGCGCGTCTACATGGAGAACCTGGCCGGAGGCGTGCAGCGCGTCTTCTACTACGACCTGGCCGACCCCTGGCGCATGAAGACCTTTGCCAAGCCCCGGGTGTTTGAGCCCACGCGTCTGACCGGCAGCCTCTGGGACGAGGGCTCGATGCTCAAACCGGTAGCCGCAGCCCATGCGGCGCTGGCACTGGCCATAGACGGCATGGTATTCCGGCGGCGGATGAGGCAGGGGGCGCGCGAGGGCTTCGTCTTTGCGGCGCCGGATGGCCGCCGGGCCGCAGCGGTCATCTATGCGACGTATCCCACCTTTTCGCAGAGAAAACGGCTGACCCTGGCGTTGCCCCCGGGGAAGCGCCCCGAGCGGCTGCAGGTCATGGACTTCATGGGCAACGTGACGCCCGTCGGGGCAGAGGCGGGATCCCTGCAACTGACACTATCGCGCGAACCGGTCTACCTGCTGTACCGCGGCGACAGCGCGGAGCGGCTGCTGGTGCGGATAGTGCAGCAAGCGGGCTGAGGCTGCCCGGAGTGGCGAGCTGAGCTCAGGCCGTTGCGGCCTGCGGGTGTTCGCCGATGGATGGCCATCGGCGGTCAGGCGGTTCGTGCAGGCGGCAGGAGGTATGGCAAGCGGCGGGGCGAACCTGCCGCCGTTGCGTGCGTGCCTGGGGACGGTCATCTCATCGGGCAAGGTGGCGATCCATGGGTCAGGATCAACTGGCGCAACTAGCGATCAAGACCAATTTCGGCCCCGTGGACTGGGCCATCGTCATCGTCTTCCTGGTGGCCTCGGTCATCGCCGGGATGTGGGCCATGCGCTACATCCGCGACATGGATGACTACGTGGTGGCGGGGCGGTCGGTGCGCACCTACCTGGGCGTGGCCACCATCATCGCTTCGGAGTTGGGTCTCGTCACCGTTATGTACTCGGCCCAGAAGGGATTCGCCTGCGCCTTTGCGGCCTTCGCGATCGCCGTGCTTTCGGCCATCGCGGGCCTGGTCGTAGGGCTTACTGGATTCATCGTCGTGCCCCTGCGGCGTATGGGGGTGATGACGATCCCCGAGTTCTACGAGCGGCGCTTCAGCCGGGGACTGCGCCTCAGCGGTGGTGTCATCCTGGCCGCCTCGGGAATCCTCAATATGGGTATGTTCCTGAAGGCCGACTCGCTGTTCGTCACCAGCGTGGCCGGGATGACCTCCGACTTCCAGCTCAAGGTGGCGATGACGGTTATCCTCGCTCTCGTGCTGCTCTACACCACCGTGGGCGGCATGATCGCCGTGCTCTTTACCGACTACCTGCAGTATACGGTCATGGCCATCGGCCTAGTCGTCACCTCGGTTATCTTGATGGGCGACCTGGGCTGGAACAACATCGTGACCACCGTACAGCAGATCAAGGGCGAGGCGGGCTTCAACCCCTTCATTCCGGAGAGTGGACTGGGGGGAACTTACCTCGTCTGGATGCTCTTTCTGGGCTTCATCGGGGCGTGTGTCTGGCAGACCTCGGTCATGCGGGCCACGTCGGCGGAGAATGAGAAGGTCGTCCTGCGGACCTACGCCTGGGGCTCGGTCGGCTTCCTGGTGCGGTTCATCATCCCGTACTTCTGGGGCATCTGCGCCCTGATCTATATGGCCAGCAACCCTGAACTGCGCAGCATCTTCCTGCCGGCCCAGGGTGAGTGTGATCCCACGCTGCAGCTGCGGGCCATGCCGATCGCGCTCAGCAGGCTGATGCCGGCAGGGCTCATCGGCTTGCTCACTGCCGGGATGCTGGCGGCAGCCATGTCCACCTACAACACTTACCTGCACACCTGGAGCGCGGTGCTGACCCAGGACTTCGTGAACCCGCTGTGTGGCAACCGTCTCAGCTCACGGGCGCGGATCATGATCGCTCGCGTCATCATGTGCGCCATCGCCTTCTTCCTGCTGGTCTGGGGCCTGTGGTATCCCCTGGGCGAACACCTGTGGGACTACATGGCGGTGACGGGCTCCATTTACTTCATCGGCGCTTTCGCCACCCTGGTGGGGGGCATCTACTGGAAGCGGGCCAGCACCACCGGGGCGTACGGGGCCTTCGCGTGCGGCTTCCTGATGGTGACGGGGCTGAAGCCAGTCCAGGACGCTCTGGGTATTGACCTGACCGGCCGTGGCGAAATCCAGGGCCTGGCCGTCACCGCCCTGGCGCTGATCGTGATGGTGATCCTGTCATTGGCGTTTCCGGACAAACCCAAGGCCGAGGAGGGCGAGGCATGAGCTCCGTAGACTTCTGGATGAGCCTCTGGACACTCGTTTGGTTCGCGAGTCTGGGGGTCTTCTCCGTCCTGTCTATCCTCGTCATCTGGTTTGGCGGAAGCGACCTGTTGGCGCTACTCGGTGCCTTGCGGGCACGCCACATGGCGGCAGAGGCAGCGGGCAGCAAAGAAGATTAGCGACGCTGGAGCCGGGCATGCGGCAGCGGGGCCGGGTATGATCCGGCCCCCCCGTCATTGCTGGCGGCGGAAAAGGACAGCCCCGTCGGCAGCTACTACCTCATCCACGGAGACCGCACCCCGCACTGAGTTGCCGATGACTATCCCCTCGGCCGCACGCAGGTCCTCCGTCGCCAGCGAGGCCTCCGTCGCATCTGTCTCGTCCATGAAGTGCTGGCGCCAGATACCCGGCAGCAGCCCATCGCTCACGGGTGGCGTGTACCAGTCCCCCTCGATGCGCACGAAAAGATTCGTGATGCTGCCCTCTGTCAGGCGCCCCTCCTGGTTACGGAACAGGACCTCGTAATGGCCCTCAGCAGTCGCTCGCTGGCGTTCGTAGTCATAGAGAGAGCGCACGGTGGTCTTGTGAAAATACAGCGCGCTGGTGCTGTCCGTTCGCTGGTCACTCAGCGCCACACGCACGGGTCTGGCAGGCGCTGGCGGCAGCGGCCGGAGGTGCAGCGACGGTGCGCCCCGCCAGTCCAACTCCAGGCGGACGACCGAAGGACGCTGCGCTGTCTCCGCATGGGCCAGCAGCGCGTCGCGCACTCTCCCCACGTCGCACGGGAAATCAAAGTACTCCGCCGAGGCCGCCAGCCGCGCCAGGTGTTCCTCCAGCCACAGGTACGTCCCGTCAGCCTGCAGCAACAGGGTCTCAAACAGCCGCAGGTCAGGCGTGGAGCGGAAGGCGAAACGCGACTTCAGCAGGGTCTCTTCGTACTCCGCGCCGGTCCGGGAGTCCCAGAGGATCCCGGCGCCGATGCCCAGGTCGAAATCGCCCTCGCGGTGGATGAGGGTGCGGATGGGCAGGTTGCACGTGAAGTCTCCATTGGGCGCGAAGAGCCCGATGGCCCCGCAGTACAGGCCGCGTGGCTCCGCCTCCAGCTCGCGGATGATCTCCATGGTCCGACGCTTGGGGGCTCCGGTGATGGAGGCGCCGGGGAAAGTGGCGGCAAAGAGGTCCAGCAGCGTCGTGTCGGGCGCCAGGTCCACCTCAACCGTACTGGTCATCTGCCAGACGCTGCGGTACTTCTCCGCCTTGAACATCGCCGGGACGCGCACCGAGCCGATGCGGCCCACCCGCCCCAGGTCGTTGCGCACCATGTCCAGGATCATCAGGTTCTCGGCGCGGTCCTTGAGGCTGGCGGTCAGGTCAGCGGCAAGGTCCCGGTCCTCAGCGAGAGTGCGTCCCCGCTGGCGCGTGCCCTTCATGGGACGGGATGACACGACCTCGCCGCGGCGCTGCAGGAACAACTCGGGCGAGAGGCTCAGCACCTGCCGGTCACCGAGGTTCAGGTAAGCCGCGTAGGGCACGGGGTGCGAACGGACCATGGTCAGGAAGTAGGCCAGCGGGTCGCACTCCAGCCGGAAGCGGGCATGGCAGGTGTAGTTCACCTGGTAGGTGTCGCCTGCCGCGATGTAGTCGCGGATGCGGGCGATGGCCTCACCGTACTGCTCGCGGGACACGTTCAGGCTGACCTGGGTGTCGGCCAGGCCTTCCGGTGTTGGCAGACGCGGCAGATCGTCGGGGTCCACGAGACACACGTGGTCCGGGTCATAGGCCGCCATCCACGCCAGCGGGACCAAGGACGAGGGAGGGTGGTTTGGGAGGTCAAAGGCGGCACCTGCCTCGTAGGATAGGAACGCCGCCACCCACCGCCCGGCCTCTGTCTCCCGTTGCACACACTCCAGGAACTCGGAAACCTGGCGCGGGTCGGCGGTCGCCTGAATGCTCACAGGGTCATGGGCCAGTACGACTCCGGGCTCGTCCAGCCAGGTGCGCTGGCCCCAGAACAGGGCAGCCTGCGGTGTGCCCAGCAGCTTCAGAACGTCGTCCATCAGGGGAGCAACCTGCCTCAGTGTGCCGGCCGAGCGACCCTGTAGAGGTCCGTGCCGCGGGTGAAGTAGACGTCCTCATCGGTCGCCACGAAGGCGTAGCGGATGCCGGGGCCCAGGGCGCAGAAGCGCGTCCACTGGTCGGTGGCGAGGTCAAGCTGTGCTATACCCTTGTCCCCGCCGACAACAATCATCCGTCCGTCCCAGAGTAACCGCGTCACGCCCATCGGCAGGCCGTAGCTACGCTCAATGGTCAGCACGCCGGGCCGGGGCAGAGCGGCGAGGTGCAGCCCCTGACTGTCAGCAACGGCCAGCAGCTTCCGTCCCTCCCGTTCGATGAGCACTGCATCGGCGGCCCCTCCGTGGGGCCAGGTCACCTGGGCGAGCTCGGCGTTGCGGTCGGCGTCCCACCAGCGCAGCACTCTGCCGGCCACCAGCAGGATGCCAGGCTCCAGCTCCGTCACATACCAGGGCGCCTCGCCCAACTGGCTGGCGCCATGGTCGCCGGTCTCCGGATGCAGCCAGCTTACGCCGCCACCACTGGTGCCCCAGCCGGCGGGGCCCACACCCCATACCCGGCCCCGGCTGTCGGCCACGCAAGACAGGGGCCGGTAAGTCAACTGCCCCAGGCAGCCCACGAAACGAGGGTTGACCTGGGCCGCGGCCGTGCACTCCCAGGGCTTCGCGGGGTCGTAGAGCACGATGGCCCCGTTGGTGTAGCTGGCCGACACCAGCTCGTTGCCACGCAGGCAGAAGCTGTAAGTCTCGCCGCTCCAGGTCGGGTTGTGGCTGCCGAGGTTGACCAGCTCGTCTGTGCGCGGGTCATACCGGAAGAGATCCATGCGCTGGTAGGCTCCGCCATAGATGCAGCCATCGGGTCCCCGACCCAGCCCGAAGAGACCCCGCTTCACCTCGGGCTGGGCGTACCGCCGCTCCTTGACGACCTTCAGCCGCAAGGGATCGTACTCCAGCACCCGAAGATCGCTGGTGACAGCATAGCGCATCTCCTCGGCCAAGACGGGCGGAGCCACCCAGCGATCGAGCGGCAGTTCCCGCGGACCGTTCTGCGGGTTCCAGATGTGCACACTCTCGCCGTCGCAGGCGGCGATGGTGTCGCCACCGGGGACGACGTAGAAGTCCTGCGCACTGCCGTAGCCGGAGCTGTGGCCCCAGACCGACCAACGCGGCAGGGCGGTTGCCGGAGGCCAGGGCACGTTACCCAGGAAGCGGCCGCTGGCAATGTCAAAGGCGCCGCGACGGCCGCTGGGAAAGTGGAAGGCGTACAGCAGGCTTTTGCCCCGCGCCATGGTGATGGCGAAGCCGTCACTGGTCCACACGGGCGGGGCCCATTGTCCTACATCCCGGCCCTGGGCCGGATCGTAGACATAGATCCGGCAGGCATGGCCCAGACCGAAAGCCACGCGACCATCAGGCAACGGCACCACCGAACTCACGTACCAGTTCCCCGGCTCGGGAATGGCCGGGAGATGCTGCACCTCGCCGGTCTCCTTGTTGACACGGGCCCGCTCGCCGTAGCAGGAGCCGGCGTATAGCCAGCCGTCGGTGCCCTCACACAGGACCCGGACGTGGTGCAGGCCGCCGGATGAGCTCCAGACCTGCGCCAGGGGCTCCCAGACGCTGCCCGCCGCCCGGTAGCGCATGATCTGCCCCGTCGTGACGCCAATGTAGATACAGCCGTCGCTGGCGGGCGTGATAGGGTAGGCTTCCAGGTGGTTGAGGGGCCTGGTGTCAAGTTGGTCAGTGACCAGGTCGAGGGCATTGAAGTGCCCGCCGGACTCGGCCGTGGTGGTCCAGCAGAGCAGGTCGTGGCCGTCCACACCGTACCCGGGGCACAGCTTGTACGAGATGAGGTTCGCGCCGCGGATGGGTGTTCCGAGCAGCCGGGCCTCGCGCAAGTCGTCAACCATTACTGGGCCTCCGGCCTCCTGCGCCTGGGCACCGACGGCGCAGACGAGCAGTGTCGCCGCCGCGAGCCACCGACAGCGACGCGGTCGGGCGGTCGCTCCTACCCCATAAGGCTTGGCACGGGGCGGCTGCATCGTTATTCGCTCACCGCCTCGATGAGAGCCATGATGTTCTCGGGGCGAGCGTCGCCCGGGATGTC
>JABLXH010000114.1 GCA_013178155.1 Armatimonadota bacterium | reverse complement strand
TGCTGGGAGCCCCAGTCGTCGGGCAGGTGGACGGCGTCAATGTCGTGCTGGACGGCCTGCTCAGCAAGGGCGACGGCATAGTCGGTGAGCACGTCCAGCAATTCGTCCACAAAGCCCGGCGCTTCGACCATGTCCAGCAGCAGGTTCTCCATGCCGCGCAAGGTCCAGGCCCGCTCGAAGAGCGCGAAGGAGATGCTGAAGCGGATGAAGCGACCATGACCGGCTGCGATCTGGTCCGCGAAGTCGGCGAACTTGTCCGGCGCGCGAGGGTCGGGGACCTCCAGGTTGCTCAGATCCCGCTCTGGCAGCAGACGGTTGCAGACATTGCCGATGTCGCGGTCAATACTGCGGTCCCAATGCACGCCCCACTCATCCTGGAACACGGTGTCGCTCAGCCACTGGGCTTTGGGGCCCGGGCGGGCCGTGACCTTGTGGATGGAGTTGTGGATAAGCTGCTGATAGTCGTCGCTTCCGTACCAGTCGCGCATGGCCGCCTGGGCCCGTTTGGTCAATACGATGACATAGGGCGTCCGGTCGGGCTGTTGGTGGCGCAGCGCAGCAGTGACGCGTTCCCGGTCGGTCATTGCCAACCTCGAGTTCAACACAGAGGCCGCGCAGTCTGCGCGGCCTCTGCATTATAGAACACCCAGCCAGGGAAGTGTATGGCGTTGTTGCGGCCTAGATCCGCAGGGTCCCCCGACCGTGGGCCCGGGTAGGCGCAAACACCGGGCGGGGCACCTGTGGCGGCTGCGCCGGGGGCGGCTCGGGCACACCTTGAGGGTGGTGTCCGCCCGGCGGCAGGAGCGGGTCGGGCAGTTCGTCGAGGAACACATCGGGCGGCACGGAACGCCGCGCGGTGACAGACTCGACTTCACTGCCAATTGCCTTGCAGATGCTGGCATCCTGCCGCGCGTGATGCAAGGCGCGCGTCGCCGTATCCTGGTCACCGGTGCGTGTGGCGGCCACCCATATCGCCTGCCACAGCGCCGCGGCCTGCCGGTGCGGCATGCCTTGGGAGTGGCGGCTCTCCAGCAGTTGAATGGCTCGGCGGTAGGTCTCGTGCTGGGCCTCGGCATCCAGCAGGCCGCTGTCCCCCAGCCAGAAGTGCCCCCAGCCGCTGTTATCGCCCGCCGCGATCGCTCCTTGTGCCAGTTGCTGCTGCAAGTCGCGACGCCCGCAGGAGCCGGCGACCTCGGCCCCCAGCAAGAACGCCTCAACGCTGGGTTCGGCGGCTTGTGTTAGCGGCCACAGGAGGTCCAGAGCCTCGCCAGCTCGACCCTGGTCCCGGTAGCAGCGGGCCAGCCTCAACAGCGTCTCGAGCCGATCTCTGCCCTCGCAGCGCCGAAGTTGGCTCAGACACTGCTCCTCGCGCTGGAAGCGCCCCAGGAAATGGCAGCCCATAGCCAGATCGTCCCAAGCCTCGGCGTCGCTGGGGTTGTAGGAGACGACGGCCTCAAGCTCAGTGACCATACGGTCGTAGGCATTGGCGTCGCGGAAAGCCCGGGCGACGGCTTTCCGGGCTCGCTGCGGGTCAACACCCGCCTGGATGGCACGGGCGCTCTGCGCCACGGCCCGCTGACTGTTACCCGAATGGAGATGTGCCACCGCGAGACCCCCGTAGAGGTCAGCGCGCCGGGGCATATGGGCCAGCAGACTCTCAAACAGTGGCACGGCCGCTCGCGGCGCCCCGGTGCGCAGGTAAGTGAAGGCCAGGCGCTGCGTCGCCAACAACGTCAGCTCGTCAGCCTTCCGGGAGTTCTCATAGTGGTCCAGGGCCAGCATCATGTCACCGCGGCGTTCGGCGATGAGACCCTTGAGGAAATGCACACCGGCGAGGTGCTGGCGAAGCTTGCCGAGTTCGTCCTCAGCTTCGCTGAACCGGTCGAGATGCGCCAGGGCCAGCGCCGCGTTGAAGGCCGCCAGGTCCCGATAGACGGGGTCGTTGGCGAGAGTGCGGTAGATGGCCAGCGCAGGCTCATGCCGGCCACGGTACATGAGGTCGTCGGCCAGCAGGCTGCGGGCGGGCGGATACTCGTCGGTAGCCCAACTCACCTCGGGCTCCAGCCGGAGCAAGCCCCAGACATGGCGCCACAGGCGCTGCAACTCCAGCGGTAATGCAGAGCCCGCAAGCAGGTCACGGCGCTCGATGATCTCGTCAGTGGCCAGCTTGCGCAGCTCGGGCACCTGGCTCAGGCCACACAGCACCCGCGGCGCCAGCGCAGGTACTGCGTGCAGGCTGGCGCTGACCAGGCGGTTGAGCGCTTCGCGCACCTGGGGAGAATCGTACCCGTGGCTCCTCAGAAAGGCCAGACAGGTGTCGCGATGGGGCGGCAACGCCAGACCATGCTCGATCACCAATAGTCCCGACTTGGCCCAGGCGGGCGGCTTCGCCGGCGCCCCCAGTTCGCTCAGCAGTGAGATGGGCAAGGCCGCCTCTGCCGCTCCAGCCACAGCGATAGCCAGTCGCCCTGCTTCGGGCAAGTCCCGCACCGCTCGGCTATCCCACAAGGGAGTCTGCTCGGTGCCCTGCAGATACCTGAGGGCGGTCACATAGCTCTCCGCCGCCTCGCCGGTCACCTCGGGTCGGGACAGCCTGCCCAGTCCGCGCAGCTTGCCGACCAGTGCGGCGATGTCCTGGGTGGTGACCTGAACACCGTGCTGGACCCCCCGGGCCAGCAGACCCGCCGGGGCCATCGCCGCCAGCGGTGCGCTCTCATGGTCCGGCAGCTCGGGCGTTAGGGCCGTGGCCACTACCACGATCGGCTTGCCGGAGCGAAGTATCCCGTACAGCAGATCGGTCGCGAGAGGGTCAAGGTCAATGTCATCCACCAGCAGATACAGCGGCCGCTTCCTGCCGGCAGCATGCAGCACTGTCTCCAGCGCTTGCGGACTGATACCGGGTAGCGTGCGCAGCACGTCGTGACCGCGTTCGGCCAGAATCTGGCCCAGACGCAGCAGCAGCGCGCTACGGCCTCGTCCCGGCAGCCCGTGCAGGACATGCAGCCGCGGCAGGGCGTCTGCCGAGGTGAGCGAGGCAATCAGACCGGTCACATACTCGCGGGGAGCATCGAGGCGGGCCAGAATGTCGGTCAAGCGTGGTCTACCGCCGCTGTGGAACCAGTCGCCGGCTTTCACCCCCAGTTGCGTCGCCCGGGGAATCCGGACGAGACCCCGCCGCTGCAGAGACTCGGCCTCCGCTGCTTTCTGTTCCCAGACCAGCCAGACGCACTCGGTAACGGCCAGGTAGCCGATGACCAGGGACCAGAACTCCATCGGCGGCAGAGAGAGCAGTTTCTGCTCAGTGGCCCAGGCGGCAACGCCCAGGACCACCACAGCGAGCGCGATCTTCCCGGCCCAGCGGCTCCAGAACATGGCATCGCTCCTGTTGCACGCGGATGGGGCCCTCGCTCCTGAGGGCTATCCAAGCCTGTACCCAGATTCTGCACCAGGACGCGCCAAACTCCTGTCAAAGCCGCGTCAAGATTGGTTCAACACTGTGGCGGGATGTAGACAGAGGCGGAATGAGACAACGACGGCGAGGGACCGGGGGGTCACCGGTGGTGACGGGCCAGGACCTGGGAATAGATCTCTTCGGCTCGTTGCGCCATCGCGGCAAGGGTGAACAGCTTGTCGGCACGGGCGCGCCCGGCGGTTCCCAGGCGTTGGCGAAGCGCCGCGTCGCCCAGGAGTCGAATCAGGGCTGCCGCCAGGGCTTCACTGTCACCCGGTGGCACCAGCAACCCGGTCTCTTCCGGCACGATGACCTCGTCGATGCCGGGACAGTCGGAGCCGACAGTGGGCTTGCCCAGGAAAGCCGCTTCGATGAGCGCCACGCCCAGGCCCTCCTTGGCCACCGAGGGCAGAACCACCACGTCCATGAGCTGCATAAGGGCAACGGCATCCTCCCGGAAGCCCAGGAAGCGCACCGCGCCACTGACGCCCAGCGCATCCGCCTGCGCCTCCAGCTCTCCCCGCAACGCGCCTTCGCCCAGCAGCAGACAGACGAGGCCCGGGAAGCGCCGCCGCAAGTCCGGCAGGGCTGCGATCAGATGGCGGTGCCCCTTCTTTTCCGAGAGGTGGGCCACCACGCCAATGACAGGCTGTCCGGACTGGAGTCCGAGCTCGGCCTGCAGTGACGCGACGGGCTTCAAGTCCTGGAAGCGCTGCGGGGGCAGACCGTTATAGAGGACCTCCACCCGCTCCGCCGGGACGCCCTGGGCCACGATGTGGTCACGGACGCCGGCGCTGCAGGTGACGATCAGGTCGGCGTAGACGAAGCACGTCTTGGAGTTGAGGGCGTGGACCTCGGCCACGACCGGGACGTGGGCGAGCTTTCCGGCAAAGCTGCCCCAGAGGCTGGCGGTGGACAGGTGGGTGTGGATGATGTCAGCGCCGAACTCGCGTGCCACCGCGGCGAGGCGCAACGGCGCCAGCAGATTGCCCTTGCCGGCAATGCCCAGGGGGCGACAGGGGATGTTCGCCTCCGCCAACGCCGCCTGGAGCAGCGCATTGGGTTTGCAGACCACCAGCACGTCGTGTCCGCGGTCGCGCAGGCCCTGGGACTGCCACACGACCATGCGCTCCGCCCCGGAGAACCGGCGCGGGGTGATGACCATCATCACCCTAAGCCGAGCACAGTCCATGCAGGAGCCCCGGCAGGTCAGCCGCGAAGGCGCGCAGGGCGCGACCCCGGTGGCTGACAGCGTTCTTCTCATCGCTGGTCAGTTCGGCCAAGGTGCGATCCCCGTGGAGGAAGACCGGGTCAAAGCCGAAGCCGTTGGTCCCGCGTGGCGCCTCGGTGATGACCCCCTCGACTGTCCCCTCCCAGGCGCCCAGGATCCCCTGCGGGCCAGCGAGTGCGACCACGCACACAAAGCGGGCCCTGCGGTCGGACACCCCGTCCAGCTCTGCCAGCAGCCTGCCGATGCGCTCGGCGTCGTCGCGACCGTACCGCGCTGAGAGCACTCCGGGCCGGCCCCCGAGGGCGACTACCTCCAGACCCGAGTCGTCGGCCAAAGCCAGGCATCCGGCAGACTGCGCCGCGAGCAGGGCCTTGTGTTCGGCATTGGCGCGGAAAGTGTCGTGCGGCTCGTCAGTGTCGGGCAGGTCAGGATACTGGTCGAGGCCCACCACTTCCACCGGCAGCCCGGCCAGCAGGCGGGTAATCTCGGCTACCTTGCCGCGATTGGAGGAGGCCACCAGCAGGCGAACAGCGTCCGAACCCATCACAACCCCTCAAACAGCGCGCTCAGTCGCGCGCAGGTGTCGGCGTCCAGCTCCCATTCTGCCGCGCCAGCGGACTCCTCAATATGGTGCGGTCGCTTGGCCCCGCAGAGCGCCGCCGTTACGCCGGGCTGGCTGAGTACCCAGGCGATGGCCATCTGTCCCGGCGTCTTGCCGTGTGCCGCGGCCATGCTCGCCATCTCATCCACCGCCACCACGATGCGGGCGAGGCGTTCGCCCTGGAACATGGGGTCCTGGCTGCGGCTGTCAGTGGCGGGAAAGGTCGCGCCAGGGCGATACTTGCCCGTCAGCAGACCCCGGCGCATGGGGCTATAGGCCAGTACTCCCAGGTTGTGCTGACGGCAGTAGGGCAGGATCTCGGCCTCGATCCCGCGAGCCAGCAGGCTGTAGGGCGGCTGCAGGGAGGTCAGCTCCCCGACGTTACGCATCCGTTCCATCTGGTCCGTGTTGAAGTTCGAGACACCTATGTAGCGGATCTTACCCTCGCGCTGGAGATCGAGGAGGGCCGCCATCGTGTCCTCGAAGGCCACGGACTCATCGGGCCAGTGCACCTGGTAGAGGTCAATCACATCGGTCTGCAGGCGTTGCAGGCTTTCCTCACACTCGGCCCGGATCGCCTCCGGACGGGAGTCGTTGTAGAGCTTGCCATCGGGGCTGCGCAGGCGCCCACACTTGGTGGCCAGGTAGACCTCCTGACGCCGTGGTCCCAGGGCCTGGGCCAGGATGCGCTCACTGTGCCCCTCGCCGTAGACCGGCGCCGTGTCGAAGAGATTGATTCCGAGGTCAAGGGCGCGATGGACCGCGGCGATGGAATCCGCGTCCACAACATCCTCGCCCCAAAAGAGCTTCCCGGCTGCCCAGCCGCCAAAGCCGATGACCGAGACGTTCAGGTCCGAGTTGCCAAGCTGACGGTAGCGCATGGGTATCTCCTTACGTCAGATGCCGGGGACATTGTAGCAGAATCGCCAGGCCTTGTGGCCTGGCGACTCGTTGCCGTTGCTGGGGTCCTGCTGCCCTCAGTAGCGATACTGGTACATAGTGTTGCCGCCGATGTTGGAGCTCATAATCCTCATGGTGTCAAAGGTGCTTTGCATGACGTTCTGCATGGTGTTGAAGTACTGCTGGTTCATGGCCAGGGCAGCCTGGCGCTTCATCAGGTCGGCCTGCACCTCGGCCGGCGTCTTGGGCTCGGTAGTGGACCCGGGATCTGGCCGGGGTTCGGCTTGCGCGGCGGCACGGGCCTGCTCCACCTGTGGCCGCAACGCCTCGGCCCACTGCTCCCTGTGGGCCTGCTTCTCTTCGTCCGACAGGCCCGGCCACGCCGCCTGGTAGACCGCCCACACCAGCGGCATCTGGGCGTACTCGGCCTGCTCCTCGGGGGTCAGGCGGGGGTAGCTCTCCTTCAGGCTGGCGGCAAGAGCGTCCCGAAGCTCCTGAGACGCCGGCAGTGGCTCGCCGATGACCTCGGACAACATGAAGCACAGTAGCTCCACATAGGCATCGGTCATCTGCCGGGTCAGCGGCGGGTTGCCCTCAGCCAGCGGCTGATGTCCGGCCTCATAGATGCTCAGGAGCCAGCGCGCACCCTCGTCCTCCGGCTGGCTGCGCAGCAGTTCTACGACCTGTGGTTGTGCCTGCTCGCGCACCAGCAGTCGTTGCTCCTTCGGCAGGGCCGAGACCTGCGCCTCCATCTCCAGCACCTCCACGTAGCCCTGGATCTCCGCGGCGTCCTGATTCTTCCACGCCTCCAGGAACGAGGTCTCCACGAGGCGTTTCTGCTGCTGCGTCAGCGGCACCTCCAACAGCCACTCAATGAAGTAGGTGAAGCGGTCCAGGCCCTCTCGAGTCAACGGGGGGTTGCCGGGCGCAAGAACAGTCTCCTCGTCGGCGGTCTCAGCCGCACTGAGCATACCGACAGTGGTCGCGTGCAGGACCAGCGCAATCAGGAACATGTGTACAAGTTGCAGGAGCGCATGCTTGGTCGCCATGGTGACTCCTCCCTGACTCTGCAAGTACGCTTATATAACTAATGTATATTATATCCCAGAGCCGGGAGCGTCAAGCAGACATTGCGACCGGAGGCAGCAGACCGTTGGCCTTCAGACCACACCCCAGCGATCCTGGTCCGGAGCATGATGGAAGGGCAGGGCTTCGCCGTGGGCATAGCGATGGCGGGTAGCGATGCGGCTGAAGAAGACGGCAAAGAGCAGCGCGAGACTGGCGAGCAGAAGCACCACACTGCCCGGCAGGCCCCAGGCTGCCGCATGGGCAACAAAGTCGGCCAGGCTGGTGGCCTTCTGGGGCCATGTCTCCAGTTTCAGCAGCCAGGCGCCGTAGTTGACCACCAGGAGCCAGATGTAGTTGCGCTGCAGGCGCCTGCCGAAAGCCTCCATGTAGGGCATGTGGAAGTGAGCCTCATGCAGGTCGTCGGCCAGGAGGCGTCGCCACTCCGGCTCGCGCTCCAGTTCGCGCTCGGCGCTGCCCTTCCACAGGGCCGGGGAGATAAGACCCCGCTCGATCATGCGCAGGCGGGAGCGCCAGATGTCGTAGTACATGTACCGCCGAGCCTCGATATGCAGCATGATCAGGCAGATGACCACCGACAGGAGGATGGTTTCGGGCGGCGCCTGAGGGTTGCCGAGGGTAAAGCTGATCATCCCCGCCGTAGTGGCGACAGCCCAGTTGGTTGTGACATCCAGTCGCTGTCGCCAGACAGTGGCCCGGTTCATCTCGCCCCGGTAGAAGTGGATCATCAACTGCATCCACTCACCGTGCGTGAACTCGTGGGCGTAGTGCTCGTAGGGCACAGTAGGCTTGTCCTGGTCCATGGGGCGGTCCTCCGCCTCTCTCCCCCGCCGGGCTTTAGAGATGTTGCGCGGTGCGACCGATGATCTCCTCTTGCTCCACCGGCGTCAGGTCCACAAACCGCGCGCTGTAGCCCGCCACTTTCACCAGCAGGTGGGGGTAGTTCTCCGGGTGCTCACGGGCGTCCAGCAGCGTGTCCGTGTCCACCATGGATACCTGGATCTGCATGACGCCCAGGTCCACAAAGGCTTTCAAGAAGCCCGCCAGCGTTTCCCGTCCCGCGGGGTCGCGAAAAAGCGCGGGATCGAAGCGCAGGTCGAGTGAAGCGCCGTCGGGGAACTTCGTGAAATCTATGCGGCTCAGGGACCGCAGCACCGCCGTGGGCCCGTGGCGGTCGGTCCCCCAGGTGGGGTTGAGATTGCGCGTCAGGGAGCTTCGGGCCTGCCGGCCGTCGGGAGAAGCTCCCACGAACTGCCCCAGGGTGTGGTTCCCGATAAAGGAGTACAGGGCCAACTGCCAGCGGCCGCCGCGGGCGTTGAGGCGGTGTCGGAACTCGGCGTAGAGTGCCTCGGTCACCAGGCCTGCCAGGTCGTCCACGCGGCCGTCATCGTTACCCCACTTGGGCGCGGCCCGAAGACGGTGCTGCAGGTCTTCACGGCCCGCGAAGTCGGCCTGCAGCGCCCCGATGAGTTCGTCCGGCGCAAGTGTCGCCTGGTCAAAGACCAGCTCCCGTACCGCCGCCAGTGAGTTCACCACATTGGGCAGGCCGGCCACAATGCACCCGGTCAGGTTGTACCGTGCCCCACCCGCGCACACATCCTGCCCCCTGGCGACGCAGTCCTCCATGAGCAGCGACATCAGTGGGTAGCGGCGGTAGGCACAGTGCCGGGCGTCGGCGGCATTGACCAGGGCCACCAGACTCTCGGCGACGTGGTGAAGCTGGGCGTAGAAAGCTGCCAACAGGTCGTCAAAGCCTCTCATCTCGGCCAGGGCGGGGGTCGGCGGACCAAGTTGCTCCCCGGTCACCAGCGCTCGGCCCTGGTTCAGAGCCAGTTCCAGCACGAAGGGCAGGTTCAGGTAACAACCATTGGGGTGGAAGGCTTCGCGTCCCGGAATGGTGTTCTCGTAACAGCATGAGCAGATGTAGTCGCGGGCGTCGTAGAGTGAGCGGCCATGGCGCAGGAAAGCGGGGATCAGCACCTCGTCGTTGACTACCGGGAAACCCAGGCCGCCCGCCACGTAGTTGGCGTAGACCCGCCAGGCCCGCTCCGAGGCGCCCCGGTGCAGCCGCAGCGACAGGTACGGCGCGGGCATCGCGAGGCGCAGCGAGGCCTCCAGAATCAGCTCGGTAAGCTCATTGAAGGCGTCATCGCCCAGTGGCGTCACACCGCCGAGGCTGGCCTGGCTGCCGGGCGTGAAGGGCTGGTGGCCGGTGTAGTAGTCCACATGCCGGAACTGCAGCAGGAAGAGCTCGACCAGTTCGAGGGCCTGTTCGCGGGTCAGATGGCCGCGGTCCAGGTCACGGCGGAAATAGGGGTAGAGGAACTGGTCCAGCCGCCCCAGCCCGAGCCCGCCGCCGGGCCCGCAGCCTCCCATCTCCAGTGTGACCAGCACATAGAGCATCCAGTAGGACTGCAGCGCCTCGGCGAAGGTCTCCGCGGGATACTCGGGTACGCGCTCTAGCCAGGCTGCTGCCTGGCGCAGTTCCTCGGCCCAGGCCGGGTCCTCGGTCCGCTCTGCGAGGCGCAGGGCTTCCTCCCGGTACCGCCTGACGTAGAGGCCCACGTTGTCGCACGAGGCCAATAGCGCCGCGTAGAAGTCCTCCTGGTCGCTGGTCAAAGCGCCCGCGGCGCGTCGGTTGGCCAGCTCCTCCTCGACACGCTGCCATAGACCAGTGAGGCCCTGGCCCAGGATGAACTCCAGGCCCGGTGTAATGTGGCCCTCAAAGCAGGCCGCAAAGTACATCCCGGCGTCGCGGAGCTGAGCTGAGACCTGATCAGGTGTGTCACGGTATTCCCGGCTGTGACGGTCAGCTTGCAGCGCGGGCAGCATCAGGTTGAAGAAAAAAGGGTCCTCCCCCCCGAGCAACACCGTGTCCGGCTCCGGGGTCACCGGACAGTGCTCCACCACATGCCTCAGGGCCCGCGCCCGAGCCATGGCCGGGCCGGCGTCCTCAAGCTGCAGGTATATCTCCCGAGCCTCAGCCGCCAGACGGCTGTACTCGGGCGGCTCGGAGCGTGCCTCGTAGCCCATGGCGAAGCGCCGCTCGCGCAGCCGCGCCGAGCGTTCGGTGCTGCAGTCGGGCCCCAGACCCGGGGCGCGGAAGTAGGGCTCAGGCAAGGTGGTCGGATCATTCATGCGTGGCGTGCTCCGCGGTCTTGGGCTGGCAACTGTGCTACCGGTACATCGCCGGTGGTGATGTAGCGTGCCGCAGCCTCGCCCAGTTCCATCATGGTCCGCTGCAGGCGCACTGCCGAGGCAGCAATACTCGAGAAGCCGGCACCCCGACAGGCCACCAGCAAGTTATCGTACTCCTGGGGCTGCAGACACCGCAGGGGGACACCCACGGGCCCATTCGCGGCTTCCGTACAGCCGCCGTCGGGGCCGTGTCGATCCAGCGCGTGGTCGGTCCAGGCCACGCAATCCGGGTGATGGCGACCGAAATCGCCGCGGTGAAAGTCCTGTTCGCGCAGGACGTAGCGCGCCACCAGTCGCGGGCCTTCGCGTACCCCGATCCTCGGCGCCAGGTGCGTGATGCCGTAGCCCTCCAGCCCGTACGCCCGTCTGACTCCCGCCCAGCGACCGGCGATGTTGCGCAACAAGTGCTCCCGCGCCAGCTCTCTGCCCAGACGCCAGCCCGTCTCACCCGCCAACTGGTACACCATGTTCACATTGTACCCACCGCCGGGCAATTCACTGATATGTGCCCAGTCCGCCGGGGGGCCGCTCCCCTCCCCGGGCAGGTCCACGCGGTCGGGTCCCTCGTGGCACTCAAAGCAAAGCGTCCAGCCGTTGAGCCGCAGGCTGGGCTGCTCGGGGGCCGATGGCTCCCCGTAGGCGGCGCGGGGTTCCTGCCCCCAGCGTATCTGGCACCCGGCACTATCGGCCACCGCCAGGTCGGCTGTGGCGTCAATGAAGTGGCCGCCCGCCACCTCCTCCACCTCGCCATCCTGCGCGACCCGCACCGCCCGCAGGCGCCGCAGGCCGTCCGCCCCTGCCTCGGACAGGGCCTCCAGGAACACGGTGCCCAGACGGACGGTGAGACAGGGCTCCTCTGCTGCCATCTCCTCCAGCAGCGAGGCCATGGCCCCGGCGTCGTAGGTCAGAGCGGGTCCCAGTAGAGTGTGGCCCTCATCTCGCCAGCGCTGGAGGGTGTCGGCATAGCTGGCCGCATCGTCGCGGCGGTAGATGGGCCGGCCGGAGGGCGTGTCGGCGCGGGGCGCGGTGAAGTGAGCCTGGTCGGTCGCCAGGAGCCGCTCGGCTATCTCCGCGGCCAGGCGACTGCTCGTGTATGCCGGCTGCCAGACGCTGACCAGCGAATGGACGCCGGTGCCGCCGAGGGCACTTTCCCGCTCCAGCCACAGGGTGCGCAGACCCAGTCGTGCGGCGGTCAGGGCTGCTCCCGTGCCGCCCGCCCCACCGCCCACGACGACCAGGTCATAGGCCATCGTGGCTCAGGACAGCTCCGCGATGATGGATTCCATGGCAGCCAGATCCTCAGGGGCGATCTCAACCCGTCCGCCCGGCGCCAGGTCTGCCACCTGAGCGGCATTTCGCACGCCACATAGAGCCACGGTCAGACCCGGTTGGCTGATGGTCCAGGCCAGCGTCAACTGCGTCTGATTGAGACCGTACTTCTCACGCCATGGTGACAGGCGCTCCAGTATCCCGTTCACGCGGCGGATGTTCTCCGGGCTGAAATTGCGGTTACCGCGGCGCAGATCACCTTCGGGGAACTCACGCCCCGGGTCGAGCTTGCCCGTCAGGAGCCCCTGGCCCAGCGGCGAGTAGGCCAGCACAGCAATGTTGTGGTCGCGACAATAGGGCAGCAGATCCGCCTCGATACCCCGCTGCAGCATGCTGTAGAGGGGCTGGTTGGAGTCGATTCGGCCCACCGCCAGGTACTCGTCCATCTGGGCCGGAGTACAGTTGCTGACCCCGATGGCCCGGATCTTGCCCTCCTCCTTGAGCCTCAGCAGCTCGCCCATGGTGTCAGCGATGGGAGTCGTGGCGTCCTGCCAGTGGGTCTGGTAGAGGTCTATGTAGTCGGTCCCAAGGCGCTTGAGCGACTGCTCAACCTCGTACCGGATTTGCTCGGGCCTCAGGTTGCGGTAGACGGTCAGCCCGTCCTTCTCGAAGAAGAACTCTCCTTCGCCCGCCCACCAGTTCAAACCGCACTTGGTGGCCACTACGATCTGGCTCCGGTCGCGGCCCCGAATGGCCTTGCCAACCAGCTCCTCCGAAAGCCCACAGCCGTACATGGGCGCGGTGTCAATGAGGTTGATGCCTTCGTCCAGTCCGCGGCGGATGGCGGCGATGGAGTCGGCCTCATCCGTGCCGCCCCACCAGGCCCCGCCGATGGCCCAGGTGCCCATGGCCAGGGCCGTGACCTGGATGCCGGACTGCCCAAGTTCCCGCTGAATCATCAACAGCCTCCCTTTGTCATGGTCCCGGTTCAGGGCTCCGGGATGTCAATGCGCGTCTGCTTGCCGTTCTCATCGGTGTAAGTGACGGTGTAGCCCTTGCCCTTGGATGCTGGCACGATGAGCAGATCATTGTAGGTCCCTGCCAGCTTCTCTTCGGCCAGGAACAGGGCGACCTGCCACTGGTCCCCTACCTTTTTCAGCAGCACCGAGTACCCGGCGATGTCGGGCCCCGAGGACACCGGCTTCGCAAGGGTCACGGCCATGATGACGTAGGCGACGTTGGCGCTGCTGGCGCTGTTCAGCGTCTGGGCGCTCTTGATCGAGACGTCACCAAACAGTTCGGGGAAGTCCTTCTCGGGCACCAGCTTGCGGTAGTCCTCGGTCAGCAGCTCGTAAGCCTTACCCATATCGTTTCGGCTGAGGTGGGCGAAGAACTCCTCGGCCACAGTAACGTAAGGGGCTTTGGCGGAGGTTCGCTCGGGTTCGGTCCGCCCGGCCTCCGGGTTCGCGGGGTCCAGAGGCGGGGGGGTGATCGCCGGCCGGGTGCGCAGGCGTCCGCAACCCGCCACGCAGGCGATCGTCAGGACTAGCAGGCACAGTGTGGTGCGCGTCATCTTGGGGCTCCCGGGTCGGCCGTGGCGCAGGTCACCAGGCCGTTGATAGCGAAGAGGGCGCCATTCCGGAGGGTACGATGCAGTGACCAGGAGGCGCCCCGGTCTCCTCATCTTGCTGCTGGCGGCG
>JABLXH010000113.1 GCA_013178155.1 Armatimonadota bacterium | reverse complement strand
TATTGCGGGGCTCCACGGGTGTGCCCTTTGGGCTTGACGCCGCTGGAAATACCCCCTTATACTTCCACCGCCATGCAGACCGCAAGACCATCTGCCGTTCGACTTGCCGCCATCACAGCGCTCCTGGCTGCCATGGTGCTGGCCCCCCTCATGGGCCGACAACCGGCCCTGGCTGCCACAAAGGCCCGACCGGCGTGGGTGATTCCCGAGACACTCAATGTGCGCTCCGGTCCCCGCGAGGAGAGCAGGAAGATCGGCACGCTCAGCCGTGGCACCAAAGTCTATGTGACGGCCTTCGCCAACAAGTTCTGCTGGTGCAAGCTGCCCTCGGGTAGCTACGGCTGGGTTGCCGAATGGCTTCTGCAGTTCTCAGCCGACAAGGGCCGGGCGCTGGCGGCTTCCAGCACAGGCAAATCCACCACCAGTACCTCGGGTAGCCCCCCGGCCTGGATCAATGTGGCCGAGGCCAACGTTCGCAGTGGCCCGGGGCTGGGGCATAGCAGTTACGGCACGCTCAAGAAGGGCACCAAGGTCTATGTCATGGACCGCCGGGGCGATTGGGCCAAGTGCAAGACCCCCGGAGGGGCTGGCTGGGTGCGCCGCGATCTGCTGGAGTACGATGTGGCCCGGGGGCGGCAGTTGGCCAGCGCCAGCGGGGGGGCCAAGGCTGCGACGGCTCCAACCAACGGCGGGTCGAGTACGCCCACGCGGAAGGCCTTCGTCGCCGAGGACAAGGTGGTCCTGCGTAGCGGTCCCGGCACCTCCCATTCCCCCAAAGCCACACTGGTCAAGGGGCAGACGCTCTATGTCTATGAGAAGCAGGGCCAGTGGGTGAAAGCCGCGGTGCACGGTGGTACACGCGGCTGGGTCGCCGGGTGGCTCATCAAGTACGAAGGTGCCTCAGGGGGTGGCAGTTCCGCCGGCAAGTCGGCGACCCCTGAAGTGGCCCGCGTGGACCGGGAACTGACAGCGTGGGTGACTGCGGACACTGCGCTGGTACGGAGCAACCCCAGCACCGAATCCGGGGTGAAGTTCCGGCTCAGCCAGGGCACGAAGGTCAAGGTCGCCGCCGTGTCCGGACACTGGTGCAAGATCCGTACCGCTTCGGGCAACTACGGCTGGATCGCCGGCTGGCTGGTCAAGTTCGTACCGCCGGGTCAGGCGGTGACGGCCGTGGAAGGCGGGCAGAAGGTCGAAGTGCATGTTGGTTGGGTGGCGCGCCCCGAGGTGAACCTACGCGCCGGGCCCGGCACAGAGCACAAGGAGCTCGGCGAAGCCAGGCTCGGCACTCGGGTCATCATCATCGGCAAACAGGACGATTGGTACAAGGTCGCTCTGGAGGATGGCAGCATTGGCTGGATGGCAGCCCGCCTGATAGACACGCGCGCCGAGCGCCTGCAGCGGCGACAGTTGGCCGAAGCCCGCAACTCCCCCTCCGTGCGCACGCATCTGGCCTCGGCGCGGATCGCCGCCCCGAAGGACTTCCCGGACCCGACGGCCCGCGAGAGCTCCGGCGCGGGTGACGGCTCCGGTCTCGGCAGTTCGCTGATCGCGACGGCCATGAAGTACCTCGGCTGCTCGTATGTCAGTGGTGGGTCGGGGCCCAGCGGGTTTGACTGCTCGGGGTTCGTCTCCTATGTGCACCGACGGCACGGCATCTCTGTGTCCCGCAGCAGTCGCTCACTCTTCCATCAGGGCAGCCCGGTATCGCGCAACGATCTGCAGCCTGGCGACGTCGTCTTCTTTGAGCGGACGTACCGCGCTGGCATCTCGCACGTGGGTCTCTATATCGGCAATGGCAAGTTCATCCACGCCTCCAACCATCGCGGTGGTGTGAAGATCACCGACCTGGACTCCGACTACTACGCTTCGCGCTATGTCGGCGCCCGGCGGATGTACTGACGCAGGTAAGGGAGCCTTGAGCCCCGCATGCTGAGTGTCCTCATAGTCATCGGCTATGTGGTTTTCGTGCTGGTGCTCATGGCCGGGGTCCTGGCCACGCTCCTGAATCTTCCTGGCACCGTCCTGATCCTGGCAGATGCTGTCATCTTCTCTGCCTTCACTCACTGGCAGCGTCCCAGTCTGTGGACCCTGGGTGGATTGCTCATCCTCGCAATCGTCGCCGAGACTAGCGACAACATCCTGAGCATGGTCGCTACGCAGCGGGGGGGCGGCAGCGGACGTGCCGGCGTCGCGGCCATGGTGGGGGGCATCGGGGGGGCGTTGCTGGGTGCCTGGCTGTCACCGCTGTTTGGCGCCATCGGTCTGCTGGGAGGCCTGGTGGGTTTTCTCGTGGGCGGCATCATAGTCCCCCTGGGGCTGGCACTCATCGGAGGCTATCTGGCTGCCTACTGGTACGAGAGGCGGCAAGGCAAGAGCCACGAAGAAGCTCGGCAGGCGGGCAAGGGAGCCCTCATCGGGCGCCTCATCGGCGGGCTGGCCAAAGGGATCATTGCTATCCTCATGGTCGCAATCACCCTCTATGCGGTCTTCTGAGCCCACTTCCGGCGACAGCGAGCGCGAATGTCTGTTCTGCCGGATCATTCGCGGAGAGGTGCCCCACGAACTCGTCCTGGGCACCGAGCGCACAGTGGCCTTCCTGGACCACCGCCCGCTGTTCCACGGCCATTGCCTGGTGGTCCCCCGCGTCCACTATGTGACGCTGCTTGAACTCCCACCGGCAGAGCTCGCGCCACTGTTTCAGGCCACTCAACTTGTGGCGCAGGCCGTGCGGGAAGCAATGGAGGCCGACGGCATCTTTGTGGGCGTCAACAACGTCGTCAGCCAGAGCGTCCCTCATCTCCACATTCACGTGGTCCCACGTCGCCGCGGCGATGGTCTCAAGGGTTTTTTCTGGCCTCGCCAGAGATATGAGAGCGCTGAGGCCATGGCCGAGGTGGCAGACAGAGTGCGGGCGGCGGTGGATCACCTGGGTGGCTCCTGTTGAGGCCACCAGCAACAGTTTGCAGCCCCATTCCCCCAAAGGAGCGTCGCATGGATCTATCGGTAATGCTTTTCCCGTTTCACGGCGAGCTGCTATCGGGCCAGACTACCCCTGGAGACATCGTTCGGGCGCTGGAAGCCGGCGGCGCCGCAGGCGTCGAAGCCATGACCAGCTTCCGTGACAGCCACCCGGAGCACTGGGAGGCTCTCATGGCAGCAATCTCGGCCGCGGGACTGCAGCATGCCTGCCTGGATGTGCCCGCCAACTTCGTTTGGACCTCGGAAGGTCAGCGACAAGAGGTCCTGGACGACGTGAGGCGAGGTCTGGACTTCGCCGCCTCCGTCCAGTGCCCCCTGGTGTTGCTGCCAGGCAGTGGGCCAGCCCCGGGCATGAGCAACGAGGAAGCACGCCAGCGCTACGGAGAGGGCCTGGGCGAAGCCGCGGCACTGTGCGCCGAGTATGGCATCATCCCCACCATCGAGAACTTCGGGGTCACGCCACGGTTCTCATGTCGCTCGGACCACGTGCTGGAGATCGTGCAGGCGACTGGACGCGACGATGTACGGCTCACCTGGGACAACGGCAACTTCGTTCTGGCTGACGAGGACCCCTTGCACGCCTGGGAGGCGTTTGCGCCATTGACCGCCCACGTGCACATCAAGGACTTTGCCCTGGATGCCAGCGGCCAGGCCGGGCTAAAGTCCCCGGCGGGGAGAAGTTTCGTCGGGTGCAACATCGGCGCTGGAGAAGCCCGGGTCGTGGACTCCCTGCGGGCAGTGAAGCATTCCGCCTACCGGGGCTGGATCTCGCTGGAGATCTCCATCGGTCCGTCGCTCGAGGCCGTGCGGCAGGGCCTGGAGTTCATCCAGACAGCCTACGCTGAGGCCTGACGCGGTTTGCCCCGAGACGACGTGTGTGGTAGAATAGGTAACCAGACTAACGATGTGAGGCATGACCGTGCCCGCCCGTGTTCATGTTGTGTCGTGTCAGGACTACGGTCAGCCTGCGCTTCGTGAGGCCGTCTGGGAGGCCCTGGAGAGCGTGGGGGCGGGGGAGTGTGTGGGCGCGGCAAGCAAGGTCCTGCTGAAGCCCAACCTGATCAACTCGATGCCGCCCGAGCGGGCCGTCTGCACCCATCCGGCGGTGGTGCGGGCGGTGGCCGAGTGGGCACTGCAACGAGGGGCACAAGTGGTGGTTGCGGACCAGCCGGGGTACGCGCTGACCGACGACGCGCAAGCCTGTTTCCGCGACACCGGACTCGTCGGGGCGCTGGGTGACCTCCCGGTGGAACTGCGTCTGCTGGCTCGCGGAGGCTATGAAACTGTGGCCTTGGGGCCACACCATCGGCTCGCCGAAGTGATCTTTGCCAATGACGTGCTGGCAGCCGACGTAGTGGTGAACCTCCCCAAGGCCAAGACCCATAGTCAGACCCTTTTCAGCGGCGCCGTAAAGAACATGTTTGGGGCCATCGCACCCAAGCAGCGGCTGGCTATCCATCTGCTGGGACGTTTCTGGGCTTTGAGCGAGGCGATCGCCGACTGCTACAGCGCTCGTGTCCCGGAACTGCACCTCATGGACGCCGTCGTAGCCATGGAGGGTCTGGGACCGACCCAGGGACGACCGGTGCAAACGGGGTTCCTGGCCGCCTCAAGCGACGGCGTGGCCCTCGATGCTGTCACGGAGGACCTACTGGGTTTCGAGCCGGGAGCGGTGGCGACCACGGTGGCCGCAGCCGGGCTGGAGCTCGGCGAAAGGGATCTGGAGTCCATCGAGGTGACAGGGGCCAGCCGGAGCGCAGTGCGTCGGGTGATCCAGCAGTCCCCGGTGGTACGGGCCGATCTGATGGGGCCGCTGGTCAGACTGGTCGGCTCTTTGGTGCGTGCCCGGCCCAAGGTGCGCGTGGACTTGTGCCGCGGCTGCGGCGCCTGTGCAGGGATCTGTCCTGCCGGTCTGATCAGCGTGGACCGCGTGGCGCGCATTGCGCACGAGACCTGTGTGGAGTGTTTCTGCTGCCTGGAGGCATGCCCGTACGATGCCATCGTCGTACAACGCTCGCCGCTCTATCAGACCGCCTGGGCCGTGAAGCGCTGGTTGGACCGGCGGGCAGCCGCCAAAGAACGTTAGGGGGTAAGTCAGGAAGGTCGTCCTGCGGTTAGAGGAAGGAGTGCTTGCTCACCATGGTGTACCGTGAGTACGGGAAGACGGGAAAGAAGGTATCTGCTCTTGGTTTCGGGGCCATGCGCCTGCCCTTCGATGATGCCGAAGCTTCGGTGGAGCTGCTCAAGTATGGCATTGAGCTGGGCATCAACTACATTGACACCGCCTATGGCTACGGCGGTGAAGGCCGCAGCGAGATCTATGTAGGGCGGGCAATCGCGGGGCAGCGCGACAAGGTCTACATCGCCACCAAGAACCCCCTCTGGGGCGACGACAGCACGGAGGGGTGGTGGAAGCGCCTCGAGACGAGCCTTGAGCGCATGCAGACAGACCACATTGATTTCTACAAGGTGGTCCATAGCCTCAGTTGGGATGTGTTCACAAAGGACTACGAGCCTCGCCTGCACAAGGAAGCGCTGAAGGCCAAGGAGCAGGGCCTCATCAGCCATATCTGTTTCTCGGTGCACGACAGCCCGGAGAACGTCATGAAGCTGGTGGAGACCGGGCTATTTGAGGGGATGCTCCTGCAGTACAACTTGCTGGACCGCGCAAATGAGGAGGCCATTGCTCGGGCTCACGAACTGGGGATGGGGGTAGAGGTCATGGGCCCGGTGGGCGGGGGCAGACTGGGCATGGCCTCAGAACACCTGGAGAACCTGGTGCCGGGTGTGCGTCGGGTGCCGGAACTGGCCCTGCGCTTTGTCCTGGCCAACCCCAACGTGACGGTTGCCTTCTCCGGCATGAGCACCAAGGAGCAGGTGACTGAGAACGTGGCCACTGCATCCAACGAGCAGCCGCTGAGCGAGGCAGAGCTGGAGGCGATCCAGGAGCAACTGGAGCGGAATCGGGAGTTGGCGAAGCTCTACTGCACAGGGTGCGGTTACTGCATGCCCTGCCCCCAGAATGTGGGCATCCCTCAGGCCTCTGCGGCCATGAACATGCACCGGGTCTGGGGACTGACCGCCCACGCCAAACACCAGTATGCTCACCTGGGCCCGGAGAACCGCGAAGGACTGCTGCAAGCCGATGCTTGTGTCGAGTGCGGCCAGTGCGAGGAGAAGTGCCCGCAGAAGATACCCATCATCCAGCAACTCAAGGAGACCCACGCGGCCCTGGCTGAGTAGGGAGGCGCAGGTTCAGGAGCGGCCGGTGACGCTGCCGGCCGCTCCGTCATTGTCGGCCAGGTCCTGTTCGTAGACGAGGTAGCCCGTGAAACGGAACCCGCGGGCCTCATAGAACTGCCAGGCACGGTCATTGTCTTCCTGGACCTGCAGTTGCAGCCGGCAATATCCGCGCCGGCGCGCTTCCTCCACCAGGAGGGTCAACAACTCGGTTCCCACCCCCTGTCCCCGCATCTCTGGCACCACGTAGAAGTCCTCGATCGTGCCGTACAGGGCTGCCCGCCACGTGCTATAAGCCTCATGCAGCGAAGCTGTGCCCACTAGCTGATCATCGCGCTGGGCCACGGCAAACCGAACGCGGCCGGGGTTGCCCAGGGCGAACTCGAAGGCAGCGCCGATGGTGTCTTCGCTGGCCTCCACCCCGTGCTGTTGCGCCAGTGCCTGCACCATGGCAATGAGTGCAGTGCGGTCCCAGCGAGTCGCCCAGCGGACAAGCGTGGTGCTCATGGTACCCATCTCCGCGGACTGAGGTTCAGGGGCGGGCAGAGAAGCAGTACAGGGCTCCGTCATTGGCGCCGACAAACAGGCGCCCGCCCGAGATGGCCGGCGATGAGGCGATCTCGGCGCCGATCTCATATTCCCACAGCAGGACCCCGGTCTCGACCTCTAGGGCGTATAGATGGCCGTTGTGGCAGCCAAAATAGACCGCGCGCCCGGAGACGGCCGGCGACGACTCGACCCAGTCTCCGGCCTCATAGTGCCAGCGGCAGGCGCCCGTGCTCGCATCAAGCGCGTAGACTCTTCTGTCGCGGGAGCCGATGAGAACGGAATCCTGCCAGATAGCCGGGGAGGACGTGCAGGGTCCGTCAGTGGCGAACTCCCAGACCCGGCGGCCGGAGGCAGCATCCAGGCAGTAAAGCCGGTTGTCTCGCGCGCTGACGTAGAGACGGCCCTGATGGAAGGCGGGAGTGGTCGTGATGTCGCTGGCAGCGACGAACTCCCAGACAAGCTTGCCGCGGCGCTGGTCAAGCGCGTAGAGCTTGTGGTCATTGGAGCCCACGTAGACACGCTCTTCCCACACCAGGGGGGACGAATAGACGGCCATCTCGGCCCCAAAGCGCCAGAGGAGCTGGCCTCGATCCGCGGACACCGCCAGAACGCTGCCATCTTCTGTACCGAAGTAAATGGCATTCTGCCAGGCCATCGGGTCGGAAGTGATGGTGCTGTGGGTGGCAATGTCCCAGATCTGATGGCCGGTGCGGGCATCGAAGGCATGGAGCCGATTGAGCGCCGCCAGGATGACCGTCTGCCCACCCAGCACACAGGCCGACTGCAGGATCTCATGGGAGGTGTCATACTCCCAGATGACCTGCCCGGAGGCGGCATGTACCGCGACGAAGTGGCCCTGCAGGGCCGGCCGGTCCATGCGGCCACCGACGAAGACCAGACCATTGGAGACCACAGGAGAGGCCAGAATCCAGTCACCCACCGGCATCTGCCACCGCCGCGACAGAGGGGGCGGCAGGACCTCAGGGGTGAAGCCCGTGCGGGCTACGTTCCCGCGCGAGACGGGCCAGTTGTAGGCCTTCTGCGGTCCCTTGGGGCGGTGGCGGGCCAACTGAAGGATCGTCTCGTCCAGAAGCCGCCGCGCCTCCACGTGACCGGGGACAATGGTCAGTGCCTGGCGGAGGAGGTTGCTGGCCCGCTGGTAGTCCCCCTGGGCGCGCCAGCTCTCTGCCGAGGCCATCAGCTCCGCCACGACCGCCTCCTCGGTCGTAGGGTCCAAGGCAGGTGCCGCCGCGGGGGCGGTGTCGCTGCTGGCAGGGGCTCTGGTCGCCGAGCCCGGGGAGCCCAGCGCATTGGCGCAGATGGGGCAGCTGGCATAGCGATGGCGCGTCCGGTAACCACAGCCAGCACACTGGAGAGCCTGGGGGCCCTCGGCGTAAGCCGCATCCACTGCCTGCTGGACCTCGGCCAAAGCAGCCTGCAGCTCCTCGAAGCTCTGATAGCGGTCCTCTCGCTGCTTCGCCACGCAGCGCATGACGATCTCTTCCAGGGGCCGAGGGAAGCCGGGGATGAGCTGTGACGGCGAGACAGGCTGTTGGCTGATTATGGCGCGGATCATGTGGTTGGCATTGCGGGCCTGGAAAGGCGGTCGTCCGGTCAGCACCACGTACATGGCCACGCCGAAGGAGTAGACATCAGAGGTCCGGTCAGCGGAGGAAGCGTCGAGAAGCTGCTCCGGCGGCATGTACAGATAGGTGCCGACGCCGACGCCGACATCGAGCTCCGAGGTCGGTCTGCCAAAGGCCTTGGCCAGGCCGAAGTCTGTGATCTTGACCGTCGCCTGGCGTGTCAGCATCATGTTGGCTGGTTTCAGGTCGCGGTGAACAACCCCGCGTCCTCCGGGCCCCAGGGGCACGCCGTGCACGTAGGCCATCCCCGCGCAGCCCTGCTGGAAGAAAGCCAGGGCCTGAGGCGGAAACAGAGCTCCCTCCTGGTCCACCAGGGCCTGCAGGTCGCTACCGTCCACGTATTCCAGGAAGAGAAACGGCTGCCCCTCGATCTCGCGGTAGATGATGGCTTCCACGATATTGGGGTGGCGGCCCAGGTTCATCCAGGTGCGGGCTTCGTCGGCAAAGCGGCTGGTAGCGGTGCGGTCCGACAGGAGCTCTTCCTTGAGGGTCTTCACGGCGAAACGACGCTGAGAGAACTCATCCAGGCAGACGTAAACGACGGCCATGCCACCGTAGTGCTTCTCAATGACCACGTACTGCCCGTCGATCTTGTCGCGCAACTGAAACTCCACGCTCAGCCTCCGTCAGAAGACGTCACGGTGGCGCCGGGCTGACGACTGCTGCGCAGGATCAGCGTTACCGGATAGTTCGATCCCGACTCGGGGATCGTGCGTAGCGGCAGATCCCGTTGCTCTCCCGGGTCCAACCACAGAGTGTGGATCACTTGCTCCCGCGCCCCCTGCAGCAGGCCAGTCTCAACGATCTGGCCATCAATGAGAAAAGTCGCCCGCGCCACACCGCCACTCGCGCGCACCGCAACTTCGCATTTCACTCGCCCCGTCGTCGCATTCCGGAAAGTTGTCGCCAGCCGGTAGTATACCCCATAGTCGCCCAGCAGTTTCTGCCCGCGGATGTTCTCGCTGTAATCCTTTCCAATGTGGTAGAAGGTCCAGGGGCCGCCAGCTTCGTGGGTCAGCGACACCGTCTTCTCGGCCTCGAAGCGGTAGTTCGTCAGTGGCGGCTCAACGGCGAGATGGGGCGGCAGGGCAACGAAGTAAGCGCTGAGGGGCCAACTGTTCTCGGCAGTGATCTCCAGCAGCAGGTCACGCGGCTCCTGGGGCGTCAGACACATGAGGCCACTGGTAATCAGGCCGGGCGCCAGACGCACATCGTACAAGTCCAGCATGCACTCGCCAGGCACAGTGAGATAGTACCCCTCACCTTGCCCCCAGAGCTGCAGGAATCTCACCATGGCAGTATGACCGACGAAGATCTCATCGCTGGCCGGACCTGTGATGGCGTCAATGACGTGGAGGCGGGCCGGCTCGGAGCTGCGGTTCAGCACCCGCACCACGGAGCGCAGCGCCGTGCTGCAGCTATTGACATGGTGCCACAACAGGCGCGTGGCGCTGGTACCCAGGAGCTGCTCTCGCAGGAGTGTGCCGTGGGTGGTGATGCGCTCGGGCTGGTTGCTAATGAGCAGTTCGCGGGTCTGGGTGTTTGGCGGCCGAGTGGCCTCAAGGTTGACGATGACCTCCCCACTGGCGGGCAACAGCTCCGGTCCGGTCGCCCGCACGGCCAGGGCATAGGCGCTACCCCTGGGCCGCGGCTCGCCAAGCTCGATGGTAGCCTCAGGTCCGGGTTGGACGGCGTTCAGGGCGGCATTCCGCAGGACCCGTCGCAGATCGTCGGGCGGCAGCGGAGGGGCCGTGACCTGTGCCACTGCCCGCTCCGTGATATAGGCGGCACGGTACCTGGCCTCCACCGTCACCAGCAGAGGCTCGGCACCGGGTAGTGCCGCGGACACGACGGTGGTCCCTTTCCCCAGGGCTTTGACCATCGCGACGCGCTTGGCACGGTCGTCACAGACAACGGCTATCTCCGGAGCCAGGCTCGTAAAGCCCAACCCGTCCGTCGCCGTACCGCCGTACCGCAAGGGACGCTGCTCACCCACCGGGACCAGCAGATCGTCGGAAGGCTCTAGCACAACATAGGGCGTCCGCAGGAACCGTCGCAGACCGCTGGCCCATGTCTCCACCAGGGCGCCCGGCGTGTTGCGTGCTGCCAGAGCAGTGGCCTTGTCCACCGTCAGCAGGACCGTACCGTTGGCCAGCAGCTTGGCTGTTCCATTGGCTGTCGCTACTCTAACCTGGGTCGGCTTCAGACCGTTGAGCGCGGCTTCGGTCAAGCGGCGGGCAACGTCAGAGGGCTTGAAGGAGTGGGGGACAGACCCTCGAGTCCGCAACAGCAGCGTGCCGTTGGCGTAGACGCCTACGCCGTCGCTGACGCTGCGGGTGCTGAAGGTCACGAAATGAGCGGCAAAGGCAGGGGCCGTGAGCAGCAGCAGTAGTGGAAGAGACACGAAGACAGGTCGGGACATCAGGGCCTCGTGGTGCGATGGATAGTTTGCTACAGTCGGCTGCCGGGCACACAGACAAGGTGCAGCCCGCGGGGGCTGCACCAGAACATTCGCCCTATCGACGCCGAGTCCTCCGCCTAGGTTCGCCCCTCCAGTTGCGCGAGGCGATCCTCGAGCTCCTTGATACGCTTCAATAGCTCGGGCAGCTTCTGTTGGGCGGCCAGCACCCGAAGCTGGCCCGTGTGGGGCTTGGCGGGGTACCCGGAGTAGGTGCCCGGCTCGGTGATGTCGGAGAAGATCCCCGCCTGGGCGCCCACCATCACGTTGCTGCAGATGCTGATGTGGTCGTTGACACCCACCTGCCCCCCCATGACCACATAGTCGCCGATGTGAGTGCTGCCCGCAATGCCCACCTGTCCGGCGAACAGACAATGGCGCCCGATCACGCAGTTGTGCGCGATGTGGACGTTGTCGTCGATTCGGGTGCCGGCGCCCACAATGGTTGCCGCGATTGTGGCCCGGTCAATGGTCGAGTTGGCCCCCACCGTGACGTCGTCTTCGATGATAACGGTACCGATCTGCGGGATCTTGCGGTGACGTCCGCTCTCGAAGTGGTAGCCGAAGCCGTCAGAGCCAATCACCGCTCCCGGATGGATGGTGCAGCCGCGACCGATGACAACCCGATCTCCGATATACACCTGGGGATGGATCTCGGTATTCGCGCCAACTATCGCGTCCTGGCCCACGTAGGCCAGAGGGTGAATGATGGCGCCCTCCTCGATGGTCGCGTTCTCTCCGACGTAGGCATGGGCGCCGATGCTGGCTCCCGGCGCGACGCGGGCGTTGGCGCCCACCACCGCTGTGGGGTGGATCCCCTGGGGCAGGCTGCGCTGGGGCGCAAAAAGCGCCAGCACCTTGCTGAAGGCCAAGCGCGGGTCCTCAGTGACAATGATGGGCTTGGCGCGTGTGCGGGCCACAGGTGGAACGATGAGCGCTGCCGCCGGCGAAGCCTCGCCCAGGGGCAGCAGCTCCGGACCCTCCACAAAGACGATGTCTCCCTCCCGCGCACTGTCAACGGTGTTGACACCAGTGATGGTGACCTCTTCACCCTCGAGGCTGCCCTCCACCAGGGAGGCAATGCGCGACAAAGGAATTCCCGATGCTGTCACTTCCTGGCACCTGCTTCATGGATTGGCGTACAGAGCCCGCAGCAAGGGCCGAATGCTTTCGGTCAGGTCCTCGCCCTCGCGCGGCTGCAGCGGCGGATACGTGACCACCCACCCCTGCATCGCTGCCACCCCCGACACCGCAGCCCGCGTGCTTTGGTAAAGCCGCCGACTCAGCATCTCGCGCTCTCGCAGCATACGCCGGGCCTGGCTGTCACGACGCGCCGCCAACAGCCCTGCACCCCGCACTTTGCCACGTCGCTCTGTGATGTCTGCGGACAGGCCACTGTCCCAAAGCAGAGGCCCGTCGAAGTACAGAGGCTCTGGTGGCTCCATAGCTTTAGACATGCCAGATCGGATTTCGCTTCCACTTCTTACGCTAACTTGCGACCTCTCTTGCTGTCTGGCCCAGACCTCGCGCTGCGCGCCCTGCAGTTCCTCCGCCGCTCGTTGCTCCTGCCGCTGTCTGAACTGGCGCAAACGCTCCTCCGCCGCGACGCGTTCGGCTGCCATCAGCAACTCGACTTCCTCCTGGAGCGCCAACCGCCGCTCAGCCGCGGCAGCCTGGGCCTCATCGTCGCTGAGCCCCAGGTCCAGGGCGGCGTTGTTGTACTGCTCCTGACGGTCGCGTATGGCTTGAGCGCGCTGGCGGCTCAGTGCCAGTTCCTCCCGCGATCGTGACTCGGCCAGCAGTTGCTGCGTCTCACGGTTCAGACGGCGTCGTGTCCAGTTCAGCTCAGCCAGCAGGTCGGGCGCCAGATAGGAAGTTGCGGGTGGCGGCAGCAACGACGGCCCCAGGTCCCAGTCGGTCCGCCGTTGCGCGAACTGCTGCAGCGGTAGACTCGGCCCGTCAAGTGCGGCGAAAACTAGGGGGGCGAGCGGGGACCATGATGGAGTTGCCGTCACGGGGGCACTGCCCGGCCGTCTTAGCGCCATCGCCTCCTGTTCCAGGCGCTGCAGTTGGCCATACAATGGATGCTCAGACATGAGCTGCGCTACAAAGACATAGCCCACCCGCGGCCGGACCCGGCCGGGGGCGGCTGGGCCCTCCTCGAGGCCGCAGCCGCCCAGAACAAGACAACCCACCAGCCCCAGACCCCAGCGGTACCATCGGCGGCACGGCTGCTGGCTAGGGGGTAGGTGCAGGTGCCGGGGCCTCACCTCCGCCTCCTCCCGCCGCCGGCGCAGGAGCAGCGGCTCCGGCGTTCAACGCCTTGAGAACGTCCTCTGTGATGTCCTTCACGTCGGCCGAGAAGTAGAAGGTGATGGCCTTGTCAAACACCGCTGTCAGGCCCTGCTCCTGACCGACCTTCGCAATAACTCCGCGTACGTTGCCCGAGAGCCGGTTCTCCACCTCGCCCCGGCGCACACGCAGTTCATCGTCAAATGCCCGCGAGATCGCCGCCAGGTCGCGGTCACGGGCCTGGTAGGTGTCCCGCAGCGTGCTGTAGGTGTTCTGCTCCTCCGCCGTGCGTGAGGGCTTGGCCTGCAGATCGAGGAACTTGCGCTCGTTGTCCTCAGCGATCTTGCGCAACTCGCTCTCCCGCTTCTTCTGTTCCTCGGTCCATTGGTCTTGCGGCGTCTGATAGAGCCTACCAAGCTCCTGGAACTCTTCCGAGGAAACGAACATGAAGTCCTGCATGGCAGCCAGGAAGGCCCGACGCTCGGTGACCCACTTCTGAAGCTCTGTCTGTTGGTCTGCCAGCTCCTTGTACTGCTGGCTAATGATGTCCATGTCCACGATCGCCAGTTTCGGCGCCTGAGCATGGGCCAGGGTGAGGGGGAGGGCCGTCAGCACGGCCAGGGCTACCAGCAGGATGGTGGGACGTGAAGTCATTACAGTCTCCTTGTCTGCGACGCGCGGCGCTTCATGCGACCACTCGCAGGATCTGGGATAGGTCAGGCATGGACCCTCGAGTTGGCGTCATCGCAGAGCGAGGGTCTGAGATCCACTGCCTATGTGCCCCAGTGGCCAGTTGCCAACTGGCAGCGGCATGCAGGTTGCCCGACAAGAGCAATGCGCCTGTTGGCTGGTCCAGTCACTAGAAGGTGTGGCCGAAGTTGAAATGTGTCTGGCTGCCGAACTCACCCCAGCCAAAGTCGAGACGGATGGGGCCCACCGGTGTCTCCACACGCAGGCCCACTCCGTAGCCCACATGCAGATTTAGGTCCTGGTCATCGGCCGGGATAGTGAAGCCGGGGACCGGTGTGGCGAACGTGCCGCCATAGGCGTCACCGACGTCCACGAAAAGCACCGCCTTGAGGCTGTCGGTGATCGGCCGCCGGAACTCGCTCTGCAAGATCAGCATATCCAGACCACGGAACCGGTCCTCTTCGTAGCCGCGCAAGGTGTTGCCGCCACCGGCGCTATACGATTCGTAGAGCGGCACGTCACCCGAAGATGTCCCGGCCATCAGCCTGGCGGCAATGACATCCCGCTTGTTGCCCAGTTGCTTGACATAGCGGTACTCACCGTAAAACTTACGGAACCGCACCTCGCCACCGAATATCCCCCCGGCCTCTTCCCAGTTCACAGCGGTCATGCTGCCACGGGTGGGGTCCGCGAGAATGTCTCGGGTGTCCTTGGTCCAGCCGAAGGTCATCGAGTTCAGGGTGCCGGAGGGATGCAACGGGGCGGCGATGATGATCGGCCCCGGGACCTCGCCAGGCTCGGGGACATCCGGGTACAGATCCGGGTTGTCCGGAGGGCTCTCAGGGTTGCGATCCGATAGGTTTCCGGTGGTAGTGCCGGCCTGCGACGGCTGCATGGCGCCCGACACCACCGACTGGGTGAGCATACCGGGTCCCAGGGGCCGCAGGTCGCGGGATTCCGAGCTGGCGATGTCCTCACTGCGGAAACGGATGGTGCCGCGAGTCACTTTGTCGAAGGGGCGGGTGAAGGCCAAGGACCAGCCCTTTCGCCGCTCCTCAAACGTATCGTCACTCGACGTGGTGATGGCGG
>JABLXH010000112.1 GCA_013178155.1 Armatimonadota bacterium | reverse complement strand
AGTTTCGTGGCTAGCCGGCGTAGCTCCTCCTCCGCGCTCAAGTCACGGTTCCTGAGACATCGGTCAATAGCCACTTGACACGTAGCTCGATCGCAGGCCCTATGCTAACACCATCCGCCTCGCCCTCCACCTCGCCGCACGCAGGACCGCGCGCCCCTGGCGGCGAACGCATGCTCTCACGCTGTTCACACCATCTTCAGGAGTCCCTACCATGCCGCTGGAGCTTGTGGCCGTCGGAGTGCGTCAGCCGGTAGTGCGGGAGTATGAGGACCGGGAGCCGGGGGAGGGCGAGGTGCGGCTGCGCACGCGGTTAGCCGCCGAGAAGCATGGCACCCACCTGCTGTTCTATCGCGGGGAGTCGCCCTTCACCGGCAAGACCTTCGACACCGAGCATGGTCTGTTTATGCCTGTGGACAACCCGGAGCCCGCGGCGTGGGGCGGGGTGATGGCGCTGGGTAACATGGCCGTCGGCCTCGTGGAGCAGGTCGGGCCGGGGGTCGAGGGCCTGAGTGTGGGCGACCGGGTCTACGGCTACCTATCCATCCGCGAGACTCACACCGTGCCGGCCACCCGAGTCAAGCTCGCGCCGGCGGCGCTCAGCGACGAGGCCCTGGTGTGCATTGACCCGGCGCTGGTGGCTCTGCTGGGCGTGCGCGAGGGGCGGGTGATGCTGGGGGAGACGGTGGCGGTGTTTGGGCTGGGGGCCATCGGGCTCATGAGCGTGCAACTGGCGAAGCTGTCCGGGGCGGCGCTGGTCATTGCTGTGGAGCCGCTGGCGAACCGGGCGGCGCTGGGCCCGGCCTATGGCGCCGACATCGTACTGGACCTGGCGGAGGACCGCGACGCCGGGCTGCAGATTCGCCGCGCCACCGATATGCAGGGTGTGGACATCGCCCTGGAGACCAGCGGCAACCATACGGCCCTGCACCACGCGATCCGCGGCACGCGCTATGCCGGGACGATCGTGCCGGTGGCGTGGTACCACGGCGAGGCGCGGGGGCTGGAGCTGGGCGACGAATGGCACTTCAACCGGCACACACTCGTCTCCGGGGCGCGGCTGGAGAGCGAGCCCTATCGCGACTACCCGCGCTGGGACGCGCCCCGGGTGGAGCGAACGGTGGTGGAGCTGTACGCCTCTGGGCAGCTTCACTGCCGGGGCATGCTCGACCCCCGGGTGCCCATCGCCGAGGCCGCCGAGGCGTACCGGCTGATTGATGAGCACCCGGAGCAGAGCGTAAAGCTGGCGGTGGACTTCGGCTAGCCACAAAGACGGGGCAAGGACGCCCCGTCTACCGGGAGAGACCTATTCGGCCCCGCTCTCCTGGATCATCTGGATGATGCGCTCGCGGGCGTCGTCGCCCTCGGCTTGCAGCTTGCCGTCGGGCCCGTAGATCCTCAGGTGCGGGATGCTTTCCAGTTGGAACTGGCGGGCAGTGGGCGATTGCCAGTCAATGCCCTGAGCGCCGGGGCGATCGATATCCACCTTGACCAGGTACAGGTCAGTGCGGCTGTCTACCAGTTCCTCCAGGTAGGGCGCCAGTTGCATGCATGGCCCGCAGTGCACGCTGTAGAAGTCCACGATATTGGTTTTCCCGGCTACCAGGCTGGCCTCCAGGTCCACTTCCTCGCCGTGGCCGATGACCTTCATGTCCCGGATGCCCAGGATCCGACGACATTCCTCGCGAGCCCGCCTGGCATCGTCTCCGGTCAGCGTGCCGGCTGCGATGGCCCGCTGGTAGGCGAAGGCCGTTAGCAGACGGTAGGCATCGCCGAGGTGCAACAGGTCAGCGCCACTGAGCTTGTCGAGGCCCTGCTCGTGGGCCGCGGCCACCGCCGCCAGAGCATGCTGCTCCGCCTCGTCCAGCTTCCACTCCTTGGCCAGTGCCTGAGCCTGTTGCAGCTCCTCCTGCAAAGCCGCCGCGCCGGCGGGCAGTGCCGCCAGGCCAATCGCCAGTACAACCATCCCCAACACTACTTGTCGCATCCCTGTGCCTCCGTTTGTCTGGGCTACCGAGCCTGGTCGGCGGCTCACGGGCCCTCAATAAGGTCCAAGCTGACGTCATCCAGCCGCAATCGCACCTTGACCGGCGTGGTGTTGTCACCCTTCTCTATGGCCAGGTCACCGGCGACAGCCCCCGGCGGCAGGTCAGCTACGCCGTCCAGCAGTTGCCACGTGCCCATCCGGGTGATGTCATAGGCGGTGGTGTTGAAGTTGGTGATCCATCGTCCGTCCTTGTCATAGGCCCCGAGTTTCAGGAAGGGAGCGGGCCGGGTGGGCTCAAGCTCTTCCACCAGCATCCAGGCCTGCAGCCGGTACTTCGCCAGAGGTATCAGGTCAGGGAGACGGAGCGCCGCGTAGTTCCAGGTCCTGGCTGCCTGGCCCTCGACCAGCAGGCATCCTGGCTCCCGGTGTCCGCCCTGGCCTGTCACCCGTACCGTGATACCCTCAGCCGCCTGCCACTGCCCGCGGGGCGTCTCAAAGGCCTCGGCATAGACGTTCGGACTCACCTCCGGGGTCAGTTTCGCCGCAGTCTTTCCCAGGTCATAGGTTCCGTCCGGTTGCCGGCCGGCGATGCCCAACATGATGTTCTGCCCTGTCTCGGGCACCAGCATGCGCACCCGCAGCCCGTACTCGCCGGGAGCCAGTCCCGGTGGCAGGCGCAGGACGGCGTGTTCCGTGATGGTCTCGCCAGGCCACCAGAGGGTGGTTGGGGTGCGGGGCAGCACGGTCTGTTCAGCGACGGTCTGGCCGGCGCCGTCCACCAGGCTCCAGCAGATGGCGAAACTGTCGTAGCAGGGCGCCACGCCATCATTGCGCCAGACGCACTCCAGCGGCACCCGCGAGGCCCTCCCCGGGGCCAGACGGGCTGTGGTCGGGACGGTGAGCCGCGTGATCACGAATCGGTAGCCGACGCGGCGGCCAGCGTCAGCCAGGAGCTGCTGAACCTCCGCCGGCGCCTGCCGATAGCCGCCGCCGCCAAAGAGATTCGTGTTCAGGTAGCTAATGGGCGCCGAGAGCCCCTTCTCGATGGTCGCGCGGACGTCCCAACCCTTCTGCAGCATACTCTCGTAACTGCTGTGGAACTCGAAGTTGCAGATGACTCCCCGCCGGGCATAGGGCTTGTAGAGCCATTCCCCGCAGTCATAGCTGGCGCCTGTCGGTGTCAGGCCGTCCTGACGGAAATGCAGCCCGCGCAGGGCCGCGTAATCATTGATGGTGAGATGGTCCTGTCCACCGACGTTCAGAAACACCCGGGTGCGGGGGAAGGCGCGAGCATAGGCATCAATGACGCGGCGGTAGGCCAGGGCGTAGCGCGTCTCGCTAAAGCCAGTGGCCTCCAGTTGCTCCGGGGTCCACCGGGCCAGGTGCATCTCGCCCCATTCGCCAATGCTGCCGATGTCCACAAACTCCAGGCCCGGCCGACCGTCCAGGTATTCCCCCAGTCGGCCGATGAACTCACACTGCAGGTCGAGGTAACGGTCATCCCAGAACACCGGGTCGGTTTGCATCACCCCATTGAGAGCCTCGTGCTGAACGCCGGGCACCCCGGCCGCGAAGACCCACTGGGGAGTGACGTAGGCGCCCGGGGAGTGCATACTCTGGCACATGACCCGAAAGGCAACTCGCTTGCCCCGTTGCCGTACCCAGAAATCAAACAGCGGGCCAAAGTAGGCATCAAACGTGTATTGCCCCGGCGCCGGGTTGACATCATTCCAGTCCAGGCGGTAGTAGGCGATGTCGGCCAGGCGCATGAACCACTCGTCGGGCTGCGCGTCGGTGGGAGGGTACTGCAAGTACAGGCCCATACCGGGGTTGAACAGGACCTCGGTTGATGGCGCTGGTGTCAACTCGCGTGTCTCCAGTCCCGCTGTCTCCGCTGGCTGCGCCCAGACCACGCCGACACCCAACGCGACTGCTGGCAGCAGGAAGCGGCAGTATCCCATCGGTCACCCTTCCCTCTACGCTGACTGGGTGAGAAGGCTTTGGCGGTGCTGCATGGCCGGGAGCTTGGATTCGCCCAGCAATGCCACCAGGTCAGCGGCCGCACGCTGCATGCCCTGCAGGGTGGCATCGCTGACCATCGCTATCCACTCAGACGGTACGGCCCGCGCCCCGTTCAGAGCGCCGGAGAGCATGGCGGCTCGCCCGCAGATGGTGTCGGCGTCACGGCCGATGCTGGCCCCGCCGATGGCCGCCTGACGCACATCGCCGTCGGCGATGCGGAACATGGCGTAGGACAGCCCCAGCAGCTCCAGCGGGTCTATGTGGTGGTACAGCAGGCACTTCTCATAGAGCTCCGGGAAGGCGGCCAAAACGTCATCGTACTTGCCGGCCACCTCGATGCACAGCGCCAGGTAATCGTGGGCATTGTCCGGGCTACGCCGGTCGAAGGTGATCAGCGGTGTGCGCGGCGCGGCGGCGAGTGCGGCCTCCAGTACGCTGTCCACGGTGGCCGTCGCCCGCAGCGCCTCCGCTACCGAGGCCGACAGAATGGCCGCGGCCAGCACATCCAGCCCCCGCTGCTCCATGTAGCTGATCATGGTGCCGTCAATGTAGGCGTTGACCGGGTCCGCCGTGTGGAAGATGCCCACCGGCTCCATGCACATGACCGTGGAACCGGTGACCAGGTTCCAGTGCCCGGCGATGCGAGGGTCCAGACCGGCCTTGATCTCATCGTAGACGTTCCGGCAGCACAGCCAGAAGCCGCCGCGGTCCATGCTCTCCATCCAGGTCTGCCCGAAGTCGCGGGCCGTCACCTGTCTGCCGCCCAGCCGCCGATAGGTGTTCACCAGCAGCATCGCCATCTGGTTGTCGTCTTCGCTCTCCAGGCGCTCCGGCTGCAGGACGGTGGTGATGGGGCCGCCGTAGCTCGCGGTCACCTCGGGGTACAGCATGCCCTCGGCGGGCGATCCCATGGCGTTGCCGATGGCCCCCGCCAGGATGCAGCCATAGACCTTGTCCTGCAGCAGCGGCGACCCGTCGTCTCCGGGCTGCAGCACCTCCTGAAGCTCGCGCACCACCACGCGCTCCGACCGCAGCTTCGTCTCTATGATCGGCAGCAGGGCCTCCAGGGGCTCCGTCAAGGGCCGCGCCGGCTCGAGCCAGTCACCAGGCCACGCCGCCTGCCCGTACAGAGCCCCGGCCAGCGCCCCGGCGGCCAGGCCATGAACCGGGGCATGAATAGCCTGGGCCGCGACGGTCAGCGTCTCCGCCGGACGGTCTCCGAGGCGCTCCAGCAGCACCAGAGCATTGCCGACCGGATCGCTGCCGAACCACTCGTAGGCCGTGAGGCCCGCCACATAGTGGCTGACGAACGCGTCATCGGTCTGCTGCCGCGCGGCCTCAAGCCGCTCTTGCAGCGCCGCCGCCACGTCCGGCGCCCGCCTCTGCCCCACCTCCAGGACCGCGCCCACAACGGACTGAACCGTCGCGTCTGGGCACACGGCCGCGCTCACCGCCGAGGCCAGCAGGGCGGCCCAGTCGGTGGCCGGGCGGCGCTGCACCACCGAGGCAATCTCCATGCCGTCCACATAGGCGGCATCCGGATCGCCCGCATGGTAGAGGCCCACCACCACGCCGGCAGCCGCCACGCTACCCATCGGGGTTGTGTGCTGGCCGGTGAGCCGGGCCGACATGCCCTCGCGCAGCAGCTCGATGGCGCAGAAGACATCCAGCAGCCAGAAGGCCTTGGATGCCGTCACGGCCTCCGACGACTTGAGCACCTCACCCCAGTCCTCGGGCATAATGCGGCCCCCGCGCCTGGCATAGGCTTCAACCACGCTGCTTAGCAGCGCCGTCAGCGAGGTCGCCCAGGTGCGGTTCGGATGGGTGGGTGGCGCCTCGGTCCAGGCCAGGTTGGGAGACACGGCGGACAGCGGCAACGTGGCGCTCAGTCGGTTCTCATGCCGCAAGCCCAGTTCGGTGCCGATGACCGCACCCTGAAGGCTGCCCAGCACGCGGTCGCGCACGTGGTCGTTCATGGTCTGACACTCCTCGGTCGGCGGTGTCCCCCGGTCAGGGGATCCACATACTCGGTGACCCTTCGGTTTCCTTCGGCAGCATCGGCTTGGCATGGCCATCCAGGAAGCCTACATTGCAGCGGCCCTCGTGGCGCGTGGCCATTCGACTGGTGCGATGAGTGTAGTAGCTGGCGCCCATGGCCTTGGCCGACGAGATCAGGTCAAAGAAGATCAGCAGGTCCGAGGTGCGTTGGACCGAGGACATGCTGTAGACGAAGGGCACGCTGCCGTAGGTGGAGTTGAAGGTCAGGTTGTAGTTGATGCCGTAGCTGTGCGGCAGGTCGGTGCTGCGGTCCACCTGCTGTGGGGCGTCATCGGCGCCACACAGCAGCAGTTGCGTGCTCTTCATGTAGGGCTGCAGGATCACGCACCAGGTGCTCCCCAGCGACGCCGGGTCGCCATTCCACGAACGGGCCGGGACCAGACCGCGGTCATGGTCGTCAGAGTACATCTTCTGGGCCTGCACGAGCTGGCGCAGGTTGCTCAGGCAGGCCGTGCGCCGTGCCGCCTTGCGCACACTCGTGAACACCGGAAACAGGATCGCGGTGAGCACGGCGATGATACCGATGACAACGAGCAGTTCGACAAGGGTGAAGCCGCGAAACCGATGAGGCATCGTCAATCCCTCAGCTATCTGGACTGGTACCCGAGGTCCACATAACAGACCCCGCGTGAGGCCCGCGTGATGTTGGTGACACTGGCACTCCCCCCGCCGACGAAGCGCGGGTCACGGTAGACCTTGCCGCCATAGGTCAGGCTGACCTGGTCCACACTGAAGTCGTCATAGCCCACTCCGTCCACCAGTTCCGCACTCTCCACCTCGATGACGTTCAGCCGCCGGAGACGCTCGGGCGGCACCGTCATCTGCAGCACCTGGTTGTTGGCGGCGTTGGCCGGCATGGTGGCCAGCGGCTGGCCGTTGAGCAGAATCTGGTTGGCGGCGTTGACCTTCTGCAGCCGCAGGCTCAGCACTGCCGGACCCACCGCGTTGAAGGCCTCCTCGTTACCGCTCATGACCAGACGCGGCTGGCGTTCCACGAAGGGCTCGCCGGTTCCTACCAGGGTGATCGTCAGGTCGTGGAAACCGTCCGGCAACTGGGCCGGGTCCAGGGTGGCGGTGGCCGTACGGTAGAGGCCGTCGGCGCCCAAAGCGGCCGGCACTGCCGGCATGGACCCCAGGGCGATGCTTGCGGACCTCACTTCGCTACCCAGGTCCAGGAAGTGCGCTCTGACGGTCAGCGGCTTGTCCAGCAGCGCCCGCAGAGCGGGCTCGGCGACTGTCACCGGATACCGCTCGGCCCAGTCGCCCATAGCACTCTCGAATCCGTCGGCCGTGATGCGGACTACGTTGTAGGCCATGGCGTCAAAGCCGCCCGGATTGCCGTGCCAGGCGTAAGAGGTCTGGCCCGCCACGATCTCCACGCCGCCGGCGACCGGGGCCCGGGCCAGGCTGTGCCAGTGCCCCGAGAGCGTCAGCATTACCGTCCGGTCCGCCAGCACCTCCTCCACCGCCGCCCGCTGCGGCAGCGCATGCAGCGGCTCGTGGATGAGGATGACCATGCGGTCCGTCACGGGGATGTGGGCGACGTAGCGCCGCAGCCACTCCACACAGGAGGCCGGCATGCTGTAGGCCAGCTTGCCGTTCACCAGGTCGGTCCCATCCAGAGCCACGAAGTGCACTCCGGCGTAGTTGAAGGAGTACACCATGGGACCGAGCAGCTCGCGGTACATGGACTTGCCAACCCCGGGCGCTTCAGGGTCAAAGCTATCCAGCCGCCATGAGACATGCTCGTGGTTGCCTGGCACGTTGAACAGCGGCGCCTTCAGGGCCGCGACCTGGCGGATGTAGGTGTCAAACAGCGCGCGCGCTGCCGGGACGTCCCGGGCGCAGGTATCTACGACCAGGTCGCCGGTATGCACTACGAAGGCCAGGGGCACAGGCAGGCTGTTGATGGCGGTCACGTAATGGGCCATCTGGGCGTCCACGTCCGGCCGCGTGTGTAAGTCCGTGCCCTGGACGAAGTAGAAGGGCAAGGACTGCTCTTGAGCCCGGAGCGGGAAGTCGGCTGTCGCCGGACCGACCGTCACTCCGCGCCAGAAACCGTGGGTTGGCCAGGTCTGCGGCGGGTTCTCCACCGAGATTACCTGGTAGCCGTCTGGACTGTCCAGGACGTAGGCGCCGTCGGCTGCGGTCGCTACCACGGTGAGGCCGTCAGTGACCAGGGCCCCGGCGCAGGGCTGGTCAGCAGCCTGCCACTGGCCGTCCCCGTTGGTGTCGAGAAAGACATGTCCGGTCACCGTTCCGGCCAGGCAAGGCACGGTGAGGAGCAGGAGCGGCAGGAAGCGTAGATGCCGCATGGCTGGAACCTCGCAGGGCAAGGGTGAATCGCTGGACCAGATATTGCCCGCCAGGCGGCGGCACACCTGCCCACGCCATGCTTGGTGTGCCATGGGCTTTCTGCTATGCTGGGCGCAACCGAGGAGGTGACGTCCCCATGTCCCGAGGCCCCATGACCGGCCGCGAGCGTCTGATGACCACCATTCGCCACCAGGAACCTGACCGCGTACCCATCTGTCCGCGCATCCAGTGGCACTGGCTGGATCCGGACCGGACGCACCGCCTCGAGGAGCTCTACGGGCCCGCCATTGACCCGATGGAGATCCACGGCTGCACGACGCCCATCTACGCGATGACCTACCCGGACGAGTACGACCTACCCGAAGTCCGCGTGGAACAGACGCGCTACCAGGAGGAAGAGTACCAGGTCGTCGAGCGGACCTTTCGCACCCCGGCGGGCACGCTCTCGGACCGCACCAAGATCCCGCCCTCCGGCCGCGAGTACGGCATGTCGCCCAACCCCATCAAGACCGAGTTCCTGGTCAAGAGCCGTGACGATCTGCCCGCGCTGCGGTACATCCTGCCCGAGATCAAAGGCAACTATGATGCTGCCGCAGCCCGCCAGGCCGAGCTGGGCGACCGCGGCGTGGTGATGGTCAATGTCTACAGTGAGCTCTGCCACCAGGCCGGCGACGTCCGGGACATGCAGGACCTCATGATGGATTACTACCTGGACCGCCCCTTCTTCGATGAACTATTGGGGCTCTTTCAGGAGCGCACTCTGGCCGAAGCCAGGGCGGTCATGGAAGCGGGCATCGAGTGGGTCTTTCTGAACTCGTACTACAACAGCCTCTCCGCGGGCTGGTCGCCGGCCATCTTCCGGGAGGTCTTCGTGCCGCACATCCGGGCCGTGACCGACCTGGTTCACAGCTACGGTGGCTATCTCGATTACTACGATGACGGGAAGCTCGCCCAGAGTATGGAGCTCATCGCCGACTGCGGGGTGGATGTGCTGGAGACCTGTACCCCGCCCCCGGTAGGCGACTTCGACCTGCGGGAGGCCAAAGCCACCATCGGGTCGAAGGTGACCCTGAAGGGCTACGTGGACCTGCTGTATGTGGTGATGCGCGGCACGCCGGAGCTGGTGGAGCGGACGGTGGCCGAGGCCATGGAGATTGCCAAGCCCGGCGGCGGGTTCATCATCGGCAGCAGCGACAGCTTCCGCGAGGGCACGCCGCCCGAGAACATGCACGCCTATTTCCAGGCGTGCCTGAAGTACGGGACCTACGGGTAGCGGTGGCTTCCGGCCACGGCGGCGGAGCTTCCAGCCGCGGGCGTGGATCGGCCCGTTACCGCGGCGCGGCAGGATGCCGCGCCTACCTGCATCGCGGAGACCAAGGAGTTTGGCCATGACCGGACGCGAGAAGATCGAGGCCGCCCTGAGCCTCGATGGCTCACCCAGCTTCGCCGCCGTGACCTGCTACCAGGGCATTTTCCTTCGAGACCACTGGGAACAGGCCACCGACGCCCCCTGGTGGGCCTTGCATGACCCGCGTCCCGAGGTGGCCGCCCAGCCCTGGCTGGACATGATCCGCCGCACCGACGAGGACTGGTTCCCGGTGCACTATGGCTACAGCCGGGAGGCCCGGGAGGAGTTGAGCATCGAGGCGGAGGGCGAGCAGGCCTGGCAGGTCAACCGGCGGACGGGTGAACGGCACGCGCTGCACCGGCCGCCCATTGGCGGCGACCAGCCTGACCCTGACAGCCCCCAGGTGCCCCCCGGTGCCCACGCGCAGACCGCGGAGGAGCTGGAGGCGGCCCTGGACGCGACCTATGGTCCGCGTCCCGGTCCCCTCACCGCGCCCGCCGAGGGGGCCTCCGATTACCCCGCCATGCTGCTGCGCGAGCTGGGGCAGGACCGCATGCCCATCTCCCACGTGGGATCGCCCTGGTGGCTATGCCACAGCATCTGGGGGTTCACGGGATTGATGGAGCGGACGGTCGAGACGCCGGAGCTGGTCAAGCTGGCCTGTGAGCGCCTCCTGGAGCATGCCACGCGCCAGGCGCAGTACGCTGCCGGCGCGGGCGCCCGACTCATCTGGATCGAAGACTGCATGAGCGACATGATCAGCCCGGTCCAGTGCCGTGACTTCAGCCTGGCCTATGTCCGTCCCCTGGTGGAGGCGGTTCACGAAGCGGGGATGCTGGCGGTGCATTACTACTGCGGCCGCCCCGATGACCGCTGGGAGTATCTGCTGGACACCGGAGCCGACGCGCTGGCCCTGGAAGAGGGCAAGAAAGGCTTTGACGTGGACATCATGCAGGTGGCGGAGATGGTGGACGGTCGCATGGCTATGCTGGGCAACATTGACGCCATTGCGGTCCTGCAAAATGGGTCCGACGCCGCCCTACGGGCGGAGGTGGCGCGGCAGATCGAGGCGGGTCGCCGCAACCGCAACCGTTTCGTGGTCAGCGTCGGCAGCCCGGTGACCCCCGGCACGCCCATAGCCCGCGTGCGGCAGTACTGCGACCTGGTGCACGAACTCGCTTAGCCTGCAATCGCAAGGACGCGCTGCCATGCGCCCTCACAGGAGGCCTTCGCCCATGTCCCAGCTTGCCATTGACGGTGGTACGCCCGTCCGGACAACGCCCTTCCCCATGCGCGACCAGATCGATGACCGCGAGGTGGCCGCCATCAACCGCGTTGTCGAACGCGCCCGCACCGAGGGAGGGGCCTTCGAGCGCTATGGCGGCGTCGAGGTGGATGCCTACGAGCGGGAGTTCGCCGCCCACATGGGCTGCAAGTTCGCCAACGCCGTTTCGCACGGCACCGGGGCGATCCACACCGCTATCGGCGCTCTGCGGCTGGACATCGGCAGCGAGATCATCTGCTCGCCCATCACCGACCCCGGGGCGATCATGCCGGTGCTGATGCAAAACTGCATCCCAGTCTTCGCCGACGCTGACCCGGAGACTCAGAACATGGACCCGGCGTCCGTGCGGACCAGGATCACCCCGCGCACGAAGGCCATCGTCTGCGGTCACATCGCCGGGCAGCCCTGCGACATGGACGCCATCATGGCCATTGCCGCCGAGCATGGCCTCTACGTCATCGAGGACTGCGCCCAGGCCCACGACGCCGAGTACAAGGGCCGCAAGGCCGGCTCCATCGGGCACATGGGCTGCTACTCGCTGATGAGCGGCAAGCACTCCACCGCCGGCGGCCAGGGCGGCATGGTCGTGACCGACGACGAGGAGCTCTACTGGAACGCCAAGCGCTTCGCTGACCGCGCCAAGCCCTTCAACTCCGACGCCCCCGGCAACATGTTCCTGGGCATCAACTATCGCATGACCGAGTTGGGCGCTGCCATCGGGCGGGTGCAGCTCCAGAAGCTGCCGCAGATCGTGGCCGCCCGCCGGCGATGCGCCCAGGTCATCGGCGAGGCTCTCGACGCTGCGAAGACGCAGGCCGTCCGCATGGGCAAGGTCATCGAGGGGGCCAAGTCAGCCTACTGGTTCATCTTCCTGCGTTTTCACGCCGAACGGTGCCAGGTCAGTAAGGCCGATTTCGCCGCCGCCGTGGCGGCCGAGGGGATCCCGCTTTCCCCGGCCTACAACGCCCTGGCGATGAGTAACCCTTACATCCAAGACCGCGTGACCTATGGCACCACGCCCTGCCCGTGGTGCTGTCCGCACTGGGGCGGCGAGGTGGACTACTCGCTGGACAACTACCCCGGGGCCGTGGCAGGAAACGAGAACCTGATGCTGCTGTCCGTCCATGAGAGCATGACCGACGCCGATGCCAACGACATCGCCAGCGCCCTGATCAAAGTGGACCGGGCCTACCGGACTTAGACGCCGACCGCCCCTTGCTCGGCGGGGACCAACACGGCTCGCGGCGCCCGAGCCTCCCCCGCACTCGGCGCCTTCACCGTGGTCGTGGACCGCCCGTTCCTCTGCGCCATCCGCGACAATGGCACCGGGGCGGTCCTCTTCCTGGATGTGGTCACTGACCCGCAGGAGTTGCCCGGCGGCAGCAGGTCGGTGGCGGCGATAGCGCGAACCGCGGCACAGCAGCATCAGCCACACCGCTGGGCTGACCGGTCCGGCGGACAAGCGATAGGGAGAGACAATCATCATGGCCAGGAAGGAAGTCAAAGCCGCACTGATCGGGTATGGCGGGGCGTTCAACATGGGACTGCATCACGCCAACAGCATGCATGCCACCGGGGAGATGCGGGTGGTGGCGGTCTGTGATACAGACCCCTCCCGATTGGAGAAAGCCAAGGAGGAGCTGGGCGCCGAGATAGCTACCTTCACCAGGGTCAAGGACCTGCTTGACTGGGGCGCCTTTGAGCTGGCCGTCATCATCCTGCCGCACAACATCCATGCCGAGGTCTCGGTACTGTGCTCGAAGGCGGGGAAGCACGTCATTACCGAGAAGCCCATGTGCGTCAGCGCCAAGCAGGCGACGCAGATGGTAGAGGCGGCGGAGAAGGCCGGGACGATGCTTTCTGTCTTCCACAACCGGCGCTGGGATGGCGACTTCCTGGCCCTGCGCCAGATCGTGGAGAGTGGCCTCATCGGTGACCTGTTCCATGTGGAGATGTTCAGCGGCGGGTACTCCCCGCCCCATGGCTGGTGGCGCGATGACAAGGAGATCTCCGGCGGCCTGATGTTCGACTGGGGCGCGCACTTCATCTACTGGCTGCTGCAGCTTGTGCCAGCGGCGGTAGAAAGCGTCTACGGCTATGTGCAGAAGCTCAAGTGGTTTGACATGACCAACGAGGACCACGCGGGTGCCATCATCAGGTTCGACAATGGAACCATCGCCGACTTCCAGCAGTCACAGCTCGCGCGGGTCGGCCGACCGCGCTGGCGGCTGCTGGGCACCCTGGGGGGCGTGCTGGCGGCGGGGGACCACTGGCAGGTGAACACCGAGGTCAATGGACTGGCGACGGAGATGAAGGTGCCGTTCCTGCCGGGCCAGCACCATAAGTATTACCAGAACATCGCCGACCACCTGCTGCGGGGCAAGGAACTCATCGTCACCGGCACCGAGGCGCGGCGGGTCATCACCATCCTGGAGTATGCCGAGCGCTCAGCCAAGGCCGGCAAGGCCCTGAGCGTGCCGTACCCTTGAGAATGAGGCGAGCTGAGGGGCCGGATGAATCACTTGAGTGGTCCCATCCGGCCCCTCAGCGCAACGAGTGGCCTTAGCCCTTGTCGCTATTGCCCCCTGGCGTTTTTTCCGGTTCGGCCGCACCCTCGCCCTGTTGAGGCCCCGAAGGGGCTTCGTCCAGCGCCTTCAGGTATGCTACCAGCGCCGCGAACTCCTCGTCGGTCAGCTTGAAGCGCGGCATGCCCGGGCTGAGCTGGCCGCCATCCGGTTCCACGCCCTCGACGATGGCCCGCCTGAGGGCCTCGTCACTGGCGAAGGCCGGGGTCTGCCCCGCCGGGGCCTCCCGCAGCGAGGCGTAGGTAATCGCCGGCGTCCGGCCCTTCGTCGTCTGCACCCCACGACCATCTTCGCCGTGGCAGGCCGCACAGCCCGTCGGGTTGGCCCGCCACTTGTCCGAGCCCTTCTCCGTGGGCACCCTCTGCCCGGTGGCGCCGATGCCAGTGGTGAAGATCGTCTTGCCCAGATCCTTGTCTCCGGTTGGAGTGCTGACTGCGGGAGTAGTTGGTACAGTCTTGGACACATCCGGCGGCTTGGCCTGTTCTGTGGTCCGGCTGGGACCACATCCAGCCATGAACACAACAACCAGCAGCAGCCCGGCAGCGAGCCTTAGCACAGGCGTCCCACCCTTCCTTCATCAGCCATGTAACACTGTTTCGCTAACGGTGAAGCTTATTCCTGTTTGCGCGTGAGTGGGCAGGGCCGTCGCTCCCTGACGACGAAGTGGGCAACACCGCCCATCACTTCCGAGGTTTTCTCCGGTGACTTCTCGCGAACGCATCGTTGCCACCCTGAACTTGCAGCAACCCGACCGGGTGCCATACATGTGCCAGCTCTCCATTGGGCACTACCTGGTGAACCTGGGGCTGTCTGGCGCCGACTACTGGCTCCACAATGAAGTCATCGTGGACAGTTTCGTGGCGCTGGCGGACCGTTACGGCTTTGATGGTATTCTCATCAACCTGCCAGGGCGGCCGCCGAAGGTGGACCGCCTGGTGGACCGTATCGAGGACACGCGGGACGGTCAGGTCATCCACTGGAAGACCGGCGGGCGCTGCCTCTCCCCCCCCGACGACCTGCCCCACGAGCTCGACCAGCAACGGGTGTCACTGGACGACCTTGACCCGGATCGTCTGTTCTACGAGGACCCGCACACGCTGGGCGGGCTCAAGTACCCCTTCCACTATGACCTGGAGCCCTATGACTGGAGTGGCCCGGGCCTGTTCCCGCCATACCTGACCACGCTGATAGACGAGGTGCTGGCGCGGGTGGGGGACCGGCTCAGCGTTCACAGTGAGGTCTTCTCGCCCTTCACCCAGCTTATGGAACGCCTGGGGTATGAGGAGGGGCTGATGGCGCTGCGGACGGCGCCCGAGAAGTGCCAGGCCATCCTGGCCCGCTTCGCCG
>JABLXH010000111.1 GCA_013178155.1 Armatimonadota bacterium | reverse complement strand
GGAGGTCAGGCCCTTCGCCAGGGCCTCCTCCAGCGGCTGGCCCCAGATGTAGACATTGGGCCACTCGATGTCCAGGCCGGCGTTGAGGTCAGCGGCCGCCGTCTCCATCTCACTGCCCGTATTGCGGTGGGCATGAAGCACCCCCGACGCGGCGCCGTAGTCGGAACCTACCACCCCAGTGAACTCCCACTCGCCCTTGAGCAGGTCTCTCAGCAGCCAGCGGTTCGCAGAGCAGGCCCGGCCGTTGACGGAGTTGTACGCGGTCATGATGGACCGCGCGCCGCCCTCGCGCACGACGGCCTCGAAGGGCGCCAGGTAGACTTCGCGCAGTTCCTGTTCCGTCATGTGGATGGCGTGGCTGTCGCGGCCACCGTCGCCTACATTCGCCACGAAGTGCTTGGGGCACGTCGCCACGCCCTGCTGTTCGAGGGCCCGCACATAGGCGACCGCAATCCGCGACGTCAGCAGCGGGTCCTCGCCATAGGTCTCCTCGACGCGCCCCCAGCGGGCGTCCCGGGTCACGTTGATGACCGGCGACAGCACCCGCCGCACGCCCCGCACCCGGCACTCCCGGGCGATGGCACTGGCGACACGCCCCACCAGCTCCGGGTCCCAGGTGGCGGCCAGGGCGATGGACTGCGGGAAGCTGGTGGCGCCGTTGGCCACCAGACCGTGCAGGGCCTCGTCGCGGATGATGATCGGGATCCGCAGTCGCGAGCGCCGCGCCAGGCGCTGGGTGCGGTTGGTCAACTCTGCGGCGTCGCGGGGCGACAGCGGCCGCAGGATGTCGTAGACCTCGCCGAACCCCGTGGTGGCGGCCGCGATCTTCCAGACTTCGTCGCGGTTGTCGGAACGGATCTGGTTGAGCTTCTCCTCCAGGGTCATACGCGCCAGCAGGTCCTCTACGCGGGCCTCGACGGGCAAGGCCGGGTCGCGGTACGGCGGGAGGTAGGACTGGGCGGCGGCGGCTCCCGCCAGCAGGCACAGCAAGACGATGACCGGCAGGTGACGAGACCTCATCTCCTGGCTCCTTCGTCCGCAAGGTACTACCGGGTAAGGGTTTCCGTACCAGGACGGCGAATACCTCGCGCCAGGACTGACAGCCTGCCGACCAGGAGCCGCCATGACGACCCGACCTCTACCCCATACTGACCTCGTCCCCAGCCGCCTCTGTCTGGGCCTGGGTGACTACGGTACTCGCGTCGCCGGCGAGGCCGCCGTGCGCCTGCTGGCCCGGTTCATGGAGCTGGGCGGCAACTTCGTGGACACTGCTCACTGCTACTCTTTCTGGGTCGCCGGTGCTGGCGCGGGGTCCAGTGAGCGACAGCTCGGCGCGGCGATGCGCGAGCTGGGCTGTCGTGACCGCCTGATCGTGGCCACCAAGGGCGGTCACCCGGAGGGGGGCGAGGCCTACCCGCGGCCCGACCACTACATGGCGCCCGAAGTGGTCAGCCAGGACCTTGCCGAAAGCCTCGAGCGACTGGGCATCGCGACCGTGGACCTCTATCTCCTGCATCGCGACGACCCGCGCGTTCCGGTGGGCGAGGTCATGGACGCGTTGAACGAGCACCTGCAGGCCGGGCGGGTGCGGTACCTGGGAGCCAGCAACTGGTCCGTGGAACGCATCGCCGCTGCCAACCTCTATGCCGCCGAGCGGGGCCTGCAGGGCTTCTGTGTCTCACAGGTGCACTGGAGCCTGGCCGAGCCGCCGTGGGAGATGGGCCCGGACCCGACCACACGCTGCGTCACACTGGCCGACGCCGCCTGGCATACCGCGACCGGCCTGCCAATCATGGCCTACTCCCCGTCAGCCGGGGGCTACTTCGCGGGGCGGGGCGAAAGCTATGACACGTCGACCAATGCGGCCCGTCGCGAGCGCGCTGGCCAACTGGCCGACGAGATGGGCCTGACCCCGGCGCAAGTTGCCCTCGCCTACCTGCTGAACCAGCCCTTCCCGGTCTACCCGATTGTCGGCACCATGAGCGAGGCGCACCTGGTCGAGGCGATGGGTGCCGCGGAGGTGAGGCTCACGCCCGAACAGGTGGCGTGGCTGAGGGACGGCGACGCCCCATGATCCACCCCGCCCGCCTCCAGTCGTTGAACGCTGTCCCTCCGCGCGAAGGGCGTTACGTCCTCTACTGGATGCAGGCCTCCCAGCGGGCCCAGTGCAACCATGCCCTGGAGTATGCCGTCCGGCAGGCCAATGAGCGCAAGCTGCCGGTGCTGGCGGTCTTTGGCCTGACAGCCAACTTCCCGGAGGCCAATGCGCGCCACTATGCGTTCATGTTGGAGGGGCTGCGCGAGACGCAGGCGGCGCTGCAGCGGCGAGGCATCCCGTTGGTGGCGCGGCTCGGGTCGCCGCCGGAGGTGGCGCTGCAGCTTGCGCGGGACGCGGCGCTGCTGGTGATGGATCGCGGTTACCTGCGCCTGCAGAAGCAGTGGCGGCAGGAAGTCGCCCGGCGAGCGCCTTGCCCGGTGGTGCAGGTCGAGACTGACGTGGTCGTGCCCGTCGAGGTCGCGTCGGCCAAGGAGGAGTACGCCGCCCGGACCATCCGGCCACGCATCCAACGGCACCTGGAGACCTACCTGGTCCCACTGCGCGAAACGCGGCTCAAGCGCAAATGGGAAGGGCCTGCCCCCGAGGGCCTGGACCTGACTGACGTGAATGCTCTCCTGCGGCAGCTTGGGGTGAGCGGTGAGGTCGCGCCGGTGGCGCATTTCACTGGCGGCACGAGTCAAGGCCTGGCGCATCTGGAGCAGTTCCTGACGCACCGCCTGGCACGGTATGATACCGATCGCAATGAGCCGAAGCTGGACGCCACGTCGCACGTGAGCCCGTATCTGCACTTCGGGCAGCTCTCCCCGCTGGAGATCGCCCTGGCCGTCCGCGAGTACGAGGGCCCGGGCCCGGTGGCTTACCTGGAGGAGTTGCTGGTGCGCCGGGAGCTCTCCTGCAACTTCGTGCACCACAACGCGGCCTACAACAGTTACGAGGCGCTGCCCGGCTGGGCCCGGGACACTCTGGCGCGGCATGCGCGCGACAGACGCGAGTATCTGTACACCCGCGAGCAGCTCGAGCGGGCTCAGACCCATGACCCGTACTGGAACGCGGCGATGCAGGAGATGCTGCTGACCGGGTACATGCACAACTACATGCGCATGTACTGGGGCAAGAAGATCATCGAGTGGAGCCGCACACCGGAGGAGGCTTACACCACGCTGCTGTACCTCAACAACAAGTACTTCCTGGATGGCCGCGACCCAGCATCCTTTACCAATGTGGCCTGGTGTTTCGGCAAACACGACCGGCCCTGGCAGGAGCGGCCGGTGTTTGGGACCGTGCGCTACATGAACGCTGCGGGGCTCAACCGCAAGTTCGACATGGCCGGGTATGTGCAGCGGGTGTCAGACCTGGCGGCTCGGCACGGTGGGCGCTGATGGATCAGTTCCTGACGCGCCTCATGGAGCCGTTGCTGGAGCTGCTCTTCCCGCCCCGCTGCGAGGTCTGCCAGGAGCTGGGGCGACCCGCGTTCTGCAAGGATTGCCGGGCGGAGGTGCTGCCGCTGGAGCCGCCTTACTGCCAGGTCTGCGGCGCCATGCTACAGCCATCACCGGCCCACCGCCCCACCTGCGCCGACTGCGCCGGGGCCACCCGCTACTTCGACGGCGCCCGGTCGGTGGGTCTGCACATCGGGGCACTGCGACGGGCTATCCTGAACTACAAGTTCCACAACGCCCGGCGGTTAGAGGGCCCGCTAGCCGGGATGCTGGCGGATCGGCTGCGCCTCGAGACCTCGCTGCCCCATCCCCTCCCGGTAAGCGAGCTTGACGGCATCGCGCCGATCCCGCTGCACCCACGTCGCCGCGCGTGGCGGGGTTTCGACCAGGCCCTGAATCTGTGCCGCAAGGTCAGCGGGCTGCTGGAGCTGCCGCTGGTGGAGGGGGTTCTGACCCGCGTGAAGCCGACCCTGCCACAGGTGGACCTGACGCCGCAGCAGCGCCAGGAGAACGTGCGGGGGGCCTTCGCGGTGCCCGCGGGTGCGCTGGAGGGCCGGAACATCCTGCTGGTGGATGATGTCTACACCACCGGGGCAACCGCCAACCGGGCCGCTCAGGCCTGTAAGCAGGGCGGTGCGGTGCGGGTCTATGTTCTGACCCTGTCCCGCCCTGCTCCCCCGTGGCACCCGGCGGCGCTGTCCCTGGAGCCGGGTGACGACGATACCGCATGACTAGGCTTCGACGTCTGCTGATGACTGCGCTGCTGATCGGCGCCCTCTCCCCCGTTGTGGCCCAGAGCCTGCTCGTACCCATGGATCAGGCCCAGACTGACCACCTGCGCGCCTACGGCCTGGCTTACTGGTGCCTGCAAGCGTCGCGGGGGTACGAGTGCGACTGGCTACTCAACTACCGCGGGGGCAGCTTCCGGCTGCCCGATGGTCCGGACGTGCGTGCCCGGGCAACAGAGCTGGGGGTGTTCGTGGAGCCAGTCTCGGAAGCGGACGTGCAGGGCATCTACCAGACCATCGCCAGCGAGAACATGGAGCGCTTGCAGCTTACCGTGGCGCCGCGAGTGGCCGTCTATGTGCCGCCGGACAACGAGCCGTGGGACGACGCGGTCCGCATGGCGCTGGAGTACGCCCAGATCCCCTATCAGACCGTCTGGGACCGGGAGGTGCTCTCAGGCAAGCTCGCCGACTGTGACTGGTTGCACCTGCACCACGAGGACTTCACCGGCCAGTTCGGCAAGTTCTGGTCCACGTTCTCAGCTCAGCCCTGGTACCGGCGACAGGTGCTCAGCTCGACCACCATGGCGGCGGAACTGGGCTTCCCGGGGGTCTGGGCGCTCAAGGAGGCGGTCGGCGCCAGCATTGCCGAGTGGGTGAGGCAGGGCGGTCTGCTGTTTGCCATGTGCTGCGCTCCAGACAGCCTCGACGTGGCTCTCGCCGCCCAGGGCCTGGACCTGGTGCCGCCGGAGATTGATGAGACCCCGGCGGTGGCCGACGCCCAGGAACGCCTGGACTTCACGCGGACCATGGCTTTCCATGACTTCCGGCTGGTCACCGACCCCATGGTGACCGAGCTCTCCGACATTGACGTGCAGCCGGCGGGGGAGGCGACGGTCTCGCAGGGCCAGACGTTCGAGCTGTTTGAGTTCTCGGCCAAACAGGACCCCATCGTAACCATGCTGACCCAGTGCCATGTTCGCCAGGTGCCCGACTTCATGGGCCTGACGTCGGCCTTCCGACGTGGCTCCCTCAAGGACACGGTGATCGTGCTGGGCGACTTCCCTGGCCAAGACAAGGTTAAGTACATCCATGGTGACTACGGGCAGGGCACCTTCACCTTCCTGGGCGGCCATGACCCGGAGGACTTCGCCCACTTCGTTGGCGAGCCGGCCACGGACCTGGCCTTCCACCCTCACTCTCCCGGGTACCGGCTGATCCTGAACAACGTGCTTTTTCCGGCGGCCAAAACCAAGCCGCGCAAGACGTGACAACTTCACCGCTGCCCCCCTCCACCGCGTGGACGTACGGGCAATAGCGGAACGGAAAGGAAGCAACCGATGCTCTACCGTCGCCTCGGCCGTACCGGCCTGCAGGTCTCTGAGCTCTCCTATGGCGCCGCCCGGGGGTACGCCGACCGGGACCAGTTCGTCGCCACCGTGCATGCCTGCATAGACGCCGGCATCAACTTCGTGGACACCGCCACCGGCTACGGCGACAGCGAACTGGCCCTGGGCGCGGCGCTGGCGGGGCACGATGACATCATGGTCGAGACCAAGTACTGTCCCTATGAGAGCTACGCCGTCGGCGCGGCGTATGTGGGCACACCCGACGCCCTGGTCGCCTCGGCCGAGGAGAGCCTGCGCCGCCTGCGACGCGACCACCTGGACATCCTCCTGGGCCACGGCATGCGCACCATCGAGAGCTTCGACCGCTTCATGGCCGATGGCTGCTACGACGCCATGGTCAAGCTCCGCGACCAGGGCAAGGTGCGCTACCTGGGCATCAGCGAGCTGTC
>JABLXH010000110.1 GCA_013178155.1 Armatimonadota bacterium | reverse complement strand
CCCCATGAACTTCATTGAGAGCATGCAGGTTGCCCTGAACGCCATCCTCAACAACAAGGTGCGCGCCTTGCTCACCATGCTGGGCGTCACTGTGGGCGTGGCGGCGGTCATCCTGTTGGTCTCGGTGGGCGAGGGGGCTCGAGGGGATGTCGGTAAGGAGCTGATGGACCTCGGCAGCAATCTCGTGATCCTCGTTGCGGGGCGGGAGGAGACACGGGGTGACAGCGCCCAGCGTAAGACCGAGGTCCAGCGGGGCCGGCGGCGCCGCCAGTCGGTGAAGCCGCTGACTCTGGCCGACATGTACGCCCTGGAGAAGCTGTGCCCCTCCGTTGCGCAGGCAGCGGCTGGCATCGACGCCCAGACCGAGTGCAAGTACGGCTCCCGCGTGCGTCGGGTTCAGGTTCAGGCGGTGTCGGGGAAGTACGCCCTGGTGCGCAACCAGAAGGTCCGACGCGGGACTTTCATCAACGAAAGCCATGTCTCCGGCGGGCAGCGCGTCTGTGTCATCGGCCAGACCATCGAGAAGGAACTCCTGCCGGGCGAAGAACCGTTGGGCAAGCGGATCACCCTCAACGGCGCGCGCTTTCGCGTCGTGGGTCTCCTGGAGGTGAAAGGCCGCAACCTGGGTGAGGACCAGGACAATCGGGTGATCATCCCCATCACCGCCGCCGAGGCGGTGGCAGGACGCCGCAACCCGGACTACATCATGATGAACGCCACCTCGCGGGACACCATACGCCGGGCAGTGCTTGAGGTGAAACGGGTCATGAAGGCGCGGCACCGCGGGCAGGAGGACTTTCAGGTCATTGACCAGGCCGGTATCCTCAAGATGGTCAACACCGTCCTGGGGATCCTGACTGCGGTAGTCGGTGGCATCGGGGGCATCTCGCTCATCGTTGGCGGCATCGGCATCATGAACATCATGCTGGTGTCGGTCACCGAGCGCATCCGCGAAATCGGTATCCGCAAGGCCGTCGGCGCCAGAGAGCGCGACATTCTCTACCAGTTCCTCATCGAGTCCGCCACCATCAGCGTCATCGGCGGCGGGATTGGCATTCTCATCGGGTGGCTGAGTTCGCTGACCCTTAGCAGCATCTGGAAGGCACTCCCCAGCCAGGTCACACCAGCCGCCGTCGCCATCGCCTTCCTCTTCAGCCTCGCCGTGGGCGTCTTCTCCGGGGCTTACCCCGCCTACCGCGCCGCCAAGCTGGACCCCATCGAAGCGCTACGGCACGAGTAAGGGTCCATGGCGACGGGCGGACGCGACGGCGGCCACTGCCGGCATTAGTACTCCCCGTGCTCCCGCGCCAGGTCCATCCAGTAGCGATAGGCGTCCCAACTCACGGTCGGCGGTACCGAATGATCCGACTGGTGGATGTAGCCACCACCGGGCTTGGCGGCCTCGATCTTGCTGACCACCTCGTGCTGGATCGCTTCACGGTCGCCGGTGGCCACAATGTCCATGTTGATGTTGCCAAAGAAGCTGATGCGGTCGCCGTAGAGGGGCTTGAGCTCCCGCACGTCGGTGCCCGTTCGCGCTTCCAGGGGCTCTATACAGTCAAAGCCCGCCTCAATGAGCAGCGGGATGAAGCTCCGCACATCACCGTCGCAGTGCAGGATCAGGAACATGTCGTGCTCGTGGCACAGTCGGGCATACTCGCGGTGGTACTCCATCATCATCCCGCGGTAGGTGGCGGGCGAGAAGAGCATCCCGCTGCGGTAACACAGGTCTGAGGAGAACAGGATGCCGTCGGGGCGGTAGCCCTCGTCGAGAAGCTGGCGGGTCATGCGGAGGGCGAGGGTGGCCAGTGCCTCCATGATCTCCGCGAAGAGATCGGGGTCGGTGCCCAGGGTCAGCATGGCGTTCTCCATGCCCAGGACGCTGATGGCCCACCAGACCGGCTCACCGGGGGCAATGGTGCAGAACTGGCCCGCTGCGTTGGCGGTGGTGATGGCCTGACGAACATCGTCGCTGATGCGGTCTGGCGCATAGGCCAGGCGCTCGCGATAGCGCTCCCAGTCGGCTCGCGTCTTGATGGCCCAGTCCACCTCGGCGGGCGTATGGTAGCTGTGCTTCCAGCGCTTGTGGACCACGCCATTGGCATCCCGGTCCACCACCCACTCCTCTGTCTCCTCCAGCGTCTCCTCGGGCAGCCGCAGGGAGCAGTCCAGGCCGAACGTGGAGAAGCCGTCGAGATCGAAAAGCTCCGCCGGGCTGGCACCCTCTGGCATCCCCTCCTGCTGCCAGCGGGCGAGAGTCTCGGGCCAGAAGGACTGTTCGCACCGCGGCATCCGGTCCGGCTCCTGCCGGCAAAGCGTCGTGCGCAGGCGTTCGCGTGAGCTCATCGGTGGGGCTCCTCATACGGCGAAGATGGTCTTGCGCTATAGCTGTCAGACAGGGAGTGAGTAGGGTCCTGGGCAACCTCGTCCCGGGCAGGTGCACTCCCTCTGCAAGCGGAAGACACGCCGGCCAGCCAGAACACGAAGGAGCCACCATGTTCATTGACATCCACTGCCACGCCTATCGTATCCCCCCGCCTGTTCTCTCCTTCTCCACTCCCGAGCAAGTGCTGGAGCGTTTCGACACGCTCGGCATCGAAAAGGCCGGGTTGCTGCCCATTGTCAGCCCCGAGATCTACCTGCCTCAGACCAACGAGGACATCCTCGAGATGTGTGAGCAGTACCCCGACCGGTTCTTCCCGTTCTGCAACGTGGACCCGCGGGCGTTGACCAACTCTTCCCACGCACCGCTGGGAGACCTGCTGCGCTACTACAAGGACAAGGGCTGCCGGGGCGTGGGCGAGGTCATGCCCAACCTGCACATCATGGACGATCTGGTCCAGAACCTGTTCAAGCACTGCGAGGCCGTGGGCCTGCCGGTCATCTATGACGGCTCGGACGTGCTCAAGGGCGATTTCGGGCTCTATGATGACCCCGGCCTGCCGGGGCTGGAGCACACCCTGCAGCGCTACCCTAACCTCATCATCTTTGGCCACGGACCCGTCTTCTGGACGGAGATCGCGCGGCTGGAGACGCCGGGGGAGCGCGGGTATGTCTTCCAGCTCGACGGCGGCCAGGTGGGTCGGCAGCCGAAGGGTCCCATCAAGGAAGAGGGCGTCGTGCCCAAGCTGATGCGTTTGTATCCGAACCTCTATGGCGACCTCTCGGATGACAGCCCACGCAACGCCCTGGCCCGCGACCCGGAGTATGGCCCCAGGTTCCTGACCGAGTTCCAGGACCGGCTCTTCTTCGGGACCGACCTGTGCTACCCGGATATGCGCATTGACATCATCCCGCTGCTGCTGGACTGGCGCGAGACCGGCAAGATCAGCGAGGAGGTCTTCCAGAAGGTCGCCCGGGAGAACGCCATCCGCCTGTTCAACCTCTAGCGCCATTCAGCGGGGGCCGTCGTAGGCCCTCTCCCCCGCCCTGACCGCGGCCCGGTTGCGGAGTTCCGTCTCGCGCCGGGCCGCGTACTTCGCCTCCCGCCGCTGATCTGCCGGACCGAGTGCGAACTCCGGTTCATCGCCCCGCGGCACGCGCGCCAGCAGCGCGGCCCCCTCGCGGATGAGCCCCAGGGCCTCAGCGTAGGCGTCACTTCCAGCCGCCAGTCCCGCCAGGCACGGGCTGAGCTCCGGCCGCTCGAAGCTCACCAGCGGCCCGGGGTTCGTAGAGAACCCGAAGCTGCTCAGTATGGGCACCCCTGTCAGCTCCTGCAGCCGTCGCAGTTGCATTTCGGTCAGCGGCGAGCGCCCGCCCGGGTTGTCCGGGTAAGCGGTGGCGTAGGTCGGGTAGTAGGGGGCGTTGATGTCAATCCAGGTTACCAGACGCTCGAAATCCTCCGACGGTGGCGCAATCCCGCCGTGTCCCTGGAGGAGAGTAGCGATGAGCTTGCTGGCGTGCGAGCCCCAGGACTTGGCGGGCTGGATCTCAGCCGGCCCCGCGCCGATGGCGCGGATGAGGCCCTTGCGCCACAGCTCATTGTACGAGGCATTGAAGGTCAGGTCGCGGTCCCCGGCCAGACTGACACCACCCGCGGCGCGGGGGCCGAACTCGTGGCAGCGCACGCAGTTGCGGTCCAGGACTGGCTGCACCTCAGCGCGATAGCTAAACAGGCGAGGGGGACCGTACCACCCCTCCAGCGTGCTGGGGTTACGCCGCGTCGCCCGCAGGGCCTGGCGCACCGGTGGCGCCGTGTTACGGCTATCATGGCAGCCAATGCAGCCCTGCCACTCGCCCGACTGCACCATCGTCCCGCTGCGCATGGACTGCACCATCATCCGGTTCTTGTCCAGGAGCTGAAAGTAGACGAAGGTGTCGGCAGGGACGGCAAAGCACGCGGAGCCATCGGCCTCCACCGGCACCGTCCCGAGAATCCTCTTGTTGTTGAAATCATGCCAGTTCATCCCGGGCGCTTGCTGTCCCTGGCCGTTCCATGCCGCCGCCGACCAGAAGCGTTTCTCCGGCGACTCCACCACCCGCAGGAACTTGACCTCTCCGCGCTCCACCCCTGCCATGTGCGTGCCCTGGTAAACGTCAGCCACGTAGAAGTACCCCGGCCCGCCGCTGAAATTGCGCCGCACGGGAACGGCGCGGGGCAGCGGCCGCGGTCGCAGTGGCATCGGGTCGAAACATCCTGGCCCCTCCACATGCAGCAGCACCTCATTGCCAAAGATGTCCAGCAGGTAGAGGCCCATCTGTTCGCCATCGCCGGTCTGGCGCGAGCAGAGGAAATACTTCCCGGCCCCGGCGGCAGTGCGAGGGTCGTGAAGGGGATAGGGGTCCTCGTACTTGGGGTAGACCCGCGTGAAGGTGTCGAAATCCCCCAGACCCACCAGGTCCATCGCGCTTGCCGGCCAGGTGCGCACCGGCCCGTCCCGGCCGTCGAGACCGAGCCGCCGGTCCAGGATCGCCAGCGCACCCCACGGCCGGTCATGGCACGAACCAAAGACGCAGACCACGCGGTCGGTGCCGGGGATGGCTACAGCGTCCAGAACTGCACCCGGCGAGGCAGTGTTGTTACCCCAGTAGATACTGTGCTGCGTGCCATCGGGGTTGACGGTCCATAGCCCCTGGGCGTCGCCGAAGTTGCGATCCACATATTCCCAGCGATCATAGAGAATCCGTCCGTCCGGCATGAGAGTGCCGTGCTGCTCCATGAGCGTGCTCTTGCCGATCTGGATGATGTTCGCCCCGTCCGGCTCCATCCGGAAGAGGTTGGCCATGATGTGCCGGTTGCACATGCAGTACTTGGGTTCGCGGGTGGAGGAGAAGGCGATACCGCCGTCCGGCAGGTACAGCGGGTCTATGTCGCTCACACCGGGGGCAAAGGTCAGTTGCCGGAGGCCAGCGCCGTCGGCTCCCACCTCATAGAGGTGGTAGTCGTCGGTCGCGTCGCGGCGCATGGAGAACAGGACCCGTTCACCGCTGAAGTGCACATCCGGGTCGCGGACGATGCCGGCCGGGACCTCTACCAGCGTGCGCGCCTGACCGGTACGCAGGTCCAGGGCCTTGAGCGCCGCACCCCCCCGGAAACTGGCCGTGTTGATCTCCCCGGTCTGGAACATGGTCTCCGTATTATGGTGGTCGGGCAGGTACTGCGGCCTCACCACGTAAAGCAAGGGTTGGCCGCTGACCAGGGGGTTGGCGACCAGGGCTTCGCGCTGGAGGCTGGCGAACTCAGCGCGTGCGGCGCGACGTACGGCCGGGTTGGCGTGACTCAAGCGAGGCTCGATGCTTTCCAGACGCCCCAGGAACTCAATAGCGCGGGGATAGCGGTCGCCGAAGGTCGCCGCCAGGTCGGCCAGGGCCGCCCGCAGGGTCCCGGGATTGCCGGGGGAGGGCAGCAAGGACTGTTTGAGGGCGTCAAGCACCGGCTCATATGCGGCGCGGTGCTGCGCGGTGGCGGCTGCATCCACCGTGCCGTCCAACGCCACATCATCGAGTGTCACATGCCCCCAACTGCCCGTGTGGGCATCCACGACGCGCAAGAACACCAGCTTGCCCACCAACTCCGGTACACGCCATGTCACCCGCTGCATGGTCTCGTCATTGGCGCCGCGAGCGTGCTGCACTTCGTCGCCGTCCAGGGTGCGGAGCGCCACGTAGGTCTCAGGGTGGTGGCCGCCGCCCACCAGGAGCGTGATGTCCGAGCCGCCAAGCCGGATGACCGGGGACTCGACGACGCCGGTGAAGGTGTCAGTGGGGGCATAGTCAGGCTGTTCGAGCGTCGAGAGGAAGTATCGGCCCTGCTTGTTGTAGGGCTGGCCGGTGTTGTGGAAGACGGCGCGGTCGCAGATGAGCAGCCCGAAGCTCCCCTCCATCACCTGCCAGCCCTGCAGGTCGCCGGTCTCGAAGTCGTAGTGCAGCGGGGCGGCGGCAGCCAGTGACGTTCCGTGGCACGCAGAGATGATGAGCACAGCGCGCAGCCACCGGCACCAGGGTTGTGGTATCATGTTGTCACTCGCAGGGAAGACGTCACCAACGCGGAACTCCACGTAAGCCATGTGTAAGCTGATACCATATCTTCGCCACGTCGCATGCTGTGCCCTGCTTGCCGCCGGGCTCCCGGCTTGGGCCCAGCCGCTGCTGACGGAGGGCCGCTTCGGCCAGACCTTCGTGGCGCGTGATTGCCCCTTGCAGGCCGCGCCCCGGGAGGACTACCGGCTCCTGCCGCTGACCGTTGAGTGCTGGGCCCGCCTGCACAGCAAGCGCAGCTACAACATCCTCATCGCCAATGAGCCGAAGGCTTCCGGGACCCACTGGGAGTTGTACACTCACGTCGGTAGCGGCTTCCCTGCCGTCTACTTCCCCGGCAACACGCCGGCTGACGTGTCGTGTCCGGTGGACATCACCGACGGCCAGTGGCATCACCTGGCTTTCGTCGCCGATGGCCGTACGGTGCGGCTCTACCTGGACGGGCAACTCCGCGCCGAGGTGCCTGTCCAGCACAGCGGAGCGCCGACGGTCACCGGCCCCATCGCCTTCGGGCAACTTGCCGAAGGAGGCCTGGGCTGTGATGGCCTGGTGGACGAGGTGCGGCTGACACGGGGCATGCGCGAGATCAGGAGCCTGCCCGGGACGGCGTTCACGGCGGACGGGCAGACCATCGGTCTGTGGCACTTCGAGCACCCCGCCGACGGCAGGACCTTCGCCGACTCATCACCCCTTGCCAACCACGCCGTGGACCCTCTTGCGGATGCTCCGTTCCGTAAGCCCCGGTGGGCGCCCGGATCGCGGGTGCCCCTGCCACCGGAGCCTGATCCCGCTGCCCTGCGGCAGGAGCTCGCTGAGGCGCTTGGAGGCCTGCGACTGCGCACACCCAGACCGGCCGCCGCCACCCGCGACGGTATCCTGCGAGACTGGGAGGAGCAGTGGTTCTACCTGCGACGCCAGTTGTGCGGCGCGGACCCGTTGCCAGCGGGCGCCGCCGACCAGGTCCATGACCGCCACGCTTTGGTCTTTCCCACGGACCTGGATCCGCTGGGAGTGGTGCTGCGGCGGACGGCCGCGCTGGTTGAGCACCTGCGCGGTCTGGGCGTGGACGTGGCCGCGCTGGCCGCTGACCTCCACTCACTGAAGGCGGCGGCCGACACAGCACCGGCGGATGACACGCTGCAGCGTCACGCCCTCTTCCTGGCAGCCTGCTCCCTGTCCCGTGAGGCCGCTTTCGCCAACCCGCTGCTGGATTTCGAGCGCATTCTTTTCGTCGCCCGCGGTGTCTATGCCGGGTCACGCAAGACCGGGCCGATGGTCACGGCTGACAACCAGGGGCAGCACTTTGCGACCCAGTACTATGGCTTCAACAGCATCCCCGGGGGCGGCCTGTACACGGTGCGTGACTTCCGCACCGACCCCGTCGTCGAGGACGTGCTGCGCAACTCCGTCGTGACCAACGGCCGCCTGGCGGGGCAGCGCCTGCAAGGGGGAGGTTTCCTGTCGCCCGATCTCTCCTACGACGGGCAGACCATCCTGTTCTCCTGGACCGCCTGTCGTGAGCAAAGGTGGGAGTGGACGCCGGACACTGCCTTCCACATCTTCCGGGTCGGCGTGGACGGCTCCGGCCTGACCCAGCTCACGGATGGCCCTTACGACGACTTCGATCCCTGCTTCCTGCCCAATGGCCGCGTTGCTTTCATCTCGGAACGCCGGGGCGGGTACATCCGCTGCTTCCTCGGCCTGGACGTGCCCCAGCATACCCTGCACTCGATGTGCCTGGACGGCAGTGACCTGCTGCCGCTGAGCTTCTTTGAGACCAGTGAGTGGCACCCTAGCGTCAGCAATGACGGGATGCTCGTCTACACGCGCTGGGACTACGTGGACCGGGAGAACTGCCTGGGCAGCAATATCTGGACCTGTACCCCCGATGGCCGCGACGCCCGGGCGCCCCATGGCAACTACCCCTACCCCTGGCACACCTTCCCGGACAACACCGCCGGCGACAGCCGCCTGGGCCGGCCGTATACCGAGATGAACATCCGCGCCATCCCGGGATCACACCGCTATCTGGCCACTGCTGCTCCCCACCATGGTGAAGCCTTCGGGAGCCTGGTCATCCTCGACCTGCGCCTCCCCGATGATGGCGCCATGTCGCAACTACGCCGGGTGACCCCCTATGTGCCCTTCCCCGAGACAGAGTACCCGGCCCGCAGCCAGTACCCTTACGGCACGGCCTGGCCACTCAGTGAAGACTTCTACCTGTGCAACTGGTGGGAGAACCTCTATCTCCTGGATCGCTACGGCAACCAGACGCTGCTGTGCGAAAACAGCCTGGTCTTCGGTGAGACCAACTGGCACATGCGGCTGATAGACCCGATACCGGTACGACCCCGTCCCGCGCCACCGGCGATGCCGACGCTGACGAACGAGGGCGAGAATGCCCGCCCGGGCGCACCCTTTGCAACCATCAGCGTCCTGAATGTCTACAACAGCGACCTGCCCTTCCCCCCGGGGACCAGAGTCCGCTACCTGCGGGTGCTGCAAAACATCCTGAAGTGCAACCCGCAGATGGGTCAGCCGATGATCGGCTATCAGGAGGAGAGCACCCCGCGTGTTCCCCTGGGCATTGTCCCCGTGGAAGACGACGGGAGCGCTTACCTCGAGGCGCCGGTGGAGCGGGAACTCATCTTCCAGGTCCTGGACGAGAACCATATGGCCGTTCAGTCCATGCGCTCGGTGGCTTACGTGCACCGGGGCGAGAACCTGACCTGTCTGGGCTGCCATGAGACCAAGGAGCAAGCCCCGCCGTTGCGCCGCTACCCGCTGGCGCTCCGACGCGCGCCCTCCCGGCTGGAACCCGAGGTGGGTCCGGTGGAACCCATCACTTACTATCGCCTGGTCAAGCCGGTCTTTGAGCGGACCTGCCTGCCGTGCCACCGGCAGTCCGGGAAAGGGCTGCAGGATATGAGCTATCCCGCACTGGAGCCGCATGCCTTCTACTTCGCGGGAGGCATGAGCGGCACCACGGTCAAGCCGATACATGGCGGCTCGCGGACGATACCAGGGCGCTTCGGGGCGCGTTACTGCCGCCTGGGCCAGGCGCTGCTGGATGAGACGCATCGAGGCAAGGTGCCGCAGGAGGACTTCCGACGCGTCGTCCTGTGGCTGGATGCCAACTCTCTGCGTCTCGGCGCGTTCCATGACGAAGAGGCACAGGTTCGCGGAGAAGTCGTATGGCCCACCCTGGATGTGGACCCGGCCAACCCACAGGGCCTGGAGCGGCTGGTGCGCCGATAGGGCCCACTGTGACTGACAGCCGACCACAAGCAGACGGGAGTATCCGCCCCATGATGGCTCTACGCAACGGGTTCATCGCTCTGAACGCAACGGCGCTGCTCTGTGCTTGCTGGCCGGCCCTGGCGCAGGGCTACGTCCGGGGCGCCACGGCCCGCGAGACCTACTACGCCTCGGTCGCGGCCCTCTCAGACCAGGCCGAGTTCGGCCCCTGGTATTACGCCGGCCCCTTCGACAACACAGGCGGCCAGGGCTTTGCCGCGACCTACGCGCCGGAGCAGGCAGTAGACCTGCAAGCCACCTACGAGGGCAAGGGCGGGCGCCAACTGCGCTGGCAGCGCGGCACATTCCGCGACGGCGACGTGAACTCCCTGAACATCTTCTCGGACAACGATTCCATTGTGGTCTACCTGTATCGCACCATCGTGGTCCCGGAGCCGCGCGAGCTGCCGGTGCTACTGGGAAGCGACGACGGACTGCAGGTGTGGCTCAATGGGGAGAAGCTGCTGGCCAACAACACCACCCGCGCCTGCACACTGGGGGATGAGAGGCTGACACTCAGTCTCCGCGCAGGCACCAACGAGCTGCTCCTCAAGGTGACGCAGGGTGGGGGGCCGGCCGGATTCGCGTTCGCCGTGGACAACGGCCCCAACACCCTACTGACGCGCATCGCTCAGGACTTCCCCGAAGAGATCAATGACCTGGTGGTTGAGTTGGACTGGGTTCGCCAGGCCCTGGCCCACAAGGCCACCCCTGGCGCCGCTGTCGCCCCGGAGGATGACGCACCCGGAGCGGTGGACGGCACCAAGGACGGAGGCACCGGGTTTCACACGGCGCTGGAGGACCAGCCGTGGTGGCAGGTTGACCTGGGGAGTGCTCAGGCCCTTAGCCATGCTCTACTCTACAATCGCAACGACGCTGCCGAGCGGATCGCCCGCGTCGTCATGTTGCTGTCTGACGACGGCGAGCACTGGCGGCAGGTTTGGCAGAACGACGGCACGGTCTTCCATGGCGCCAGTGACGGCAAGCCCATGCGCGTGGACCTCGCGGGCCAGAGTGCCCGGTATGTGCGTCTGCAGCAGCCGGGGCGCGAGTTCCTGCACCTCGATGAGGTCGAGGTCTATGGCGCTGCTGACGTGACCACCAATCTCGCGCTGAACCGTCCGGCCACCCAGAGCAGCAGCAGTCCGTGGTCCACCTACACGCCATCCCCCAGTCCAACGCACAACCCGGTCGCGGAGAACCGCCGTCTGCGCGAGGCCACGGCCGAGGCCCTGGACCTGGCCCGGCGCACGCTGGCTTTCGTGCCAAACCCTTCCGCGGACGTCGGGCGCCGGTTGGACGAACTGGCGGAACAGGTCGCTGCCGCCTCGTCCGATAGCGACTGGCGCGACCTGTGCCTGCGGGTCCGCCGCCTGCGCCGCGAGATCATTCTGACCCATCCCCTGTTGGGCTTCGGCGACATGCTGGTGGTCAAGCGCGGCCCGACTCTTTACAGCCACATGGTGGACCAGTACCTGGGACGCCATGCCCAACCCGGAGACGGGCTGGTGCTGCTGAGGGACTGGAAGACCCGGCCACAGGCGGTTCCCTTGCTGGCCGGCAAGCTCCCGCGGGGCGCCGTGGGACACCCGGAGCTGTCCTTCGATGCCCGGCGGATAGTGTTCAACTACTGCGACACCACCGTCGAGCCGCGCGAGGCCCGACGGTTCTTTCTGTATGAGTACGACCTGGAATCGGGCCAGGTGCGACAGATCACCGGGGTGCCCGGGGTGGACCCGCTACAGGGCTGGGAGGGCCGGCAAACAGTCCTGATCGAGGACTTCGACCCCTGCTACCTGCCTGACGGCGGCATCGCTTTCGTGTCTACCCGCAACCAGGCCTTCGGGCGCTGCCACGGCGGCCGCTACACCCCCTCCTACGTGCTCTATCGTTGCGACGCCGACGGCCGGAACATCCGGCGGCTGTCTTTCGGCGAGGCCAACGAATGGAACCCAAGTGTGCTGCCGGACGGGCGCATTCTGTACACCCGCTGGGACTACATCAACCGCCATGACACCTTCCTGCAGAGCCTCTGGACCACCCGGCCGGACGGCACGGCCACGGCCCATTACTACGGCAACTCCACCCGCAACCCCTGCATGACCGCGCAGGCCCGCGCCATTCCCGGCACGGACCTGGTAGCGTGTCTGGCCATGGCCCACCACAGCTACAGTGCCGGCTCGATCATCGCGATCGACCGCCGCGAGGGCGAGGATGAGTTGGTCGGCGTGGAGCGGATTACGCCGGAGGTCGCCTTTCCCGAGACCGAAATGTGGCCCGTGGGCTCCTACACGGACCCATACCCTCTGTCTGAGGACCTGTACCTCGCCGCCTTCGACCCCGACCCTCTGGCCTCGCAGGGCAAGGGTGCCAGGGCCAACGGCTATGGCATCTACCTGGTAGACAGCCTCGGTGGACGCGAACTGCTCTACCGCGATCCCACCACCTGCTGCTTCGCTCCCATCCCGGTTCAGCCGCGACCACTCCCGCCTGCCATTCCTTCGGCCCTGGCGCCGGGACGCGAGGACGGCACCTTCGTCATCCAGAACGTCTACGAATGTGTCGAGCCGCTGGAACCGGGCAGCATCAAGAGCTTGCGGGTGGTGCGGCTGCAGGAGCAGCCGACCGCGGCGGCCCCTGAGCGTGGTGCCGTGAGTCAGGAGATTGTGAAGTCGGTGGTGGGAACGGTACCGGTGAAGGCTGACGGCTCGGTAGCTTTCACAGCCCCGGCTGAGACGCCGCTGCTGTTTCAGTTGCTGGACGAGCATGGGATGTCGGTTTTCGGCATGCGCAGCCAGGTCTACCTGCAGAAGGGCGAGACCATGAGCTGCACCGGCTGCCACGAACCACGGGGCACACCACCGCCACCGGGGAGGTATCTGGGGGCGGTAAGGCCCGCTGCGCTGACGCCGCCGCCGGGCCCAGACTACAGCGGCGGCTTGAGCTATGCCCGCACGGTGCAGCCGGTCCTGGACCGCTACTGCATCCGGTGTCACGGCCTGGGGCACAACGCTCTGAGCCTGCTGGGGACGCCAGATGGCGACTACTCGCAGTCCTACAACGCCCTGGTCTCACGCCCGGGTCTGGTCAAGCTGGCGCACCGCAACGAACAGACTGACATCAGCAAGCCTGGCGACTACGGCGCCCGCGCCGGCAAGCTGGCGGGATTCCTCCTGGGCACCCACGGCGAAGAGGCGAGGCTGGACCCGGAGAGCTTCGTGAGGATTGCGGAGTGGCTGGACCTGAACGGTCAGTACTACGGCGACTACAGCTTCGACCGCCGCGAGCGTCGCCAGCCGTCAGCCGAAGGCGTGGCTGCCCTGCGGGCGCACATCGCCGAGGACTGCAACTCTTGCCATCCCGGAATGTCGGAGCAGCCTCTGGCGGCCCTGGCCAATACCGCAGACCCCGAGCAGAGCCGCGTGCTGCTGGCGCCGCTGGCCGAGACTGACGGCGGGTGGGGACAGTGTGCCGAGGCGTGGGCAAGCAAAGCGGCAGCCGCGTACGGGCGGATGCGGGAGCTGGTGTTGCAGGCTGTGGGGACGCCCTGAGGTGGCGGTTCCGGGTGTGCCACTGCCAGCGGGGCTGGCAGTGGCTTCCCCGCTTGTGCCGACCTACAGCGAGCGCAGGAACTCTACCAGGTCGCTCAGTTCGGCGTCCGTAAGCTGTGACGTCTTCCCGTGCTTGTCTTCCCGGTTGAACTCGCGGAAGCACTGCTCCAGGGTTACCGCACTGCCGTCGTGGAGCCACGGTCCTGTGCGGAATATCTCAATTAGCGTTGGTGTGTCGAACTCCGCCTCACTGTCCAGTTCATGCTTCGTGCCGACGTCGTAGCTCTTCAGGTCGGTATACAGTGGTCCCGGGTGACAGGTGGCGCAGGCCGTGTCGGCACGTTCAAAAATGGCCTTGCCCCGCTTGGCTGCCGCTGAGAGGCCGCCGTCGGCCGTGCGTGCCGGACTCCGGACCGGCATCAGCGACTTGATATACTCCCCGGTGTCGTGCAGTTCCTGCTCGGTCGGCACGTGGAAAAGGATGTACTTGAAGCCCGCCGCCACTGCCACTTCCATGCTGGCCCGCACCCCATGAGCCATGGCGGGTGGCGTCTGGTCGGACAGCAGCAGGGACTTGGCGCTCTTGGGGTTCCCGATGCCGTCATTCAGCAGGTCCCACGACAGGCCGTCGGTCCGCCCCTCGGGATGGCAGGTCGCACAGGACTGCCAGCCCTGGAAACAGATCGTCGCGTCATGGAAGAGCTTCTCGCCGTTGCGGACCGCGTCGGCCTCGGGCTGTCGGCCGAGGGCGATGGTCTGGACGACCTTCGCCTCCGGCGTCAGCAGGTGCAGAGGGGTCGCCGCGGCCCCTTCGGCCGGGGCCTCCGGGGGCGGAGGCAGGGTGGCGCTGAGACGGGTAATGTCACCAGAGAAGTAGTTGGCCACATAGGCGCCGTCGGCGGTAGCAGCCACCGCCCGCGGGCCGATGCCCCCGCACGGCACCCGCTTGCGGACCCCTGCCCGGTACACGGCGGTCAGGTCGTCTTCCAGGGCAGTCAGGGAATCCGCGGGCCACTCGGCAATCAGCTTGTGCAGCCTGGCGGTATCAATGACCTGCACCTCATTGGTGCCGGCATGGGTCGTATAGAGCAGCGTGCCGTCCGGCGACAGCGCAGCGGCCCAGGGGTTGGCCGCGCCGCGGTCCAGATCATCCAGCAGCACCGTGTTCAGCCGCTGCCGCGCCTGCAAGTCCACGACCGTAAGCGCGTTGGTTGAGATCCACCCGCGCTCCAGTTGCGTCGGTGGCACGAGCCAGCGTGCCAGTACGTGGGGGACGTAGGCATACCGCCCGTCGCGTGAGATGACGACCTGACCGACATCGGTGGCCCCGCGCGAGAGCTGCACAACGTCCTTCGGCCCGCCTCCGAGCCCGATGAGGCTAAGACCTGCGCCCAGCGATTCATCCAGATTCGACCCAAGAGGCAGATGGTTGGCCACCACCAGCGTCTTGCCGTCGGGCGTCACTGCCGCGTAACGTGGCTCACGCACCGCCGGAATGCGCGCCGTGCGCACCAGTTTGCTGGTCTCAAAGGCCCAGACGTCGTCGCTGAACTGGCAGCAGACATAGACCGTCTTGCCGTCGGGCGCGAGGGCCAGGCCAACCGGACAGCGCCCCGTCGGCGCCGAGGCAACCACCCGCTTCCTGGCCAGGTCAATCCGATGAACCCGGTCGTCGCTACCGCTGGTCACATAGGCGGTCTTGCCATCAGGCGACAGCACCACCGCGCGCGGGTCGGTGACCCCCATCGTGGCAGCTACGGCTCCCTTCGTCGTGTCCACGAAGACAAGGGCATTGGCCGTCTGGTCGGCAACATAGAGGGTCCTCGTGTCGGCCGAAAGCGCCAGCCCCAGGGGCGAGTGGTAGTCGCCTGGTTTGGCCGTAGCCGGCGGCCGGCCGAGGCCAAGGGCGATCAGTCCCAGGGCCAGGATGGCAAGGCATACGGTCGAGTTCGGGCGTCTCATGGTCATCTCCATCGCGGTTCGTAGGCTGCAGAGGCTGTCGGCCGTCAGTCTTCAGCAGGGCGCTCTGCCATCAGCGCAGCGGCTTCGCGGCGCAGTTGCAGCAGGCGCTGCTCCTGGTCTTCACTGAAAGCGCCCTGTCGCTGGGCGTAGGTGTCCATCCACGTCACCAGCCGCTCCAGGTCGTCGGCGTCCAGAACCACGCCATGGTGCCCCTCGCGCAGCATCTTCAGCAACGTGCTTTGCTGTGCCTCGCAGTTGCCGGGACGCGATTGGCCCTCGTTGTAGCACTGGCGAACGTGATCGGCGAGACTGGGCTTTCCCCAGGCAATCAGGCGGTCGTAGGAGGAGACCTGGGACAGGTCGAAGGCCGCGGCCTGCGGGTTGGACGCCTGGGGATGGTGGCAGCCAGCGCAACGCCGGTCCAGTACCGGTTGCACCAGCCGGTCATACCGCAGGGGCCA
>JABLXH010000011.1 GCA_013178155.1 Armatimonadota bacterium | reverse complement strand
GACCTGGCACCACGGGGTGAAACGTACAACGGGGCACGTGTTAGCTCCTGCACCACCTCCTGCAGCCTAGTAACACTTCCCTTCGGTATGAGTTCCTGCGAGTCCTGCTGGTGACCACTGCGGGCTCACACCTTGTCGAACGCCCGGCCGTGTTGTATGCTAACGGCCTGGAACCACGGGCAGGTGAGCAACGTCCTCGATGGCTATGAATGCGCGGCTGCGACGGCTTTATGCGGACTACCAGTCGGTGCGCGACGAGTTCTCCGGTCACCCCTACATCACAGTGACGCCCGTCCAGGGCGACCCGCCGGAGCTGTATGTGGTCGAGTACCGTGTCCGGGGGTTGGAGCTAGACCCCGTCTCCAACCGCCCCAAGCCCCGGGACTACCACAAGGCGCAGATCTACCTGAGCCGCGACTACCCGCGCGAGAAGCCCAAGTGCGTCCTGGAGACGCCCATCTTTCACCCCAACTTCGGCAGCTACATCTGCATCGGGGATTTCTGGGCGGCTGGCGAGACCCTGGTGGACATCATCATCAAGATCGGCCAGATGATCATGTACCAGGACTACAACCCCAAGAGTCCGCTCAACGCCGTCGCGGCCCGATGGGCGGCAGAGAACGAGCGTTTCCTGCCGGTAGACAATAAGGACCTCTACCAGCCCGAGGTAGACCTGGACATCGAGCTAGAGCCGGCAGCCGACACCGCGGCTGACGATGACATGGACATCGAGCTGCTCTGAACGTCCCGGAAGTGGCCTGAGGCCCGACCAGGTGCGCCAATGACGCCACATTCATAATGCGCTGCCCCTACTGCCACCAGAACATTCGCGTCCAGGGCCGTTTCTGCCCCAAGTGTGGCGAGCAGATCTTTGGCCTGCCGGTGCGCCAACGGGAACCGGGGGCCCCGCCCACGGCTACTCCTCCGCCCGTCACCGGGCCGCTGGCACCGCCCCCTCCGCCCCCGCCTGACCTCGGTGGCGATACGCTTGACATCGTAGTGGAGGACGATGGACTTAGCAGAGGGAGGACCGCGGTGCCTGCGCCGCTCCCGGTGGCCGGCGCCCATGCCGCCACCGGGGAGGAGGTGGGGAAGACCTGTCCGTACTGCCGCTTCCCCGTCAAGCCTGGTGAGCAGGTTCAGGTCTGCCCGGCCTGCAAGGTCATCCACCACGCGGACTGCTGGCGCGAGAACCAGGGCTGTACGACCTACGGCTGTCGCGGGGCTGCGGCCGCTGCGCCTTCCCTCGCTACCCCCGGTTACGGACCGCGACCTGCCGCCCACCCCACTGTCACCAGCCTGCCCGACGTGGCGCTCTTGCAGGCCCGCGAGATGGAAGGTCGCGCGAATAACGCGCTGTGGATGTCTGCACTGGGCTTTCTCTGCTGCCCACCCATGACGCTCGTGGGGCTGTTCATGGCTCTGAGTCTTCTGGGCGAGGTCAACAGGTCGGCCGTCGCGGCGAAAAACGCCCGGACCAAGGCCATCATCACGGTCTGTGTCTCGGCGGCGGCTCTTCTTGGCTGGCTCATCTACCTGGTCCGAATGGGGCAGCAACCCTATGGCTGACGTCCCCGGGGCGTCGTGGTGACCTCGTGCCAGCCGCCGGGTTGGGGTGCTGCCCTACAGACCGGAACCATGCAGGGATTGCGGCGTCTACCAAGGGGAACCGCGTAAGGAGTCGGACATGGCCGATACCGACAATCGCGAAGCGCCGGACGACGAGATAGACATCAACCTGGAAGACTTGGATCCGGAGCCAGCTCCTCCCACGGGCGCCGTCGCGGGAGACACGTTGGTGATCGAGGCTGAGGATCTGGCCGATGTGGCTGAGGCCCCCGCCTATCCCGCGGCGCCGACTGCCTACCCCGCTGTGGGCCCGGCTGGTGACTTCGCCTATGCCAAGGGAAAGAAGAGCGCAGCGGCCGCTTTCGTCGGCTCTCTGATGTTGCAGTTGGCCATCGCTGGCGCCCTGGGAGGGCTGTTGGCCTGGGCCATCAACGAGCCGCGCAGCGTCGTCCGCGACCGTCTCACTGAACTGCCGGGCCCCGAGGTATACCAGGAGGTGGCCCTCTTCGCCGCCATACTTGGCAGCGCCATCGGCCTGCTGCTGGGGGCAACCGAGGGACTGACCACTTTGAACTGGCGGCGGGCGAGCCTGGGTGGCCTGCTCGGCCTCGTAATCGGCGGCCTCGGGGGGGGCTTCGCCGGGGTTGTGGCCCAGATGGCCTACGGCGCCCTCGGTGGCCGCAGTGACGAACTGAGCTTCCGTCAGGTCATCGCCCGCAGCATTGGCTGGTGCATCGTCGGCCTCTTCGTGGGACTGGCCCAGGGTGCGGCCACGCGCTCCACCAAGAAGATCGTCAATGGCCTCTGCGGCGGCGCGATGGGTGGCTTCGCCGGGGGCCTCGTTTTCGATCTGGTGGGCGCTTTCGGCGGCATCTTTGGCCTCCACGGAAGTGCCAGCCGCCTCATCGCCGAGGTCGCCATCGGACTGGCTTCCGGCGCCGCCATCGGTCTGCTGGAGGAGCTGCGGAAGGAGGCCTGGCTCGTTATCATCGGGGGCCCGCTGACCGGCAAGCAGTTCGTGCTCTACCAGACCATCACTGTCGTGGGCAGTTCGCCCAAGTGTGACATCGCTCTGCTCAAGGACACTGAGATTGCGCCACGGCACTTTACCATCGCCATGGCCGGCGGCAACTGCATCCTGGCCGACCTGGGCAGCCCGCGGGGCACGCTCGTCAACGGGCGTCCCGTCCAGCGCCACAACCTCCGTCGGGGCGACGTCATCCAGGTCGGACAGACAGCCCTGGAGTATCAGGACCGCACCCTGCCGCCGCCCGAGCCTGGACGGGTGACGTAGCGGGCTACCGGCAGGTCTGGTCACGTCGCTTGGCACCGAATGCTTCGTGGTGGCAGACGCCAGGGAGGTCCCCCATGCTCCGACCGTCGTCACTCCTGCTCCTGATGCTGGCCTTGGCGCTTCTCTGCGGAACCAGCAGCCCCGACCAAATGCAGCTTGCGGCCAACCAGGCCGTGCTGAGCGCCCTTTACGGCGACGTCCAGGTCCGTCACGGAACGTCGGGCTACCACCCGGGCCGACAGGGAGAGAAGCTCGTTGCCAGTGACGCCGTAAAGACCGGAGCCAACTCGCGGGCCCAGCTCAGTCTGCGTGACGGCCGCTATGTCCGCCTCGACCAAAAGACCCAACTGCTCCTGACCCACGTTCAGGCGGACGGCCTGACCCGGCTCAGAGCCCTTGTAGGCGGCGTCTGGGTGACGATCGAGCAGAAGCTGGGCCAGTCCGCTGCCTTTGAGCTGGAGACCCCTTCCGTGGTCTGCGCTGTCCGGGGTACCGCCTTTGATTGCCAGGTCAGCGACGACGGCGAGTCGGTGATCAGCGTCTTTGATGGCGAGGTTGAGGTCGCAGCCGAGCAGGAACGCGTGACCGTGCGACCCGAGTTGGCTTGTCGCCATCGGCGGGGCCTGAGACTGGCCCTGGCTGCCCTTGACCTGGAGCGGCGGGAGGCCGAGGACTTTATCCAGTACAACCGTCACCGCGACGCCCTTCAGAACCTGGGCAATCCCGAGGTACTGGTCTGCCTGTCCGAAGGACCCCCCGGCCAGCCCCGACTCTCATCTGTCCCGACTCGATCCCTAACAACGGCGTTGTGGCAACGCGGCTTCAGCGCCCGCCCCCTCAGCCCCGAGGAGTTGCGGGCCGCACGTCCCGGTCCCCAGGGCTGGCTGCGGCCTGCTGCGCAAGCCGACTACCTCCTGCTGGGCAGGATCACTCTGAGTGTCGAGCGGGCGCCGTCGCGCCGACAGCAGCGAGTCGTGGCCGTGGCGCAAGCCTACCTCCTGACCGATGGCGACACGCGCACCCTGGTGGACGTGTCGGCTCGAGCCGAAGCCTCCGGCGCGACGCTGCAGCAGGCTTCACTGGCTGCTATGACGCGGGTGGGCAACGAGATCGCTGCGCGTATGGTGCCGGAGATGTTGCGTGAGATGTGTGCGGCTGCTCCAGGCGCCATAAGGGTGGAACTGACTGATCCCCTGCGGGGTGAAGCTCGCCAGGCCCTGGTCGCCAGCCTCAAGAGCATTGAGGGCGTGCAGCATGTGAAGCCGCTTCCCCGGCAGCCGGGGGCCCCGCTCAGTCTTCTGGTCCTGGGTGCGGTGTCGCCCGAAGCGATGGCCGCCGCCCTCCGCACCCAGGCGCCTCAGGTGGTGCAGAGCGCCACAGCCGTCGGGCGCGTCGTTCGCGTGCGCTCGCGGCCGATACCATAAGGGCAAGCTGGCGTCGGGCTTCGCGCCGCCTCCAAATAATCTGCATCGCGGGCAGGGATTTCACCCCCGACCGTGAACAAGGCTCCTGGCAGCTCACCTCAAGAGGAGGCACGTGGCCCATGTCCCGCGCGACACTGATCGTGACCCTGGCTCTGGTGATCACTTGGCTATTCGTCGTGCCGTCAAACGCCCAGGATGCGGAGACTTCAGCGCCTGCACCGCTACCCACCAAGGAACAGGCGGGGGTAGACGCCAAGGCAATCGTCGAGTTGTACACCAAACACAAGGAGGCGTTCCGGGGTATCGAGGGTGGGGTGACGGTCCACGAGACCAGCGCGGAGGGCATGCTCAAGCTGTGCGAGACCGAGTTGGCCAGGCTGCAGGAATTGCAGGCCACCGCTATCCCGGAGATCGAGCCGGTGCTGGGGCGCGTGACTGAGCTCTGGGCAGAGCCGGGAGCCGAGGCCGAGGCGCGGGCGCAAGAAGGCTTTGACGTGGCTGAGTTCGCTTTTCAGCAGTCCAGTGACATCGAGTGGAATATGAAGATGGCGGCGGCAGACAACGATGTGCGCGCCGCCCGTGACTTGCCGGAGGAGTTCGACAGCGTTGGCAGCCGCTACAGTGACCTGGTCCGCATGGTCAGCAGTGTGGACAGAACCCGGCGGGCCAACGCCGTCTATCTCGCCAACTACGTCAAGGACCAGCCGGAGATCACGTTCTTCGTCCAGGACAAGCGCCTGGACATCATGAACCAGTGGAAGACCTGTCTTGAGTGGTCGCTTCGGTTCGACGCCACCAACGAGTACGCCAACCAGCGGATGGCCACTATCGCCACCGAGATTGCGGACATGCAGAAGGCCCTGGAGGCGGAGATTGACGAGAAGGAATGGAAAGGCCATGTGGAGGACTTTGCCGGGCCGGGCAGCGTGAGCGAGCTGGCGGCGGCGGCCAAGGAGTATTTCCGCAAGGACCGTGACTGGGGTAAGCAGGGCGATGATGTGCCTGAGGAAGACCGCGGCAAGGGTGTGGAGGTGCTGGCCGTGGCGGTGCGGGGGCCATGGCAGGTCGCCGAGACCGACATCTTTGGCCGCGTGACCTGTTGGCGCCTGCCCATCCACCTGGCCGTGACCAAGCCTGCCGACCGCGCGCGCAACATCGCGCGAGTCTATGAACTGAGCGCTTGCGCTCAGGTCGGTGCCCCCGGCCAGGCCAGGAAGGCCCCGCCCTTCGACGGCTTTTGGGTCGGCAATAGCTGGATGATGCGGCTCAACAAGATGCCGGGCGGGTAGGAGATGAGCACGGGTGCCACGGCCAGGCCCTCTGGCCGTGGCACCCTGCATTAGGCCTGGATCGGATACTTGCCCCAGCGCATGGTCGCCTCGATCATGGCGCGGTAGTTCTCCAGGGGCACATAGCTGGTCACTGAGTTGCTGCTCCCTACCATGTAGCCCCCGCCCGGGCCCACCTCCCGAATGCGCTGCCTTACCTCAGCCTCCACGTCGGCGGGGGTGCCGCGGGTCAGGCAGCCACCCAGGTCAATGTTTCCGATCAGACACAGATGCCTCCCATACTCGCGCTTAACTGCCACAATGTCCATGGCCTTGGGCTCCACCGGCTGGATGGCTGCCACCCCACAGTCCACGATGTCCGGCAGTACCTCCCACATGGTCCCATCGCAGTGGTAGATGAGCGGCAGCCCCCTGGCGGCAGCGGCTTCGCAGTACCTGCGCATCCACGGGAACAGGTTGGCGCGGTACCAGTTGGGGTTCACGAAGTACGTGTCCACCGAGGAGAGGTCGTCGGCGAACCAGACCGCGCCCAGACGGGGTACCTCCAGGACGCGCAGGAACAGCCGGAAGAGGAAGTCGCCCATCCGCTCCATGACGCTCTCCACAAGCCCCGGCTGGTCGTAGAGCGCCAGGGCCACGGCCTCGAACCCGATCAAGGCGCGGGTGGTCTCAAAGATGCCCCAGGTGCCGCTGGTGAGCATCATCCCTTCAGGCAACAGAGCGGCCGCCTGGTACAGGTCACCAATGTCCACGTCCTCCGGTCTGGGCCACGGGTAGCGCTCAACTTCTTCCGGCGTACGGAGCACGCTCTGATGCTCCTCCATCCAGGCCTTAGCCACCGGCTTGTCGGAGTAGAGACTGTAGTCGCCATCCGCCACGTTCCAGCCGCCGGTGAAGAGTCCCAGGTAGTTGGGGGCCAGGTGCATGAAGTCATAGCCGGCCTGGTGCCAGAAATCCACGTCGGCGGCCACATCATAGTTGTCGGCGCGCACCAGGGAGTTGCCGACGTGGCGGCCCAGGAAGGCCTCCTTGACCGGCGGGTCCACCAGGAACTCGCACAGCGGAACGCGGTCAGGCTCCTCGCGGCGCAAAGCGGTAGCAACTCGAGTGAAGTCGGGGGCGAGTTCCACGTTGGCACCTCCGGGTATCGAGCGATAGCCTCCTTTTCTCTGGCTGCCACGACTGGCCCTCTTTCCCCATCTCCACTCTGCGCAAAGGGGGCCAGGGGATGAGGGGTGTCAGGCCGTTTGCCTCCGCCGCTTTCACGCGCTATGATGGCGACAACACCATCACGGAGCGCACAACATGAAGGCCGTCATCAGTGTTCTGGGCAAGGACCGGGTTGGCATCATCGCCCGGGTCAGTAGCTACCTCGCCGAGCAACAGGTCAACATCCTGGACATCAGCCAGACCATCCTGCAGGACTACTTTGTGATGATCATGCTGGTGGAGCCCTTGGCTCCAGACCCCGACCTGCCGGCCCTGGCAAGAGGCTTGTCAGCGGTGGGGGAGAGCCTGGGAGTTCAGATCAACATCCAGCACGAGGCTGTCTTTACGGCCATGCATCGCGTCTAGCCTCGCTGCCGGCGGGGATCTTGAGGGGTGAACCCATGCGCTTTGTTGACACCGCGGAAGTCATCGAGACGCTGCACATGATCCAGGTGGAGAACCTGGATATTCGCACCATCACCATGGGCATCTCTCTGCTGGACTGCGCGGCGGAAAGCGGCACGGAGGCGCGACGGCGCATCTATGACAAGGTCACCCGCTTGGCTGAGCGCCTGGCGCCGGTCGGCGAGGCGATCAGTCAGGAGTTCGGCATCCCCATCATCAACAAGCGCGTGGCGGTCACCCCCCTGGCTCTGGTGGCGGGGGCGTGCGCCGACGAGCGCTATGTGGCCTTCGCTGAGACGCTCGATCGCGCCGCAAAGGAGATCGGTGTCAACTTCATCGGCGGCTTCTCGGCGCTGGTGCACAAGGGCTACACGGCCGGTGACCGGCGGCTCATTGCGTCCATCCCGGAGGCACTGGCAACCACAGAGCGGGTCTGTTCCTCGGTCAACGTGGCAACCACGCGGGCCGGCATCAACATGGACGCGGTGCGGGAGATGGGGGAAGTCATTGCCCAGACGGCGGCGCTCACCGCGGACCGCGACGGTGTGGGGTGTGCCAAGCTCGTGGTCTTTGCCAACGCGGCCGAGGACAACCCCTTCATGGCCGGGGCCTTCCACGGCGTGGGCGAGCCCGAATGCTGCATCAACGTGGGAGTGAGCGGCCCCGGGGTGGTCAAACGCGCGTTGGAGAAGGTGCCGGAGGCGGACCTGGGGGTGGTGGCAGAAACGATCAAGCGCACCGCCTTCAAGATCACCCGGATGGGGCAACTGGTGGCTCAGGAGGCATCACGGCGTCTGGGCGTGCCCTTCGGGATTGTGGACCTCTCCCTGGCGCCTACCGCGGCCGTGGGCGACAGCGTGGCTCACATCCTGGAGGAAATGGGACTGGAGCGCTGCGGCGGCCCCGGAAGCACCGCCGCCCTGGCCCTGCTGAATGACGCCGTCAAGAAGGGCGGTCTGATGGCTACCTCCTACGCCGGGGGGTTGAGCGGCGCCTTCATCCCCGTCAGCGAGGATGCCGGGATGATCGAGGCGGCTTCCGCCGGTGTGCTGTCTCTGGAGAAACTGGAGGCGATGACGGCGGTATGCTCCGTGGGTCTGGACATGATCGCCATTCCGGGAGATACAGCCCCTGAGACCATCGCAGCCATCATCGCCGACGAGGCGGCTATCGGCGTCACGAACCACAAGACAACCGCCGTGCGTCTGATCCCTGCTCCCGGCAAGGCGGTGGGTGAGATGGTGGAGTTCGGCGGGCTCCTGGGACGGGCCCCGGTCATCGGTGTCAGTGGCCTCAGTAGTGCCGGCCTGATCCGTCGGGGAGGGCGTATCCCGGCGCCCACCCAGGGCCTGCGCAACTAGCTTCCATGCCCGATCCCCCGCTGCGCCATGCCCGTCTGCCAGCGACATGCCCCCCTGGCAGCTTGCGCCATCCTTGAATGCGGATTGATGCGCGGTTGCTGCCTTCCGACTAAACTCTTTGTGGGGGCGGATGCCTGTCTGGCAGAACAAGCCGTTGGCGGGGGGCCTGGCTGCCCCGTCGAGCCTGGGTAGATGTCCAAACCGCTACAACTGTGGAGAGAACAGCAACGGAGTACCACAGAGCGGCCAAACCCCGGCGACCGAAGTACCCACGGTCAACGGCCTGGTAAGACGCCACGCAGTGCATAACCCCCTATCCAGCATCGCAGCACGATAGGGACATGGCCAACGAAGCAAGGCTGGCAGGAGGGTTTCTGAGCTTACCACGCCGGGGATCGCGGCGGCGGCCCGATGGCGATTGGCTGTTTGTGGGTGCGCGTCCCCGACTGAGCGACATCGAAGCCCGTGCTGACGCGCCCCGCGCTGACCTCGCCCAGCTTCGCGCCCGTGTGACGGCCGACAACACCCGTGCCGATCGCCACCTCATCACGGGCGTTCCAGGATCCGGCCGGACCACGCTGCTCCTGCGCCTGGGGCGCGACTTGGCCTCCGAGGGCCGGCAGGTTCACCTCTACGTTCCGGGCCCGGGGCACACGCCGTTGGAGCGCTTTCTTGGCGAGATCAAACGCCGGCCCCCTCACTTCCTCCTGATTGACGACATGGATCTCTGTCCGGAAGCGGACACGATCCTGCATGCGGTAGAGGCCGCAGGCGTCCCGCTCATCGTGGTGGGTACCGCCGGCGTCGAAGAAGGCATGGACGACACTGCGGACGGCTTTGCGGCGCTGACACCAGCGACTGCCGTCACGCTGGGACTGCGTCACCGTTTGACGCTTCAGGCCGACGACCTGAGCGCGCTGGCTACGGCCGTGGGCGGCAGCCTGCCCTCCGACCTGAGGTCGGAGGCGCCGCTGGCTGGCCTCACCGTGCTGGAAGCGATGCGTGGCATCCAGAGCTCGCTGCACCCCGACCGGGACTGGCTGCGCCTGGCGGCGCAGTTCCCTGAGGATCGTCAGGGTCTGATCGGCCTGGCACTGGCGGGACTGGCCGAGCTGGGACTCCCCCGCGAGGTCTTGACCCGGGCGGCGGTGGGGCGCATAGAGAACTGGCTCCGTCAGGGGCTGACGGCCCAGGACGGAGGGTTGTTGCTCCCGCCCCATAGCGTCATCAGTCGGCAGTTCCTCCGCGAGCTGCAAGCCGAAGCCCCCGAACTTCAGGCCGCCCTGGCTCATCTGCTGGATAGCGCAGCCGCGGAGGAGCCTGCCTTCATCCCGCGCCTCCTGTCAAGGCTGGTGCAGGTCCCTGACACCCGCGAGCTGGCCCTCGAAGCCCTGGAGCGGCGCGGGGCAGACCGTGGCGACGCAGACACTGTTGAGGGCCAGGCGTGGCGCATCGCCTGGCAGGTGTCAGGCCTGCGGGTCAGCGAGCAGGCCGCCGCGCCGCTTGACCCGGCGGGTACTGCCCGCCTGGCCGCGGGTGCTTTCCGGAGTCGCGCCTACGACCAGCTCCTGGGGCTCTCCGCGCGCCTGGCCGAAGACCGGCTCTACCGGGACTGCGCCGCCTACAACGCGGCCCTGGCTCACGCCCTGGCCGGGAGCCTGGACGATGCTTACGGCAGCCTGGCACAGGTATCACCCGAGCTGCCGCAAGGGCACTTCCTGCAGGGCCTGCTGCAGGAGGGTCGTGAGGATTTCGAGAGCGCTATCGGGTCTTACCGCCACTGTATCGAAGCCGAGACCCTGGTTGGCCCTGCCGTACGCCGGCTGGCCCAGGCGCATCTGAAGATCTGCGCGCCGCGGGCAGCGCTGCAGCTATTCGAGGCGGCACTCAAGGAGCAGCCGCGGTGTGCTGCGCTCTACGGCGGCGTCGCTGTCGCTCATCTGCAACTGGGCGAGATCGAGGCCGCACAGGCCCAGAGTGACCGTGCTATCCGGGCGGGTGTCCCATGCAGCGAGGCTCGGCGAGCCGTGGCCAGCGCCTTCTCGGATGTCCGTGCCTTCGCTCGCGCCGCCAGTGAGCTCGAGGCATGTGTGCTGGCTGACCCCGACGACCTCGAAGCCTGGCGGGACCTCGCCGAAGCCTGTCACTGGGCCGGCGACTTCGGGCGTGAAGAGGACGCCCTGCGCCGCTTGCTGAACGCCAACCCCGCGGACGTGGCAGCGCGCACGCAGATGGCCCGCTGCCAGAAGGACCGCAACAACGTCGCGGCGGCCTGGGAGATACTGCGCACCCTCGGCGAGGCGCGCATTGCCACGGTCGAGGCTGCGCTGACCACCGCCGAAGTCGCCGGGCTCATGGGGCAGGCCCAGGAGCAGCGCCAGGCCGCCGAGGCTGCTCTGGCCATGGGCGATGAATCCGGCTGGGCCCTGTTCTGGATGGCTCAGGCGCAGGCCTCCATCGGCGAGGACGCAGCGCTGACCTACATGCGAGCGGCGTCGGTGCTTCGGCAGCGGATTACTGACCGCGTGCCGGCCGCGACGCGAGCCCGCCTGTGGGAAGCCATCGTCATCGCGGCGCTCTATCTGGAAGACGAGTTGGCGCTGCAGACAGCGGTCCAAAGCGCCTACCGTGAGGGGCAGCTCTGCGAGGCAACGGGCGCCAAGATCGACTCCGTGTCCGCCGGGCGAGCCGTCGCGGCCAGTGACTTCACCCGCGGACTGGAGGAAGCGCAAGCCACCCGGCATTTCCTGTCGCGGCAGACCCGGCCCAGCGGCCCCACACTGACAGCGCAGCCACTTCCCTCCGGCATGCAGCCGCCTTACCCGACCGCCCCCGGGGCTGTTATGGGCGCAGCGCCGCCTGCGATTCCTGCTGCGGACCGCCTGCAGGCGCCCGCCGACGCGCAGCCGGCGCCTCCCAGCGGCTGGGCGGTCCCGCCACCCGCCCCTGCCCCTGGCGTTCCGGCAGGTGCCATGCCTGGCCCGGGTGGCTACGCCGCACCCAGCGAGTACGACCAGGGCGCTGACGACTGGGTGCCAGCCCCCACCCGCCGGCCGCCCGATGCGGTGACGCCTATCCCTGAGGCACCTACCGGACCGGGGGGACCGACCATTGCGGCTGGGGCATCCCCTCCAGCACGTCCCGGAGCTGGGTCCGTTCCCTATGGCGTGCCTCCAGCCGCCGGCGGCTCCCGACGGGTCGCGGGCATCGTTCTCTCGTCCACCGAACCGTTAGTGATGCGGGGCGGGGATACGCGGAAGTTCACCCTGGTATTGCACTACGACGACGGGGTCGAGGAGGACGTTACCGACCGCGCCGAATGGTCGTGGACCGGCAGCCCCAACGCTGGCCAGGTCGAGCCTGGTGGCCTCTTCAAGGCTGGCCCCGGCTACGGCAGTGGGACCATCAACGCAACCTGCGACGGCCGCGTGGTCTCATCGGGCGTCATCCGCGTCCGGAACCCCCATTCGCTGGCCATCTCACCCGATCTGCCCGCTTCGCTGCTGGCCGGGCAGACCATGCAGTTCACCGCTACCCTGCGCTACGATGATGGCACCCATGAGGACGTCACCCGCCACGCCACGTGGACGTGGACCGGAGACGAGAGCACCGGCACGGTGTCGCGAACGGGCCTGCTAACGGCTGGCGGTGGCTTCGGAGACGGGTTGGTGTCTGCTTCCTGCGACGGCCTGACCGCTACCTCGGCGATCATCAGTGTGCGCAACACCAGCGGGCTGACCGTCAAACCAGCTCAACCGGCGGTGCTCTCCGGTGGTGAGACGCTGCAGTTCCGCGCGATCATCAGCTACGCTGACGGTAGCACCGAGGACATCAGTGAGCAGGCGACGTGGACGTGGAGCGCTGACCCAGACGTGGGTAGCGTCAGCGATACCGGCCTGTTCACGGCAGGCTCAGGCTTCGGCGTCGGTCTGGTAACTGCCAGCTACGAGGGGGAGTCAGGGCATTCGGGCGCCATCACCGTGCGCAACCCGGCGCTTCTTACCCTCACGCCCCGGGAAGCGGTCGTCTTGACCGGCGGTCAGGACCTGCAGTTCATGGCCACCATGCAGTTCAACGACGGCACCAGCGAGGACGTTACCGGCCTGGCTAACTGGACATGGAGCGGAGACGCCGACACCGGAACCGTTGACAGCAACGGTCGTTTCACCGCCGGCGCGGGACGGGGGCAGGGGTTGGTCACCGCCACGTACCTCGGCCGGACCGCAAAGTCAGCCGTCCTTTCGATCCGCAACGTGTCAGGGCTGCGGCTGAGCACACCGTCAGCTACGGTGCTCGAAGCGCCGCAGACCGTGCAGTTCATCGCGTCGCTGGAGTACAACGACGGTTCCTCGGCGGACGTGACGAGCCAGGTGGTCTGGTCCTGGAGCGGGCCTCCCGAGGCTGGCTCCGTGTCGGAGCGGGGTCTCTTTGCAGCGGGGCCGGGAGCCGGTACAGGGACCGTGCGGGCCGTCTATCGCGACTGGGAGGCCGAGTCAGAGCCACTGACCGTCCGTCAGCTTGTGGGGCTCGAGGTCGCCGGCGACCCCGTCACCGTCCTGGCCGCAGGCGAGAGCGTAACCCTCAGAGCTTCCTTGCGGTACACTGACGGCAGCCTGGAGGATGTCACCGAGGAGGCGGAGTGGTGCTGGACGGGGTCTCCCGAGGCAGGCACCGTTGTCGGCCCGGGGCGCTTCGTCGCGGGCTCCGGGTTCGGCACGGGTGTCTTGCGCGCGACTTGCCGTGAGTGGGTGGCCGACAGCACATCGCTTACGGTCCGCAACCTGGCGGGGCTGGCTCTGTCGCCCGACGAGCCGCGCGTAGTCTCCACCGGGGCCACGATCCGCTACACCGCCATCTTGCACCATAACGACGGGACGACCGAAGACGTCAGCACAGGCGTCGCATGGTCGTGGGAGGGTGACCCCCGGGCGGGGAGCCTCGACGCCACGGGCCTCTTCACCGCGGGTGAGGGCTATGGGGTCGGTTGCGTAGTTGCCGCCTTTGACGGGTGGTCCGCCAGGTCGGCCACCATAACCGTCCGCAACATCATCGCCTTGCGCGTGTCCGAGGCCCGCCGCACGGTACTGGCGAGCGGCGAAAGCGAGCAGTTTGCCGCCGTCCTGGTCTATGACGACGGTCACACCGAGGAGGTTACGCGCCGTGTCCGCTGGGCCTGGGACGGGCCGCCAGAGGCTGGAGCGGTGGACCAGGCTGGCTGCTTCACGGCCGCTGCCGGCTTTGGCACGGGAACGGTTGTGGCCACCCTCGACGAATGGACCGCTCGCTGCGAGCAGTTGACTGTCCGCAATGTGCGAAACCTGGAGCTGACACCCGCCGAGGACCGAGTGCTGGCAGAGGGCGAGACGGTTCAGTTCGCAGCCTCCTTGCACTACAACGACGCCACCAGCCGGGACGTAACCGCCGAGGGCAAGTGGACCTGGAGTGGGCAGAAGGAAGCCGGAGCGGTCACCGCCGATGGCGTGTTTGTGGCCGGCGGAGGCTGTGGCGCCGGTGTGGTGACCTTCACTCTTGGCGAACAGACGATCAACTCCGGAACGCTCACCGTCCGCAATGTGACCGAGTTGGTCGTCACTCCGACTGAGCCGGCGATCCTGGCCGCCGGGGATGAGATCCAGTTCTCTGTCACCCGCCAGTACAACGACGGCACGAAGGAGGACGTGACACCCGAGGCCGTCTGGTCCTGGACGGGCGACCCGAGCGCCGGGGAAGTCTCGGCAACGGGGCTCTTCCGGGCCGGCGAGGGCTTCGGGATGGGCGTTGTCACCGCCGCCATCGGCCATCTGACCGGAGCCTCCGCTGCCCTGACGATCCGCAACCTCAGCGGCCTGGAACTCAGCCCCGGTCCGGAGCAGCCACTGGCCGCCGGCCAGACCTGGCAGTTCGCCGCCGCCCTGAAGTACAACGACGGTACAGCCGAGGACGTCACCGACCACGCAGCGTGGAGCTGGGACGGCGGTCCTGAGGCCGGCACGGTGGACGAGGCCGGGCTCTTCGTCGCCGGCGACGGGTTCGGCACTGGTCGTGTGACTGCCCAACTCGACCAGCTCACCGCTGTCTCTGAACCTCTCACGGTCCGCAATGTCCAGGGTCTCGTGCTGGACCCGGTGGTCACCGCAGAGCTCTCCGCGGGGCAATCGGGGCAGTTCGCCGCGACCCTGCAGTACAACGACGGCTCCGAGGAGATCATCACCGAACGCGCAGTCTGGGAGTGGACCGGATCACCGGAGGCGGGCACTGTTACCAGCACCGGGTTGTTCACTGCCGGTGCCGGCCACGGTGCGGGCGTAGTCAAGGTGACCTTCGGCCAATGGTCCGCGACCTCCGGCGAACTCACCATCCGCACGCCGGTGCAGTTGTCGGTGGTCGGCGGTCCCACTGACTGGCTGGCCGCCGGCGATGCAGTAGCGCTTCGCGCCGTGCTGCGCTTCAACGATGACTCGGAGCGCGATGTCACCTCCGAGGCCGAGTGGACTTGGACTGGCCCTGCCGAGGCCGGGTCCGTGACCGAACCGGGCCTTTTCACCGCCGGTGAAGGCTTCGGAACCGGTACCCTGATGGTCGCCTTCGACCAGTGGCAGGCCGACTCGGAACCCCTGCGGGTACGCAATCTTACCGGACTCGCCCTGAGCCCAGCCGAGGCGGCAGTCTTGAGTGCCGGCCAGACGATGCAGTTCGCGGCCACCGTGAGCTACAACGATGGCTCCAGCGAGGACGTGACCGCCGACTGCGCGTGGGAATGGACGGGGGATCCGGCCGCTGGAGAGATTGGCGCGGAAGGGCTGTTTGTGGCAGGGTCAGGCTTTGGCGAGGGAGTTGTCATCGCTCGCTTCGGCACCCTGGCCGAGAGCTCGGACGTGCTCACCGTGCGCAACGCCTGCGGCCTGGAACTCTCGCCGACCGGATCTGCGGTCCTGGCCAGTGGCGAGATCCTGCAGTTCGGCGCCGTCCTTCACTTCAACGACGGCAGCGCTCGCGATGTCACGGCAGAGGCCGAATGGGTATGGACCGGCAGCGACGAGGCCGGCGCCTTCAGCGCTGCTGGCGTCTTTTCAGCCGGTTCCGGCCACGGCCAGGGGCGGGTCGAAGCGCGGTACGGCCAGTGGTCAGCCGCCTCCGACGAGATCACCGTCCGCAATGTCACTGGCCTGCGGATACTGCCCGCGGTCCCGGCCGTGTTGTCGGCCGGCGAGACCCTGCAGCACACGGCGTGGGCGCACTACAACGATGGCACCGAGCTTGACGTCACGGCCGAAGCACAATGGTCGTGGGAGGGTCCTGCTGCTGCCGGTCAGGTCACCGAGCCAGGTCTGATTGCGGCCGGTCCTGGCTATGGACAGGGAACACTGACGGCGCTCTGGGGAGAGTGGACGGCATCGTCAGAGCCACTGGTCATTCGCACTGTTGTCGAGCTGGCTCTGTCAGGCCCTTCGGCGACCGTCCTGAACGCTGCGGACGAGGTCCAGTTCTCTGCCCTCCTGCGTTACGACGATGGGACGGAGACACCGGTAACCGACGAGGCGGAGTGGAGTTGGACCGGCGATGTAGAAGCGGGAGCCCTGGTGGGCCCCGGGCTGTTCGCGGCGGGTTCCGGCCATGGTACCGGCCGGGTCACCGCCCGGCTTGGCGAACGCGTCGCGCAGTCCGATGAGGTGCGCGTGCGCAACCCGGTTGGCCTGCTACTCACGCCGGACCAGCCCGGTCCTCTGGCGGCCGGCCAGACCGTGCAGTTCGTGGCTGTCGTGCAGTTCAACGATGGCAGCGAAGAGGATGTCACCGCCGACGCCGTTTGGACCTGGACAGGCCCCGTGGAAGCTGGGTCCTGCAGTCCGGGCGGGCTCTTCACCGCCGCAGAGGGGCCGGGCACCGGCTCGGTCACGGTCACCTTGGGCCAGTTGGCGACCAGCACCCAACCCTTGACCGTTCGCACCCCCATCGCCCTCGCTGTGCAGGGCCCCGCGGCCTGCGTGCTGGCAGTCGGCGACACCGTCGCTTTCGACGCCGTCCTGCACTACAACGACGGCACCGAGGAGACGGTCACAGACCAGGCCTTGTGGGCATGGGATGGCGAGGAGCAGGCCGGCTCAGTCGTTCAGGGCGTCTTTACTGCCACGGAGGCCTTTGGCCGCGGTAGCCTGACTGCGACCCTGGATGGATGGACGGCGGCCTCCGAGACCATGATCGTCCGCAACGTCAGCGGACTGGAGCTGAGACCGACGTCGGTTTGGCCCCTGTCCGTTGGCGAGACGATCCAGTTCTCGCTGACTCTGGCTTACAACGATGGCACCACCGAGGATGTCACCGAGCGGGCTGACTGGTCGTGGAGCGGACCCTCGGAGGCCGGGGCCATTGACAACAAGGGACGCTTCAAGGCCAGCGACGGGTACGGCACCGGTGTCGTCAGCGCGGCTCTGGGCAATCTCGTTGCAGCCTCCGACGAAATCGTGGTCCGCAATGTCCGTGAGCTGGTACTACAGGCTGACCCGCCACTGGTGCTGACCGCCGGTGATGAGGTCCAGTTCACCGCCATCCTCCACTACAATGACGGCACCTCGGAAGATGTGACAGGCAGCGCGGAATGGGCATGGGAGGGGGAGACCACTACCGCCAGTGTGACCAACGGCGGCCTGCTGACGGCTGGACCCCAGTCGGGCACTGGCGCGGTGATGGCTGCCGTGGGCGCCGCCACCGCATCTTCGGAACTGGTGATGGTTCGCAATGTGGTCGAGTTGGCGCTGAGTCCGGCCGAGCCTGGCCCCCTGGGGCGAGGCGCTCAGGTGCAGTTCACCGCTGAACTGCGGTATGACGACGGGTCAGTGCGCGACGTGACCTCCGAGGCCGAGTGGGCGTGGACCGGCGATTCCGCCGTAGCGACGCTGGCCAGTGCCGGCTTGCTGACCGTGGGCGATAGCTGCGGCTCCGGGGAGGTGCAAGTCTCCTTCCAGGGCTTCAAGGCAGCCACCGGCCCCATCGCGGTGCGCAATGTTACCGGGCTGAGAATACCGCCTGCTGAGCGCATTGTGCTGCAGGCGGCCGACACGATCCAGTTTGCCGCGCTGCTGACGTATGACGATGGCACGGAGGAGGACGTCACGGCGTCGGCCGCCTGGGCCTGGACTGGCGCAGCCGAAGCGGCAGAGGTTGATGGGACCGGTCTCCTGACGGCCAAAGAGGGCCATGGCCTTGGTCAGGTCACAGCCACTCTGGACCAGTGGTCAGCCACCAGCGGCGAGATCACCGTAAGGAACATCACCCATCTGGTGCTGATCCCCGAAGCTGCCGCGGTGCTGGCAGAGGGCGAGAGTATCCAGTTTGCGGCCGAGTTGCACTACAACGACCATACGGCGGAGGATGTCACCTCGCAGGTGACCTGGTCCTGGTCGGGACCGGAGCAGGCAGCGTCGCTGACCTCGGATGGCCTCCTCTCGGCCCTGGACGGCTACGGGGTGGGGGAAGTCACCATCAGACATGGTTCGTGGTCCGCCACGTCCGGGCCTATAACCGTGCGGACAGCCTGCGCGCTGGTGGTGAGCGACGCGCCGCAAGCTCCTCTGGCGGCCGCCCAGAGCTTCCAGTTCACGGCTCTGCTGCAGTATAACGATGGCACCACGGAGGACGTCACCGAGCAGTGCGAATGGTGCTGGGATGGACCTGCGGAAGCGGGCTCCCTGGCCGCCAATGGCCTGTTCACTGCAGGCGAGGGCCACGGGACCGGCACTGCAACCGCTACGCTTGCATCGTGGTCAGCGACCTCGACTCCGGTGACCGTGCGCAACCCCGCTGGACTGTCCCTTTTGCCGAGTGAGGCTTGCGTGCTGGCCGCCGGGGACACGGTCCAGTTCATCGCCCGGTTGCACTACAACGATGGCAGTGTGGAGGACCATGACGCCGACCTCGATTGGCAGTGGACCGGTCCTGATGACGCGGCCAGTCTGTCCTCCACCGGCGTCCTGACCGGTCTTTCCGGCCATGGCACGGGTACAGTCGTAGCGCGGTGGGGGGACTTCTCAGCCGCCTCCGAGACGATCTCGGTACGCAATGTGACCGCCCTGCGGGTCTCTCCTGCGGAGGCGGCAGTCCTGGAGCCCGAGGAGCAGTTGCAGCTCGTCGCTACGCTGCACTACAACGATGGCACCGAGGAGGACGTGACCAGGCAAGCCAACTGGTCATGGAGCGGCGAGCTGGCCACGGGATGGATCTCTGACGCAGGGCTCTTCACCGCCGGCGCCGGGTCCGGAACAGGGACGATCTCAGCCACCTACGGTCAGTGGACCGCCTCCTGCGCTGGTGTCACCGTGCGCAGTGTCCGCGAGCTCGTACTTACGCCGCTTGAACCGGTGACGCTGTCAGCCGGTGAGACCTGTCAGTTCGCAGCCATTCTCTATCATACCGACGGCACGACCGAAGACGTCACGGATCGCGTCGAGTGGGGATGGTCGGGGCCGGCTGAGGCGGGCAGCATCGATGCCGCAGGCTGCTTCACCGCCGCCGGGGGCTTTGGGCGCGGGGTGGTGACAGCGACCTATGGGGAGCGCTCCGGGAGCGCGGCCGAGGTGCGGGTGCGCAACCTGGTCGAGCTGACGCTCAAGCCTACCGAAAGTGCCGTCCTGCGGGGCGGCGAGAACGTCCAGTACACGGCCGAGCTACGGTTCAACGACGCCAGCACGCAGGACGTAACGAGCGAGGCGGAGTGGTCCTGGAGCGGCCCACCGGCGGCAGTACGCCTGGAGAAGGGCCTGCTCACTGCGGCCGACGGGTTTGGCGAGGGCCGGGTCAAGGTCAGCTACCAGGGCTGCTCGGCGGCCACCGAGACCATCGCCATCGTCAACATCAGCGGATTGGCCGTACTGCCCTCGGAACGGCTGCGACTGCAGCCTGGTCAAACCCAGGCCTTCTCCGCCAACGTTCGCTACCCGGACGGCACCTGGCACCATGTCTCAGACCACGTACAGTGGCACTGGGTCGGCCGCCCCGAGACGGGAAGTGTGAGCCCCGACGGCGTATTCACGGCCGGCGACGAGCCGGGTGAGGGCACCGTGACGGCCACCTATGCCGGCCAGACGGAGCACTCGGGGCGGATACTCGTTCGCGAGCCCTCGCACCTGGTAGTGCTGCCCGCCGAGCCGGTCGTCCTTTCCTCGGGCCAGACTGCACGCTTCCGCGCCGTGATACGCTATGCCTCTGGCGCGGAGGAGGCCCTCGACGAGGGGGTCACCTGGCAGTGGAGTGGAGAGTCCGCGGCCGGCCACATCGCTCCCGACGGCGTGTTCACCGCCGGCGAAGTGTGTGCCACGGGACATGTGTTGGCGATCTACGAGGGCCAGGAAGCCCGGTCGGCGCAGATCGAAGTACTCAATATCGCCAACCTGGTGGTCCTGCCCTCCGAGGCACTGTCGCTGGAGCCGGGTGAGAAACAGCGCTTCTCAGCCTCCCTGCGGTACGTGGATGGCACACTGGGCGATGTCACGCGCCAGGTGCAGTGGAGCTGGGACGGCCCGCCCGACAGCGGCACCATCTCCCCCGATGGAGTGTTCACGGCTGGTACAAGCGGCGGCGAGGGTCGTGTCAGCGCCGTCTACGCCGGACATAGCGACCGCTCCGGGAAAGTGCGAATCCGCAGTCTCAAGCGCCTCGAGCTCTCGCCGGAGAACCCCGTCGCGCTCTATGCGGGGGACACCCTGGAGTTCACGCTTACTGCGCACTACAGTGACGGCAGCAGCGCCGACGTGACGGCTGAGACCGACTGGTCCTGGTCCGGCACCCCTGGCGCCGTGCGGCAAGTGCGACGCGGCGCCTTCACCGCCGCTGACGGATCGGGCACCGGGCACGTGACCGCCAGGTACAAGAGTCAGAGTGTCACGACCGGTCCGCTGGAGGTCCGGCGCATCCTGGCCCTCCGCATCGTCCCTGGTCACGACTTGACCCTGGGGCCGGGAGAAGAACAGCAGTTCAGGCTGCTGCTGGAGTATGATGCGGGCGGACGCGAGCGCCCAAAGGGCCTGGGCGGGCTCTTCCGTCGAAGCGTCGGGGGCGGGCCGGAGCTCAGCGAGGACGTCACGACTCAGGCCGAATGGCAATGGGGAGGAGACCCGAGGGCTGGCTCCATCTCCGAGGGTGGCCTCTTCCGGGCCGGCGATGTGGCCGAGGTCGCCCGGGTCTTCGCCTCCTACCAGGG
>JABLXH010000109.1 GCA_013178155.1 Armatimonadota bacterium | reverse complement strand
AGGGCGTGGAAGCTTAGCAGGTGATCCCTGCCACCGGCCACACGGAAGACATCCAGCGCATAGGAGGCGTTGCCGTCACCAACCTGCATCAGTGCCATCGTGCGCTCATAGCGCTCTGTGACGCCGGGGTAGGCCTCACGCGAGTCGACACAGAACCCGCCAAAGTCGTCGAAGTGAACGAAGAACGCAGGCGTCCCCACCCGCAGGGTGCTCTGCTGGGTTTCGTTGACGATGACGGTGTTGTGGGAGATCTGGCCGTTCTCCCACTCCACTGATTTCGGCCAGTCCCCCCATAGTTCGCGGTACCCTATGGTTGGCACCACGGTATGGCCGTAGGCGTCGTAGCCGAACTGCAGCTCGCTGGTATGCCCGGCAACGCTGTTCAGGCCATAGTACATCCACAGAGCCTGACCGGTGTCACGGGGGCCGAACTCAATGCTGGCGAGCCCATAGCCGGGCATGTTGTCGCCGCGAACAGGAGGCTCCTTGCCGTGGAGCTCCAGTTGCTCTGCGACTACCTTGGTCACCGCATCGGGGTCCAACGCGGTGATGTCGCGGCCAATGCGGCCGGGGTTCCCCTTGTTGGCCCAGCCTGCGAGAAGGGCATAATAGGGGTCATGCAGGTACTTGTAGCCACGCACGATGAAGTTGGGGTCGGCGGCGATGATACTGCCCCGGTTGCCGCAGCTTCCGGAATCGCCGATGTTGGGCGTCGTGTGGGCGAGTATCGCCACACGCCAGCCAGCGGTCAATGTCCGGGCGAACATCGGAAAGTCCCGGTAGAGGCTGTGGCGCCTGTACTTCCCATAGTCCTCGATGAGGTCCGACACCCGAGCCAGGGCGGCTCCCCACCCCAGCGAATACCCTGGAGCGCCCTCGGCGCCGACGCCGTCCCGGTCCATGGCGCCGATGATGAGCGCCGGCAGATGCCCACCGTCACCCTCGCGGATCGCCCCCTGGCCGACGGGCCCCTCCTCAAAGAGCCAGTCCAGCCACTCCGTTGAGGTCGGCTCGCGGTTGAGAGCCACGGCACACTCGGCGACGTTGGCTTGCGGGCCGCCCTCATTGCCGTAGATCCGGGCCACCTTGATCGCCTCGACGAACTCCGTTATCAGGTTGGCCTCGATGTTGCCCACCAGTTGCTCATAGGTGCCCTTGGGCGTCGGCAGCCGATACTGCCGGCTCTTGGCCGCCAGAAAGGCATAGAGCTCTGGCTGATTCCACAGGCCAGACTTCACCATGTCGTATGCCGTACAAAGCTGCGAGACCGTCCCGCACTCCCAGATACTGCCCTCTATCTTGCCACCCCAGGTTGAGCCCGAGTGGAACCAGCCCTGGCGACCGTAGACTCCCCAGTCCATCTCCGGGTAGACATCGCTGATGCGGTCGAGAACCACGCCACACTTGTGAGCATAGCGTGGGTCTCCGGTGTAGAGGTAGGCAGCGGCGAGTACTGCGACGACATCCTTTACGGCACCCCAGTGCTGGTAAGCATAGTATCCGATGAATCGGTTCACCTTGCCCGGCTCCGGGTTCCAGCCCCAACCGTCGTCTACACACCACTGGTGCAGAGGGTCATTGGGGTCAGGGTGATCGGTATTGAAAAGCAGCGAACGGTCGCCCTTCTCCGCATCGAAACAGCCCGTCTCATCAATCGCGCTCTCGTAGAACTTGCCGAAGTCGTTCTTGGGAAACCAATCCTGGCAGCGGGGGCACTGAACCTTCCACGGCTTGCCCCAGACATCCACGCGCCAGGGGTACTTGGTGGTCTCGTAGATCACATCGCCGCAGTTCGGGCAGCCGCCCGTCCTGACGCCGAAGTTCATGTTGACATCAATGCAGCGAGGCAGCTTCTGGCCGGGCACCAGCCGCCACAGCTCATCGTCAGTCATCTGCACAAACTTCTCAGCCCTGCGCACCGCCGCCGCACGATCAGCCTTGGCCCACTCAAACCGGTCGCAGTTGGCCCGCAGGTTCGCAATGCGTTCGGGGGTGTAGTACCCCCCGTACTCGGGTCCCTCAGCGGCGAGAGCCATGGCGGCAACCCCCGTCATTACCAGCGAACAGACCAGCGCCTTCATGCACGGATTGTTAGACATACCGGAATCTCAAGTCTCCCACAGCAATGCGGCCCACCTGGAAAGGAATCAGTCCGCGTTGCTGGCAAAGATCGGCACTGCGAGCCGCGTCGGCCTCGCTCAGCACCAGGGCCATGCCAATGCCCATGTTGAAGGTCGCATACATCTCCTCATCGGTCACCCCGCCAAGCTTCTGGATGAGACCCATGACCGGGGGCACAGGCACTGCGGCCGGGTCACACACAGCACAGAGCCCTGGTGGAATGACCCGAGAGATGTTACCCGGCCAGCCGCCTCCGGTCACATGAACAATGCCGTGCGGGCGGACACCAGCGTCCAACAGGGCGACAATGTGAGGGGCGTACAGGCGCGTCGGTTCGAGGAGTTCCTCTCCGAGAGATCTCCCCAGTTCCGGCACTGGCAGGTCGAGGCCAAGACCACCAAACTCCAGCAGAGCCTTCCGTGCCAGTGAGAAGCCGTTGCTGTGCAGGCCCGACGATGGCAGCCCCAGAACCACATCCCCCTCTACAACGGCCGACCCATCTATGATCTCATCGCGCTCGACGACACCCACCGCGAAACCGGCGAGGTCGTACTCACCGTCGGCATAGAAGCCGGGCAGTTCCGCCGTCTCACCACCGATCAGCGCGCATCCCACGCTCTCGCAGGCCCTGGCAATGCCCCGGATGACCTCTGCGGCGGTCTCAGGCGTCAGCCGGCCGGTGGCGAAGTAGTCCAGGAAGAACAGTGGCCGCGCACCCTGGCAGACGATATCGTCCACACACATGGCAACCAGGTCCTGGCCGATCGTATCGTGCCTATCCAGGGCGAAGGCAATCTTGAGCTTGGTCCCCACGCCATCGGTGCCCGAAACCAGAACCGGGTCACGGTACTGCCCAAGTGCGTAGAGTCCGCCGAAGTCCGCCAGTGTCTTGACCACCGAGGCGTTGTGCGTCCGCTGCACCGCGGCCTTGACGTCAGCGAGCATGCGGTCTGCGGCCGCGATGTCTACCCCCGCATCCCGGTACGTAAGGGGTTCACCATCAGACACAGTATCACACCCTCCCGTCTCGTGCGCTCCCAGCGACCCACGCCCTCAGCAGGTCAGATGGAGGGCTGCTGCCGCCCGCTTCTCCTTGCGGATCTCGGCGAACCGCTTGACAGCTTTGGCGGTGGGCATGGGCTCGGCGTCAATCCCTCGCTCGGCCAGTGCCGCCAGCACCTCATCCGGTACCTCCATAGCGCCCACCTGGCCCGTACCGATAATCAGCACACGCGGTCTGGCCTCAATGACTTCGACCAGGTCGCCCACTTGCAGATGGTGGCCATGTTCGCGCTTCCAGGGGGCGATGACCTCTCCGTCCGGAAGGATAAGCACGTCTTTCCGATAAGTCTTGTCTCTCCATTCCAGGCAGCCAAACGAGTACTTGTGCTTCGCCATCGCGATGCACCTCCCGTCACCTCTCAGTCTACCACAACATCGGGTCTCGTGGGCCTGTGTCCCTGCGAACAGGGCTGGTTTGAGGCGGAAGGTACGGGACAGCCGAGGGGCGAACACTCCCGCCATCTGAGCCAAGGGCCCGAGCAATGGGCCCGGTCTTGCGTACGCGAGAGCGTCGAGGTCAAGGGAGAGTGCCAAATGATCGGTGAAAACCCCATAAAGCAGCAGCTTTCAGCCTTGCGTGCCGCCAACCCCGACATCACCGCTGCCGTGCTGGTGACGATGGACGGCTTTGCGGTGGCGTCGGACGTCGCGCCGGAAGTGGATGAGGAGGGACTTGCGGCTCTCGCCGCCGACCTCATCGCCCGCGCCTCCCGCAGCAACCAGGAGTTTGGCAACGGCATCCTGAATGAGCTATACGCTCGTGGCCCGCAAGGGTACCTGCTGATCGAGAGCGTACCCAACGACCAGGCTTTGGCGTGTCTGGCCAAGTCCTCCTCGACGGTGGGTCTGCTGCTGCGCGACGTGCGCAAGGCCGCTGCCCAGATGGGTTAGCCGGCTCCCGGCGCTCGCTGTGGGGCAGGCCCCTGCTCGGTGCGGAGGTCTGCCCCTTTGCCTGTCCTCGCACTATCCAGGGAGGACGACGGGGCGGTTGGTGGCAACGCTCTCCAGGATGGCCTCGACCAGCTCCATGGCCCGCAGACCATCTTCCAGGGTGGCCTCCGGCTCGATGACGCCCTGGACGGCGCGGGCGAAGTGGCTCAGCTCCCCCCAGTAGCCGCGGGTGTAGTGTCCGCCCGCCCACCAGCCGGCCATGTTCCCTGATACATAGTACCGCCCCGACCAGCCATACAGGCGCTGGTCGGGCGGGTCGGCAAAGCGGCGGCCGGAAGCCATCACCTCCACAGCCTGGGAGGCATCAACCAGCACGGCGGCGCCGCTGCCGGACAGGTAAGTCTGCTCAAAGCAGTCCTCCCAGTGGTGCCCGGAGTTCATGTTGAGCTGGCCCAGGGCTCCGTTCGCGAAGCGGAAGGCGATGGTCGCAACGAAGACGTTGGGGGCTGGCGCCGCCGCCTGTGCGGTCACCTCGGCGACCTCGCCCGCCAGGAAGCGGGCCAGGTCCAGCATGTGGATGCCGTTGAACAGCAGCATGCGCCTCAGGTCATTGTACGGGCCGCAGCCATGGATCATGCTCAGCGAATTCAGCACGCCGAACTCTGGACTGGCGATGTAGTCGCGCGTCACGAGATTCGCCGCGGCAAAGCGCTTCATGAAGCCCACCATGCCCCAGGTGCGTGTTGCAGACGCCCTCTGGAGCAAAGACATCGCGTCGGCGGCCGTCAGGCCAGGCGGCTTCTCCACAAAAACGGGTAGGCCTCGGCCCAGCACTTCCAGTCCGACCTCCAGGTGCATCTCCGCCGGTCCACAGGCGCAGACAGCATCGGGTCGCACGGTATCCAGCATCTGACCCAGGTCGCTGAACCACTGCGCGCCATACTTGCGGGCAGCCCTCTCAGCCTTCCCGAGGTCCAGGTCGCAGACTGCCACTAGCTCCAGCTCGGGTATCATCCCGAAGTTGGGGTACAGGGACTCCGTAGCATGCACCCCGGCGCCCACGAACGCGATCCGGGCGGGGCGGAGCTCAGACATCGAAGCACCTCTTGATGGGCAGATCAGTACCCCAAACCGCGCAGGTACTCACGGTTGCGGCAGATAGCCGCAAACCCGTCACTACGGGCCGCTTCCGATTCCTCCTCAGCAACCACCCAGCCGTCATACCCGGCCTCCTCCAGCAGATGCAGGACTGTCGGCAAGTCGCATACCCCCTGGCCGAGCGGCTGCCAGGTGCCATCGGCACTCGTGTCCTTCAGGTGGAGGTGCGTGATGCGGCTGATGTGGCGCTGGAGACAGGCCAGCAGTTCCTGTCCGCCGCGCACAATGTGGCCCGTATCCGGACCGAAACTGACCCACTCGGGGTTCAGCCTGTCCAGGAGGTAGGCGTACTCGTCGGCGCTCTCCAGCAGGGACCCGAAGTGGGAATGGGGGTGCACATTCACCGAGACCCCCTGCTGCGCTCCCAGGCGCCCGATCTGATTGTAGAAGCCAATGGCCTGGTCGAGTTTGGCGCAGAGGTTCCCTCGCGATGGATGGGCGGCTCCGCCCAGTCCCAGGCGTGGCTCCGGGAAGTGCGAGACAAAGGCCAGAGCCTCGCAGGCGCCGGCCAGGTCAGCCTCAGCGCGGTCCGGGTCGGTGAAACCCGTCGGGGAAGCGTAGGCAAAGCAAGCCAGTCGCAGTTCGCGCCGCCGCAACTCGTCGGCGAACTCAGCCGGGCGGCCGGCGAAGTCGCCGATCATCGTGTTGGTGATCTCGACGCCCTCGTAGCCAGCCGCGGCGATCAGGTCCAGCAGGTCTGTGGGTTGCCCCTGCCAGGCATCGCCCAGCATCTCCCACGTGTAGGTCTGGCAAGCCACCCGAATGCGCGCCATCGTCAGCCTCGCTTGTTTCAGAGCTTCTGCCCCAGCAGGCCGGACAGGTAGACGTATGCCTCGTGGGTGTACCGCGGCAGGTTCTCAGGGTCCTCAACCTCCAGCTCCACCGTAAGACCCCCGCTGTAGCCTACTTCCCTGAGGGCGGCCACCACGGCCGGAAGGTCCACTTCGCCCCGGCCGATCCCCACCGAGGTGGCGCCCACGTGGTCCTTCAGGTGCACGTTCACCAGCCGGTCGGCAAACTCGCGGATCACGTCCACAGTACACACCTGCGCAGAGTGGAAATGCCCGGTGTCCACACAGATGCCCAGTCGTGGGTCAGACAGGCGGTCCAGGACGAAGCGGAAGTCCTCCGGCTGCTGCAGCACATTGCCGAAATGCGGTTCCAGCGCCAGACGAACCGGCAGCTCAGCCGGCAGCAGCTCAAGCACGTGCGCGGCGCAGTCGGCCACTCGCTCCAGTGCCCCCCGCCCGCCACGCGGCTGGGCCCCTGTGGATGTCACGTGGTCGCCGCCGAGCGCCGCCGTCAACTCCGCACAGCGGGCGATGGCGGCGGCACGTCGCCGCACGTCCGCCTCGTCACTGCCACCCCATCCGGGGGTATAGATGCCGACACAGCGCATGCCGGACGGCTCGACCATCGCCCGCGCGCGTGTCAGGTCGAACCGATCCACGGCCTCCACCGACCAGACCATGGGGCCGTGGATCTCCATCAGACGGTAGCCGATGGCCGGAGCATTGGCGCAAGTGGCAGCCACCTCATCTTCGGCGTAGCCACGGTAGCAGATCGAAGCGCAGATGATGTCCATGGAGCTGGAGCCTCTCATTTCCGGTCGCGGTACCACGCTTCCATGAAGTCGCGGCCGCGCGCGATACTCTGTTCCAGCCAGTCACGATGCTCGGCAAACCAGCGCACTGTTGCCCGCATCCCTGCTTCCCAGTCCACCTGTGGCGCCCAGCCCAGACCGGCGAGCTTGTCACCGTTGAGAGGGTATCGGACGTCGTGACCGGGCCGATCCTGCACGTAGCTGATAAGGCTCTCCGGCTTGCCGAGCTCGTCAAGAATGAGTCGCACCACGTCCAGGTTGGGATGCTCGTTGCCCCCGACAATGTTGTAAGCCTCGCCGGGTACTCCTCGCTCCAGCAGTAGGGCCACGGCGCGGCAATGATCGTCTACGTGGAGCCAGTCGCGCATCTGCTGCCCCGAGCCGTACACGGGCAGGGGCTCGTCGCGCAAGGCCTTGTAGACAAAGAACGGGATCAGCTTCTCCGGATACTGGTAGGGCCCGTAGGTGTTTGATGGGCGCGTAATGACGCAAGGCACGCCATAAGTGACGAAGTAAGCGTAGGCCAGGCGGTCGCCGGCCGCCTTCGTGGCCGAGTAAGGGTTGCGCGGGTTGAGGGCATCGGTCTCGGAGAACCGGTGCTCGGAGGATGAGCCATAGACCTCATCGGTGGCCACGTGCAGGAAGAGCCTAGGGTGACATTCCCGCGCTGCCTCCAGCAAGCGGAAGGTGCCGTCCACGTTCGTACGAAGAGCCGCCTCGGCCGAGACAATGCTGCGGTCCACATGGGTCTCGGCGGCCATGTGGATCACTACGTCAGCGCCCTGCATGGCTTCGGTCACCGCTGGTCCGTCGCAGATGTCGGCCTGGATGAACTCGAGCCGGGGGTCTGAGGCAACCTCCGCCAGGTTTTCCAGATTGCCGGCATAGGTTAGCTTGTCCAGCACGCGTACAGAGCAGTCGCGCTGCTCGGCGAGAAGGTGACGCACCATGTTGGAGCCGATGAAGCCGGCACCACCAGTCACCAGATAGAGCATAGCCTGTTCTCCTTGGAGCGAGCAGGTTCAGTCCCGGGGCTGGGCCACCGCAAAGCGCCCATTGAAGTTGTCCAGCTTCTCAACCGGTGGGTCTGCCACGTGAGCAGTCACCACTTCGCCAATGAAAACCGAGTGGTCCTCCAGTTCCACCTGGCTCACCACAGCACACTCGAACGCCGCAGCGCACCCATCAACCAGTGGTGCGGCCACATGTCGCGCCGGCAGGGCCTTCAATCCAAAGCGCGCGAACTTGTCCACATCGCGCCCCGAACAGCTTCCCAACTGGCCGATGAGCGCCTCCTGGCCCACCCCCGGCCAGGCCAGCACGAACTCGCCGGTCTCCTCGAGACAGGCGTGAGTGTGTCGCCCAAAGCCCACGGCTACGGCCAGCATCAGAGGCTTGGCGTTGCAGATCATGACCCAGCCGGCGGGCATGATATTGGGGCGTCCCTCGGCATCGGCCGTTATCACCCACAACACCCACTCGGGGTACTTGCGCGCAATCGCTTCACCGGGCGGTACTTCGCGCATTGGTCAGGCCTCCGTGCTCTCGGCTGCTACTCCGTTTGGGGTCATCAAAGCCATTCCCGCAGGCGCTGCAGACCATGCTCGTAGGCGCCTGTATGAGACCCCCCGCAGGAGCGCCACTCCCAGGCCGTCGCCTCGCCGTAGTCGCAGACGGCTTTCACTTCAGGGATCCGTTCCACGTACAGCCTTAACAGATCGCGGGCCTTCAGGGTGTCACCTGGCAGCAGGTCCAACCTCTGCAAGGTGTCCAGGTCCTTACGGCGGTCCCGCAGGCCACACGCGCCGACGCAAATGCCGCTGGCCGGATCGAAGCTATGGCAGGGCGGGCAGACCATGCAGTCCCCCTCTACCAGCGTGACCTCGATGTCGGGGTCGTCGCGCATCCGGACCAGGGGTTCCCACAGGTTGTCAATCTCAAGGGGAGCGTCGGTCTCACGCCCGTAGTAGCAGAGGATGCACAGAATGTGGTGCGGACGGAGACAGAGCCGCTCGGCGGTCACGATCTCGGCGACAGAGGCCGTCTTGGCGGCTGAGCTGGCTTCCGGCGTCTGAACGGGTGCCAGAGGCAAGCTCAGTCCCCGCCCGTAAGCCGCCACGGCGTCGGGGGGCCAACTGGGCCACCTCTCGGTGGGGTGTGAAAAGACGCACAGGCCGTCCAGGGTCGGAATGTTCTCGGCCATCCGGGCGAAGAGCCAGCGTGCCGGGCGGGTGTCGCCGGGCGAAAGCCCCAGGCGCTGCAGGACGTGCAGATCGAGTCGGCGCTCGTACGGGCTGTCCTCACGCGGAAACTGGTGGGGTCCGCCGCGGCAGTCAAAGGCAGAGGTGAGCGTCAGCAGGATGTCCGGCATCGACTCGACCCGCTCGAGCACACTGGGAAGGGCAGGGCTCATGTCCGGCGGGGTGCCGCCGCCGCGAAGGCATATCAGGCTCACCAGATCGCGGGCGCGAAGGGAAACAGGGGACAACCGGGCCAGGTGTTCGGGATCGGCGCCATGCCAGGTCGCGCGAGGCTGCTCCATGGCCGGGTGCCTCCAGCACTGGGAATGGGGGCGTGCTTGCGTCAGCTTCGCATCATACCAGACAGTCGGTATCCACGGGAAGGCGTCAACCCAAGCAGAACAGCCCGATTGCGATGGAGTCACGACGCCTCGAGCGATGCCCAGGGCCTTGCCATGGGTCCTCTCGGCCCGAAGAGCCCCCGCTGTGGTCGGCGACGACGGCGACGTCTGCTCACAACTTGCGGGCGGCGGAACAGCAACACCGGCGACCGGCCCTGACCACGAGCAGGAACCGTCGGTCGCCAGCAGGTCTGGCGCGATCCCATGGCGAAAAATGACAGAGCACCTGCGTAGCGTACTGGGTACTGGCAAAGCTTAGAGGAGTGAGGAAATTGAGGCAGACACTGGTCGTTGTTTGTGTAGCAGTGCTCCTGGGGCTCTCGACCGGGGCCTTCGCGCTGGACAAGCCGACCATCAGTATGCCCCGCAATGGCGATGCCCTGGGACCAAGCTACGACATCACGGGACATATGCCGCAGCGGGCCTTTCTGGTGGTGATGACCGACGTCGTGCGGGCTGACACCGGCGAGGTGTTGCGGTCTGTGCCAGGGATCCGCCACTGGACCGAAGCCGACGGCACATTCCGCTTCCGCTGCGCCAGCCCTCGCATCTCCATCGGTGAACGCGACACGCCGCTCACCTACCGGATCCGCTGCTTTGAGGTTGCCCCCAACGGCGCCATGGGCCCCGAGGCCATCGTCACCTGTCGCATGGCGCGCTAGTCCGGAGCCTCGAGTAGTCTAGAAGGCCAAGGGGAGCCCGTTGCCGGGCTCCCCCATCCCTCCTCTTTCGACATCCTGTTTCCGGTGCTAGACCAGACTGGCCACCAAGTCGCCGGTCCGCTGGGTTGAGCCCTCTGGCCCTGTCGTGGCCGGAACGGTGCCCGTCGCCAGCGCTTTTTCGATGGCGGTCTCGATGGCGAGAGCCGCCTCGGTCTCGCCGAGGGTGTCCAGCATCATCCCCGCGGCAGAGATAGCGGCGATAGGACAGGCCTTGCCCAGACCGGCATGCTTCGGCGCGCTGCCGTGGATGGGCTCAAACATCGAGATCCCCTCGGGGTTGATGTTGCCCGACGCCGCCACGCCCATTCCCCCCTGGATCATGGCTCCCAGGTCGGTGATGATGTCGCCAAACATATTGGTAGTGACCACCACGTCGAACCACTCAGGGTTCTTGACAAACCACATGCAGCAGGCGTCCACGAAGGCGTGCTCCTGGGTAATGTCCGGGTATTCCTGGCCGACCTCGGCAAAGGTGCGCGTCCACAGGTCGTGGCCGTAGGTCAGGACATTGGCCTTGTCCACCATGGTAAGGGTGTTGTTCTTGGCGCGCTTGCGGGCCAGTTCAAAGGCATAGCGAATGATGCGCTCGGTGCCCTTGCGGGTGTAGACCGCCAGTTGCGTCGCCACCTCATCTGGCGTTCCCTTCTTCATGCTGCCGCCGATACCCACGTACATGTCTTCGGTGTTCTCGCGGACCACCACAAAGTCAATGTCTTTGGGTCCCTTGTCCTTAAGCGGCGTCTCTACCCCCGGGTAGAGTTTCACTGGCCGCAGGTTCACATACTGGTCCAGTTCGAACCGCAGCTTCAGCAGGATCCCGTGCTCCAGGATGCCCGGCTGCACGTCAGGGTGGCCGACGGCGCCCAGGAAGATGGCGTCCACCTGCCGCAGCTCCTCCATGACGGAATCCGGCAGCACCTCGCCGGTCCTGAGGTACCGGTCGCCACCGATGTCATAGGGGATGGTCTCATACTTGATGCCGAACTTGCGGGCCGCGACGTCCAGCACCTTCAGCCCCTCGTTGAGCACCTCGGGGCCGATACCGTCACAGGGTAGCAAAGCGATTCGGTACATGACAGGTCCTTTCTCCTCCAGCGTCGGGTCGGGCGATTATAGCACAGGGCACGAAGTGGGGGCAAAGGGTATAGAAAGGCTAACTGAGTGGCACGATTTCGTACAACATCGGACTTAGCAAATCCCATGGGGGGTCATTCCACCAGTACAACTTGGCCCGTGGGTGCCTGTGCCAAGCGTGTGCGGGCAAGTGAGCGATGGAGGAGGCGGGAACCATGACTGGAGGACGAGTCCTCAGGTCGCTTGCCGTCGGGACGTTGGCGGTGGAGTGGGTGGTTCTGTTGCCAGGATGCCAGAAGAGCCTGGCCCGCGGCTTCATTGTACCGATTCAGACGTCTGGGGGAACGCAGATAGGCGGAGCACATGTCTCGGTGCCCAGCCCATCTACCTGGAGATCACCGTAGCTGGTACTGCTACAGGTGGGCTGGGATCATTGTACGGCTCAGAGTGCTTCCCTGTGCCAGTCGTCGTTCCCTAGGGGGTGGTGGCTATGGCCTCTCTGCGTTCGATCCGCCTGTGCCGCGTGACGGTCTCATGATAGCCGAGCTGCTGGTGGTCCTGGGTGTGCTCGGGGTGTTGCTGGGCATCTTCTTGACCGTGGTTTTCGCCGTGAGGCGCAAGGTGGACGCAGTGCATTGCGTCTCCAACCTGCACCAGCTTGGCCACGCCATCGCCATGTATGCCGAGGACCACTGAGCGCTGCCGTTGGTGGCCCACGGTCGCCACGATCCCACTGTGCGACCTCCGCCGTCGCCACCGTGGAGCCATGACTCCCGGCCCGCTATGGGTAGCTGTGTACCAGACAGGAGCCTGTTTCCCTGTCCCGGGGCCATACCACACGACCCAGCAGATGGCCTGGTGGCAGGTTGCCGGCATAGCGCCAGCAGTGCCTCGGACCTCAGGATCGCGCAGATAGGGACGCCACCCAGCCGAGCTGCCATCGTCTACGACCCCTTCTCGGATGGGGATTGGCCCCACGGGAAAGGGAATGTGCTTGTCCTTGATGGGCATGCCGGGGCATATAGCTTCGTCCTGACCGGCGGTGACCTTACATCGTTCAACGACGGTAGCAGGCCGTGGATGTGGACGCCAGACTGACACTCGCCACCGAGCGTTATCAGCCCTCGGGCGCACGCAGCACCGCGCAGCCAGGAAAGCTGGGGGCCAGGCAGGTGCGGCCAGGGCCGGCCGGGACATCGGCGGGACCGGCGCGGCAGAGCCGGCGGATCTCCTCCACATCGTGGGCGATCTGCGCCTGTAGCTCTGCCTCCGAGGCGAACCTTTCCTGCCAGCGCACGCGGCGGATGAACTCCAGGCGGATGGTGCAACCCAATAGCTCCAGGGGCTCATCGGTCAGCAAATGGGCCTCTACCAGCCGCTCGGTGAGACCATAGGTCGGCGCGGTGCCGATGGAGATGGCGGCGGGCCACACGGTATCGCGCAGCGCTTCGGGGCCGCGCTCGATGATGGCCAGGCCGGCATAGACCGCATCGGCGGGCAGGATCTTGGCGCGGGGCACCTGCAGGTTGGTTGTCGGGAAACCCAGGTGGCGGCCTACGCCGCGGCCGGACACCACTTCACCCGAGACGTGATAGCGCCGTCCCAGCAGGCCCATCGCTTCCTCGACATGTCCTTCGGCCAGCAGTCGCCGGACCTCGCTGCTGCTGACCCGCAGGTCGCCCAGTTGGACGCCGGGCGCCTCAACAACCTCAAAGCCCAGCTCGCGCCCCAACTCCCGGATTTGGCCCAGCCCGGCGCGCTCATGCCCAAGGGTGTGGGTTACGCTGGCCATCAGCAGCTTGACGTTCAGGCGTCCCACCAGTATTTCGCGGCAAAAGTCGCTGGCAGAAGTCTGCACGAGACTGTCGCCGAACTCGAGGATGACCATCAGATCGCAGCAGAGGGCGGCGGCAAGAGCGATACGCTCATCGCGGGTGGTCAGCCGCTTCGGGGGGGCATCGGGCCCGGCAAAGTACTCTGCCGGGATGGGCTCAAAGGTCAGGAGAGATGACGCCAGGCCACGGTTCCAGGCGATGCCGCAAAGTTGCGTCAGCAGGTACTGGTGGCCCAGGTGGAAGCCGTCGAAGGCGCCCACGGCGACGGCGCGGGGGATGGGGGGGAGCTTCAGGTTCTCGAGACCCTCAATCACCTGCATCTAGACTCTCCCGCGAGACGCCTGGTCCGCACTCACCAGAACCTTCCTGGGCCTCAGCCGCCTTGGCTCCGAGCGACTGACCTCACCGACCCCAAGCAACTCACCGTCCTCCTGAAGCACCAGAAGTGGCCCTTCCGGCGCCCTCCCGTCGGGCGCTGCGATGGCGTTGCCATGGGCAAACGCGCTGGCGCTGGCGGCGTCCAGTACGGCGCGGGGCAGGTGCGGCAGGCCCTCCAATGGCGTCAGGAGGTGCCCCAGCGGGTTCGCGGCGATCTCCTCCAGTGTCGCCGCCTGCTCCAGTCGGTGCGGTCCCACCTGCGTGCGCAGCAGCGCCGACAGGACCCCGCCGACGGCCAGTCGCTCACCGATCATCTGCGCCAGCGAGCGCACATAGGTGCCCTTCGAGCAGACCACATCCAGGCGCAGCAGGGCTCGCTCTCCCGGCAGGAACTCCAGGAGCTTCAGGGCATGCACGGTGACCGCACGCGGCGGGGCCTCAATGGCTTGGCCCGCACGCGCCAGCCTGTGCAACCGTTGGCCCCCGACGCTTACCGCCGAGTGGGCCGGGGGGCGCATAGTGATGGCCCCGGTCAGGCTGTCGAGCACCGTCGCCACCCGTTCGGGGGTAACACCGATGGCCGAGCCAGTGGCCGTGACCGCTCCTTCGGCGTCGCCGGTGTCGCTGGTCAGCCCCAGGATAATCTCGGCCCGGTAGGCCTTGTCGCAGTCTAGCAGGAACTCCCCGAGCCTCGTCGCGCACCCCAGCGTCAGGACGAGCAGACCGGCTGCGGCCGGGTCAAGGGTGCCCGTATGCCCAACGGCCCTTGTACCGAACGTCCGACGCGCAAACTGAACTACGTCGTGCGAGGTCATGCCCGGGGGCTTGAGCACGAGCAGGAAGCCGTGCATGTCAACCCGCCTCGGCCTGCTCCAAAGCGGAGGTAAGTGCCTTCAGGAGCGAACTGCGAACCTCTGCCAGGTCACCCTCATAGTCAAAGCCGGCAGCGCGGGCATGACCACCGCCGCCGTACTGCCGCGCCACGGCGGCGACGTCGAGGGTACGCGACCGCAGGCTCACCTGCCATTTCCCGGCATCGCGGGGCGTCTTGAACAGCACGCAGACTTCCTGATGCTCGGCCTGCTTGAACAGGTCTATGATGGTCTCGGTGTCGGCTGCGTTGCACCCGGTGGCGGCATAGTCTTCGGGCGTCAGCACGCCCCACACAATGCGCCCGTCGGCGGCACTCTCCAGAGACATGAGGGCGCGCCCGGTGAGCTGTAGCCGCCGCAGAGGACGGCTGTCGTGCACCAGTTCGGCAATGCGGTAGGGCTCAGCGCCCAACTCGACCAGTGAGGCGCAGATGCCCAGAGCTTCGGCATTGGTGTTCTCAAAGCGAAAGAAGCCCGTGTCAGTGGCGATGCCGACGTACAGACAGGTCGCGATCTCCGGGGTGACCGGCCATTGCAGGGCCTCCAGCAGACGCCATACGAGGCAACTGGAGGCACTGGCGGCAGGGTCAACGTACTGGATGTGACCGCAAGGCGGCCCCGAGTGGTGGTCCACCTGTACCAGGACCCTCGCTGCCAGAATGCCGTCCTGCAGATCGCCCAGGCGACTGGGAGAGTCACAGTCAATGACGACCGCGACCTCCGGGGGCGCCGCCAGCTCGGTGACCAACTGCTCGCAACCTGGCATCCATCGGTAGTGGTCGCCAGGCATGGTTGGCGCTACCAGGTGGGCCTGCTTGCCCTGGGCATGAAGAGCCAGCATCAGGGCCAGCGCCCCCCCCAGGGCGTCACCGTCCGGGCCACGGTGGGTGGCAAGGACGAAGTCTTTACCCTCCCGCAGGACTTGCAGGAGTTCAGGGGGAGGGGCAGGCCGCTCAGCGGACATCGGGGGCACCGGGGTCCTCACAGCTCTGCAGCGCGTCATCCTCCACGGGGTCGCCGAAGTCCTCGCTCTCGCCTACTTCCTGGATGAAGTCGTCATCGAAGTCCTCCTCGGCGTCGCGGTCGAGCCCGGTCTCGTCGAAGTGCTCGTCGGACGGGGGCGCCTCAGCGCCCTCGGTGGGCTCCGGCGCATCGCCGAACTCCTCGTGTTCGGCCTGCAGCAGCATTTCCAGTTGCTGCGCCCGAGCAGCGGTGTCGTCGCGCACAAACCGCAGCTTGGGGATATAGCGCAGGTCAATGCGCTCGGCCACCCGCGCGTTGATGTACTTGCGGGCCCGCAGGAGACCCTTTGTGCTCTGCTTCACCTGCTCATCATCGCCCAGTACGCTGAAGAAGACCTTGGCGAAGCGGAGGTCTGGCGAGACTTCCACTTCGGTGATGGTCACGAAACCGATCAGCGGATCATGGATGTCGCGACGTAGGATATCGGCGACCTCATCACGGATGAGCTGGTTCACACGTTCAAGGCGCTGTCGCATCGCGGATCACCATTCCTGCGCGAGCAGCCGCTACCAACGGGCCTAGAGCAACTCCAGGCTAGCATCCTGTACCATGGCCCGGGGCTCAGACTCAATGAGGCGGCGGCAAGCATCCAGCACTCGCTGCACATGTCTGCTGTCGTTGGCCACCGCGGCCACGGCCACCACTGCCGTCCGGCGACGGTCCAGGGCGCCAACCTCTGCCACAGACACATTGAGGCGGTCGCTCAGACGCGCCAACAGGCCCTTGACCACGCTGCGCTTGTCCTTGAGGGTCTGTGCCTCGGGGAGATAGAGCTCCACCGTAAGCAAGCCCACCACGGTTGTCTCGTCGCTCATCCCATAGACCAGAGCCGGCGCCTGGCAGCCGGCCGCTAGCGCTGCGACTGGGTCTGAAGCTTGCGCTCCACGGTAACCTGCATCGTGGCGTGGATGCGGTCACCCGGCCGCCAGCCCCGGAAGTCCCCCGAGGCCAGACCGCACTCGCTGGGTGCCTCAACCACCGAAACATCATTGTCGAAGCGGCGCAGCGAGGTGATCTTCCCGCGATAGATCTCCTCACCGTCGCGGGTGACCACGATATCAGCATTGGGCCGCAGCTCTCCCGCCGTAACGCGGCAGCCGGCGACGGCACCAATGCGCGAGATGCGGAAGACCTGCAGCACCTCCGCATCCCCCAGGTCTCGCGTCTCCACAATGGGCTCCAGCAGACCTGCGGCCGCGGCCTGGAAGTCCTCCAGCGCCTCGTAAATGACCTGGTAGGTGCGGATCTCCACCCGCTCATTGGCGGCTGCCTGACGGACCATCGCGTCGGCTTCGACCTGGAAGCCAACGATGATCGCCTTTGAGGCCAAAGCCAGCAGAACGTCGGATTCGCTGATATGCCCTACGCCGGTGTGGATAACGTTGATCCGGACCTCATCGAAAAGCTCATTCAGGCCGAGCAGGGAGCTTTCAAGGGCCTGCGCTGACCCCCAGGCATCGGCCTTGATAATGACGTTGAGTTCCTTCACAGTACCGCCCTGGATAGCCTCGTAAAGGCCCCGCAAGGCGGCAGTTTCCGTCCCGCTGAGCTCTCGCTCCCGCAGTTCCTGGGCGTTTTGCTCCGCGAGGGCCCGCGCCTCCTTGGGGCTGGCAACCCTGACCATCACCTCGCCGGAGTCCGGAACGGCCGACAGCCCGACCACCTCTGCCGGGTGGCCCGCCGGCACCGACTTGATGGACTTGCCGCGCCAGTCCCGCAGCCGCCGGACGCGTCCATGAGCCGTCCCGCAGACCACGCAGTCACCCACAGAAAGGGTGCCGTTGCGCACCAGCACGGTTGCCACCGGGCCCTGACTGGAGTCCAACTGCGCCTCGACGACGACAGCGGCGAGGTCAGCTTCCGGGTCAGCCCATAGCTCCTGGACCTCGGCCAGGATGTTGAGGTTATCAACCAGATCGTCCATGCCCTCGCCCGTAAGAGCGGAGATGGGTACCACGATGGTGTCTCCGCCCCATTCCTCGGGGACCAGCCCGTGTTCGAGCAACTGCTGTTTCACGCGGTCGGGGTTGGCCCCGGGGAGATCCATCTTGTTCAGCGCCACCACGATGGGCACTTCGGCGGCCTTGGCGTGATTGATCGCCTCCACGGTCTGTGGCATGACCCCGTCATCGGCCGCCACGACGATAACGGCGATATCCGTCACTTGTGCCCCACGGGCGCGCATGGCCGTGAAGGCGGCGTGGCCCGGCGTATCCAGGAACACGATCGTGCGGCCGTCGCGACTGATCTCGGAAGCGCCGATGTGCTGCGTGATGCCGCCCGCCTCCCCGGCCGCCACCTGCGTGTTGCGCAGCGCATCCAGGAGGGTCGTCTTTCCGTGGTCAATGTGTCCCATGACCGTGACCACCGGAGGCACGTCAACGGCATTCGGCGGCCGATTCCCGCGCGTGCGACGGGCGATGTCCGGCAGGGCACGAACGAGCCCGCCAGCCTCCTCCTCGGCCTGCGGTCCCAGGCGCTCCTGCAGGGCAGCGAGGTGTTCCTCGAGCCGCATCATGCCCTGAGTAAGGCGCGGTGGACCGCCCGGCAGGCGGCCCTCGTCCTCCTCCTTGCGCTCGCGCTCGTCCCCCCGGGCACGCCCGCGTCCAGCGGCCGGGGCGGCGGCCGTGGTGGCCGGCGTCTCCACCACTGGCGCGGCCTCCTCGGGCTCAGCCACGGCTGGCTGCTCCACCTCGACAGGAGCCGGTGGTGCCTCGGCGGCAGCGGCGGCCGCCTCTGCCTCCGCCTTCGCCTTCGCCGCCTGCTCCGCGATTAGCTCGCGGACGGTCGCGGCCGTCTCTTCATCAATGGCCGAGGCCTTGGTCACATTCTCTACGCCCAGCCGTGCCAACGCGGCCAGCAGCGCATCCGTCTGTAGGCCCAGTTCCTTGGCCAGCGAGAAGACCCGTACTTTCGCCAAGATAGAACACCTCCGCGGGTATGCCCCGCCGGGCTCCCCTCGGCCGCACCCCCGAACGTGGCTGGGGGGGCATATGGGGCTCGCCCTTCACTCCATGCACAACACCCTTGCCGCGCCCGGTCCTGGCCGCGGCAAGCTAAGCACTACTCATCAACCGCGAGCTCCCCCGCCTCCAGCTCGTCCAGCGTGCCCTCGCCACCGCTAAGCAGTTCGCGCAGCATGGTGGCAACCTCTTCTGACACCGTACTGGAATGGCTCGTGACCTCGATGCCCTCCTCCTGGAGGATCTCCACCAGGTCCTTGCTCTCAACTTCCAGTTCCTTGGCCAGTTCGTAGATCCGCAGGCGCTTGGCCGGCGCCGCCGGGGCTTCCTCGGGAATCGGAGCCTGCGCGGCAGCGGCGGGGAGTACCTCCGGCTGCTCCGCCCACTGGCTTTCGCTGCGGATGTCAATACGCCAGCCAGTAAGCTGAGCGGCCAGGCGCACGTTCTGCCCGCGTCGTCCGATGGCCAGTGATAGCTGGCTGTCGGGGGCGATGACGAGGGCTGACTGGTCTGCCGGATTCGGCAGGACGGTGCTGACCCGGGCCGGCGACAGAGCGCTCTTGAGATACTCGACGATGTCTGCGTTGTACCGTACGATGTCGATCTTCTCGCCGCGCAACTCGTCCACGATAGCCTGGACCCGGGCGCCCCGATGGCCCACGCAGGCACCCACGGCATCGATCTGCGGGTCCTTGGACAGGACGGCGACCTTGGAACGTGCCCCGGGCTCCCTCGCCACGGACTTGATCTCCACGATGCCGTCAAAGACCTCCGGCACTTCCAGCTCAAACAGCCGCGTGACCAGCGCCGGGTGCGTACGCGAGACGACGATCTGTGGCGTCTTGGTGGTCTTGCGCACCTCGAGGATGTAGACCTTGAGGCGGTCGTTGAAGCGGTAGGGCTCGCCAGGAATCTGTTCATGGGCCGGCAGCAGTGCCTCGGCGCGGCCCAGGGCCAGAAAGACGTTCCGGGCGTCCTTACGCTGCACTTCGGCCGTGACCACTTCGCCCACACGGTGGCTGAACTCGTCGTAGACGATCTCGCGCTCCGCCTCGCGGATTCGCTGCATGACGACCTGCTTGGCCGTCTGCGCCGCGATGCGTCCGAACTCGGCCGTGTCCAGCTCGCGTTCCTCGTATTTCAGAAGCCCGAGCTCTTCCAGTTCCTCCAAAGAGGGCATCTCCTCGCCCTCCGGGACTTCCGGCAGGATGGGCTTGCGGACCAGCAGCTTCACTGTCCGGGCTGCAGGGTCTACCAGAAGTCGCACGTCCTCGGAACTGCCGTAGTGCTTACGGTAGGCCGAAGCCATGGCGGCTTCAACGGTCTGCAGCAGCGCCGCCATGGGGATATCCTTCTCCTTCTGGAGCTGCTCCAAAGCCTCAAGGAACTCACCGTTCATCTAGCTTTCAACTCCCCGTCTCATTCTTCAGCGCCCCTTTGCCAACGGAGTGCAGCTGCTCGCGGGTCGCAAGCAGTACGTCTGCAGAAGCCTCAGGTGTCGCCCCAGTCATAGTCGAGGCGGGCCTGCTTGATCCGCTCCAGTGCAATGTGCACTGTCTCCTCGCCTCTGACCAGTACCACCGCATCGTCCACGATCCCCTGGAGCCGCCCGGTCACCGTGGCGCGTCTGTTCTCAGCGGTCCGGTAAGT
>JABLXH010000108.1 GCA_013178155.1 Armatimonadota bacterium | reverse complement strand
GGGGCGCATCCTACAGGACAGGGCGGCCGTGATCGTTGCCAGCACTGATATGACGCACATGGAGACGCGGCAAGTCGCCAGCGGCCAGGACCGCCTGCTGGCCGAGCGCATCCTGGCGCTGGACCCGGAGGGTCTGATCCGGGAACGGGCGCGGCGCAACATCACCATGTGCGGCTATGGGCCTACCGCCGCCATGCTCTTTGCCGCCAAGGCGCTGGGCGCCACCCGGGCGGAGATCTTTCGCTACGGTGATTCCGGCGAGGCTCACGCCATGCGAGAGGTCGTAGGTTATCTGTCGGCGGGAGTCTATCGCTGAGGCCACGGTGCGGGCAGCCGGTCCTAGCTGGCCTCAGCGGTGCTCGCGCAGCGTCTCCAGCATGGCCTCGATGTTCTCGGGCGGAGTGCCGGCGACGATCTGGTTGGAGCAGCCCACCACGATGCTGGTGTGCTCCTTCGCCTGTTCCAGGGCAGAAAGGGTCTCCTCGCGCACCTCTGCCACGGTGCCCCGGTGCAGTGTCGCAGAGTTGATACCTCCCCACAGGGTTACGTGCGGGAACGTGGTGCGCATCCGCACCAGGTCCATGCCCGCGGCGCGGTCCAGCTCGTAGAAGAAGTCCACCGCGGCGGCCCCGAACAGGTCGTCGGCAATGGGCCAGAGGTTACCGTCGCTGGCAAAGCCGTGGTAGCAGCCCGCCTCGTGACACCAGTCAGTGATCTGGCGCAGGCGTGGCATCATGAGCTCGTGGAAGACCTTCGGGGAGTACATGGGCCCCAGGGGACCTGCGAAGTCTCCGCCGCCGCACAGGTACGTCAGACCGATCTCCTCCATCACCCGAATGGTGCCGGGGATCCGGGCCATCTGGACGTCGAGGTATCTGCCCACCAGGTCCGGGCGCAGCACGCAGGCCTCCAGCCAGATGGGCTCCCGCGGGATGGCCAGCCCCGTCCCGTAGCCCGGGCAGGCCCGGTATCCGCCAAATCTCTCCACTGCGGCCACCAGGTCTGGCCAGTCGGCCGGGGACGGGTGGTAGCTGTCCACGGCTCGCTCCGCGGCCTCGACGATGCGCTCCAGGTCTTCCAGCGTCGGCTCGGGCCGCGGTGACTGGTCACAGACCTGGTACAGCTCCGTCGCCGGGTCAAAGCGCATAACGCGCCAGGCCCCCTCCTCGCTGCCGTAGAAGAAGGTGTAATCATCGAGCCGACGCGTGGGCCTCTCCGGCATCCGCCAGTACGTGGGCCGGATGAGGTCAAGGTCCAGCACTTCCGCAATCTCGAAAGCGTCGCGCCGGCTGCGCTCCAGGAACTCCTGGTGTGCATCGGGCCCCTCCCAGAGCGCACGGGCTTCGCGGTACTGCTGGATACCGCCCCCCACGTAAGCCTCGCGACCCAGAACGATGGACCCGGCCCACGAGGAGAAGCCGGCCTGGTAGATGGGGACCTTGTCAGAGGGTCGGTGGTCGAAGGCAGACTGCACCCGTTCCCACGGCAGCATGTTAGAAGACCTCGGCACGGGGGTATGCTCAAGGCGTCAGCGGAGCAAGCTTAGGCGAAGGGAACCTTGGGTGTCAACAGGCGTTATCAGTGGTGTACTACTCCCGGGAGGACTGAACATGGCAAGCGCCAACAGCCCCTGGCCAGAAGGGTGCCAGGGGGCACTGTCCCTGACGTTCGATGACGGCCTCTCAAACCAACTCGAGAGAGCCGTGCCGATGCTCAACGAGTTCGGCCTGCGCGGCACTTTCTACATCTCGCCCCGGGGCAACGACTGGCGCGAACGTCTGGCGCCCTGGCGGGCGGTGTATGACGCCGGACATGAGATCGGGAACCACTCACTGAGCCACACCTGTTCCCGCGGGTTCGCCGACAACCCCAACGCTCGCGGTCTGGAGACCATGACCCTGGCGGACATCGAGGCCGACGTCACGGAGGCTGAGCAGCGCCTGGCCGAGGTCTTCCCGGTCGAGGGGCAGCGCTCCTATTGCTATCCCTGTTTCCAGTCCCACGTGGGCGAAGGCCTGACGCGGCAGAGCTACGTGCCGGTCATCGCCAAGCACTTCATTGCAGCGCGCGGCCTGGGTGAGGTGCCCAACCACCCGGCGACGGCCGATCTGCACTACCTCTGGTCGTGGATGATTCGCGGACACCATGGCACCCAACTGGTCGGCATGGCCGAGCAAGCGGCGGCCCGCGGACGCTGGGGCATCATGACCTTCCACGGTGTGCATTTCGGCCACCTGCCGGTGGCAGACGTGGACCTGCGCGAACTGCTGCAGCACCTGCAGCGGTCACCACACATCTGGGTAGCGCCTGTACGCGAGGTGGCCCAGGCTATCGTCCGCTGGCGCCAGGAGCAGGGCCTGCGCTGATCCGTAAGGGTGTCAGCGGCTGGCCCACTCCCAGACCGTGGTCGAGTCCGGCGGCAGGGTGACGCTGATACGTCGCCCCTGCCCGACGGTCTCGCCGGTCATCGCATCGCGCAGGACCACAGCGCGCGGCAGGCGCAGCCGTCTGGTTCCTCCCTCTCTGGTATGGATGACGAAGTAGCGCGAGTCCCCCCGCACCACATCTCCTGCATCCGTACTGTAAACGTGGACACCCGCCTCCCGCGCCGCGTTCCGCAGTACTTCCCGGGGCAGGAAGGGGATCGCGCAGTAGAGCACGAGACCGCGACCGGAGCCGGTGCGCACCAGGCCAGGCCAGGATGTGTCGGCCACGACCCCGAGGACCTCGCCGGAGTCAGAGGCGGGGACCAGGGCGGGGCCGAAGGACCCGGCCCCGAAGGCTGACACCTTCTGGGTCGCGAGCTCCCCGTCCAGGGCCCGCAGGTTGCGCAGGTGGACCCGGATCGGGCCGGCGCCCTGGGTCCCCCGGAAGACGAACTTCATGCCCTGCAACGGCCGCGCGGGGCGGGGGGGGCGGACTTGCGCCCACGGAGCGTTCGCGAGGTTAGCGAAGGGAAGCGTGAGTTGTCGCCAGTCCCCTGTGGTCAGGGCCATCTCACGGGTCGCGAACTCAGCCCAGTTGGCGTCCTTGATGGCTACCTGTGCGCTGAGCTGCTGGTAGTGCCCCTCCACCTTCATCTCCAGCGACACTCCCTGTGGCGCCGCCACCGGCCGATCCCAGTGGATGTCAGTCCACGGCGAGCTGGTCTCAAAGGTCCAGCAGACCCCCCCGGCAATCGGCGTCACCTCCCAGGTGACGTACTCCTCCCGCATGGTCTTCTCGTCCCGGTGGCTGTCATAGGCACTGGCGTCGTCAAAACCTGGGACGGGTTGGTCGCTGGTGACCTTCAGGTGCGAAACGGCCCGCCGTGGGAGCCCATGGACCAGCGGGTCATCGAGATCGCTCACGACCACCTCGGCTGGGAGATGCTGGCGAACCAGCTCCAGTGGCAGCCCCGTGACGCGCTCGGACCGGGCCACCGACAGTCCTTGCGGCCCATCCAGCCCCGGAGCCCAGAGAAACACCATGGCGTGACGCCCTGACCGACGCAGGCGCTCGACCATCGCCGCCTGCTGATCGGTCATCGCCGTGCAGTTCAGGAACACCAGAAGCTTGTAGCGGGACAGGTCCACCGTGGCAAGCTGCGGCAGGCACAGGGCGTCAAAGGGCGCGCCCAGGCGGTACATTTCGGTGCCGACATTCGATATCAGGCTGTAGGCCGTGGACATGCCTTCGCCATCACTGAGGTAGTAGGCGCTTTGCAGGTCACAGACCAGCGCCACCTCGGCCACGCTTTGGCGTGGTGCAGTCAGAGCGCTGCGAGCCAGCTCCTGCTGCCGGGCGATCTCGGCCATGAGCTGCGGATCGTCAAACCAACCCCCCTCGCTCTCGGGACCGAAGTCCACGTACCAGAAGCCCGTATGCTCGGTCAGCGCGGTGGTGAACTCCCGGCGGATCGCCGCCAGGGACTGGGTGACATTGGCGGTGCGTCCATACTCCTCGGCGTTGTGCAGATAGGTGCGGGTATCGCTCTCGATGATGTGCGTCTTCCCGCAGGCGTTGAATACGGCGGCCAGGCTCCGCAGGCGACCATCGTCGCCCATCAGGCGATTAGCGTAGTCATAGGGCGCCACGCAGTAGTCCACGTCCGGGGACCTGAGCAACCGCAGCAACTCCAGGTGGCCACCCTGGGTCTGGGGAGGCACCCCGAAGAAGTAGCCGTAATAGACCCCGAAGATGGTGCGGTTCCGCGTCAGCTCCTTTGTCAGGCGGGCGAAGTGCAGGATGTCGTCGGCAACCACCGCCTGGTGGCACTGGTAGTAGTCAATGATGCGTTGCTCCGTGGCGGGGTCGCGAAAGGCCAGGCAGCTACCCTGGCGACGCTCCTCCAGTCCGGGCACGGCCGCTGTGGCGAAGGTGATCTGCGGGTCGTTCCATGCCTCCTGCAGCCGGGCCTCGGTTCCGTACCGGGACCGCAGGAAACGGCGGAAGTGGGCCGTCATGGCCTGACCGGTGTCCGGGTATTGCTGGCTCCAACTCCCGTAGTAGTGCCATTCACCGTAAATGCCGTAGCATGCGTGCCAACCGATGACCCGCTTGCCCCAGGGCTGCTGCTCCATGTGGGTCACCAGGGCCCGATACATCTCCGAGGCGTCACGCAGCCACACCTCGGAAGCCAGCGAGGGGCGGCGCACCCGGAAACTCTCGTCACTGCTGTCGAGGGCCTCCGAGGTGGCATACCGCACAAGCTCTTCAGGGTGAGCGTCCAGCCACCAGTCAGGCGGCACCAGGCTCGGCTGCAGCAGGATGTAGCCCTCGGGGTCCAGCGCCAGCATCTGGCGCACGGCGGTGTCCCACTGGCTGAAGTCGTACTGCCCCGGCCCCAACCACGTCTTATCCATACGGGCATAGTAGGTATATAGGTGCACGCCAGCGTCGCGGAAGTTGGTGATCTGCCGCCGCCCGAACTCGTCCGCCAGGTCCACCGTACCGCGGTACCAGACCGGTGGGCGCGGCCGGCCGTTGATGAACAGGGCCGGGGCGCCGCGGTACGACCGCAGTTGGACCCGGGCGGGCGGCTCCGCCGAGAACTGCTCCGGCGGTGCGAGGGACGCCGCCTCGGCACGGGCACGGGCCGCCGCCTCCTCAACGGTGATGAACGGTGGCATGTGGAACGCAGCAATGCCGTACCAGGGCTGTCTGAAGGCGCTGCCCATGATGCGCACCGGGGGCCACGGGCCGTCGTCGAACCCCACCTCCGTCCAGCCCTCCGGGCCTTCCCGCGACGCCCGCCAGCTACCGTCGGTGACCACAGCAAGCTCGTTCCCATCTTCCAACCTGACCATGAGCTTGGCGATGAGACCAGCTACACCCACGGCATTGCGGACCCGAGCGGCCACGACATTCCGTCCCGGCCGCAGCAGTGCGGTCACGTCAAAGCGGCGCGTGATCTCGATCTGCTGCGCTGGGTCGCGCAGTGACTGCCCGTTCACCCAGGCCTCGCCCCCATCGTCGACCAGAAACCACAGGTCAGCCTTGCGCACCGGCCCCGCCAAGTCGAAGGTCCGGCGGAAGTACCGGTAGGCATCCACGGCCTCCGAGGCCGGGGATTCCGGGTACCACACCCACTTGCAGGCCGTCTCCTGGGCCAGGAGCGGCCCAGCCACGAACAGCAACAGACAGACTGGCAAGCTTCTAGCCAACACGTCCACCTCCCTCCGCAGGCCGTTCATTCGGCCGGCACCGGGCCGAATAAGGGGTCAATGGCAGCCAGGCGATAGCCAAACTTCGCCACGTGGAGTCTACCCTCACAGTCCGCGGCGTTGGGGCCGAAGCTGACGTTATCGCCGGACGCGTTGCGTACATAGAGGCGCGTGAACGGGATGCGGATGACCTCCTGTCCATCCACGGCCAGGCTGACCGTCCCCGCCTCCCCACCCTCATGCACCATCCGATACCAATGGAAGCCGTCGGTGGTATCAAAGGGTACACTCTCCAGGACGCGGTGTGGCCACGCTCCCTCCGAGCTCAGTAGGCCCACCTCGTCCTCCCGCAAGTAGAGCGCGACGTCGCGCCCATGGTCTGGCCGCATGAAGCAGGCCAGACCGTAGTGGGGCTCAGTGCCCTGGTCCACCACGCGTAGCCAAGTCTCCATGCACCAGTTCGTCGCATCGCCGAAAACCGCGTCACCAAAGTAGCAGGCGGAGCTTCCTGTGCCACCGACACTGTGCAGATCCAGGTAGGGCACGCCAGGGCCGCTGACCAGCCGGCAGCTTCCGGGCACTCCGGTCCATCGGAAACGCAGATCGGGGCGATAGGAGGGGTCGTCAGGAAGCTTGTCACCATCAACCGAGAGGTCCCAGATGAAGGCCCTGGGGCCGGACGAGGTTTCCGGCAGGTACGAGTAGAGGTCGGCTTGCCGCAGGATGAAGCGGATCTTCTTCTCCGAACCCATGAGCGAGGCCGGGAACGCGGGCTTTGACCACGAGAGACGGTGGCCAATGCTGTCTCCGGTGAAGACCCGACATTCGCGACGGGAGAATCCGGGAATCACCCGGTCGTCCCGGTCGAGCAGCTCAGCGGCGACGTAGCCGTACGGCCCGGTCCGAGCGTTGATGAGCACCTCCGGGACAGGGAGCAGCTCCCGCCGCGTGATGAGGGCCCCCTCGGTGCGCCCGGCCCGCATGCTGCAGAAGCCATCGAGGCGCAGCGTCGCCACGCCAATCTGTCCGACCGCCTTGGGATCGTTGTGGGGCCCGTCAAAGCCGCCGTAGTAGAACCACAGCTCACCACCCATCTGCACCGGAGCGCGGGCGGTGTAGATGCCACCGTCATCGAACGCTCCGGGCTGCCCGCGAGGGATGAAGGCCTCGCGCGCCGGTGGCCGCGTCCAGTTGATGAGGTCCCAACTCCAGGCAAGTTGGGTGTCCATGGTGCAGGGGCTACCCAGTTCGGCCTCGTACAGCTTCTCCGCGGAGTAGCTGCCCGACTTGAACCAGCGAGCTTTGTAGATCCATGGCAGGCCGATGTAGAGCCCCTGGTAGGGGAAGACGGGCATCCCATAGACCTGGGTGGCGTCTGGGTCAAGGTCATCGGCCACAAACACCGGGCCGTCCAGAGGCTTGGTCCACGTCAGGCCGTCGGTGGAGACCGCCACGCCTACCGCGCGGCCGCGGCGGTTGTGCGACTTCCACGTCGCCACATAACGGTTCACGTAGGGGTCGTGGAAGAAGTTGAGGACGTCGCTGGACGAAAACAGACCGGCGCGAGCTGTCTCTGGCACGAAGCTCCAGCGCAGGCCATCTGGTGAGAAGGCGACCCGGGCATGGCCGTATTCCCGGGAGTAACAGTAAAGGGCATACCGCTTCGCCGGGTCACTCTCCCACGGCTGCTTGATGACCGACGGATTGTGGCATTTGCCCCCACCCTGGTACAGGTCTGGCTCCTCGATGATCACGGAGTCGGTCAGAAAGAGGTTATTGTCAGTGGACCCTTCGAACTCCACCAGACCCAGACTCGGCTTGTCCCAGTGCAGCCCGTCTGTGGACTCGGCGTACATGTTGCGGTACCCGCCCTTGCCCCAGGTGTGGTACCACATGCGCAGCTTGCCGCCGTCCCACATGACGGTGCCATACAGGTAGGGCCCGAGAGCCGAGGGCGGTGACTCCCACGGCCGATCGCCCCGCAGCACCGGATTGGCCGGGTGTTTGCTCGCAGCATGAAAGACGCGTTGCAGCCCCTGTTGCTCTTCGACCACCATGGCGTCGAGGAAGAGCCGGCGCCAGGGCTGGCCAGGCTCACCGGCGATGAGGTCGGTGGCCGGCGCAGATACCCTCGCCGCCGCGACGGTCTCGGGGAGCAGGGGCAGCAACGCACCCAGAAACGCTATCCCTGTTAGCCCACGACAATAACCTACCACGATGTGCACCTGCCTCCTTGGGTTGGGTATAGCGCCTCGGCATTTCACCCGCCGCAGCGGCTTCTCCTGCCGAGTCTGACGGCCCAGTTGAGGCAGGTTCGGGCCCTGCCTCTGACGAAGACGGCACCGCAACCAACCTGTAGAAGGAGGCAGCCAATGCGGGGCCAGACAACGCTCTTTGCTCTAGCGGGGATGGTGCTGTTCGGTCCGGTGCTGGGTCAGGACCTCCCACTACAGCCCTACTCCTATGAGGAGGGGTTCGAGACCGGCGACCTGCGACTGCAGCTTTGGGCCAGCAACGGCTCGCCGCCGGAGATCCACTTCAACGGACCGACCAACGAGCGGGCGTTCGCCGGACAACGTTCACTCAAGCTGGACGTAACCCTGGGTGATGGCTCCTACTACTACCTGGGAGTGCCGGTACGTGTGCCGTGCGCCGGGCGCGTCCGCCTCAGTGCCCGGATGCTGGTCACGGAGACCCAGGGAGCTTCGGTGGGCTTTGGCACCAACACGGTCTACCCTCCCAGTCACCACAGTGGCTGCGGCCCCATCGAGTCCTTCGGCGGGCCGACCGGCGACTGGGAACTGATCGAGGCTGATATGGTCGAACGCGGGGCTCAGAACGCCGCCCAGGTACTCGCGCTAAATGCCCCGGGCCTCAAGGCCTCCGATGTGGCCGTGTTCCTGGACCGCTGGTCGGTGTTCCTGTACGGCAGTGGAAAGCGCGTCACGCTCTATCTCGACGACATACGCATCGAGGGCGAGACGCCCGACCCGGACGCCTACACACAGGTGGCCCTGCTGCGCACCCAGGCGGCAAGGGAAGCGTTCATCCGCCGCGTGGATGGGTGGCAGGCTGAACTCGAAGCCCTGCGGAGCAACGCTGCCTATCTGGACCAGGCGCCCAAAGAGGCAGCGCATGTTGTCAGGGTCCTGCGCGAGGTGGACCGGCGTACGGGTGATCTACTGGCGCGCCTGAGGCGGGACGGGTACGGATCGGACACCGAGACTGCGGAGGTGCAGCAAGCGCTGGCGACGCTGCGCACCGGTCCCGATGTCATCGCGGCGCTCTCCTCGGCCCAAGCTCAGGGCCGTGGGTTTGTCGTCTGCGCCCAGGGCCAGGCGATCAGCCAGGCCCGGCACGCCGAGGCGATGGCACTCCCGTCGTCCGCATTGTCGCAGGTGCTGGAGTGCTCGGGCTGCCGGGGTGAGATCGAGTCGTTGTCCGCGACGGTGCATGCGCTGCGGGAAGTGCGGGACCTTCGGGTCACTGTCAGCGACCTGCGGCATGTAGATGGACCGGGCAGCATCCCGGCCTCCGCGGTAGACATCCGAGTGGTGAAGTCCTGGTTCCAGGGCGCCGGCAACAACATCGGCTACTCGCCCCAGAAGGTGCTCAAGCCCGAGCTACTGCTCAAGGACGACGACCTCGTAAGGGTCTATGTGGGGCGCCAGGAGAACTGGGTGCGCAGCACAGCTCCCGGCGGCTCGGAGGAGTATATCGAGTGTACGGGGCAAGACAGCACAAACATGGCCTCCCTGCGCCCCCGTGACGCCAGGGAGCTGCAACCGCTTCGGATTCGGGCTGGAGCGGTGCGGGAGTACTGGATTAACGTGCACATCCCCATTGGCGCAAGGGCGGGTGAGTACCAAGGGGCACTGACTTTCAGGGCAGTGAGCGGGAGCGTGGAGCTACCACTGCGCGTGACCGTCCATCCCTTTGACTTGGCCCCATCCCGCCTTATCTACTCGATCTACTACCGGGGCTTTCTGGCGCCGGACGGCCAGCCCACCATCAGCTCCGAGGGCAAGTCTGCGCAGCAATACGCTGCCGAGATCGCCAACATGCGCGACCACGGTGTGCTCTACCCCACCAACTACCAGGCGTGGGACCCGGTCCTGCTGCCCAGGGTGATGCAGATCCGGCGGCAAGCGGGTCTGCCCACCGAGCGCTTCTACAACCTCGGCCAGGGGGTTGGTCAGCAGCAGACGGAGCAAGAGCGCCAGAGCATGGTGGCCCGGGTCAAGGACTGGCTGGCCCTGGCACGACGCTATGGCTATGAGGATGTCTACTTCTATGGCATAGATGAGGCCACTGGCGAGCGCCTGGAAGCCCAGAAGCTGGCCTGGAAGGCAGCGCAGGAGGCTGGCGGCAAGACCTTTGTGGCGTGCTACCAGGGAACCTTCGAGGCCATGGGGGCGCTGCTGAACTGCGCCGTGCTGGCGGGCGCTCCGGACACCGAAGAAGTGCGCAAGTGGCATTCGGTCGGTTCTCACATCTTTTGTTACGCCAACCCCCAGGTCGGGGTCGAAGACCCGATGGTGTATCGCCGCAACTTCGGTCTGAAGCTCTGGCAGGCGGGCTACGACGGCGCCATGGACTACGCCTACCAGCACGGCTTCCACCACGTCTGGAACGATTTCGACGACCCCAGCTACCGCGACCACAACTTCACTTACCCGACGGTAGACGGTGTCATTGACACGATCCAGTGGGAAGGTTTCCGCGAAGCGGTCGATGATGTGCGGTATCTCACGACTCTGGAGCGAGCGCTTGAGCAGGCGCCAGCGGACAAGGCGGCATTGGTGGCCGAGATCCGAGACTGGTTGCGCAGCGATCTGGCCAGCCAGGACCTGGACTCCGTCCGCGCCCAGGTCGTGCAGTGGATGGAGCGGCTCTCGGAACCGACCGTTGCCGAGCCACAGACGGCGCCGTCTGCCTCCCCGGCTCCGTGCCCGCCGGGCGGTGGCTGACGGGCCTGGTAACCGAGGCCAGGTTGGTCTCCCACATGCTGGTAGAGCAAACATGGCCCCGCCACGAGGTGGCGGGGCCATGGCGTGATTCGTCTCAGGCCTGAGCGGCAAGCAGCCTACTTGCCGCTGGCAGCCGCTTCGTCGAGGCGCTGCTGGACGGCCAGCGCTTCCTTGCTCTCGCGCTTGGAGATGATGAGCGAGATGGCAACGATGACCGCCAGCACGATGCCGGCGATGATGAGGCCCACACCCGGCTGCCCCTTCTCCACTACCCCCGAGGTCTCGCTGACCACGTCGTGGGAGAACTTCACGATAACCGGGGCGATCAGCAGGCCCACCAGGTTCATGACCTTGATGAGCGGGTTGAGGGCTGGACCGGCGGTGTCCTTGAAGGGATCGCCAACGGTGTCACCCACCACTGCCGCCTTGTGGGCCTCGGACCCCTTGCCGCCGTAGTGCCCGTCCTCGATCATCTTCTTCCCATTGTCCCAGGCTCCACCCGCATTGCACATCAGAACCGCGAGCAACTGCCCAACCACGATGATGCCCGCCAGGAAGCCGCCCAGACCTTCCCAGCCCAGCCAGAAGCCGACGATAATCGGCGAGAGGACTGCCAGGATGCCAGGGCCGATGAGCTCCTTGATGGCGGAGGCTGTGCAGATGTCCACCACCTTGCCGGACTCCGGCATGACGCCCTCTCTGCCTTCCATCAGGCCCGGGATCTCGCGGAACTGGCGACGCACCTCGTTGATAATGTAGAACGCGGCGCGGGAGACCGCCCGGATGGTCATGGCGCTGAACAGGAAGGGCATGGCGCCACCGATGAGCAGGCCGATGAAGATCACGGGCTGGTCGAGCATGATGTGGAACTTCGCCAGCGCCGCCGGATCAATGGCCTCGCCCTCACCGCCGGCGATCTTGGACAGGAAGGAGCCGTACAGCGAGATGGAGGCGATGACCGCCGAAGCGATGGCGATGCCCTTGGTCGCAGCCTTGGTGGTGTTGCCGACCGCGTCCAGGATCTCGACGTTGGGGCCACCCTCGGCGCCCGACATCTCCGTAATGCCTTGGGCGTTATCCGCGATGGGACCGTAGGTGTCCATCGAGATGATGACACCGGTAGTGGTCAGCATGCCCAGGCCACAGAGCGAGACGCCGTAGAGGATGTCCACGGCACTGGCCTCCCGGCCGAAGACCAACATGGAGAAGAAGATACACGCACAGATAACCAGTAGCGAGTAGACGGAACTCTCAAGCCCCTCGGCGAAGCCCGTCAAGATGGTTGTTGCGCTTCCCGTCTGGGCCGAACGCGAGATGGCCTTGACGGGGGGGAACTGGTTGTTCGTGTAGTACTCGGTAAGCTTGTACATGCCGACGGCCAGCACAAGACCCGAGACCGTGGCCCAGAACAGGCGCAGGTCATGGGCATAGGCCTGGGCGACGATGAAGAAACCGACCATGGACAGGATGGCGGAGTAGAAGAACCCGCGAGTGATGGGCTTGATGGGATTCTCGTCGTCAGTCTTGGACTTGACCAGTGAGATACCGATGATCGAGGTGATGACGCCGATGGCGCGGACGATCAGCGGGAACATGATCCAGACCATGGCGATCTTCGGGTCGGGGTGTGCCAGGGCCAGGATCATGCTGGCGACAAGTGTGACCTCATAGGACTCGAAGATGTCGGCGGCCATCCCGGCACAGTCGCCCACGTTGTCTCCGACCTGGTCAGCAATGACGGCCGCATTGCGGGGATCGTCTTCAGGGATGCCGGCCTCGACCTTGCCCACCAGGTCAGCGCCGACGTCAGCGGCCTTGGTGTAGATGCCGCCACCCACCCGCATGAAGAGCGCCAGGAGACTGCCGCCAAAGCCAAAGCCCAGGAGCACCTCGGTGGCCAGCTCCTTGTAGACCATGAAGATGATGGTCGCGCCCACAAGCCCCATGGTGACGGTGAACATGCCCGTGACGGCGCCCGAGCGGAAGGCGATGCGCATGGCGTCCGACAGGCTGGTGCGCGCGGCGTTGGCGCAGCGGACATTGCCCTGCACTGCCAGGGTCATGCCCATGTAGCCGGTGAAACCTGAGGCAAAGCAGCCAAGGATGAAGGCCACGGCTCTCCCGGCGGCGATGGCCCAGTTTCCCCCGGCGCTCAGGAACAGGGCGATGAACACCAGCACACAGACTCCCAGGATGGTCTTGAACTGGCGGCGCAGATAGGCGTAGGCGCCCTCCTGGATCTGTGCGGCGATCTGCTTCATCTTGTCCGTGCCCTGCGGCATGGCGAGGGTCTGTTTGCGCAGGATAAGCGCATAGACCAGGCCCACCAACCCGCAGACCAGGACCGCGTAGAGCGCGAACTGCTCAAACGACCCGAACTGCATACTCGTTTCCACGATCCTTCCTCCCTGTAAGGTTGCAGTACGACGCGTTGTTCCGGATGCCAGGCCGGACAGGCAACTACCAGTATCCGAGAAGACTGGCCGCCACGGTTAGCACCGCGAGGGCCAGGCAGTAGATGCCAAAACGCTTGAAGAGACTGCCCCGACGGACGGTGTCCACGACGAGGTAGATCGAGGCATAGCCTACACCAGCCGCCAGCAGTCCGGCAACCCCGTATTTCAGGGCCTCGCCGGGCGACAACGGCGAGGTCGCCAAATCCCCGGCCTCTACCAGTCCGGCGCCCGCGATAATCGGCACCGACAGCAAGAACGAGAATCGGGGCGCCCATGCGGGAGACAGCCCCCGCCACAGACCGGCCAGCACGGTGGTCCCCGAGCGGGACACTCCCGGCAGGATGGCAATCATCTGCCCAATGCCAATCAACACAGAGTCGATCCAGGTGAGCCGATCGGGCGTGCGGTCACCATGCTGCCGATCGGCCAGCCAGAGAAAGAGGGCCGTCACCAGCAGGAAGAGTCCGGTTGGCAAGGGGCTGGAGAACAGGCGGTCCACATAGTCCGCTGCCAGGAGCCCCGCCACTGCCGCCGGCACCGTTGCCACCAGCAGAAGGGCAAAGAGACGTCGCGCCTGGCACTTCTCCTCGTCCGCGGGGCCAACCTCCACTCCTGGACGCAGCAGGGCCACCAGCAACTGCCACAGGTCACGCCGGTAATGCACGACCACGGCCACCAGCGTGCCGACGTGGACCGTCACGGCGTAGGCCAGCGGCAACTGCTCGGTGCCCAGCACCTTGGCGCCGATGACCAGGTGCGCCGAGCTGGATACAGGGATGAACTCGGTGGCGCCCTGAACGACAGCCAGGACGATGGCCGTCAGCCACGGGATGCTATGCTGCACCAGGCCCTCCCGTGTCAGCGCCCGAGACCCAGTCGAAGTCTGCCGGCCGCTCGGCCCGGTCACCCAGGAAGTGCTCCAGAGCGTCGCAGATCCGTGGAGCTGCCTGGCCGTCGCCATAGGGACAGCCCGTCTCGGCCATCTGCCGGTACTCTGCCGGGCTGTCCAGAAGACGGGACGCCTCCAGCACGATGGTTTCCGTTTCGGTACCCACCAGCCGGGCCACGCCAGCCTCCACACCCTCGGGCCGCTCGGTAGTGTCCCGTGCCACGAGAACGGGCACGCCGAGCGCTGGGGCCTCCTCCTGCACCCCCCCGGAGTCCGTCAGCACCAAGTCGGCACGGGCCAGCACCGGAACAAAGCTCAGATAGTCCAGGGGCTCGCAGAGAACGACCCGCTCCACGCCGTCCAGTAACTCATGGGCCGACTTGGTTACCAGTGGATTGGGGTGCAGGGGCCATAGTACGGTCAAGTCTGGGTAGCGCTCGGTGAGCTCGCGCAACGCTTCACAGATGCGGCTGAAGGGCACGCCGAGGTTCTCCCGCCGGTGAGCCGTGGTCAGAAGCAGCCGACCATCCATCTCGTCCAACCAGTGCAGGCTCTCAGGCAGCGGCGGGTTCTGGTCCACCACAAAGCGCAGCGCATCCACCACGGAGTTGCCAGTGACGTAGATCCCGGCGGGCGCCACACCCTCGCCCAGCAGGTTGCGCCGGGCACGGCGGGTCGCAGCGAAGTACACGTCGCTGAGTACGTCCGTCAGGCGACGGTTTATCTCCTCCGGGTAGGGGGAGAACTTGTCATTTGTCCGCAACCCCGCCTCCACGTGACCGACCGGGATACGCTCATAGAAGGCAGCCAGAGCGCCGCCCAGGACCGTGGTCGTGTCGCCCTGTACCAACACCACCCGCGGGCGCAACCGGTGCAGGGTCTGCTGGAGCCCGGCCAGCGCGCGGCAGGTGACCTCCCCCAGCGACTGGCCTTCCTGCATGATGTCCAGGTCCACGTCGGGAGTCATCCCAAACACCGCGAGCATCTGGTCCAGCAGCCCCCGGTGCTGAGCGGTCACGATTACCTGCACCGGCGTCCCCCGCCGCTTCAGTTCCTGGTAAACGGGAGCCAGCTTGATGGCCTCGGGCCGCGTGCCGAACACCAGCGCCACAGCATCATTCATGCGCGCCACAACTCCAGGGCCAGGCCACACAGAAGCCCGGTCAGAGCATAGATGAACAAGACGGCCTGTCGCGTAGATAGCCCACGGTCCAGAAGCCGATGATGGATATGTCCCCGGTCAGCGGCCAGCGGTGACTTGCCCGCCGCCAGCCGACGGATGATGCCGGTCACCGTGTCAAAGATGGGCACGCCCAACACCAGCAGCGGCACGAAGAGAGCAATGGCGGTCGTGCTCTTGAATGGCCCGAGAACTGAGATGCAGGCCAGGATGTAGCCCAGGAACATCGCCCCGGTGTCACCCATGAAGATCCGCGCCGGGTTGAAGTTGAAGGGCAGAAAGCCCAGGCAAGAGCCAGCCACGGCGGCAGCGGCAACACCTATGAATACCGGTGCGCTCCCGCTCCAGGCTCCAGCCATGATGGTCAGACCGGCCAGGGCAGCGACTCCAGCCACCAGGCCATCCAGACCGTCCAGCCAATTGATGGCGTTGATCATCGCCATGATCCAGACCACTGTCACCGGCGCCGATAGGATCCCGAGGTTGACGTATTGGTATGTCCCCAGAAGGCTGAGCGGGCTGGTGAAGCCCTCGATCCGTACTCCACCCCAAAAGGCGATAGCAGCCACCAGCACTTGCCCTGCCAGACGCGGAACTGCGGGCAAGTTGCGAATGTCGTCCGCCAGGCAGATGCCCAGCAGTAACAGCGAACCCCAGAACACGCCGGGGAACTCGGGCGGCAGCGGCTTCGCCTGCACAAACACGGCCAGCCAGAAGCCGGCATAGATGGCCAGACCGCCCGCCTGCGCCGTCGGCTTCTGATGGATACGGCGACCACCAGGGGCCGCGACGGCGCCGATACGGAAAGCTAGCGCTCGCACGGGCCAGGTCAGCAGCAGCGCCACGACAAGAGACAGCAGCAGGGCCGTGAGCAAACCGGTCAGGCTCCCTTGGACGGCGACCAGCGCACGAGCTCTACACCGGCCTCGTGCAGCATCTCTTGTGCCAGCTCGTCAGGGTAGCCGTCGCGGAAGACAATGCGCTTGACCGAGCTGTTAATCAGCATCTTGGCGCAGGTCACGCACGGCTGTGTCAGGCAGTAGCAGATGACCTCGCCGTGCGAGGCGACGCCGTGGACGGCAGCCTGAATGATAGCGTTTTGCTCCGCGTGCAGGGCCCGGCAGATCTCCTGC
>JABLXH010000107.1 GCA_013178155.1 Armatimonadota bacterium | reverse complement strand
ATCGCAAACAGCTCTGCCGCCCGCAGACGGACGTGCAGCATGACAGGCTGACTCTCGGGCAGGTCCAGGGCATCCTCGCCCTGCCAGGAAACAAGGTGGTCAGGGCGGTCGCCGGTGATCGGGTCACAATCGTCAGCGCTGTGCCCGCCGAGCCCCACCACGCCGACCTGCACCAAGCCACCCTTTGGCACCCGTGCGTTGAGGCGCAGGCGGTGGCCGGCGGGCGCCTGGGGCATCGTCCAGAACTCCCCGACACGGTCGGCAACGAGTGCGCACAGACGGTCGCTGTCCCACACCGCCCAGCCCTGCTGCCAGGCGTCAAAGACATGCGGCCAGCGCGGGTACTTGTGCGGATAAGCGGTGCCACTGTAGGGGATGGCCATACGCCCCGGCCCGAAGGGCACCAGGTCCTTGCCGCAGCCGATGAACTCGCTGTCCCAGGCGTCTGGCGCGCCGCACTCGATGACCGGCCCCCCAGGGACCTGAGTCCAGGCGACGTTGTCCGGGCTGCTGTACAGCCGGATGTCCGAACGCTCCGTGAAGCGGTGGTAGAACATCGGGAACATGAGGTGGCAGTCCGGCTGGCCGGGGTATGCCGAATAGCCGTTGAGATAGACGTCGTGGTCGGGCGGGTCGTCCAGCCGTGGCCAGATCACCGGCTCCAGCGGGCCCCAGTGCCAGAAGTCCTCGCTTTCAGCTCGGCCAACCCAACGCCGATCCTGGCGGAAGAGGCGGGTATAGAGAACGTACCTGCCAAGGTCCGCGTCATAGGTCACGGTCGTGTCGGTGTCACTGGGGTGCATCATGAGCGGCTGTGAGTGCGGCGTCCAGCGCTCACCATCGGGCGAAGTGAGGGCCCAGAGGCACCAGGCGCGACCGGGCCCGATGCGGCCATCACGCCAGCGCGGATGGCGCTGAGCATACTCTGCCAGGAGCGGTTCCGCCGCCTCGGCCGAGGGCTGTGCGCAGTAGATGAACTTGTACCGCTCGGCCTCCGGCGCCGCTGGATCCACGAGGAAGGTCAGGCCATCGAAATGGTGCAGGCCCGGCAGGTCCAGGGCATGCAGCTCGCGCTCGGTCCAGGTGAAGCCGTCGGGCGACTGAGCCGCGCAGATGACGACTGTATCGGGGCGGTCCAGATCAGCCACGGAGCCCGAACCCAGTTTGCTGACCCCGTTGATCTTCAGGTACCACGTCCGGTAAGCGCCATCATGGTAGATGATGCGCCCCCAGCCCTTCCAGTCGTCCACCGGCCCGGTCTTGCTGGCCGGTTGGGCCTGCAGACGCACGCCATGGGGTACACGCACCGGCACAGCGTGCAGCGGTACTGGGGGTTCGGGGGGGTGGGCCACCCCGTAGGCCTCACTGGCGGCGGTGCGCCAGGACAAGTGCCCGCAGTAGATGTGCCGCCAGTCAAAGAACAGGAGCTTCGCTGGTGCTTTCGACACTGGCTCTACCTCCGACGTGCGGTGCGAGCGGATCAGTCCACGCCGATCCGCGGGCAGACATCCAGCAGGCGGCACTCCTCGCACATCGCCTTCCGGGCCGTGCAGACGCGCCGGCCGTGCAAGATCATGGCATGCCCGAAGAAGATCCACTCATCCTGTGGCACCAGTGCCATCAGGTCCTGCTCGATCTTGTCGGTGTTGACAGCCTTGGTCGCCTGTGAGGGCGTCAGGCCCATACGGACGGCGTTGCGAGAAACATGAGTGTCCACCGTGATCCCGCTGGCGACGCCGTAGGCGGTGCCCAGCACCACGTTGGCTGTCTTGCGCTGGACGCCGGGGAGGGTCAGCATCTCCTCCATGGTCCGGGGCACCTGGCCGCCGAACCTCTCCACCACGGCTTGCGCGGCGCCCATCAGGCTCCTGGTCTTATTGCGGAAGAAGCCCGTGGGGCGGATGTCCTGCTCCAGCTCCGCCGGGTTGGCCGCCGCAAAGGCCTTCGGCCCCCTGTACTTGCGGAAGAGCGACGCGGTAACCTCGTTGACCTTCTCGTCAGTGCACTGGGCCGACAGGATCGTGGCGGCCAACAGCTCCCACGGCGTCTTCCAGTGCAGGGCGCAGGTGGCGTCAGGGTACATCTCATGGAGCCGGCGCACGATCTCAGCGACCCGCGCCTTCTTCGCCTTGACAGACTCCCGGGGCATGATCTCACTCTCCTGCTACGGTCACTCGGCCGGTGCCATGCCGCTCGCCCGGGCCTGCTCCATCCGGTACCAGAAGGCCCGGTAGGTGGTGCTGATGGCTTCCAGGTCAGGGCCGGTTTCATTCTTATCCAGGCAGTAGATCACCACGCCTTCGGCCTCTCCCCGTTCCACGAAGCCGAGGCTCATCCGGATCCGGCTGGCGATGTTGGTGGGCGTGGGCTCGTCGGTGTAGCGGTGGGCGTATTCCCCGCGCGAGCCCGCGGGCATGATGATTAGCGGCAGTTTCCAGCGGCGCTGGCCCTGGTCGCCAGTGACGAATGCAAGGGTGAAGGCACCCTCGGTGTCCTGCTGCCAGGAGGGGTTCTCGCTGAAGTCAGGCTGCGCCAGTGTAAGACCCTCGACTCGCAGGTCAGAGAAGCTCGCAACCAGGCCATACTCCGAGACGCCCTTCTCGTCGTAGACGCCGAAGCTCAGGCGCACGCTCTGCTTGCCGGCCAGTGCCTCCCTGAGGTCCACCGTTACCTCCCCCTGGTCGTGGCCACCAGCGTCCTCCGCCCAGACAACCCGGTCGTCAAGTCGCATCTGCATCACATGGTAGCCCGTCGTGGGACCCTCGTAGTCGTCCTGGTAGCGGAAGTGAACCCGGGCGTTGGTGGCATCGGTGACCTGGGCCTCCTGAGTGACGAACCCCCGGTCGCCGGGCTGGGAGGGAGTACTGCGCGGGAACTCAACGACCAGGCCCGGCGGCACCGTATACTCATCGTTCAGGAAAGTCAGAGCGCGCTCAATTTGGCTGCGTCCCAGCGGATAAGCCGCCACCGCTCCATCCACCAGAGGCCCAAGGATGGCCATCAGCCGGTTGTCTATCTCCGGGAAGTAAAGCAGCGGGTAGAACTTCAGCTTCGGGTTGATAGCCTTGCCGGCGTCCACCATCTGTTTGATGTATTCGGCGGTGAACCGGCCAGGGCGCATGTTGGCGACGAAGTCATCAATGACATACCCGGGCAGGTTATCATGCTCCAGCGACAGCCTGGCGATTTCCTGCGCCCAGCGGACGTAGTCCTGTTTGAAGGGCTCCGAGAACGGGTACGGCGGCGTACTCTCAGTGTGCGGCACGAGATAGACCCACACATTGATCCCCGCCGCCCGAGCCAGGGGCAGGAACTCATGCAGGTCCTCCCAGTCCGTCTTCGCATGGCAGATGAGCCAGAAGTAGGTGTTGGCGTGCAGGAGCTGCAGTTGTCGCACCAGGCGTTCACTGTCCACGTGCCCGTCTGGACGGCGCGGCTCGGCGTCGTAGTCGCCGATGGGCGGCCAGGCGGGGACCTCGGGCCCGCCGGACTGAGCGCACGCCGAGAGCGCCAGGCAGGCTGCTACGGCCAGCACCAGCGGCCAGGCTGATATACCCATGAGCGTCCTCCTTCATCCAACCAGCGATCCCGCCCTTTCAACGCCCGACTGCTACTGCCGGACGGCGCCTTCGGGCAGGTTGAGTGTCACGGGCACGGGGGCCGTGACCTGGTAGACATTGTTGGCAGTTCTGGTGACACTGACGCTGTAAGGCCAGACGACTTCGTCCCCCATTCCGTAGTCATAGACCTCGAACCAGGAACCCTCCGGGAACTCGGCTGCCAGCTTGTCCGCCGTGGCCTCGGGGTGCGCGGTCCGGTCCAGCAATGCCCCGTAGCCGCTACGGACCTCCACAACGCGGTACTCCGCGGTACCGGCAGCATTGACTATCCGGGCGCCCTCGTAGTAACCGTAGTAATGGAGCACGAAGGCTGTGTCTGTCTTCACCGCGAAGTCCCCGGCCCCGCTGACCTGGCCGGTGCCGATGCGGGAATCCATGTTCAGCCGCAGCTCACACCCCTCCCCGACACGCCTCGCCTCCAGCACCTTGTAAGCCAGTCGGCGGTCCTTGCTGGTGATGAAGATCGTTGCGCCAACGATGGTCTCGATGGCAGGCGGGCATGCCGAGAGCGTGATGACCTCGGCCTTGCGGTCCACGGCCGTGATACTCGCCCGAAACTCCGGCTGGGCGAGGCTAATGCCAAAGTCGCCCTTCCGCAACTCGGTGCCACCCACCAGGCTCATCGCCTCGGGCTGGCCGTTTCTCTCGCGGTAGAGCCCAAACCGGCCGGTGAAGGTGAGGTCACCGGCGGTCCGGGTCTGGGTCCCGTCGGCGGAGGCAACGATGTAGTCGGTCGCGTCCCCGAGTTGCACCACACAGCCCGCGGCTTTGAAGCTTCCGTCATCCTGGCCCGACAGTGCCAGAGGCTGGATGTCCTGAATGAAACGTTCGTTCAGATACGGTTCCATGACCGTCAGAACCTGCGTCTTGACCGGCGTTTCGGCCTGCTTGTGCAGCATGATCCACTTCATTTCATAGGGATTGCCGCCGGCCGGAGAGGTGCCATCACAGACGTTGACCTCCACACCCTCCGACTGGACCACGTTCAGCCGGAAGTGTAGACCGTCGCCGGTCTTGAGCCTCCAGTCAGCCCACCAGGGCCCCTGTGCGGGCGCCTTCTGGACGTTGTACAGGTGGGCGAAGGCCATCTTGAGGCCGCGCCAACCATAGGCCGGGTGCTTGCTGCAGCCATTGGCCTTCATCCAGGCCTCATCGCCGTAGGGGATGTCGGGGCCGGCCAACGTCCCCTCGGCGGGGGCCGAGAGGTCCAGGCCGCCAGTGGTGAAATCACCCTCCTGGCAATGGAAGGCCCACCAGTGTTCATCGCCGCCCGAGATGCGGTAGAGGTCCACACAGTAGAACTGATCCGGACTCACATCCACCAGGGCCAGCATGCGGCGCTGCCAGTAATCCGGGAGCGGCGCCGGGCGGCTCCCATCGTTGTCGTACTCCGTATGGCCCTCGGCCCTGGCCTCGGCCACATGCGCGACCCCAGCGTCAGCGAAGAGCTGAGCCCGGCCAACGAGCGACTGGTAGGGAAACATCCGGGCCACATGGTGGCTGGTCCACGAGTACTCCCAGTAGCCCCAGTTGCGGGGGTAGCCCATGTGGTTTAGCAAGTGGCCCTGGTAACCCTGCAGGCCCAAGTCCATGGTGTCATCCTGGCTGTGCCCACGGTTGTGGCCGTAGTTCATCCACAGCGCCCGCTTGTCGTCACCCTTACCGCCGCGCAGAATCGCCAGCCCGTAGCCGTCGTGGATGGAACTGGCGTCATTCCAGTCATCGGGCCACTTGGCGGCCTCGGCCTCGATCTCCTCGCGGGTGTATGGGAAGTTGTCGGACGGTTGCCAGCCGGGAGTGTTGGCCAAGGCCCATGCAAACTTGGGGTCGCGGAAGAGCTTGTAGGCGTGCTCGAAGGCGCCTGTCCCCCCGTTTTGGAAGGTGATCCTGGGCAGCTTGCTGTAGGCCGGCCAACTGCCCGTGTCGCCAACCCAGGGGTAGGAACGGTCTATGGTGACCGTGTCCATGGCGAAGTCAAAGACATTGCGGTAGCGCCGGGACTGAGACAGTGCCGGGTACTTCTCGACCGGGTACACCTCGGGCCGCAGTTCTCGCAGGTGCTCCACCGACTCGACGATCGGTCCCAGGGCGGTGACATGCATACCGTTGTAGCCGCCGGTGGACTCATAGGGCGAGCCGTCGCGGAAGTAGGTGTTGGGCACGAAGATCCGCATCTCGCCGCCGCCGTCATAGAGCCAGTCCATGAACTCGTCGCCCCGGCGGTAGTTGAGCATTTCCGCCATCCGGGCCGCACCCCACTGGTGGTACGGGTCGTTGGAGTTGGTCGCCCCGTCAATGGCCCCTTGCATCCATGTCGCCATCAGGTTCTCTTCGATGAACCGCCGCACGTCCTCATGGGTCTTGATGTCCGTGAAACCCTTGGCCTGCAGGAACGGGATGATCTCCGGATCGCGGTCAATGTAAGGCCAAATGCGGTCATAGGTCTCGGCATAGCGCACCTGGTAGCCAGGCTGGTCAATGGAATAGACCGTAAGCCCCGTGGCGCCCAGGATCGGCCCCTCGTCGAACCGACCCTGGCCGAAACGTTCCACCTGAGCCCAGGTGTTGCGGTGCCGGTGCTGGGTCATGGTCGCTAGATAGGCGTACTCCACGGCGATACGGCACATGGCGACGAGTGCCTTGTGCAGGTAGCGGACATCGGAGGTCGCCATGTAGCCGTCGGCGCAGGCTGGAGCCACGCTCAGAGCCCGGTGGCAGTACATCTGGCACAGTTCGGCGATGAAGCCGTAATGGTCCTCACCCTGGACGTAACCGCCCCCGATGCCGTCGTCCGGGAAATCGCCGCTGGTGAAGTCGTCATGGGCGAAATCATTGCTGGGGTACAGCTCGTGACCGACGGGGCACTCAATCTTCCAGGTCCAGGGCAGGGCATCACTCTTGATCCAGGGGTAATACGCCTGCTTCTCATAGATCTGAGCGCCGTGCACCGGGCAGCCCTTGGAGACATTCACCCAATGCCAGCGCGGGATCGTGCTGTCGGGCTGCATGGCCCAGATGGCATCGTCACTCATTTCCAGGTACTGCGATGGCCCGCCACCACCGGTGCGGGGCTCCCGCTCGTCCGGTGGGGTGATAGTCTGCCCTTCCTTGAGTTCAGGCAGACGCTCACCCAGCGGCCAGCGTCGGGGTAGCTGCAGGCCCTTGAGCTCCCGAAACGCGCACAGATCCGCAAAGGACCAGATGACAAGGGGCACCACAAGCTCTCCCTCGGGGTGGGCGAACCGGATCTGTACCCCTGCCGAGGGGCTGAGGCTGCGGAAGTAGTACCGGCGCACCTCTGAGGTGGTTGGCAGGCGTGTCTGGTCCAGTAGCTGCACCTCGGGCGGGACCGTCACCGCGATCTCCGGGGTCGCCGGCGCAGCCTTGACTGCGATCATGAACAGCCGGCCCTCACCGACGATGTCCGGGGCGTACGCGACTCTGGGGTCCATTGGGGCCTCCTGAGCAGAAGCAATGGCCACGGCCATCGCCAGGGCTATGAGCGTTGTCAGTGCGCTTCGCATGGTTTCCACCTCGGTCGGGCCCAGGTCCAGCTTTGGGCCCGGATGCCTGTGCCTTCTCTTCCTGCCACAGCTATCCCTCTTCCTCCGCCAGCACTATGCCCGACGCCAGCTTGGGGCTATAATGGCCCCATCGCGGTGCTCTGAAAGGGGGACTTGCCGATCCGCGTCCTGGTTGCCGCCCACACCAACGTCAGCCACCTGTGTGCCGGTCTGGCGGGCCACGGCCTGGAAGTCGCCGGGATACAGCCGCGCCGGATAGACCTGGGCGAGTTTGGCGGCCTGCGCGAGGGTCAGCAGGCCGAGAGTGAGTTCCCGGTGCTGGCCCCTCCGGTTTTCCCGGTCCGGCCCTATGTCTACAGTGTGTATCTGACAGGCGTGTTGCGGTTCCTGCGCCACTTTCACCCCGACGTCGCGTTCCTGGCCGGCGAGCCTTCCGAGCTGGGCATGGCGCAGGTGGCGCGTCTGGCCCATCGAGCCGCGCCGGAAGTGCGTATCGTTTTCTACTCCCTGGAGAACCTGCTTCTGGACTGGCGGGGCTTTCCCCGGCGTCTGCGCGGATGGGCCCTGCGTTCCAGCCTGGCCCAAGCCCACTTGATGGCGGCGGCATCCACGGGTGTCACAGACGTCCTGGTTCGACAGGGATTCCCCGCCGACCGGGTAAGGCTGCTCTATCCCGGGGTGCGGGCGGACCGTTTCCAGCCCCGGGATCCGACGCCGGTGCGAGAGGCGCTGGGGCTCGCCCCGGACGCCTTCCACATCGGCTATGTCGGGCGCCTGGTACCTGAGAAGGGACTGGACCTGCTGCTGAAGGCTCTGCAGGGCTTGCCTCCCGACTGTCACCTGACGATCGTGGGGGATGGCCCCGAGGCGACCTCTCTGGCCTCCCTGGTATCTCACCTGGGCCTGACCCCCCGTGTCCGTTGGCCCGGCCGTGTGGCACACGAGCAACTGGCTCCCTACATGTCTGCGTTCGACGTTCTGGTACTGCCTTCGCGCACCCTCCCCCGCTGGGCCGAGCAGTACGGCCAGGTCCTGGTGGAGGCCATGCTCTGCGAAACGCCCGTGGTGGGCTCCACTTGCGGGGCGATACCCGAAATCATTGGGGAGACGGGCCTGGTCTTCCCGGAAGGCGAGGTACCTGCCTTGCGCGAGACGTTGGAGAGTCTGCGCGGGGATCACCGCCTGCGCCAGTCTCTGGCGGCAGCGGGCCGTGCTCGGGCCGAGAAGCAGTTTACGGACGTGGTCTTTTTCCGCAGCCTGACAGACATCCTGCGGGAGGCCGGAGAAGACTGATGCCGGCCGGGGGGAGTACCCTCGCGGCATCCCCGCCAGCCTCTGTCCGCCTCGGACGAAGGGGCATTGCTTTGTTGTTCGCAGTTCCACAGGTATCCTATGAACCACGCGCCGAGGCTCCTCGCCCTCGGGGAGTGCGGCCAAGGAGGAACAACATGCGGTGGATGGCCATTCTGGTGGTAATGCTAGCGCCCGTTTTCGCCTGGGCGGGAGAAACGCTTCATGGCGAGGTATCGGGCCGTGGTGTGGTCCTTCGTTGCGGAGCCCAGACGCTGAACATTTCCCTAGACAACGGCGTGCTGAACCTGCAGGCGCACGGTCAGGAGGTTAGTCTGACTCCCAACCTGCAACTGGGCGACGGCTGGACCCAACCGCAGGCGGCTCTCGAGGGGCCCCGGTGGGAGCGGACTGCCGGACACCTGCAGGCCCGGGTCACCTACCCGGTAGCCGAGGCGAGGGAGTTCGTCATCGAGGCCACCGCGTACGCTGACCTGGAGGCCGTCTTCGTCACCAGCCGACTGCGCGTACTGGATGAGCCGCGCGGGCAGTACTACTACTGGCAGAGCGACCTGGCTTCTGATCGCTACTACGCTCCGGCTCCCGAGGGCGTCGCCGAGACGGCTCTGGACAAAAAGCAGTGGGCCAGCCTGCCCTGGCGCGAGTGGTGGTTCCTGCCCCGGGGTGCGGGTGGGCTGGCGGTGCTGCCCACCAACGTGGCCGGGCGGGCGCCCGGTGAGGCCGGCGGCGTGTTCTTGCACGCTCTGCCCCGTTCCAGCCTGCTGGACCCGGCGACCTCCCATGACGCCAGCTTCGGCCTGGCGTGGGTGGCCGATGCGACGGCGGCCCGGGAATTGGCCGCGGCGGCGTGGCGGTCCGACTTGCCGGCCCTGCAGCCGGGGCGGCTGGCCCAACGGGAGGCAGACTATGGGGCACCGGCTCCCGCGTGGCTGCGCGAGGCGGAGGTCTACAATCTCTACTATCGCGACAAGGCCCAGTGGACTCAGGACAACGTGCGAGGGAAGCTGCGGGGTTTCCCCTTCATCGTTGGCAGCACGCCGGACAAGGCCGCCCTCGACCGGTGCCATGCCGAGGGTGTGAAGCTCCTGCACTACGTTGTCTACACCTGCCTGCTGAACACGGAGCTACAGGTTCGCGAGGGGGGGCGGGTGTACAGCGAGTGGAGTGAGTCGCTGGACAACGAGACCCGCGACCTCAAGGACCACCCGGACTGGATTTGCATCGCCAAGGACGGTAGCATCCAGCACGACGGCTGGGGCCAGGAGCACGGCCATCCGGGGTTGCTCAACACCTGTCTGCACCAGCCCGGCCTGAAGGAGGCAGCGGTGCGCCAGGTGCGAATGCTCATGGAACTGGGCTATGACGGGGTGTTCATTGACCTGGCCGGGCCCACGGTGGAGTGCTATGGGCCCCAGCATGGCAAGCACACTCACCCCCACCCCGAGTGGACCAACACCCAGGCCTATGAGGATGTCCTGCGGGCCGTCTACGCCGAGGTGAAGCGGCATGGGCCGGACCGCATCGTGATGCAGAACACCTGTACAGGCATCTTGCCCACCCACTGGGCCTACTGCGACAGCCAGATGCTGGAGGCCTTCCCCTACGGTGCGGAGTCCACGGTGCTGCGGTCGCCATGGCCGGAGCTGCAGTGGCACCGCCAGCGCTGGGCCGAGGCGGTGGCCCATGGCAAGGTACCCGTCATTCTGTCCTACTTCGGCGCGGGGACATCGGAGCAGTTGCGTGAAGCGGCGCTGCTGTCGCGAGCATTTGCCGCCATGTCAGGCTTCCTGTGGGCAGACGCCTTGGGACTGCGTGACCTGCCGGGCGTCACCGACTTCGCGACGGAGCTGTATGCGGCGCGCCTGGGCCGGCCAACCGGTGAGTGCCGCCAGAGCCGTGGAGCGACCTACCGGGTCTTCGAGCGAGGCCTCGCCGTGGTAAACCCGAATCCCTGGCCGGTCAGCGTAGCGGTGCCGTGGCCGCAGGCGACGACCCTGCGCGACATCGGCCATGGTGGCACCATCGCCTCCCGCCACGGGGTCTTGCGTCTCGACCTGGCGCCCGAGTCCGGCCGAATACTGACGCTGCCATAGAGTCTAGCCGAACTCCGCATAGGCCTCGAAGAGGGCGAGGATGTTCTGCGTCGGGGTGTCGGGCTGTAGGTTGTGGGCGGTGCAGAGGATGTAGCCGCCCTGGTTACCGGCGGCCTCCACCTGCTGGCGCACGTGCTCGCGGACCTCTCGGGGCGTGCCGTGTGGTATGACACCCTGGATGTCCAGGCCGCCGTGGAAGCACAGGTCGTGGCCATATTCGCGCCGCAATGCGGCCAGGTCCATGCCCACAGCCTGGGGCTGGAGCGACTGCAGAATGTCCAGTCCGCACTCGATGAAATCCGGGATCAGGTCCACCACACTACCGCAGGTGTGGTGCATGGCCTTAAGCCCATAGCGATGCGCCAGCTCGATGTAGGCGGCAAACCCGGGCCGGAAGTGTTGCCGCCAGGTCTCCAGGCTCATCATTGGCCCCTGCTGGGTGCCAAAGTCGTCCCCCATCATGAAGATGTCTATGCTGTCCGCCGCGGTCTCAAAGACGCGACGGTTGTACTCGAGGAAGTACTCCCTGATGCGGCCGACAATGGCCTCAACTAACGCCGGGTTGATCGCCAGGTCGACATAGGTCTGCTCCATCCCCCGCAGGTACATCATCGGCTTGAGCTGGGCCGTGCGGTCGAGTCGGTCACCGGCGATGACGACGGCATGGCCGGCGTGGGACTGGCACTGGGCCCGGAGCCCGGTATAGTCCCACCAGTCAGGCGAGGGCCAGCGCGCGTAGGCTGCAACGTCGGCAGGGGTTTCCGCGGCCGCCAGCGGCGACTGCACCACGTGCTGGTATGTCCACTGGTACTCCCGACGGGCAACCGACACGGCGCGGCGGCGCACCCCCCACAAGTCCTCCACGCTGCCATCGTCGTGCCTGCGCAGGCCCTGGCCCACAAAGGATGGCCCCTCCACGTAGCGCAGATCGAAGCCGAAGTGGCGCAGCAGGGCCTCTCGGTCCGGCAGCCGGAGGTGAGCCAGCAAGCGCTCCGTAACCTCCGGTGTGGCCCAGTAATCCCGGGGCAGGCGGTCAGGGGACTGATGGGCCACGGCGGCCAACACCCGGTCGCGGCATGTCATGGGCCACCTCAGTCCTCGTCGCGCTGCTCAAAGCCAACCCCATCAATCCCCAGCAGTCGTCGCGCCTCCTCACGCAGGCGGTACTTCTGGACCTTGCCGCTGGCCGTGAGGGGATACTCGTCCACAAAGAAGACGTAGCGCGGCACCTTGTAGCGGGCGATTCTCATCCGCGCGTAGTCTTTGACATCGTCCTCGGTGAGGTCGGCACCGTCGTGGCGGATGATGAAGGCCGCTGCCTCCTCGCCAAACTTCGGATCCGGGACGCCCACCACTTGGGCGTCCTTGACGCCCGGCACCGTATACAGGAACTCCTCGATCTCCCGGGGGTAGATGTTCTCGCCGCCCCGGATGATCATGTCCTTGAGGCGGCCCACGATCCGATAGTAACCGTCCTCGTCTACCGTTGCCAGGTCGCCGCTGTGCAGCCAACCGTCGGCGTCAATGGCCTCGGCGGTCGCTTCGGGCATCTTGTAGTACCCCTTCATCACGTTGTAGCCCCGACAGCAGATCTCGCCAGGAACGTGTGGGCCCACCTCCTCGCCCGTCTCCGGGTCCACGATCTTGACCTCGATGTGCGGGTGGGCCCGCCCCACCGTGCTGACCTTGCGCTCAATGTCATCGTCCGTTGTCGTCTGCGTGAACACCGGCGAGGCCTCGGTCAGACCGTAGCAGATCGTCACCTCCGGCATGTGCATCTCGGTCATGACCTGGCGCATGGTCTCGATGGGGCACGGCGAACCGGCCATGATCCCGGTGCGCAGGGAGGACAGGTCAAACAGGCGGAACATGGGGTGCGACAGCTCAGCGATGAACATGGTCGGCACGCCATAGAGGGCCGTGCAGCGCTCCTTTTCCACTGCGGCCAAGGCCAGCAGCGGGTCGAACTGCTCCAGCGGCACCATGGTGCAGCCGTGGGTCAGGACGGCCATGACCCCCAGCACCAGCCCGAAGCAGTGGAAGAAGGGTACGGGGATGCAGACCCGGTCCTCCGCCGTCAGCTTCTGCCCCTCCCCGATGTAGTATCCGTTGTTCAGGATATTGCGGTGGGTGAGCATGACCCCCTTGGGGAAGCCCGTGGTGCCGGAGGTATACTGCATGTTCACCACGTCGTCGCAGTGCACTCCGGCCGCGGCCTCCTTCAGGAGCTCCTCCGGAGTATGGTCGCCCAGCAGCAGTAGCTCATTGGTGTTGTACATCCCCCGGTGCTTTTCCTGGCCCAGGTAGATCACGTGCCGCAGATAAGGGAACTCGGCGCTGACGAGACGCCCGCGCTCGCACTGTCGCAGCTCTGGCACCAGTCCGTAGACGATTTCGAGGTAGTCGCTGTCCCGGAAGCGGTCCACCATGGCCAGGGCTTTCATATCCGACTGCTGCAGGACGTAAGCCAGCTCGTGGCTCTTGTAGAGCGTGTTGACGGTCACCAGCACCGCGCCGATCTTGGCGGTGGCAAAGGCCATGGTGAGCCAGTCGGGGACATTGCGGGCCCAGATGCCCACATGATCACCCTTGCCGATGCCCAGGGCCAGCAGGCCCCGGGCGGTGCGGTCCACGCGCCGGTTGAACTGGGCGTAGGTGAAGCGGAGGTTGCGGTCCGCGTAGACGATGAACCCGCGCTCCGGGTCGCCGGCGACCACATCCTCAAGGAACTGGCCGACGGTCTTATCGGTGAAAAGCATGGCGATGGGGTCCCTCATATCAGGGCCAGCGGCACTTCCGGCGTCGCTCTGGGCGGGGCCTACTGGTCGAATTCCTCACGTGGCACAAAGTGCTGCTGCAACCAGTTTCGCTGCTCGGGTGTGAGCGGCTTGGAGTGCCCCTCGGCGTGGCTGTAGTGGACGATCACCACATGCCCCCGGGCGCAAAGCCGACCGTCCTGCCAGGCCTGCTGGCTCACTGTGAAAGACGAGTTGCCCACGTGGGTGATGAACGTCCGGACCTCCACCTCCAGGCCCCAGACCATGGCATGCAGGAAGTCCACCTCGAGGTGGGCCATGATGAGGTCAAAGTGCTCGAAGTCCAGGTCCGGACTGAAGAGGCGGAACACCGGGTTACGGGCCTGCTCGAAGTACTCCGGGATCTTGGTGTTGTTGATGTGGCGCAGACCGTCGCAATCCCCCATGCGCGGGGTGATAGTGTGGGTATACATCGCTTGCGGTTCCTTCAGCAAAGGCCTAAAGCGGCGCGTAGACCACCGCCAGGATGGTCGCATCGGCGTCGCCGACGGCATGGAGATGGTGCGGGACCACGGAGTCATAGTAGACACTGTCGCCGGCGGCCAGTTGGTGGCGCTGAGAGCCGTAGAGAAGCTCCACACTGCCGCGCAGCACGTAGATGAACTCCTCGCCCTCATGCGACGACAGGGGCGGCGCGGCGTCCTGGAGCGGATGGACCTCCACCAGGAACGGCTCCATGTGTCGGTCCTGCTTGCCGGCGCCCAGTGAGAACATCTCCAACGTGCTCGTCGTAGGGCTGCCGCCACCCGCGAAGCGCACCACCCGCTCCGAGCGACCGGCGCGGACAATGGCTGGCGAGGCAGGCTCCGCGTCGTCCAGGAAAGTGCCAAGGCGAACCCCGAGAGCGCGGGCGATCTTCATCAGGGGCGCCAGCGATGGCACGAGAGCTCCTGCTTCCAGCCCGGCGATGAGTTCGGGAGTGGTGGCGCTGCGTTCCGCCAGCTCCTCCACGCTGACTTGCTGTAGTTCACGCAGTTGGCGGATCTTGTCCCCAATGCGAATCTCAGACTGCATGGCGGTGGGCTACCTCTGCGGGATGGGCTGCACGACGAGGCCGCAGGTGATTCCCTGCGGCCCCGCGAGATTCCTCTGTCCCGCCCCGGTTAGCGCACGAACTGGAAGGCATAGAGGCTTGCATCGCGCGCTTCGCAGTGCAACACGACCTTCCGCCCTGCGAGAGTGCTCAGATCGCCGCCCTGCCATCTCACCTGATGGCGCACGCTGTCGCCCCTAAGCGGCTCACAGTCGGCGAGCCCGAAACCCGGCAGCGGCTGCCCGGCCTCGTCGCGCAGTTCAAACCTGGCGTACCCCCCCGGTCGCACATCGGCGTTGACCTCGAGCCGGGTGCCTGTGAAGGTCAGCGGATGGGTCGTGAAAGTGGCTGGCATGACGCTGGCATCCAGCGCGACGTACCGGTCCAGCGGCAGCGTGACGCGGGTGTAGGTGCTGCCGTAGCTCTCCCATTGCGGGTAGACCTGGTTGTGTCGGGCGCGACTGGCGAAGTAGTAGTGCCACAGCTCGTCGCCCTGCCGGACCAGCCCCGGCGCCATGTAGGCCGTGGCGTCGTCCAGGCTGCCGGGCGGGCCGTTCTCGATGAAGGGCTTGCGCTCGGGGCGGGTCCAGTGCACGCCGTCGCGGCTGACAGCGAGCTGGATGTCCAGGTTGTCGGTGGGGTGGTAGTACATGCTGGTGAAGATGAAGTACGCGTTCTCGGCGTAGGGGTACTTCATCGCCGCGTTGTTGTACATGTCCGTGTCGGGCGGGTCCAGCTCGTCGCAGCCCAGCACCTCGACCGCCGACGGGAAGTTCAGGAAGTCCGTGCTTTCCGAGCGGCCGATAGTCCGAGTGGGGGTCCACAATCGGCAGTAAGCCACATACTTGCCAATACGCTCATCCCAGAAGGCGGACTGCTGGGTGTCGCTCTCGACGTCGAGGATGGGAGCCTTCTCGTAGCGCTGCCAGTGGATGCCGTCGGCGCTGTACCCCGCGCAAACCCGGTACTGATCACCGCCCGGCCTGACGAGGCCGAAGAAGATGAACTTGTAGCGCTCGCTGGGCGGTGCCTGCGGGTCCCTGAAAACTGTACCGCCGTGGTTGGTCAGGCCCCCCAGACCGTGGAACAGGATGTTGTTGTCCTTGGAGCCCTGAAACTCCACCAGCCCGAGATTCGGCTTTGTCCAGTTGATGCCATCGGTGGATTCGGCGTAGCAGTAGCGGGCGTTCTGGTCGCCGCCGTAGGTGCTGTCATAGCACTCATACCACATCCGGAACTTGCCCTCATCCTGCAGTACGGAAAACCAGTTGATGAGGAAGCTCTCCCAGGGCTTATCGGCAACAAGGGTCTTCTCGCCCGTCTTGTGCGGGGGGCACACCCGCCACCAGAAGCCTTTGTGTGCGGCAAAGAAGAGATCATCGAAAAGCAACTGCTTGCGGTCGCCGACGTCGTAGAGATAGCTCCAGTCCACGCTTGCCTGGGCTCCTTTCGTGTCCAGGTTGGCGGCCTCCCCCTCGCCCGCCTGGCCGCTAAGACTCACGTCGTCCCAGGCCGTCTCACCCACATTGGCTATCGCCGAGTACAGCAACACGGCCACATATCGCGCTTCGGCAGGGCACTGGTCCCGCACCACGATCTGTCGCCATTCGCCCGTCGCTCCGCAGCCCAGGTGCGTTTCGCTGACACGCTGCCCCGGGGCGCGGTAGAACTCCAGATATAGCCAGCCATCGCCTTCCACATTCCACACCCAGGCCGAGGCTTCATAGGTTTCGCCGGGAACGGCCGGGTAAAGGCGCGAGCGCAGCGGGTAGCCCGCATCAGCCCTGTAATCCGCGATCCGCACACCGTACCGCCCGCCGTGGGTCAGCAGTGCCTGGCGCTGGATGTGGGGGCTGGGCCGAGGCTCTCGCTGGTCTATGTGCCAGCCCACCGGGACAAGCTCCGACGTCAGCTCCGGTTGCTCGAAGTCACCGTTGACGAGGTTCACCTCAGCGGCCATCATCGGCGCGGCCACGGCCAGCACCAGGGCCAGGGAAAGCCGTAGCGGACGTGAGATCCAGATCGCCATCACTCCTCCCCCATCTGGCCTGCAGACAGCTCCATCGTCGCTTTGCCCAACTCCTTGCCGTTGGCCATGATAGCGAGGCTAACCTCGTAGAGGCCTGCCTGGGGCAGCCGGAGCACGAAGGGGAAGTGCGCCGCGCTGCGGGCGCCAATGACGATGGCACGCTTTTCGGTGTGCACCTGCTTTCCCTCGCTGTCGGTTACCGTGACGATGGCGTCCGGCCGGAGCTCCTCAGAGCCGTTGTTGACCGCCGAGCAGAAGACTTGCGGCATCAGCGGGTTGGCCGCCCCGGCCCCAACGACACCAGGTCGCACCGAGACGGTGAGCGCCTCGGGCCGCAACTCAGGTCGGGTGAAGGTAAGCACCCCCTCGGCGCCGGCGTCCAGCACGACGGCCAACTGCAGGACCTCCGCTCGAGCCTCCGCGAACTGCCGCGGGATGGACAGCGCCACGTCCCTGGTTCGACCGTCAGCCCTGAGCTGCAGGAGCTGCTGCCAGATCACCGCAT
>JABLXH010000106.1 GCA_013178155.1 Armatimonadota bacterium | reverse complement strand
GGGTACCATTTGTCAAAGCGGACGGGTGAGTTCGTAGAGGGATCGCCCCTCAACGCATTAAGCGTCACGCCGCCCTTTAAAGAGTATCATTTCATTGACCTCGATGGGGATAAGACGCAAGCCCTTCAGGCAGTTGTTGGTGACAGGCCCGACGTGCATCTGTACACTGGTAACTGCAACTCCATCCTGCTAGACCAGGTCTTCCCAAGAGTGCGTTGGTCGCACCGCCGCCGAGCGCTATGTCTTCTGGACCCGTATGGTATCAATCTGAACTGGTCTGTGGTGCAAGCCGCTGGAAACACCCGAACCATTGAGGTCTTCATCAACTTCATGGTCATGGACATGAACCGCAATGTCCTGTGGCGCGAGCCGGAGAAGGTGCGCCGCGAGCAGCGTGACCGCATGACAGCCTTCTGGGGCGACGAGAGTTGGACGGAGATTGCCTATCAGGCTAACCCCAGTCTCTTCCCTGTGCTAGATCGCCCTTAAAAGCAGGGAAACGAGGCCATCGTGGGTGCCTATATGCGCCGTCTGCACGAGGTGGCCGGATTCGAGTACGTGGCGGAGCCCTTGCCGATGCGGAACAGCACGAACGCCATCATCTACTACCTCCTGTTCGCGTCACCGAACAAGACCGGACACCACATCGTTACTGACATCATCAGCAAGTATCGCACCAGAGGCCAATGACATGGCTGCCACCACCATAGAATGGACCGAGGCAACCTGGAACCCTGTCACGGGGTGCTCGAAGGTCAGCGCGGGGTGCGCCAACTGCTACGCCGAGCGCATGGCGCGGCGGCTACAGGCCATGGGGCAGCCGAACTACCGCGACGGCTTCGCTGTCCGGTGCCACCCGCACATGCTGGACCTACCCTTGCGCTGGCGGAAACCCCAGATGGTGTTCGTCAACTCGATGAGCGACCTGTTCCACGAGGACGTGCCGTTGAGTTTTATCCAGGATGTCTTCACTGTGATGGACCGGGCACACTGGCACGTGTTCCAGGTGCTAACTAAGCGCTCGGAGCGCCTACTCGAGATCGCGAGCCTACTCGACTGGACGCCGAACATCTGGGCGGGTGTAACCGTAGAGAGTGGCGAGTACCTGCGGCGCTGTGACGACCTGCGCATGGTGCCAGCAGCGGTGCGCTTTGTCTCCTTTGAGCCGCTCATCGGCCCAGTGCCACAGCCGGACTTGTCGAGCATCCACTGGGCCATCGTGGGGGGAGAGTCTGGCCCCGGCGCGCGACCGATGCAGCCCGGGTGGGTGCTGGACATACGCGACGCCTGCCGTGAACAAGGGGTTCCCTTCTTCTTCAAGCAATGGGGCGGGTGCAACAAGAAGAAGGCTGGGCGCCTGCTGGAAGGCCGCACATGGGACGCCGTGCCTAGGGTCCGTCTTCGGGGCCTCGCCGTTGTGCACTAACCAGGGAGGACCAGTAATGAAGAAAGCACTGATTGTCTGGGGCGGGTGGGATGGGCATCAGCCCAAGGAGACCGCCGAGATCATGGCGCAGGCCTTGACCGAGGACGGGTTCGCGGTCGAGGTTGCGACCTCGCAGGAAGCCTATGCCGACGAGGAGAAGCTCAAGAGCCTCGACCTGATCATTAACAACTGGACCATGGGTGACATCGCCAGCGAGCACCTCACGCCGCTTCTGAACGCCGTGCAAAGCGGCGTGGGCTTCGGGGGCATTCACGGCGGGATGTGTGATGCGTACCGCACGCAGACTGAATACCAGTTCATGTGCGGCGGCCAATGGGTTGCCCACCCCGGCGGCATCCGCACCTACACGGTCAACATCGGCCCTGAGCCCGATCCCATCACCGCCGGGATCGAGGACTTTGAGGTCACCTCGGAGCAGTACTACCTGCACGTCGATCCTATCATCCGCGTCCTGGCAACCACCACGTTCCCTGACTATGACAATGTGGTGGTGCCCGTCACCTGGCAGAAGAGTTACGGGGCTGGCAAGGTCTTCTACTGCTCCCTGGGGCACAGCGCAGACGTGTTGGCTATGCCGCCCGTGCTGACCATGGTTCGCCGCGGCCTGGCATGGGCGGCCAAAGGCTGACGCAACAGCCAGGGGAGGGACTGCAGAATGGCACGGTTGCTGATCACCTACTACAGTCGTTCCGGCAACACGGCACGGATGGCCGAACTCGTCGCCGAGGGAGCCCGTGAAGTGGCCGGGGTCGACGTGGACATCCGGCCCTGCTCCGACGTCTCGCCTGATGATCTGCTGGCCTACGACGGGATCATCATGGGCTCTCCGGTCTACTACGGCACCATGGCGGCGGAGCTAAAGACCCTCATTGACGAGAGCGTTGGGCACCACACCAAGCTGGAGGGGAAGGTGGGCGGGGCCTTTGCCTCGGCTGGCGTGTTTGGCGGCGGAGTGGAGACCACCGTTGTTGACATCCTGCGGGCGCTCATGATCCACGGGATGGTGGTCAAGGGGGACCCGCGGGGGAACCACTATGGGCCTGTGGCTATCGGAGCGCCGGACGCGACCGCGCAGGCCGAGTGTCGCCGTTGGGGGCAGGCGTTGGCGGAGCTGACTCGGAAGCTGCACGGGTAGAAAGCAGCCGGCACACCGGGCGCCGTGCGGGGCGCTGCGAGCGCTCAGGTGTCGGCCTGTCCAGTGCGCACGCAACGGCGTGTGGGGCGTCTGCGCTCCTCCGGGGAACCACGTCGGGGATAGCGACCTTCCTGCGGCCGTCCAATGCAGCGGCAGCCGCCGAGTCAGGGCGGCTGCTCTGTGCTGCCTGCTCTCCCCCACTTCCCCGACAGGTCAGTGACACCCTGTTGCCACGTTGCCCTGACCCGCCCTCGGTGCACTCTGACGCCCTGAACGACGGCCCCGGACTCCCGCCTCCTTGACCGCAGTCCCAGCAACAGCTACAATCCGCTCTGCTTTTGCCATCACGACGTTGCGGTAGGAGGCAGGTATGTCGTCACAGCCAAAGATCATCATCTTCCTGGGTGATGGAGTCGGTGATCGCCCGGTTCCCGAGCTTGACGGACGTACTCCGCTGGAGGCCCAGGCGACGCCGCATCTGGATCATCTCGCTGCCGGTGGAGTCTGCGGGATGCTGAACCCCATATCACATGGCCGCCGGGTGGGAAGCGACACGGCACACATGGCCATACTGGGGTATGACCCGTTCAGCAACTACAAGGGACGTGGTCCCTTCGAGGCCAAGGGCGTGGGCATTGATGTGTTGCCCGGCGACCTGGCGTTCCGCTGCAACTTCTCCACGGTCGAGGGCCGCCGTGTTACGGACCGACGGGCCGGGCGCATCAGCTCTGGCACCGACGAGCTGGCGAAGGCGGTGAACGAGCAAGCGGGGCTGATAGACGGGGTCCAGTGCATCTTCCGTGAGTCTGTTGAGCACCGGGCTGCCCTGGTCATGCGCGGCGCTGATCTGGACCACCGGATTACGGAAGTAGACCCCCACCATGAGGGAGCTGAGTACCCGGACTGTGCGCCGCTGCCGGAAGCTGCTGACGATCCGAACGCGATTCGGACCGCGGCCATTGTCAACAAATGGGTTCAGGCCGCCCATGCGGCGCTCGACAGCCATCCGGTCAACCAGCAGCGACGGGCCGCAGGTCTTCCGCCGGCCAACATCGCCCTGCCGCGCGGCGTCGGAACCGCCGTGCACCTGGAGCCCTTTGCCAAGAGGTACGGTCTCAAAGGGGCGATGATCGTGGAGGTAGACCTGGTGCGCGGTCTGGGGCTCTACCTGGGGATGACCGTGGTTGACGTACCCGAGGCGACCGGAGGCAAGGACACTGACGAGCTTGCCATATCGCGGGCTGTGGTTGCAGCCCTGGACAGCCACGATTTTGTGCTCGCCAACATCAAGGCCCCTGACCTGGCGGGCCACGACCACGATGCTGCCCAGAAGATGGGCGCGATCGCCAAGCTGGACAGCGCGGTCGGCTATCTTCTTGAGCATGTCGACTTCGAATGTACCACCATTCTCGTCACCGGTGACCATTGTACTCCCGTGACGTATGGCGACCACACCGGGGACGCGGTGCCGGCTGTCTTCTACGGCCTCGGTGTGCGCCCCGACAACTGCGGTTCCTTTGGTGAACGGACCTGCATGCAGGGAGGGCTCGGCTACTTCACGGGCTTCGATGTGATGCCGCTGTTGACGAATCTGGCTGGCGTCCAGGCGAAGTTCGGCGCCTGAAGCGTTCCGGTGTCCTGAGCCACCGCCGCCTTATGGTAGAGACCAGGCCATGGGTCACCTGCCGGGCAAGCTCGCTTGCTGCTCGCTTGAAAGCCAACGACGTGAGCGCGTATACTGTAGCTGACGATGCGGCATAGATGCCAACTTGCTGCCCCAGGCGTCGCCAGCGGCGTCTGTCTGGCGTATAGAGGACGACCACATGACTCTTAGGCACCGTGTGCACAAGGTCATATACGTGCCGCTTGACGACCGAGCCTGCAATGTCAAGCACGTCCGCTTCCTGGCGCAAATGGTTGACTATGACCTGGCGGTACCGCCCCTGGAACTGCTCGGCGGCTTCACCACGCCTGGGCAACCTGAGGCTCTCTGGGAGTGGCTTCTCTCCGAGGTAAAGGCCGGGGCCGACGCAGCGGTCATCTCCCTGGACATGCTTGTCTACGGTGGTCTGGTCGCGTCGCGCAGTCCGCAGACGCGGGCACAACTGGCACTGCAGCGCCTCGATCTGCTCTCTGAACTCCGTCGCTTGGCACCTGAACTGCCTGTTCTGGCCTCCAACGTGGTGATGCGGTTGGCGACAACCTCGCCCGGAGACCAGGCCACCGCGTCGTTGGCCCTGCTGAGGCGCTATTCCGAGCTCTCGGGGCTGGTTGAGGAGCTGGGTAAGGCGACTCACAGGCGCGAGCTTGAGAAGGTGAGGCGGCGACTGCCCGCCGACCTGTTGGGCCAGTATCTGGCCTGCCGAGAGCGCAACCACCAGGTCAATCTCCGGGCATTAGCGGAGACAGCCGCAGGGAACCTGGACTACCTGGCGCTGGTTCAGGAGGACGCAGGGCCGTACGGTCCGCATACCTCCGAACAGCGCGCGATACTCCGCGTAGTGGAGGAACAGCGGCTTGGCGAGAAGGTCTCCTTGCATCCGGGAGTAGACCAGGTGGGCGCGCAGCTATTCGCTCGCTTCGTCCACCAGCATATGGAGAAGGTGCCACGCGTCTTCGTGTTGCCCTCCAACGCCGGGCACCTGAAGAACATTCCTCCCCTTGAGGATCGTCCCTTCGCTGATACACTTGCCGCCAAGGTCAAGCTCATCGGCGGCGAACAGGCATCCGGTCCCGATTTCGCCGACCTGGTGCTGGCGGTGAACGCACCCCTGAGACGCGATCGGGCCTATTATGGAGCGGCCCCGAACCGCGCCGCCCGCGCCCAGCGCATGGCGCAGTTCGCGCGAGGGATCTCGGAGTTGGGGCATCCCGGAACGGCGGTTTGCGACGCAGCTTACCCTGACGGTGCCGACGAGGCCTTTGTATCAGCCCTCTTCGCCGAGGGCATCTGGCCTCTGGGCCTGCTGAGCTTCGCGGCCTGCGGCACCGCGGGTGACTCGGCGGCGGCGGCCCTCGCCCAGGGCACGCTTCGTCTGATAGCACTCCAGGACAAAGGCGCCTTTGACCTCGCCAACGTCGTGGTCTCCCTCACGCCCCTGCGCTATCTTGAGCTGCTGAACTCCCTGATCGACAGCGAGAAGGCCCACGTCAGCCTGCTGTTCCACCGTCTGGTGGATGACTGGCTCTACCAGGCCCGCGTCCGGCCAGGCGTGATCCAGGGCCTTGTGGACATGATCCGCACCTCGCGTGCTGATCTGACGGCGATCTTCCCGCACACCGAGTCACTGGTCCGAGAGGAGCTGACCAGAGCGGCTGCCGATCTATGGATTGAGCGGTTCCTCGGCCGCCCATCGGTGTCCATCGGGCCCTCCAATGCGCGCAGTTGGCTGATGCTCGCGGAGCTGGAAGAGACGCGCGTTCGGCTCCCCTGGCGCCGTCTTCTCGAGACCGACCTGGATTTCGAGTTCGGGGTGCAGCTTGTCGCTGCCGGCGAAGACAGCCGGAGCGCCAGCCGGTGACCGATCCGGCCGGACACGAGCGCGCCCCGTATGCACAGGGAGGGTCCTTCCCGTCCCTGTGCATACACTTGGGGCTACGCCGTCCCCTATCCCCTGCTCCCCCGGAAGCCGCGTCGGCTACATCTCCATGATTCTGCGGATGGCTCTTGCGGTCTCGTCCAACGGAGCGATGGACGGCGCGACTTCTGACAGCAGAGCCCCGTCGTAGCCGGCCTTTCTCAGCTCGGCCATGACCGCGGGGAAGTTGACGTCGCCCTCCAGCAATGGCGTCCATTCGTACCCGTTGCGGCGGAAGTCCTTGAAATGCACCTTCATAAGGTGTCGAGCACAGATGCGAACCCAGTGTTGGGGGAAGCCAAAGATAACCATGTTGCCGGTATCAAAGAAGAGGCCCACGCGGCAACTGCCAACATCGTCGCAGAAATGGGCGAACTCCATCGGTGACAGGAGGAACTTGTTCCACACGTACTCCACCGCGATATTGACCTGAAGGTCCTCGGCCGTGGGAGCGAGCATCTGTAGCCCTCTGACTGCATTCGCGTAGGCCTCGTTGTAGTACAGATCATCGGTCAGGGCGCCGATGGTCAGAAGCATGGTGTCAACACCCAGCGCCCTGGTGGCGGCCAGACAGCGTCGGATGGTGTCAATGCTCTGGCGCCAGACAGCCTCATCGTTGGTCATGATGTCCTTCGGCATGCTCCGCACCTGGGCACACACCGAGGATAGCTCGATGCCCTGGTCCTTCGCACGAGCCGCCATCGCGCCCAGCTCGGATTCCGGCGTCTGAAGTGTGATATCTCCCTCCTCACGGAGGCACAGCTCAACGGCCTCGTACCCCGCCGCCGCGGCTTGCCTCAGGGTCTCGTCGAAAGTCCACTCTGCTGGCGTGATAATCGTGCTCAAACCGACCTTCATGTCCATCATCTCCCGTCTTTCTGGCGACATTACTGACTTGGACACCCAGACGCCACAGCACCGCCGTCTTCTGACTGCGCTCTGGCCGAGGCCCATCGGAACCCTGAAGGACCTCACGTCTTTCCGCTTCAGGGGCTCAAAGAGGTCGGTGCCACGGCCGCCACTTGAGCCCTCAGGTAAGCAGACACGTGGATACCCAGCTCGTCGAGCACCGGGTCTGCTGAGAACCAGTGATCAGCACCCACCAGCGATACGAACTCGGCTTTCACCCCCGTGAGCGCCGTCAGCCTCTTAAGGTTCAGCAGACTGCTTGAGGTGTCAGCGTCACCGCTGACGAAAAGCAGGGAGCTTCGCGCGTGCCGCACGAAGCTGTAAGCGCTCAGACTCACTTCGTGGTCCGCAAGAGGAAAGCCGACACCAACATAGGCCAGGACCTTCGGTTTTGCCTGCACCGTGGCCCTCAAGGCCACGACGGCCCCGAAGGAGTGCCCGACCAGGCAAACGCGCGCGTCGTCCACCATGGGGTTGCCCCGCAGGCAGTTCAGGGCGCCCAGTATGTCCTCGGTCGCCGCCGCGACACTGTCAGAAGCCCGGTTCTGGTCCCCGGGAAGCCGATAGTTGAAGCGCAACACGACCATCCCGGCACAAGCCAGGCGTGACGCCAAGGCCTGGACCAGCCGGTCGTCCATGCTGCCACCGCAGTATGGGTCGGAATGGCAGATCGCCACTCCCGGTCGGACCGCAGGCAGATCGGGGCGATCCAGCCAGATGAACTCGCCGTTCAGGAAGACAGGGAGTTCACCGGCGGATGAGAACCTGACAGCCTGCCGCGCAAGCAACGGCCCATCAGAGGCCCCCAGGACAGGCATCAGGGTGTTCAGGGCAATCGCCACGGTCAACGGACGCAGGATCCATCTCACCGCGAAGCCCTCCGTTGCTGGTGAGCGGGTAGGTGGTCAAAGCAGGTCGGAGTGCTTGTTGCTCCCCTGGCCAGCCAAGGCAGGAAATCCCGAGACAGAGCCGGACTGTAGTTGAAGATCACGAAGCCAGACGAATGGTGCGCACGTGCGGTAGCGACTTGCTCCAGCAACTGGGAAGCCCCGCTCAGTTGGTGACCATCCGCATACACGCCGATCCCACAGACCAGCGGCACGGCACCAGCAACCCACGCGTTCTGGCGCTGCAGGTAGCTCGACAACTTCGTGGCATCCCGCGTGTAGTTCATGGGGCAGACGAAGTCAACGACACCCTCCTCCACCCACGTCTTCCAGTCCTGCCCGAAGCTGACGACATGCCTCTCCCAGTCTGGAAACACGGCTGCCGAAACATAGGCGTCTGGACGTTCGGCCCGCACGGCCGAAGACATCTCACGGGCGAGGCGCGTAACCTGTTGACGTCGCCAGAGGCTGAACCGGCCGCGGTAACCGCCGTTGACTGCGTCCTGAGGCCACTGTCTGACCCTGACGCCGACGTACCGCTCAAACGCCTTGCGACAGTACTGGCACACGCAACTGGTGGCGGAGGGGTAGCGCAGATAGTCGAACTGGACCCCGGCCACACCATAACGGGCCAACTCCCGTGCGGCCTCGATCTGTGTCCTGCGGTTCGCCTCGTTGGTCGGGCACAGCCAGTCGAGCTGACGCCCTCCGGCATCAACCACGCACCGGCCCTGAGCCCGCAACGACCGCCGTGTGGAGTCTGAGGAGAAAAGGAGCGATAGGTTGAGCATGCGCGCGTGCACCTGCACAGTGCGCCCCTGGGCCGCCGACATGGCCTCGCGAAGGTAGTCTCTGCCCGGCTCATCACGCTGCCTGGGCAATACGGCGCTGTCATAGAAGGCAACGCCCCCGCTCATCATGTAGGGAAAGACAGCGTTGAGATTGGCACCCTCGATCTGAGCGAGAGCCTCCTCCCACGATGGCTCCGCATAGTTGTGCATCCACACGCCTCGCAACTCCCCGGGGACGGAAGGGTACGATGCCCAGCTCGCCTCGCCGGCTTGGCGAGTGGCCTCCTCGACCATCTCCAAAGCGGCGTCAGGGTCACCGGCATCCAGCGCCGTCTGCGCTTTCCGCAACGACTCCAGAGCCTGTTGCGTCCATGCTAGAGCGGAAGCGGGAGGGCCCGGGGTGGCATGGGCTGCAGAATCAATCCAGTTGGTGAGCTCATCGAGAGTGCGGAACCGTGTCGGCAGGGGCACGGAGGCGGGATCGGTGCGGATGACGTGCGGCCAGATGGACGGCATCACTAGACCCATCATGGCCCTAAGAAAGCGGGCCTGCAGCTCACCCGGCTTAGGGTCCGGAAGGAGAGCCACAAAGGCCCCAAAGGGGCCCGCGATTGCCGCAAGTTCCGGATCGCCGCCAGCCCGCGCGCGCCAGACGGCTACCGGCTCACTGCCGTCCAGAGGGTCGGCTCGGGCAGTCTGCGGGCTCACCCAGGTCACTGCTTTCCTCAGGCCCGGCAATGAGCGAAGACAAGTCAGCTCTCCCCGCTCATGTCCCGCCGGGTTGGCGCGCCACCCGCGTAAGCGGACGCCGGCCCAACCCAGCACGTCGCTGCGACCGGTAAAGCACACCAGCACCTTTCCCCCGCGTTCAACGAACGTGGCGATCGCCTGCGCTTCGCCGTCACTCATGGCGCGGTTGTAGGGGAAGATGGCGAGCGCTCCGCCTGCCAGGCCGTGGCGCTCAATGACGGAGTCGGAGGTAACCGCATACGGGATAGACAGCCCGGCCAGCATGGTACACACGCTGCGGAAGGAAGCCTCGGACCGGGAACGGTTGGGCTCTCCGCCCGGCCCCAGAAGGTCGCCTTTGACCACGATGACTGGGGGGGTGTTTCCGTCGGCGGAAGGCTCAGTGGAGGCCTGCAGCCCAGGGGCCAGGTCAGCGGTGTCTGCCAGGACCAGAACGGTGACGGCCACGCCAAGGCCCAGACCGAGCGCGAGCAGCCAGGTACATGTGCAGGTATTGCGACCAGGAAGCGCCACGCGATTGCTCCCCCTACATGCGTTCCGGCGCTGAAAGGCCCATGATCGCCAGCTCAGCAGCCAGGAGATTCCTCGTGGCAGTCACCAGTGCCATTCGGGCATGCGACAACGCCATGGCGTCGTGGTCCAGCACCCGGCACGAGGCGTAGAACTGGTGGAAGGCCGTGGCGAGGTCGCGAGCAAGGGTGGTCAGCCGGTGTGGCGCACGGGCGGCCGTCGCCGCCCGAAGCTCATGGGGGTAGTCGGCAATCACTCGCATCAGCGCTCGCTCCGCCGGCGTGTTCAGTAGCCTGAGGTCAGGCTCTCCCGCGAAGGCGAAACCACGCTCCTCGGCTGTGCGGATGATGCTGCAGATGCGGGCGTGCGCATACTGGACGTAGTAGACCGGATTCTCATCACTCTGGCGCTTGGCGAGGTCGAGGTCAAAGTCAAGATGGGAATCGATACTCCGCATCAGGAAGAAGAACCGGGCGGCGTCCCGGCCCACTTCCTCGACCACTTCGTCCAGACCTATGATCTCTCCCCGGCGCTTTGACAGTCTGACTGGCTTTCCGTCGCGTAGCAGACGGACGGTCTGATGAACCACGACCTCAACCTTCGACAGGTCCACTCCACCGGCCTCGATGGCCGCCCGCAGACGCGGCACATAGCCCGCATGGTCGGGTCCAAGCACATAGATTGCGAGGTCGAAGTTGCGGTATTTCAGCAGCGCGTAGGCAGCGTCCGAGGCGATGTAGGTTGGCCGACCATCGCTGCGTACCAGGACGCGGTCCTCTTCATCGCCGTGCTCACCGGTACGCAGCCAGACGGCGCCGTCTCTGGTGTAGGCAGCGCCCGTTGCCAGAAGGCGTTGCACCTCCTGGTCAACGGCTCCCGCCCCATACAGGTCAGCCTCGTGAAACCAGTTGTCGTACTCGATCCCGAAAAGCGACATCACGCGACGAGCCTCGGCGACGATGTCTTGCTCAACCAGGCGAAAGAAGGCGTAGGCTCCCTCATCGTCCTCGGGCAAAGCGAGATGCTTGTCGCCGTCGCGGGCTACCAACTGGCGGGCGAAATCTGTCACGTAGTCCCCTAGATAGCCATTCTCCGGGAAGCTGAAGGGGGCGCCCAGCAACTCTCGGTAGCGAGCTTGCAGCGACTTGCCAAACAGGATGGCTTGGGTGTTGTGGGGCCCATCGTTGACGTAGTACTCCTTATGGACCCTGTACCCGAGAGCAGCCAGCATGTTGCCGAGAACATCGCCATAGGGGCCGCCCCGAGCATTGCCGATGTGTATGGGCCCCACGGGGTTGGCGCTGACGAACTCCAGGTGCACCCGGCAGCCCTGGCCTTCGCTTCCGTGTCCGTACCCCATCCCATGGGCCAGGCAGTCGGCGACCGCCTGATGCAGCCATCCGGGCTCAAGGTGGAAGTTGATGAAGCCGGGTCCAGCAACCTCAATGCGCGTGCACCCATGTGCCGCGCCGTCCATGCGCTCGACTAGTGCCTCCGCCAGCGCACGGGGGTTCATGCCAGCTTCCCTGGCCATCACCAGGGCCAGATTGGACGAAAAGTCGCCCATGTCGGGACGCGGGGGTGGTGACAGGTCGCTCTCCGGTGTCACACAGGGATCCACGATCCCGTCGCGTTGAGCCTGATCGAGGGCCGATCTGAGTAAAGCTGTGAGACGTTGGCGAATCATCGCTCCTCCATGGGCTTGATACTGCGGGCGGGCGGCCACCGATCGCTGAATGCTGTCAGGGACGGTTCCCCGATCACCAGTCCAGCCACAGGTGCAGGTTCTGCATCAAGACGCCCAGCAGATGCTGGCCGAGTACCACACCAACCAGCAACTGCGGCAATCCCCGGTTCCACAGCCCCTGCACCACCGTCACTCGTCGGTGTGCATCCCTGGTCCAAAGTGATGTGATCAGTCGCCCGGCCCGTATCCCGGCTTCCAGTTGTGCTGGCGTGGGGGGCTTTGTGGTGAGGTGTTGCTGAATGAAGTAACCGACCCGGTAACGCAGCAACCAACCCGATACGGCGATCACCGCCGCCAAGGAGGCGTTTGACTGCACCAAAGGGTAGGCGACGAGCAGACCAGGCAAGACTCCCAGGAGCAGAACCGTCCCGCAACGCGGGTGCGCGCGAGGCATGGCGAGTACTTCGTCCATCTCCACTCGTCCGTACGTCTCAATCGCCGCCACCACCTTGTGTTCGGCGGCATGGTAACCACTCAGGGGCGAGAGGCGCAGCACGAGCAGAAAATTGGCGAACGACAGAATGGGGACAATGACACCCGCCATCGCGGCTCCGGCACCGTCGGAGTGACCAGCAGGACCCCACATCGCCGCTGACAGACCCGTCGCCAGGAAGCGGTCTACGACCCAACACTCGATGAACGTGAGCGTCAGCCCGATAGCCAACAGGACGGAGATCAGTAGGCCGCTGGCAACCAGTTGCCACCACGGTGCGGTACCGTAGTTGCCGGTGGAGAGATGGACACCACCGATGATGGCTGTACCGGAGATTCGCGGAACAGGCCACGGTCGGTATGCGGGCACACCACTCACTGGGCCTTCGCCTGGCTCAATCATGTCTGGGGTAGACCGGTCCACGTGACAGGGGTTGCATCCGCGGCTCACCTATGATATAGTCTGCTGCTGCAAAGTACCACTTCGCGCGCCTGTACTTGGGCGCGCTTCGCGTTAGGGGTTGTTGAGAGATGTCCAAAGTATGTGCTGTCTGCGGGAAGCGGCCCTCAACCGGGTGCAATGTGAGCCACTCTCAGCGCCACACCAAGCGGCGCTGGCTGCCGAACTTGCAGTCTGTCCGCATCGCTACTCCGCAAGGCAACCGTCGGACCAGGGTCTGCACGTCGTGTATCAAGGCAGGCAAAGTGAGCAAGGCGACCTGAACCGATACCGCCAACAAGGTAGCGGCCGGGGTTGCCCCGGCCGTTTCCCTTTGCACACGACGATTATACCACACCTCTTGTGGCCCGACAACGGGGCCCCGCTTGATGCTCCGCTTGTCAGCGTTGGCTGGGCCGCTGCCCTCAACTGATCACGGATGAGCGCCCCAGACATCGGCGACCGTACACCTTCAGCAGCCATTACGACGCTGGGCTGCAAGCTCAATCAGTACGAGAGTGAGCAACTCCGCCAGCGTCTGCAGGATGCTGGGTACACGATCGTTGACTTTGACGACCGTGCGGATGTCTACATCGTGAATAGCTGTACGGTCACGGCCAAGACCGACCGCGACGCGCGGCGTCTGGCCCGCCAGGCAAAGCGCCGCAACCCCGCGGCTTTGGTAGTGGTGACGGGGTGCTACGCCGAGTGTTCACCACAAGCCCTGGCGTCGATGCCCGAGGTCGACATGGTCGTGGGCAACAAAGACAAGCTCACGATACCGGAGGCCTTGCCTGCCAGCAAGGCGCTCGCGCGTCCTGCCGCCGGGCACTCAGACGATCTCATCGACGAGTTCACCCGACATACACGCTGCTTCGTGAAGGTCCAGGAAGGATGCAACGCCAGTTGCACCTACTGCATCATTCCGCGTGCTCGCGGGTCCTCCAGGAGTGTCCCCGGGGACAAAGTCCTCCGTCAGGCTCAACAGTTGGCCGCGCACGGCTATCCCGAGGTCGTGCTTATCGGGACACATCTTGGTCAGTACGGTCTGGACCTGGTCCCACCGGCCTCGCTGTCCAGTCTCATCATTCAGATCTGCAGCTTGCCCGAGGTCAAGCGCCTACGTCTCAGCTCGATTGAGCCCCGCGAGGTGAGTGCCGACATCGTGGCGCTGATCCAGAAGGGCGGACGCGCGTGCGCCGCAGCCTCCTCGCCTGGCGTCGGCAAGCTCTGTCGCCATCTGCATATACCCGTCCAGAGCGGCTGTGACACCGTTCTCTCGCGCATGGGTCGTCCTTACGACGTCTCGTTCTACCGGCAACTCGTTGAGCGCATAATCCACGCGCAACCACAGACCTGCCTGGGGACAGACGTCATGGTGGGATTCCCGGGAGAGACCGCAGAGGAGTTCGACTGCACCTACGCCCTGCTGGAGGGACTCCCTCTTGCCTATCTCCATGTCTTTAGCTATTCCCCCCGTCCCGGTACGCCCGCGGCAAGCATGCCCGACCAGGTATCGCCCGAAGTCAAACGCTCCCGTAGTCACTCGCTGCGGGAACTCTCGGACCGCAAACGGGCTGCGTTCGCGGAAAGCATGGTGGGACACACGGTCGAGGTGGTAGTCCAGGGCGTAACGCCGGAGGGCGAGCTGACGGGGCTGACCGACAACTATCTCACACTCACGACCGAGGGGTCTTGCTCCCTCCTGCGGCGGATTGTGACCTGCGAAATACTGGCTGCGATGGATGGCACCCTGCGCGGCAGGCCTATCGCGCCCTGAGAGTGACGGCGAGTTTGTCCCTGGTCGGTGGCACTTTCATCAAAGCAGGTTGGCGGCGTGGTCACGGCGAACTGAGTGGTTGACGACGAAGCACATCGGCCCAGCGATCACCGAGTCTGACGTCAGACCGGAGGCAGACGATGGACACCAGAGTTAGCCCGGCTGTCGTTGTTGTGGTTCTCGTCCTCGTGGCAGCGATCCTGGTTGCCGTCTACTATATCGTTTTCACCCCCTCGCAGACGAGTTCCGACACCTCGCAGTCCGAGTCAGCGGCTTCTGGACGACTGCTGGCGCGCGGCCTTCCCATGGGGGCGCCGGACGCCATCCCAGTGTGGTGGCCCCCCCAGCGCGGTGTTAACTGGGGTCACGAGATGCGGCGGCAGGCGGAGCCCCTGTAGCACGGATGCTCCGCCTGCTGTGCTGCGCCAGGTTCATCACCCTGACCGCCCCTCCGGTCAGCAGTACTCCTAGGGTTGGGTTTCGGCAGCCGCTTCGGTAGCCTCGACAGGTTTCGTGCCAAATGACATCACCAGCGAGAGCGGCACGATCATGCCCTGCATGTCTAGCTGAGCGTCGATCCGGAGCTTGCCCTCGCTCTTGGTGATCCGCGAGGCTGCGGTATCGTACTCCTGCTTCATCTCTGAGATGTAGACACGGCCGGCCTTCACGTTCATGCTGGTGCCGGGTACCATGGGGTTGGGAGTGCTGAAGTCTGGCAACGCGGCGATCGCGCTGGAGTTGACCGTTGCCTTTGCCTCCTCCATCGCCGCCAACTGCCAGCGGGAAGTGATGGGAACCTCCCCCAGCCCCGGTATCTTGTAAGTGTCCTCGATCTCCCATTCCTCCCCCACGGCGACGGCTTGCTCCGCGAAACGCACTGTGGTCGCCAGCATCGCCACCAGGACCACCGGCACGCCACCGGTGTCCAGGAAGCTCACCGGCGTTTCAGCCTCATCCTCAGTCTTTGCCTCAACGATATTGCCGCGTTCACCGACGACCAGCCGTACTGGCGGAGGCGCCTCCGGAGCGCTGATCTGACCGTTGAGGTTGGCCTTGATCTTGGCTAACATGAGTTTGACAGTCGTGGTGCGGGCTTCATCATCTCTCTCGGCCGCTTCGCTTACTAGGTCGGCTGAGACATCGCCGTTCAGACCCATTGACTGGCCCTGGAAGGCCACGTCCAGCAGAACCCCCGTCAGTCTGGCTGTGTGCTTGCCCCCGACTTCAGGTTGGAAGCGCAGCGTGTAGCGAGCTGGCTCTTCGGCATACGCTCCGACGATGACGAACAAGCACGGCAGGCTGCAGCAGATGGAACGCAGAGCTCTTCTCATCAAGGCCTCCTCTTGACGTTGCGCAGACCCGGCCGGGGTCTTGCGCTGGGCGGTCTGGACCAGATGTCGCAATTCTACTATCACTGTGCGTAGCAGTCAACCCATGAACCCGACTGCGGAGGTCAGGATCACTGTCGGGCCTATTCGGCGGCTGCTGGGTCCGCTTGCGGCTCGCGGATGATGACAGGCGTCACCACCATGGTGACGTCGCTCCTGACGGATTGCAGACCTGTGCTGAGGACGCCCGGCCGCAGGCATCCCTCGGCGCTCCGCTCCCAGTTTCCCAGGACAAGGCTTTCACCCGAGCGCACTCGGACCTGGGTCTCGGCCAGGATCCTTCGGGTAACCGGGTAAGTGGCATTCTGCGGCCCCGGCACCTCACCGGCCCAGCTCGTCAGGGCCGGGCGCAGACGCATCACCACTTGGTCTTCCCCGATGACCCGTGGCGCCACCGTAAGCTCAAGACCCAAAAACACGACGGTCGCCTGAGTCTCGGTTACCCGCTGGCCGAAGGTGTCGTATGTGGATCGGGTCTGGAAGACGGGCAAGGCCTGGCCTGCCAATATCATGGCAGGCACACCGCTAAGGGTCGTCACGCGGGCACTGGCCAACTCCCGCGAACGATCGCCGACCAGTTCGTCCGCCAACAGCACTTGCCCCGTCATCTGTCCCCATCGCGCGCGCTGCTCCATACCGGGCGCGACGTCGCCGGCAGACACGGCGGCGTCACCGTTCATCAGGTCCGGGACTGCGCTCCAGTCGTCGTTTGAGCTGGTCAACCCACCCAGTAGGCGAACCTCCACGGCAACCATGGGGGTGGGCTTGTCCAGCATCCTGACCAGTTCAGCGACCCTGTCTATCGCCTCGATCGTTCCGCGCACAAGGAGCGCATTGTCGTCCGGCAGGGGCAGCGGCGCATCCGCAAGGCCGGCCAGGTACCCAGTGAAAGGCTTCCCGGTGTTGTCAGGAGCAAGGCTGGCGGCGGCCGCAGCTTCCCAACGGGCCGCTTGCCCGTCCGCCTGCCGCACTGCCCGGTCAACCGTCTGCGTGACAAACCAGTCTGTCAGGGACTGTGCGTGTGCATCGGGGTCCGTCGAGATCGCGCCCAGATACGCGGCCAGGACCTGGGCGTCAGTGTGCTGAAGAGGGAGCACTCGCAGACTCTCAGCCCTCGCGGCCGCGGGGAGCACTGTTAGCGGCAGAACGCAGACGAGATGACGCCACGCCGTGGCCAGCATCGCGCCTCCGAGCGCGAAGGTGATGGGATTAGGGTCGCCGAATACCCGCCTCTACAGACA
>JABLXH010000105.1 GCA_013178155.1 Armatimonadota bacterium | reverse complement strand
CCCCGGCCAGCCCGACGGCGGCACGTACTGCGGCCGGGTCTGGACCGCGAAGCAGACCGTGCAGTAACACATCGGGCACGCTTTGACACAGGCGTAGCAGCGGATGCAGCGCCTGAACTGGTCGGCGAAGTACTGCTCGCGCTCCTCCGGGGTCATCGCCTCGAGGCGGTCCTGCAGGGCCCGGAAGAGAGCTTCGTCGCGGGGACCGATCTCCTCACCGATCAGCACGTCAGACACTGGCGGCGTCGGACATTGGCAGCCCAGGCACTCGTCGCGCAGCACTTCGGCCGCCGGGACCCGTGACTGTTCCTCTCCGAAGCCTGCGACTACCTCGTCTCCTTCGATGGCCAGGTCGGTCACACGGTTCACGTTGATGCCGTGGGCTTTCAGCTTCTCCAGGTCCACCAGGCCTTCACAGGGCACTCCGATCAGGTACAGTGCTTCGCGACTGAGTTGGTTCTCGCTGATCAGGACGGCGATGGCGCGGGCGTCACAGCCCTTGAGCACAACGGCAGCTTTGCCCGGCAGCTTGCGCACATAGTTAGCGAGGTTGGCTGTGCACGTCGGGCCCACGATGAGCCGCTCGCACTGCTCGGCGTCGGTGACGAAGGCGGGGCGGCTGCGATAGCCCTCGGTGCCCCGCTCCCAGCCGATGACCTGCGTGACCTGCCCGGAGGCGAGAAGCTCCCTGGCGATGTCCCTGAGCTTCGCGGTGGCTTCATTCATCCTGGCCGCTGGTCTCCTGATGGTCTTCGGCAACCGTCTGGCCGGCCCCGACGTGCACCGGACACGCCGGGCCTTCCTCGTCCACCACCATCGGCAGTTCGGCGAAGCGGGTAGCCAACTCGGGCCGGAAGGGCCCCAGAGGGCGCAGCTCCTCGGTCATCTCGTTCACCACGGCCGCGAACTCCCGGCCCTCCGAGGCGGACACCCAGAGGGCTTTGAACCGTTCGGCAGGGATGCCCACATAGGCCACGAGCCGCTTGAGCAGCGACAAGCGCCGTCGGGCGTAGTAGTTGCCCTTGGCATAATGGCAGTCTCCGGGATGGCAGCCAGCCACCAGCACACCATCGGCGCCGCGCTCAAAGGCCCGCAGCACAAACAGGGGGTCTACCCGCCCGGAGCATGGCACCCGCACGATACGGATGTTGGCCGGGTAGCTCATGCGTGATGACCCCGCCAGGTCGGCACCGGCGTAACTGCACCAGTAACACAGGATCCCCACGATGCGGGGTTCCCAGTCGGCTTCGGCGGGCCCGGTGGCCTCGGCCTGCGGCGGGGCCTCGGTCTCTACACGCATAGTACATCAACCTCGGCGAGGATCTGCTCGTCGGTGAAGCCGCGCAGCATGATGCACTTCGAGGGACAGGCTGCCGCGCAGGTGCCACAGCCCTCGCAGACTCCCTCGTTGACGGCCGCCACCACCCGCGTCTCACCGGTCTTCGGATTCTCCAGAACCTTCTCCTCGATAGCCTTGAAGGGACAGACGCGCACGCAGTTCAGACAACCGACGCAAGTCTGCTCATCCACCTCGGCAATAATCGGCTCCGACTCGATGCTCTCCCGCGCGAGGAGTACGTTCACCTTCGCTGCCGCCGCCCCACCCGAGGCCACCGAATCGGGGATGTCTCGCGGGAAGAGACAGGCTCCGGCCAGGTAGATGCCGGCGGTCAGCGTCTCCGCCGGGCGTAGCTTGGGATGGGCCTCGGTGAAGAAGCCGTAGTTGTCCGAGGCGATGTTTAGCATCCGCCCCAGGTCCTTGGCGTCCTCGCGCGCCAGCATCGGCGTGGCCAGGACGACGAGGTCCGCATCCACCTCCACCTGCTTACCCAGGAGAGTGTCCACGCCCACGACAACCAGGTGATCGCCCTCGGGGTAGATGCGCGAGACTCTCCCGCGGATGTACTCGGCCCCGAACTCGCGCTGGGTGCGGTCGGCGAACTCCTCATAGCCCTTGCCCGTGGCCCGAACATCTATGTAGAAGATATAGACTTTCGTGTCAGGGTACTTCTCCTTGATCAGCAGGGCATGCTTGGCGGTATACATGCAGCAGACCTTGGAGCAGTACGGCACACCCTTGACCTCGTCCCGGGAGCCGGCGCATTTCACGAACACAACCGTCCGGGGCTCACGACCATCCGAGGGGCGCTCCAGGTGCCCACCGGTAGGACCGCAGGCGTTCATCAACCGCTCAAACTGCAGCCCGGTGATGATGTCGGGGTGGTCGCCGTAGACGTACTCGCCGTACAACTTCCCCGGCTCCACGTCGAAGCCGGTGGCGACGACGATGGCGCCCACCTCCACCTCCACCAGCTTGTCCTGGTCCTCGTAACTGATGCACTGTTTGGGGCACACCTTGGCGCAGACACCGCACTTGCCCTGGGTCAGATACAGGCAGTGCTCCTTGTCAATCACCGGCACATTGGGCACGGCCTGGGGGAAGGGCACGTAGATGGCGGTGCGGTTGCCTGTGCCGGCCTGGAACTCGCTCGGGATCTTCTTGACCGGGCACTTCTCCCAGCACTGGCCGCAGCCGATGCACTCTTGCAAGTCGGCGAAACGCGCCTTCTGGCGGATGGTCACCTTGAAGTTGCCGACATATCCCTCAACATGCTCGACCTCGGACCAGGTCATGAGCTTGATGTTGGGGTTCTGGGCGACTTCCACCATCTTGGGGGTGAGGATGCACGCGGAGCAGTCCAGGGTGGGGAAGGTCTTGTCGAACTGGGCCATGCGTCCGCCGATGGACGGGGTCTTCTCCACGAGAATGACCTCGTGACCCGCGTCCGCGATGTCGAGAGCGGCCTGGATGCCGGCGATGCCTCCACCGATGACGAGCGCTCGTTTGGTGATGGAGATGCTGCCGGTGTGCAGAGGCACGTTGCGCTGCACCTTGGCGACCGCGGCTTTGACCAGGTCAAAGGCCTTGGGGGTGCCGATCTCCTTCTCCTTGTGCACCCACGAGCAGTGCTCGCGAATGTTGGCCATTTCCACCAGGTAAGGGTTGAGACCGGCTTCCGCGGCGCAGCGGCGGAACGTCGGCTCATGCAGGCGGGGTGAGCATGAGGCGACGACGATGCTGTCGAGACGGTGCTCCTCGATGGCCTGGCGAATATGCTCCTGGCCGGGAGAAGAGCACATGTACTGATAGTCCTCGGTGTAGACGACGCCTGGCAGTTCCCGGGCCTGTTCGGCCACCGAGGCTACATCGACGGTCTTGGCTATGTTGCTGCCGCAGTGGCAGACGAAGACGCCGGTACGGGCCATTGTGGGGTCCCTGGTCAAGTGTGTGCAGGCTCGCGAGCTGCACCGGGAGAGCCAGCCAGACCGTCTAGGCGCCGCTCAGGCCGGCCGACCCGCCTGCTGAACGCGGGTCGGGCACCGTCACTCCCAGGCTCACGAGGTACGACTCGACCTGCTCCAATAACTGTTCACATTCCGTACTGACCACGCGCCACATCTCGGATGCGTCCACGCGATCGTACTGGTGGATCAGAACATCACGGAAACCGGCCAGCTCGGTCCACGGGATGTGGGGCGCCCCGGATCGCATCTCAGGCGAGAGGCGCTTGGCGGCTTCGCCCACGATCTCAAAGCGGCGAGCGATGGCGTCCTGTACCTGCTGGCTGGCATAGAAGGCCTCGGCGCCAACTGCGGCGTATTCGAGAACAAGGCGCAGCGCCTCGACGATCTGCACCAGGTACAGGCGCTCGTCCCTCATAGTGGGGACGCCTCTGCGCGTACACGGTCCCGGATGAACCAGTGGAGGGCTCGGTCTGAGACCACATCTACCTTGCGGCCGAGAAGACGCTCCAAGTCCTGCATGAGCCTAACGTGGTCCAACAGGCTTGCCTCAGGCTGAAACTCCACGAGGAAGTCCACGTCGCTATCCGGGCCTTCCTCGCCACGCACCGCCGAGCCGAACAGGCAGACGCGCCTCGCCTTGTGCAGCGCCGCCAGACGCAGGACCTCGTCACGCTTGCTGTGGACCAGCTCTCGCACGGTCATGGCGTCAGTGCCCCTCAGCCGATACCGCCTCCCGCGCCGCGAGCAGCGGACGGACGTCCACCAGGTGCCGGCCCAGACCGACCTCGCTAACGGTGCAGCCCAGGGCCAGGCCCACCAGATCGCTCAGGTAGACAACTGGCAGGGGCTTGGCGGCGGGCGACGTGTCGCCCTGGCGGCTCTCCAGGTTCATGCTGCAAAGCTGGCAGGCCGTGGCCGCGCACTCCCCGCCGGCGGCCCTGGCATTCCGGACCAGGCGTCCGACCAGATGCTCGCAGGCGTCCTGCATGGTTGCGGCCAGCCCGGCGCCGCAGCATTCCATCTTCAGGGCCCACTCCACGGGATCTCCGCCGATGGCCTCGATGATCTCCTCCATCGAGCGCGGCTGCTCCGGGTCGTCAAACAGTTCCATGTCGCGCGGGCGTAGCAGCAAGCAGCCGTAGTAGCAGGCCACCTTGATGCCGGTGAGCGGGGCCACCACGCGCTCGCGAATGCGGTCCAGGCCCACAAAGTCACGCAGCAGGTCTACCAGACTGTAGACCTTGAGGTCCAGCACTCTGGGCTCCAGCCCGAGCTTTTCCATCAGTTCAGGCTCGGCCCGAAGATCCCGCTGGGCCACCATGAGGCGGTTATAGCAGGCCGCACAGGGGGCGAAAACCGGGCGCTCAAACTCGGCGGCCGCCTGCAGTGTCAGGGCGGGTAGTGCGGTGGCGGCCTCATGGTCCAGCAGCACTCCGCCGGAAGTTGCCCCGCAGCAGGTCCAGCCCTCGAGTTCGATAAGCTCCACATCCAGCTTGCGACACATGGCCGAGATGGACTCGGCGTACTCGCGAGCGGTTGACTCCAGCGAGCAACCGGGGTAGTAGGTCACGGCCAGCGCGTCGCTAGTGGCCATCAGGGCTCCGTCTCCTGAGTCGTCCTGGCTCGGGCCTCGCTGTCGGCCAATATGCGGCGCACGTCGCGGGACTTGCGCACCCAGCTCGGGAGCAAGCCCAGCCTGCCCTTCTCAAAGAGCACGGCGCCCAGTCGGATGTCCTTGAGGCGCTGACTGGCCTCGCGCAGCTTGGTGAGACTGAGAACCTCCACTTCGTGCGCGCGGCCCCAACGGCCCATTGATTCCAGGAAAGCCTTGTGGAAGGTGGCCACCGCCGGGTCCCGGGGCTTGCGACCCTCGATGATGCATAGACGCGCCAGCGCCTTGTTGACCCTGGACATGTCGATGTTACGGGGGCAGCGACTGAAGCAGGTCTCACAGCCCGAGCAGTGCCAGACGGCGTTGCAGTCCAGGACCGTGTCTTCAAGGCCCAACTGAACCGCGCGAATAACCTGATTGGGCTTCATATCCATGACCGACGCCAGGGGGCAGCCCGCGGTACACTTCCCGCACTGGTAGCAGGCCTCGATGGGCTGCCCGCTTTCCTGGGCCACCCGCTCGGCGAAGCCCGGAACGCTGCGGGTGATCTTCTGGTCTTCGACAAGACGCATGCAGGGGATCCTTCGGGTTGTGCTGACAGTAGCTTACACAGAACCTTGAGGCCGGTCAAGCGCTGGTGCCCGGACCGCCCATCGGCCGGGGAAAGCGGCCGTCGGTCCCCCTACCCATCCCTATTATACAACGGCGGCACCCGTCGCCGAGTTCGATAATCGGTTGGAGATTTCGTGGTTGCGCGAGAGATTTGTGCGTGTGGGGAACCGGTGCCGGGAATCCGGGCGTTTGCACAAAAGGACCAGCCACGGGTCGCTGGACGGCCGGGCGGACGTCTTAGCTAACCTGCGTGGGCGCCGCGCCGAGTGGTGGGCCCCGGCAGGTGGGAGGTGTTGGGCCATAGGACTCGCGATTCGCACTGAGAACCTGCGCAAGGTGTACGGGAAGGATGCTGAGGGGCGAGAGGTCGGCCTGCTCGACCTGAGCATGGAGGTGGAGGAGGGACAGATCTTTGGGCTCGTCGGACCAAACGGTTCGGGCAAGACGACCACACTCAAGCTCTTGTTGGGGCTCATCTTCCCCGACAGCGGTGGCGGCGAGATCCTGGGCATGAAGCTTGGCGACCCCGCGTACCGGGAGCGCATCGGCTTTTTGCCCGAGGAACCCTACTACTACGACCATCTGAACGCCATTGAGCTTCTCCGCTTCTATGGTGGGCTTTTTGGCATGGGCGGCAGTGCCCTGGAGACACGGATTAAGGAGCTGCTGGACCTGGTCGGCATGTGGGACCGGCGCTACATCCGCGTCCGCAACTACTCGCGCGGCATGCGGCAGCGCGTGGGTGTGGCTCAGGCGCTGATCAATGACCCCGATCTGGTGTTCATGGACGAACCGACCTCGGGCCTGGACCCCATCGGGGCCATGCAGATGCGCGAGGTGATCATCAACATCCGCGAACGGGGCAAGACGGTCTTTCTGTGCTCTCACCTGCTCAAAGAGATGGAGCCGCTTTGCGACAATGTGGCCATTCTGGCCCGCGGCGAGCTGCGAGCCCTGGGCAGGGTCCTGGACCTGTTGACCACCGGTGACCGGTTCATGGTGCGCGCTGAGGGCCTCACGCCCGAAGTCGTTGCCAAGATGAGCCAGGGCGCGCAGAAGACGGAGCAGGAGGCCCATCTGTACACGGCTTACTTCGAGACCCAGGCTCAGGCTCTGCAGTCGGCGCAGGCGGTGAGTGAGGGCGGGGGGCGGGTGCTGTTCCTGGGACCGCAGCGCCACACGCTGGAAGAAGTCTTCATCGAGAAAGTCGGAGGTTAGAGGTCAGATGCGCCCGATCTATCGCGTGGCGAAGGCCACCTTCCACGAAGCCTGGCGGCGCCGGTTCCTCAACGGCATCCTGGTGTTTGCCATTCTCATCATCGGCTCCTCCTGGGTCTTTGCGTACCTGCAGCCCGGCGCTGAGCTCAAGATGATCATTGACGTGAGCCTGGGAGCGATCCGCTTCTTTGGGATGCTCATCGCGGTCTTCATGGGCACCCGCCTGATCCCCGATGAGATCGAGAAGCGGACTATCCACACGATCCTGGCCAAGCCGGTGAGCCGAGCCCAGTTCCTGTTCGGCAAGTACCTGGGGGCCGCGGCAACCATTCTCATGAACGTCGCGCTGATGGGCGCGGCCTTCCTGATCGTCTTTGCCGTCAAGGCTCCGCAGTTCAAAGCGATGACCACCGAGTCCACCATGACCATGGAGTTCATGAGTGGGAATCTCGTCAAGGCGGTCATCCTGATCTTCTTCGAGCTCCTGGTGCTGTTGGCCATCGCTGTCGCCAGCTCGACCGTGTTCTCCTGGATCATTGCCTCGATCTTCTCCTTCTTTGTCTACTTCGTGGGGCAGATGGCCGAGTTTTTCAAGCAACTCGCCAACCCCGAACGTGACATCAGTCACGCGGCACAGGTCCTGCTAGCGACCATCTATCGCCTCTTGCCCCATTTCGAGATCTTCGATATTCGCGAAGCGATCATGAAGGACCAGTTCATGCCCTGGGACGTGATGGGCAAGATCATCGTCCAGGGCATTGCCTACACGGTGATCGTGATGCTGGTGGGCTACCTGTTCTTCAACGAACGTGAGGTGTAATGCCAGCCGAAGGCTGGAGACTCGTCGGGAGAAGCTTATGAAGAGCAAGAACCGTCGCTGGGTGGGCTGGATCATCGTGCTGGTACTGGTGGTTGCCATCCAGCCGCTCTCGGACCGCGTCAATCTGGACCGTCTGATCCTGGGGGTCAATCCGCCTACCCCCTGGACCCGCATTCTCGCTGCCGGCGGCAAGGACAGCAAACTGGCGGTGACGGGCGTGACCGGGGTTATCGTCGGCGCCGTGCTGGGAGGCTTCCGCGAAGTCGCGGCGTCCATGCTGTGGATGAAATCTCACGAGTTGTGGGACAAGGGCGAGGGCGCCAGCGTGGAGGCTCTGTGGGTCATGCGCCTGACGACGCTATTGGACCCACACTGGTTGGAGCCCTGGCGGATGACCGGCTGGCACCTGGCCTACAACCTCTACGTCGAGACCGATGACCCCAAGCTTCGGGCCGAGTTCCTGCAGATGGGGGTGGACTGCCTGAAGGAGGGCATCTCATGGAACCCCGATCGGTATGACCTGTACTTTGAGCTGGGCTGGACCTACTTCGACAAGGTGCGTGACTTCGAAGAGGCCACCAAGTGGCTGATCGCCTCGATCCAGTTCCCGCATCCCGAGTTTGCCGACCGGATGATCGCTCACGCCTTCGAACGCCAACCCGACATGCCAAGGGCGTTGGACTGGTATGACTACTGCCTGAAGCGCAATCCCACGGACGGCACCGCCACTGGCGCGACCATCACCATCCGTGAACGCTACATGCCGGCCTGGCGATTGATGACCGAGCAGCGGTATGACGAGGCCCTGGCGGCAATCGAGAAGTGGCTGCAGGTTGAGCCCAACAGCCAGCTTGGCCTGCACCTCAAGGCTACCATTCTCGAGAAGGCTGGGCGGCTGCGCGATGCCTATGTGGTCTGGAAACTGGCTGCCGACACCCATGCCCTCAATGCCCATGCGGCCGCCAAGGTCGACGAGCTGGGCGTGAAGCTGGGCATCTCCACACCAAAGAGCGCGCAGTACATCTTCCGCGAGCGTCAGGCACGGCAGGGGAGGCGCGAAATGAAGGTAGACATCCCCATGGAGTAGAGCGCCGTACCCGCGAATCACCAGCGCCACCCCGCCGGGGTGGCGCTTTCTCTTTCCCGCCAGGCCAGCTCTACGCTTACTGGGCGGCTGTACCGCGGTCCAGCCGCCGCAACTGCTTCAGCAGCACGTCTGCCTGTTCGCACCACTTACTGCGGTACAGCGGATTGGGAGTCTTGTTGTCCGGCAGGAGCGGGGGGATGGACTGAAAGTCCAGCAGGATGCGCTCGGCATCCTGGTAGTGCTCTGCCGCCACCTGTGCCACTGCCATGTAGTAGAGAACCTCCAGGGCGCGCGGGCTATCAGGGTGCGCCAGGCGATAGGCCACCAGCCGCCCATAGGCCGCCTGTGGTTCGTCCGGTATGCTCAAGATCGCGAGGTCCAGCTCGGCCTCCTGGCGCGCCCCCAGCCTGTTGTCCGCATCCAGGGCCACGGCCCGCTCGAGCCACGGCTTGCCGGTCTGCATGCGGTCAAGCGCCAGGTGGAGGTGCCCCAGCCGCGCGCAGGCCAGGGCGTCGTCCGGCTGGTCTGCCAAGTGGTCGCTCAGTCTGACGATCTCGGCCAGATAGTCGATAATCTCTCGGAACTGGCCGGGCGGGTAGTAGCCGAAGAAGCGGATATACTCGCGCCCCGTGGCGTCCAGCACTACATAGGCCGGACAGGCCGTGACCCCGACTTCGTACTCGCCATCGTCAATCTCCTGCATCCCCAGGCGGTACCGGTCGAGGAACTCACGCTGCTGGGTGCTGTTCGCCGCTACGGCCATCAGCTCAAAATGGGCGCGGAGAGCCTTGATGATCTCGGCCTGGGCGAAGGTCTTGGTCTCCATCTCAACGCAAGTGGGGCGATAGTGCTGGTAGACATAGACAAACACGCAGCGGCCGGACGCACGGGCTGCTGTCCGCGCCTGTTCCCAACCCCTGTGCCACTCCACGCCCTCTGCCGCCATGCCCACAGAGCCGAGAGCCAGTAGCCCGGCCAGTGAGCAGGCCCAGGGGCACAGCTTGCCAACCCCATTCATGGGTGCCATGCGCCTCCTTTGCGGGTTAGGTGGAGTATGACCGATTATAGTTCCCGGCCCGTACCGGCGACAAGGCGAATCAGCGTTGACCCCTCGGAGGGGCTGTGCTATACTGCGCCCCGTCGGGGAGTGGCGCAGTTTGGCTAGCGCGCACGGTTCGGGACCGTGAGGTCGCCGGTTCAAGTCCGGCCTCCCCGACCAGCTCTCTGCTCTGAACTCGACTGCAGACGGAGCCTCCCCGGAGGCTCCGTTTTGCTTTGGGCGTGTCGGCGGGGGGGTGCCAGGGGAAGGGGACAGGTGGGCGTCCGGGGAAGGGCCGGCTAACCGTGCCTTGAGGTGCTGCCGGATGAGTGACGTCGTAGCCCTGCTGCAACAACTGGTAGCCATACCCAGCGTCAGCCCCATGGGGAACCCACCCGGCCGTGGCGAAGGAGAGGGCGAGATAGCACGGGCACTGGTCAGTCGGCTGAGGGCTGCCGGCTTCGCCTGTGAGGTGAGCGAGGGTGCCCCCGGCCGGCCGAACGTGGTGGCGCGCCTGGCCGGCGGCGATGGCCCCGCAACCATCTTCGAAGCACACATGGACACCGTTTCGGCGGCGGACATGGTCCGCGACCCCTTCGCCGCCTCGCTGGAGCACGGGCGTCTGTTTGGCCGCGGCGCTTGCGATGATAAGGCCGCGCTCGCCGCCATGGTCGTTGCGCTGGAGGAGACGGCGCGACGCGGGACCCCTCCCGGGGACATCATCCTCGCCGCGACCGCCGACGAGGAGTACAGCGGCTCGGGCGTGCAGCACCTGATCGACCAAGGGCTGCGCGCCGATGGGGCCGTCGTCGGCGAGCCGACGAGCCTGCGGCTTGTCGTGGCACACAAGGGGGCCGTGCGCCTGCGCATCACCACCCACGGCCTGGCCGCCCACAGCAGCGAGCCAGACAAGGGCGAGAACGCCATCTACCTGATGGCACCTCTTATCGAGGCCTTGCGAGGGTATGCCGAGTCTCTTGGGTCGCGGCAGGCTCATCCTTTGGTTGGCAGACCCACCTGCAGCATCGGCACCATCCACGGCGGCCAGGCCCCCAACATTGTGCCCAGCGAGTGCTCGATCGTCGTGGATCGCCGTCTGCTGCCGGATGAGCAACCCGAGGCGGCGGAGGCCGAGGTGCGTGCCTGGCTGACCCAGCACTGCCCAGGCGTCGCCTGGGAGATGAGCGTGATGCTGTACGGTATCGGCATGGATACGCCGGTTGAGGCGCCGATCGTCGGCAAGTGCGCCGATGCCCTCGACCGGGTGCTTGGCGGTCACGAGATCGCTGGCGTCCAGTACGGCACCGATGCCTCGCGGCTGTCGAGAGCCGGGATTCCCAGCGTGGTGCTCGGCCCCGGCGACATTGCCCAGGCCCACACCGCTGACGAGTGGGTGGAGGTGGCGCAGGTCGAGCAAGCCGTGGCTGTCTACCGTGAGATCATGTGGCCGAGCTGAGACCAATGATGACCTCCCGCGAACGGGTGCAAGCCGCAGTCAACCATGAACAGCCGGATCGCGTGCCGCTGGACATCGGCGGCTCGCGGGTCACCGGCATCCACGTCCGTGCCTACCAGGCCCTGCCGGAACCATCTGGGCCTGCGCGGCGACCCGCCCCGCGTCTATGACCTGATGCAGATGCTCGCCCTGGTCGAGCCCGACGTGTTGGACCTGCTGGGCATTGATGTCATCCCCCTGCACCGCCGGGAGATCATCTGGGGTCTGGGAGTGGAGCAGTGGCAGCCGTGGCGACTCTGGGACGGCACCCCGGTCCAGGTTCCGGCGGGCTTCGCGCCGGAGGTCCAAGCCAACGGCGACCTGTTGGTCTACCACGAGGGACGCCCTGCGGCGCGCATGCCAAAGGGAGGCGATTTCTTCGACGCTGTGCCCGAGGCCATTGCGGCGAAGGTGCCGCCGGAGGAGTTCAGACCGCCGCTGTTGACCGACGAAGAACTGCAGTGGATGCAGGACCAGGCCCGACAGCTCTATTCGGAGACCGACAAGGCCATCCTGGGCGGCCTCTATATCGGCAACCTGTTTGAGATCTACCTGGGCGGCTTCGAGGAGTGGATGGTGACGCTCCACACCGACCCGGCTTACGTCCATGCGATCTACGAGCGTTTGACTGACAACTGGATAGCCAATCTCAAGCTCTATGATGAGGCGGTCGGCCGGTATGTCTGCGCCGTGGTATTCTGCGACGACCTGGGCACCCAGCGGGGCGAATGGGTCCGCCGCGACCTGTTCGAGGAGCGCGTGGCGCCGTACTATCGCCGCGTGTTCGGCTGGATGCACGAGCACACCAGCCTGAAGGTCTTCCTGCACTCCTGCGGCAGCATCTGGAGCCTGCTGCCGGTGCTGGTGGACGTGGGTGTGGACATCCTGAACCCGGTGCAGTGCAGCGCCGCCAACATGGACCCGGCGGCGCTGAAAAGAGAGTTCGGCGACAGGCTGGTCTTCTGGGGCGGCGGCGTGGACACCCAGCGCGTGCTGCCTTTCGGCACGCCCGACGAGGTGCGCGCCCAGACACGCCAGCGCCTGGACATCTTCGCCCCCGGCGGCGGCTTTGTGTTCAACACCGTGCACAACATCCTGCCCGAGGTCCCCCCGGAGAACCTCCTGGCCATGGTGGAGACGGTCCACGCCTGGCCGGACTCGTCGTGACTGGCGGCAGACCTTCCCCCTCCCGCTGTCGAAGCCTTCCTCCATGCGCCTCCTCACTGTCGTCTGCTTGCTCTTTGTCGTCAGCCTCGGCCTGGCCGGAGGTGACCCCGTGGTCATCCGCGATATCCCGCCGTATGCGTACATGGACGCCATGTTCGAGGCCTTCCGCCTGGCCCTGCAGGCGCGCGGCGAGACCTACTCCGCCGCTTACATCCAAGGCCTCAGCGGCATGGCCTTCCGCCTCGCCGGGCCCTGCCCCTGCGCGCCTACTTGTTCCTCCGGGTTGAGCCCGGAAGAGTTACTGACATTGCTGGGGTATGAGTTCGAGCCACTGGTCCTGGGCGAGAGAACCGAGTCGTCCGAGCAGCCGGTGCCGGAGGTGGTGGAGCGGGTGAGGGCCGAGGTCCGCGCCGGGCGACCTACTCCTGTTTGGCACGCCTTCACCACTTATGAATGGGACCTGGTCTGCGGATATGACGACACGCAGGAGGTCTTCCTGGGTCGGGGCTCCTACGCCGGGACGCCCGAGGCTTACGCCGAGGCGCCACAGACGCGTATGACCAAGGCGGAGGTCAGCCCGGGCTATCACGTCATGATCATCGGGCAGAAGACCAGCACCCTCGACGCTCGCGCGGCGGAGCTGGCAGCGCTGGAGGAGGCGGTCCGTCACGCTCACGGCCAACGTGACCCGTTCCTCGACGACCCGGCGGCTCAGCCCGTGCCTTGGCGCATGCGCCAGGGCGAGGCCTGCTACGACGCCTGGATCCGCCGGTATGCCGATGATCCGAACACCGTTCCCAACGGTCAGCAAGACAGCTATCCGCTGGGCGTGTATGCCAGCACGCGCGAGGCCGCGCCGATCTTCCTGCGTGAGATCGCGCCCCACTTCCCGGCGGCCAAGTTGTCCTTGGACCGCGCCGGTGAGCACTTCGCCGCCGAGGCGAAGTCTCTTGGGGAGCTGTGGCGCGACCTGCTTATATGGGACACAAAGTGGACAGAACCCGACCCCGCCAAGGCCGCCCGCGCCGTAGAGTTATTCACTAGCGCCCGTGATGGCTACAGGCGCGGCATCCGTGACCTGGAGCGGGCCCTGGCGGCCATCGGTCCCGACGCGGCGCTCCGTGCCACGCAGCGCGGGGTCATTGAGCGCGGCCCCGACGCGGTGCTGCTGCGCGGCGTGGCTGGCCTGACATGGGGACGCGGCCAGGACTGCACCTTCATCGGCACGCTCACGGAAGCGCTGAAGTTCTCGCCGGACCTCTACACCTACCCTGACCTGATGGGTCTCTCCGGCCTCGCCTTCCGCACGCGCTGGAGCAACGGCGAGACCGCGACCCAGTGGTGCCCTTCGTGCGCGATAGGCGAGATGCCCGACGAATGCGAGCTGCTCCAGCGCCAGATCGGCTACAGCCTCGACACCACTTGGGAGGGGCGCGAGGGACGCGACAACGAGACCCTGGCGAAGCTCATCATGGCGGAGGTGGACGCCGGGCGGCCGCTCATCGGCTACCCGGACACGTGGGACATGGCCGTCATCCACGGCTATGCCGACCAGGGCCATACGGTGCTGGTGACGCCGTACCGCGACCCATCGCCGGAGGGCAGCCCCCAAGGGAAGCCGCGCGGCTGCAGGTCAGCCAGCTCGGGCCGCTGCGCACGGTCCTGGGCACCCGCACGGCCCCGCCGGCGCGCCGTGAGGCCCTGCGGACGGCGCTGCAAGTGGCCGTCACCAACTGGCGGAGGGCCAAGCACGACGGCGGCCTCTCCGGGCGCGAGTATTGGTATGGCGAGGCGGCCCTGGAAGCCTGGGAGCGCGACCTGCGCGCGGCGGACACCTACCCGGCGGAGACGCGGCAGAGGTTGCTGAGTCTCGACGGCTGGGTGTGGGCGCAGCTCGTGGGCGCGCGGAAGGCAGCGGTGCAGTTCCTCGAGGTCTGGTCCTGCCTGACACAGGGCGAGGCCAGGGCGGCGCTCCTGCGAGCGGCGGACTTCTATGAGCAGGAGGGCACCGCGCTCGCTAAGTACTCGCCCGCGGGACGCCCCGCCGAGGCTGCCCACTGGACGACCGAGGACCGGCAGCGCGAAGCCGACGCCCTGGCCGAGGCGCACCGGTTGGAGGCGCAGGCGATTGCGGAGACCGAGCGGGCGCTGGCGGCGCTGTAGAGCGCCTTGCCGCCCTACAGCCTCTGCCCTACTCCCCTCTCCACTCTTTGGAGAGGGGCCGGGGGTGAGGTGTCGTCAGGCCGCGGGGGTGAGACGTCGTCAGTCCCTGATGTCCCCGCTGATGCTCTTCTGCGCCTCGGCGGCGGAGTGGTCCACGACCACCTCGGCGGCGCGGACGATGTTGTCGCGGATGAAGAAAGCGTCCGCGCCTTCAGCGACCTCGATAGCCGGGCCACCGGCGGTGATGTGGTTCTCCGTAACCCACACCCGCCGCGCTTTCGGCCCCAGGCGGACCCCCGTCCCCGCCTCCACGATCTGGCAGTGGCTCAGGCTCAGGTGGTTGCGGTTGTGGTCATCGGTGGGGCTGTAGTCCACGCCCAGCGCCTGGCTTCCGTCGCAGCGGACCTGGGTGTTGGTGATGGTAGAGTGGTAGTAGAGGTGTGGCATGCGCATGGCGATGCCCGCACCGGCCGGGTCGGAGACGTAGATCTGCGTGTCCGACAGAATGAGCCCGCAGGTTCCCTCGATCAGGAAGCCGTAGGTGACGGCCTCGGTCCAGCATTGGGTGATGTGCAGGCCCAGGCTGTGCACGTTCTCCCCCGCCCCGTTGGTCGGCATCTGGTGCACGAAGGTCTTGCCGCCGATCATGAAGCAGCGGGCCATGATGATCCCGTCCACCGCGCCGAACTCAAAGCCCACACGCTCACGGCGGTAGAAGCTGCCGTTGCCGACGCCCCCGACGAACCAGTGCACATCCTCGATGCGGGCGATGTCTTTGGTGCCATCCAGGCGCAGGCCGGTCCTGTGCACGAAGCCGGTAAGGTCGCGAAACAGTGACTGGCCGACATTGGCCCCCTCGGGCGGCGTGGAGACGCCCACATAAGCGCAGTCGAAGACGATCTGCTCCACGCTGGGGTTGATGCCGACCAGCAGGATGGCGGGCGGGTACTCCACCGGGTTGTCGGTGTCGCGGTTGTTGGGGTATGAGAAGCACAGCGCGCGGACGTTGGAAGTGTGGTTCAGGCGCACCGCCGCGAAGCCGGGCTGCTCGATGACCAGCCGCGTGCTGGTGTCCTCCCACCGCGGCATGGCGCCGGACAGGCAGACCCCCTGGGGGATATCCAGGGTCGCGGTCAGGCGGTAGCTCCCCGGGCGCAGGATGACCACCCGCGGTCCCTTCGCTGCCGCATCCAGGGCCTGCTGGATGGCGGCGGTGTCATCGGCGACGCCATCGCCCGCTGCCCCGAAGTCGCAGGGGTCGAGGGGCTTGTCGGCGGCGAGGGAGAGCGCGCCGACAGGCAGAAGAGCAAGGCACAGAAGCAGTCCGAAGGGGTTCATGTCTGGTCTCCGGTAAGTATGGGAGGTTGCGTGTCTGTCCCTACGCGTTGGCCGCCCGCCACTCCAGCGCCCGGTCAATGATGCCATAGATGTCGTACTGCGGGTTGTAGCCCAGGACGTGGCGGGCCTTGCTGATGTTGACCTCGAAGCTGTGGTAGCCTGAGGCGGTGATGGTGCAGGTAGGTAGCCCAGTCTTCTCTGACAGGTAAGCGGCGGCCTGGTCATAGCGGAACGCCTTGGGAGCGGCGATGTGGAAGGTCTCGCCAATCGCCGCCGGGTTGCCGGTAGCAACGTCGAAGGCGTGGACCACATCGTCCAGGTGCACGATGTGGCGGGTATAGGGCACACCGTCCTGGTTGACAAGCACCGGCACGCGGTTTTCGCCCCGGGCGATGATCTCGCGCAGCTCGTCGGTCAGGTAATCATCCCAGCCGTGGCCCTTCTCGGCGGGATTGAGATTGCGCAGAGACAGGTGGTTCAGGATGTCCGTCTTCTCAAAGATCCAGGACATGCGCAGGATGGTCGTCGGCAGGCCGTACTGGTAGTGGTACTGGCGGAACATCTCCTCCTCCATGACCTTGCTGAAGGCGTAGTAGCCGGGGTAGGCCATCAGGGGGTGGGTTTCATCAATGGGCTCGGGGTGCGGGTAGAACCAGATGCCCACCGCCGCGTCGCCCCCGGCCAGGATGAGTTGCTTGACGGGCGTCTCCCGCGCCGCCTCCAGGATGTTGAAAGTGCCCCGCAGGCTCACATCGAAGAAGGTCTCCGGGTCCTCCTTGGTAGTCGCCAGGGCAAAGACGGCGTCAGCGTCGCCCAGGACGCGCTTGACGTCGTCCAGGTTGCGGACATCGCCCTGGATGGACTCCAGCGTGCCGGGGCTGGAAGCCCCGGCTACCGGGGAGGCGGGGGTGGTACTGGAAGCTCCGGCTACCGGGCAGGGGGTGATATCTAAAGGCGTGGAGTGGTGCATGGCGCGGACGGCCACGCCCTGGCCGAGGAAGTGTCGGATGAGAGCGCGCCCCAGTTTGCCGCTACCGCCGTAGACGGCGATCTTGGAGATGCCGAGTTCGTTCATCAAGGAAGCCCTCCTGCTCAACGAGGTCAGGACCTGTTCGCTGCGTCGCCGTCATCACCTCTTGGGCGTCAGGCAGGGCGAGGGGGCCGTGCCGAGGAAGGGACGGCCGCCACAGAGAGGGAGTGTCCTATGTTCACCCGCGCCGCCCCTTGGCCTATCGCTCTTGCGCTGTTACCGATTGTCTGCACCGGAGGTGCTCCCATGACCGTCACCGCCACGGACGTGCAGCAGTCCACGGTCTACCACTCACCGCAGACGCCAGGCTACACCTGCTGGGTCAGCACCTGGCTCATGCCTGACGGGGCCCTGCGGGTGTCCTTCCACCAGGCCACGGGACCGCTCACCGGCCGCCCGATGGCCCCCAGGAGCGTCCAGGAGGCCCTGGGCTGGCCGCCCGCCAACCACTCTGTCGGGTATGACATGACCGGCACCATCCAGCAGCTCATCACGCTGGAATCCCGCGACGCCGGTCAGACCTGGACGCAGCTATGGTCGGAGCCCTTTCACACGCCCATGAATGGCGTGTACAGCGGCTATGCCGTGCTGCCTGACGGGACGATACTGCGGACGGTCTGGGGCATGTATCTGCCCTTCTACGATGTACCCCAGACCGGCCACGTCCAGCGCTCGGAGGACGGGGGCCGGACCTGGAGCGGCCCCATCCTTCTCATGGACGAAAGGCGGGCGTTGACGCTCCCCAAACGAGTGCGCGTGCTTCGCGACGGCCGTATCCTGGTGGTCGGGGGGCTGATCAGGCTCACTGACGAGGTGCGCACTTTTCGCCAGGGCCTGGCGCACATCGAGGCGGCGCTTTGGCTGTCGGGTGATGGTGGGAAGAGCTGGTCGGAACCCGTGGTCGTTATGACCGCAGCCGACGGCGCGGCTCCCACCGAGGAGAGCGATGTGGCGGAGCTGCCCGATGGGCGGCTGCTGCTCGTCAACCGGACCAATGTGCCGGACCGTCGTCAGGCGGTGCTGAGGCCCGTGGGCGACACCTACGCGGTGGAGAGCCGGGGGATGGCACCCTTCCCGCACAGCGGGATGCCGGATGTGCTCTGGGCCCGGGAGGGGGTGGCCCTGCACATCGCCACCAGCAACGTCTCGTGGACCGCCGACGCCGGCGCCACCTGGGCCGACCTGGACCTGCACACGTCCTACTACCCATCCAGCGTGCAACTGCCCGATGGCCGTATCTTCTGCGTCGGCCACCGCGGCAGCGACGACCCCTACGACGGCACAGTGGACCAGCAGATCGAGGCGCTGGCCTTCCGCCTGAAGGTGGACTAGCGGCCCGGGGTCAGGCGTGCTCGGCCAGCATGTCGCAGTCCCAGTCTGTGAGGTGGTCCAGGTGGAACAGGGCCACCCCCGCCAGCCCGGCCTCGGCCACCACCTCAACCTGCCGCGCGAACTCCTCCGGGGTAGGCTCTCCGGCGCTGCTCTTGCGGCCCAGACCCTCCAGGACGGTCACGGGTGCCTGGCCAAGCAAGCGCTGGTTCTCCTGCAGGCGCCCCCGCACCACGTCGGCCCAGGGGCTGTAGTTCATCGGCGAGATGATATCTACAAGCCCCTGGCGGGCCCACGCCACCCAGTCCTGGCCCTCGATGAGAGCCCGGTTGAGATACTGCACGCGCGCGGCGATCGAGAGACGCGTCTCGGTCTGAGCGCGCAACTCCCGCAACTGCCGAAGAAAGCCGGTGATGGCTGCATGCCGGTGCTCGAGTATGCAGTAGATGAAGCCAGGATGCTGCTCGTCCCAGCAGGTGGCCTCGCGGCCCAGCAGCGCCAGGCGTTCACTTTGACACAAGGGGCACTGGCAGCGGTGGTAGGTGTCCAGCCACTTGCGGCCGGTCTCCCATTCGAGGTCCTCGGCGAAACCGTGGAAGTTGGCAAAACAGTAACGGACGTAGTCGAGGTGCAGGGCGTCCGGCTCGAACGTTTCCATCAGCCGCCGGAGGCGGTTCAGGGCCAGCAGACGGTTCTCGGGCCAGGCCGGGCACAGCCCATGATGCTTCGCCTCGCCTTGCTCGACGTATCGGTAACGGCGTCGCTCCATCTCTATGGTCATGCCCGGTGGTTCGCTGAAGGGACACAGACCCACATGCGCCTCGATCTCTTCATCGCGAGCCACTCGGAGGAAGGCGCGCAGTGCCTCCGGGTGGTCGAGAACGTCCGCCTCCGGGGCCATGACGTACAGGCCGCTGCCCCGCATGCGTCGCAGTCGGTCAAAGACACTATGCACCTTTTCAGCATCGGACAGGTCGTCTTGAGTCGGGTAATACCAAGCCCAAATCTGCATCGTGACCTCCCCCGGGATCAGAAGTGAGACGCGGTGGCGACACCTTATTCGCAGTCTGACAGCCCTGCTCCTGCAGGAGGTATGTGCTGTCGGCTGTGGAACTGCTGGACAGGCAACCTCCTCTGGACGGACCGCAAGAGGGCGGCTGTTGGCGTTGATCACCCCAGTGAAGGCAGGGAGGAAGATGGCGAACTGGTATCTCTATCGTGATGGCCAGACCCACGGCCCATACCCCGAGAAGCAGATCCGCGACTGGATCCGGGCCGGGCAAGTGTCTGCTCAGGACAAGCTCTGCCGCGAGGGTGACCAGACCTGGTCGTCGGCTGACATGCTGCCGGAGTTTGCCGGCGCCGTGAGCCCGTCAGCCTTCAGTGTCCCGCCGGCAGCCCCGGCCCTGGCGCCTGGGGCCAAGGATCGGACCGTTGCCGGTGTCCTGGCGATACTTCTGGGAGCCTTCGGCATTCACCATTTCTACCTGGGCAACACCAGCATTGGCATTATCTACATTCTGCTAAGCTGTGTGGGCGTCTCGCCCATCCTCGGTATCATAGACGGCATCCTGTACCTGACCAAGCCCGAGGATCAGTTCCAGCGCAATTACCGCAACTGGTTCTGCAGCGGCCCCTAACCGCAACAAAGGCGTCAACGGGAGGTAACGGAAATGAGACAGCTTACAGTCGTCTGCCTGCTGCTCGTCCTCTGCACGGCCCTGGCTGCCGCCGCGACCGAGCAGGAAGCCGCAACTGCCCTGACCCAGCGTATCCAGCGGGCACTGGCGGAGCGACGGAATGTGTGTGCGGTGCAGGAGCTGCGTCTGACGGCGGCACTGACCGTCGCCTCCGACAAGCGCGACCTGGACATGGCCATCGCGCGGCAGCAACTGTCCGCCGACCTGGCGGCCGGGGCCGCCAGCATGGTGGGCGCTGACCCGGCCCTGCAGCCCGCGCAGCTGAGGGCACAGTACGTGCAGGCCATCAACACCGCCATGCAGCAGTTTACACAGGTCGTCAACGCCTCACAACAGGAGTGGAGCACCCAGGTTAACGCGGCTTTCCAACGCCTGAACCAGGACGAGGGCGCGGCGCAGCAGACCCTGAACCAGGCTCTCTCCACAGCCCAGCAGTCAGCCACTACGGCTATCGGCGGCATCCCGGCGGATGTGGCCCCCACCATCGCCGAGGGCATGCCCGACCTGACCGGTGCGGTCCAGACCGATGACGTGATCGCCTCTGCCGAGAAGTCCATCGCTGAAGCCCGGGCCTCTTACCGACAGGATGTGGCCAAGGCTTTGGCCGAGGGCTATGCGGAGCTGAAGGCCGCAGTGGCCAACACGGTGCCAGCGGAGCGCGCCGATGGCATCCGGGCAGCCATCAACAAGCTGCGTCTGGTTTGCCTGGACCGCTATGATCAGTACGACAACGAGGTCCGCTCGATCCTGCGGAAGGCCCTGCTGGCGGCTCTGCAGTAGCGGCCCCATGCGCCACGAGGAGTAACCAACATGGTCATTGATGCCCATGCGCACGTCTCCTGGCCTGGCGGTACGAGCTCGGAGGAGACCAGTTGGGCTCTGGACCAGGCTCAGATCGACGCCGGAGATGCTCTCGGGATAGATGTCTTCGTCTGCTCCTGCCTGGCCCCCCGCCCTTCCACCCCGGAGAGCTTCCGGGCTGCCAATGACCGCATGCTGGCGGCCATTCAGCGCTGGCCGGGACGTGTGTGGGGCTATTGCTATGTGAATCCGGGCTACTCGCGAGAGGCTCTGGCCGAGATCGAGCGCTGTCTCGCTCACGACGATGTGGTGGGCGTGAAGCTCTACAACGAGTACTTCTTTGATGACCCGGTGCTGCGTCCCGTCATCGAGAAGTGTATCGAGTTGGATGTCCCGATTCTGGAGCACCAGGGGCGCTGCACCGACCCGCTGCCCGGCCAGCCCTACATCTCGGACGCCGGGCACATGGCCCGCGTGGCGCGAGAGTACCCCGAGGCCAAACTCATCGTTGGCCACATTGGCGGGGGCGGTGACTGGGAGTGGGTCATCAAGGCCACGGCGGAGGCGCCCACCCTCTACGCTGACACCAGCGGCAGCGTGGTGGACGAGGGGTTGATCGAGGCGGCGGTGGCTCGGATCGGCGCCGATAGGCTGCTTTTCGCCTGCGACGGTAGCCACAGCGCCGGCGTGGGCAAGCTCCGGGGCGCCCGGATCAGCGAGGCGGACCGCCAGGCTATCGCCTCGGGCAACTTCCTGCGGCTGCTCGGGAGGTCCGTGGCATGAGACTGATAGACACCAACGCCTATCTGGGGCATTGGGCGGCCCGTCGACTCAGGCACAACACGCCCGAAGGCTTGCTACGGCTCATGGACCGCGCGGGAATCGAGCAGGCCTGGGTCTCGTCGGCCAGCGCTATCATGTACCGCAACTGCCACGCGGGGAACGAGGAGCTGCACGAGGCACTCACTGGCGCGGCTCATCAGGGGCGACTCATCCCCTTTGCGGTCATCAGCCCCGCCTACGCTGGGTGGGAGCGCGACCTGCGCTGGTGCGTGGACACCATGGGCGCCCGCGGGCTGCGGCTTTACCCCGCCTACCATCGCTATCGCCTCAGTGACGCCTGCTGCCACGAGCTGATGCAGGCGGCCGCGGAGCTGAAGCTGGTGGTCAGCGTCCCGCAACGCGTCGAAGACTACCGCCAGCGACACTGGCTCATAGACGCACCCGATGTCGGCCTCAACGAACTGGCAGCACTGGTCCGCAGCCACCCTGACACGCGTTTTCTGGTCAGCAACGCTCTTGGCGTCTCCGGCAGCGACTTCGTGACGCGGCGCGGGGATATGCCCGACAACTACTGGGTGGACATCTGTCGGCCGGACGTCGTCTACGGCAAGGACGCCATCGCGCTCATCGAAGCACTTGGCCCTGAGCGCATCGTCTTTGGCAGCGGCATCCCGTTCAACTATCCGGAGCCTGCCGTCGTCCGCATGGAAGTCCTGCAGGCTCAGGGGTACGACGTCGCGGCCATCGGCAGCGGGAATGCCAGGGCACTGTTGTCCTGACGGGCAGGCCCTCCCACAGGCACAATCCGCCGGCCTACAGCGTATCGGTTTCGTTTAGTCGGACTACATAGGAGCCACCTCATGCCTAACCTGTCGGTCAATGAGAACGACGTACCGCCGAGACAGTTTCCGGACCGTTGGAGCAAGGATCTGATCGGCACCGAGGCCCTGCCCACGACCTCTGGCTTCAGCCTGGGTCGGGCCTGCTACACGACACGCGAGTTCGGCGAGCCGCAGGTCCATGCCGACCAGGAAGCGGTCTATGTCATTTCAGGCGTCGGCGAGGTGATGATCGGCGATGAGGTCATCACCATCAGACCCGGAGATGCCTTCTACGTGGGCCCCGGGGTGAAACACTGCGCCCGACGGACCAGCGAGGCACCGGTGCAGGTCATCTACGCCCACGGCGCCATCTAGCCGAGACGCGGTGGGAGCGCTCACCAGAGCGCGATGCCGGCTGCAGCGGGTCGCGCTCCGGTGAGCGCTCTTACCCAATCAGAGAGCTGTTCCGCCCGCCATACACATGCCAGGAGGCCTTCCCATGCTCAAGATCGGTCTCGTGTCCGCCGGCAGCTATGCCCCGCAATACAAGGACCCGACCCTGCCCCGCACGCCGGGCTCATTCCACGGCACGGCTTTCGCCTGCACCTTCAACGGCTTTGACGCCGATAAGGCCAAGGCGATCTATCAGGACCGCGGGTACACCTTCGCCGCCGCCACCAAGATCATTCCCGACTGCAAGGTCACCAAGGTCTGGGACCCGCTGCGGGAGACCGCCGAGATGCTGGCCGAGGTCTGTGACATCCCGGAGGTGACCGACAGCCCCGACGCTTGTTCAGAAGGGGTCGACGCCGTGGTCATCGTGGACGATGGCACAGCCCGGCAGTACGAGTACGCCTTCACGCCGTTGCAACGTGGTATCCCTACCTTCTGCGACAAGCCCCTGGCGATGACCGCGAAGGAGTGTCAGCGCGTGGCCCAGGCGGTGCATGAGACCGGCACGAAGTTCATGTCCGCCAGCTCGCTGCGCTTTGTCCCCGACATCGTGCAGACGAAGCAGGAGGTCGCCGAGGGCAAGTGGGGGGACGTCTGGATGGCGACTGCGGCCTGTGGCAACGACCTGGTGTATTACGGGATGCACGCTCTCTCCATGGCCTATGGCGTGTTCGGCCCGGGGGCGGTGTCCGTCAACAATGTGGGCCAGGAGGGGCGCAACTTCTGCCGGGTGCGCTTCGCCAGCGGCCGCGACGTCATGCTGATCGTTGGCGAACCGCCATGGACGTCAGCCGGCTGGCAGTTCAACCTCTATGGCAGTGCCGGCTGGAAGGCCATGACTCCGGACCTGACCGACCTGTACACCTACCTCCTGCAGGCCTTCGTGGACTATGTCTTGAAGGACAAGCAGACCGTCCCGGTGGACGAGGAAGTCGAGCTCATCGCCGCGCTGGAGGCCGGAAAGCTTTCACTGGCCGAGGGCCGTGAAGTAGCGGTGGCGGAGATACTGGCCAAGTAGCCGGGTCACGGAGCGACGCCCATGGGTTCCGAGGCAGCCAGGGCAGTCCCGACCAGCAGCATGCGCGAACGCCTGTGGGAAGCACTAGTCCGGTTCGCCGCTCAGCCGGAGGTGCTGCTGGCGAAGCTGGCGCTCATTGTCCTGGTTGTTCTGGCTGCCCTGCTGCTGTACTGGATCGTCCGGGGTATGCTGCGCCGGGCCCAGGCACGCCTCGAGCTCGCTGCCGTTGCTGGCAGTCCGGCGGCAAAGCGACGAGCGCAGCGTGCGGCCACCATGCTCTCGCTCATGGCGAACCTGGCCAAATGGGTCCTGCTCTTGGGGGCAATCGTCGAGGCGCTGGTCATCGCCGGCCTCAACCTGGTGCCAGTGCTAACCGGCGCGGGAATCCTCGGCGTCGCGGTGGCCTTTGGCGCGCAGACGCTGGTCCGCGACTTCATGAGCGGGTTCTTTCTGCTGCTCGAGGGCCAGTATGCGGTGGATGACTACGTGGCCCTGAACGGCGTCTTCGGCCGCGTGGAGGAGGTCGGCCTGCGCGTCACCGTCCTGCGCGATGCCGATAACCGAAGGGTGTACCTCCCCAACGGAGCGATCAGTTCGGTGGTTGTCTATGAGCAGGACCAGCTGGATTGGGTCCTGGAGTGCCCCCTCCTGGCAGCCGGAGACGCGCCTGCTGCCGCGGACGCGATGACGGAAGTCATCAAAGCGGCCAGGCGGCTCTATCCGGGATATTTCCTTGCCGCCGGCGAGGTGACGACCGCGGACACTCCTGATGGCGGTGCGCTGGTGCGGGCCCCGATCAGCGTTTTCCCGGCGCAGGAGTGGCTTGTGAAGGAAGAGATTCCGGCCAGCCTGCGCCGCACTATGCAGGCTCGCGAACTCGCAATGCCTGAAGGGGCAGCCCCCCGGGCCTATCAGGACCTCAGGCACTTCCCGCAAGTCGGCACCAGGCACGAGGTCTCATAGCGCCAGCCGCCCTGCACGCAGATGCTCTGCCAGCCGCGCCAGGAGCTTGCGGTGGGGAGCGGGCATGGCGTGACCATCGGCCGCGGCGGGATCCACCCAGGCGACAGCCTCATGCCCGGAGGCCCGCGATCGTCCGGTGTTGCCTGGCACCAGGTACGCTGTCAGGGTGACCCTCCGGTTCATGATGCCATGTGTCAGGCGGGCAAACTGCACCGCTTCGCTGCTAGCCAGGCCAAAGGCATCGCGCAGGCTCGCCAGCAACTGCCGCTCGTCGCCCTCGGTGTTTGGCAGCTCCCACAGCCCTCCCCACACCCCCGTCGGCGGGCGTCTGGCCAGCAGCACCTTCCCCCGGCGCAGGACCAGCGCCGCCGACATGGTCACGTGGGTGGGAGCTGCACGACGCGACTCCGGAATCTGTTCCTGCAGCCCCTGCGCCAGCGCGACGCAGATGTCAGCCAGGCAGCACTCACCGCAGTGCGGCTGGCGCGGCACGCAGACCTGTGACCCCTGCTCCATCAGCGCTTGGTTGTAGTCACCGGGTCGGTCGGTGGGCACGGCCTCACGCCCCAGCGCTACCAGGCGCCGCCGAGCCGGCCCCCGCTGCACCTCACCACGGACGCCCCAGACCCGTGCCAGCACCCGGAAGGCGTTGCCATCGAGAGCCGGCAGCCGCATGCCATAGGCGATGCTGAGGACCGCGCCGGCCGTATACTCGCCGACACCGGGCAAAGCTCGGACCGCCTCATAGTCATCAGGGAATCTACCCCCATGCTTGGTGCATATGACCCGGGCGGCGGCATGCAGGTTGCGGGCCCGGGAATAGTAGCCCAGTCCCGCCCATAGCCCCAGCACCGCGTCCAGGGGAGCCGCCGCCAGGGCCTGCACATCAGGAAACGCCTTCAGGAACCCTTCGTAATACGGTATGACCGTGGTGACCTGTGTCTGCTGCAGCATGACCTCGGAGACCCACACATGGTACGGGTCGGTGGTGCGGCGCCACGGCAGGTCGCGTCGGTGCTGATCGAACCAGCGCAGCAGGCGGGGAGCGAGGTCGGCAGGATGCGCGAGCGCAGGAGTCTTCACGGCAAGCAGAGTCCCCTGTTCAGATAGCTCAGAGAGAGGAGGAACGCGGGCCATGTCGAAGAGTCGCCGCACTTCGACCGCCGGCGAGGTGCCGCCATGCCCGCTTACCAACTGGGCACTCACATCTATGTCTTCAGCGAGTACGGCTACAACCAGGCCGAGCGTCTGGATGAGATCTTCGACACCGTAGCCGCGGCGGGTTACCCGGCCATCGAGATCTTCGCCCCGACCCTCGACCGCCCGGACTGGTACGAGACGGTCAGCCGGGCCCTGGAGCGCAACAGCCTGCGCTTGATTGGTGGCTCGCACGGCGGCTCGCTTTGGGATGCGGCCAGATGGGACGATCTGCGGGCCGAGATGGACGCCTACAGTGATAAGCTGGCGCGCTTCGGGCCGGGCCTCAAGTGTGGCTTCACCTGCGGCGGCAAGAAACTGGCCGAGCGCACTGACGATGAGAACGCCCAGATGGTTCGTGCCTGGCTGGAGCTGTCACAGATGCTGCGGGCCAAGGGCATCACGCTCAACTACCACACCCACGGCGAACCGCCCGAGGACATCGCCTTCATCCTTGAGCACGTTCCGGCCGACGTCCTCCCGCTGGGCCCCGACCTCGACTGGCTGCGGTTCGGCGGCACCGACCCCATCCCCTTCCTCCGCGCCCACGCCGAGCGGCTGGTAATGCTGCATGCGCGCGACTACTGGCTGGGCGGAACGCGGACCTGGGCGCTGGGCGAGGGCGATGCGGACTATGGCGAGCTGGCGCGGGTGCTGGACGAGATCGGGTTCGCCGGCGACTTTGTGGTTGAGCTGGCCATCCCTCCGGGGTCAGACCCAAGCACCCGGCCCATCGCCGATATCCTGCGTCAGTCCCGTGAGCATGTGCGGATGACGATGGGGCTGTAGCGGCCTCGCGTGAGGCCGCAGTCCGGAACACCTCGCGCAAGGCTAACAGTTGCTGACGGCCAGCCGGGCGCTCGGGGGACTGCCGCGCCTGCGCGGACCTTCTGCGCAACCGCCGCGCCTCGGTAAGGCGACCGATGGAGGCACCACCATGGCGAAGAAGAGCATCCCCTACAGCCGCGAGGACCTGCTGGGCATGGGGCCGCAGCGAACCTACACCGGACGCCAGCTCGACGAGATTGCCTTCCCCCTGGGGGGCATCGGCACCGGCTCGGTCAGCCTGGGTGGCTGGGGCCAACTCCGCGACTGGGAGATCCAGAACCGCCCGGCCAAGGGACGCACGCTACCGAACGCCTTCTTCCTTGTCCGGATTGCAGGCAAGGGCCAGGCCGCGAGGGCCAAGGTGCTCCAGGGTCCCAAAGGCGGCTCGTATAACCGGGGCGGGCACACGGCTGGCCATGAGACGGGCGAGGGTCTGCCGCACTTCCGCGAGGTGTCCTTCCGCGGGGAGTTTCCCTTCGCGCACGTGGCCTTACGCGACGAGGGTTTCCCCATCGAGGCCAACCTGGTAGCCTGGAGCCCCTTCATACCCCTCAACGACTTCGACTCGAGTATACCGGTGGCCGTGCTGATGTACACGGTCCGCAACTGCGGCGACACACCACTGCGCGTGTCGGTCATGGGCAACCTGTACAATGACATCGGGGAGGCGGCGGGCCGGACGAACAAGTCCCGCCGCGCCGGCGGCCTCACCGGCCTGGTGCTGGGCAATACCCAGCATGAGGGCGCTGATCCGCGCCGCGGCTCGCTGGCCCTGGCCACGCCGGCCGCGACGGCGTGGGTCTGGCCTTCGTGGCACGACGACCGTATCCTCAAGTTCTGGGAGGCGGTTACCGAGAAAGAAAGCTGGCCTCCGGTGCGCCAGGGCACAGGACACAGCGGCACCCTGGGCGTCGAGGTTGAACTGCTGCCGGGGCAGAAGGCGACCATCCCGTTCATCCTGACCTGGCATTTCCCCAACTACCCTCATTGGTCCCGGACGGAGGACGGCCAGCCCGTCACCTGGGAGAACTGGTATGCCACGCAGTGGGAGGATGCCTGGGCGGTGGGCAGGTATGTGGGAAAGAACCTCGAGCGCCTGCTGGGAGACACGAAGCTCTTCCACGACACCCTTTTTGCCTCCACCCTGCCGGCGGTGGCTCTCGACGCCATCAGCAGCCAACTCTCCATCCTGCGCACCAACACCTGTCTGCGCCTGACCGATGGCACGTTCTATGGCTTCGAGGGCTGCAGTGACACCGTGGGCTGCTGTGAGGGCACCTGCACCCACGTCTGGAACTACGCCCAGGCTCTCCCCTACCTTTTCCCTGCCTTGCAGCGCTCGGTCCGCCAGGCCGAGTGGGCCAACTCCATGCAGGACGACGGTTTCGTCTGCTTCCGCATGCCGCTACCCCTGGGAACCAGGGGCGGCACGGGCTTTCACCCTGCCGCCGACGGCCAGATGGGTACCGTCATCCAGGTCTATCGAGAGTGGCTCATATCCGGCGACGACGAATGGTTGCGCGGCATCTGGCCCTCCTGCGTCAAGGCGCTGGAGTTCGCCTGGAAGTACTGGGACGCCGACCGGGATGGGGTGATGGAGGGAATGCAGCACAACACCTACGACATGGAGTTCCTGGGCCCCAACACGATGATGGGCAGCCTCTACCTGGCCGCGCTGACTTCCGCCGCGAAGCTGGCCGATCACCTCGGTGACACGGAGCGTGCCGAGACCTACCGGCGCCTGGCCGCTCAGGGCGCCGCCTTCTCGGACGAAAAGCTCTTCAATGGGCGGTACTACGAGCAGATCGTGAACCCAACCGCCCACGAATGCTGGCCCGACAACCTGCGCCAGTTGTCCATAGATCACGGGATGGACGACAAGTTCCCCGACTGGCCGCGCTGGCAGTTCGGCAAGGGCTGCCTCTCCGATCAGCTCATCGGCCAGTGGTATGCCGAGATGCTGGGCCTGGGCAAGCTTTACAACGGCAAGCATGTCCGCAAGACGCTGCAGTCCATCTTCAGGTACAACTGGAAGCCGGACCTCACCGACCATTTCTGCTCGCTAAGGGTCTACGCTCTCAATGACGAGGCCGGACTGCTGATCGCTTCCTGGCCTCTCGGAGGGCGGCCCGGGTATCCCTTCTGGTTTGCCGATGAAGTCTGGTGCGGCATCGAGTACCAGGTCGCCAGCCACCTCATCTACGAGGGCATGGTGGAGGAGGGCTTGGCCATCGTCAAGGGGGTCCGGGACCGGCACACCGGCGAGCGACGCAACCCGTGGGACGAGTTTGAGTGCGGCCACCACTACGCCCGCTCGCTGGCCAGCTACGCCCTCCTGACGGCGCTCTCGGGCTTCTCGTACTCCGCACCTGACAAGAGGCTGGGCATGGCTCCCCGCGTGCAGCCCGAGGACTTTCGCAGCTTCTTCTGTGTGGGCAGCGGCTGGGGGACGTATGCGCAGAAGGTCTCCGGACGACAGGCGACGGTGACCGTCGAGGTTGCTTCCGGTTCGCTGACCCTGGCGAGACTGGACGTGGCCCTGAAGGGCAAGCGCAAGCCGACGGCCATGCTGGGCGAGACCGCGGTCAGATTGAAGGCAGAGAAGGTCAAGGGCGGGGTTAGCCTGTCATTTGCCGAGCCGGTGACGATCACGCCCGGCAAACCGCTGCGGGTCACGCTCACCTAGTCCCTACCGCAGCCCATACACCCACCCCCGCACCGCCTGCCAGGTCTCCGGTGTGACGGCATCATAGTGCCAGAAGCCAATGTTCGTGATCCCTAGCTCTGTCGCTGTGTGCAGGTGAGCGCGAGTGCTCGCGGCATCGCTGGCCAGGAACAGGTGCTCCGTGCCATCGGCTGAGGTGTAGCGGTACTGATGTATGGCCTCGTAGGGCATCCAGAGGCGCTGCACGTTGGTGGCCCCGGCCAGGTCTGGCGCGGGCGCATAGAGCGAGTTGATCTCTCGCTTACCGTTGAGGACGAAGTCCCGGCTGTAGGCGGGCAGCCCCATCACCAGCCTTTCCCTGGGCACGAAGCGACTCCAGAAGCGCATGGCATCCCGGGCCCAGGGGGCGGTGCTCACCGGCCCCACGGCCGTGCTGGAGGGGCTTATCATGTCATAGCACATCACCCGCACCAGGTCGCAGGTCTCACCGATGACCTGCGGTTCGTACCATCCCCCGTCTATGGCCGCTTCCGGGTTGGCCGCCGGCGCGGCGTTACTGCGCCATGTGCACATCACATAGCTCACACACATCGCCAGCTCCTTGCCGGCGGCATGCAGAGCCGAGGCGGCCTCGCGCAGGAGCGCGCTGTAGCTGTCCCGACACGCGCGGTCCATGCTCTCGTAGTCCAGATCTATGCCGTCGGCGCCGAGGTCCTGGCAGCGCTCGACGTAGCCCCGAATCAGCTCCTGCCGTTTGCTGGCCGTGCTGAACTGCTCCCCGTGATGCCCCTCAATGCCCACCAGCAGGTGTACCTTCAGGCCCAAGTCGTGGCACTTCTGGACGAACCGTGCCGTCGGCGCACCGCAGACGCTGATTGAGCGCAGCAGGTCCGCGTTGGGCCGCAGGGCCTCGATGCTGCTTTCCCCCTGGTAGACGAACCACGGCGCCAGGCCACGCCCGGCCTGGGGCTTCAGCCCCTCGGTCAGCGTCAGTGTGTACTTCAGACAGTCAGCGCCCACCGGGTTCTGCCCGTAGCCCGCCAGATAGAGCTCGATCTCGTGGGTCTCACGGTTCTCCAGCAGCGAGAAATTGGACAGCTCTATCTCCGGCTGGCCCGGCTGCCGATCGTCTATTGCCGTCACGGTGTCTCGCTTCAGAGCCGCCTTCTCCTCATCTATCTCGGCGATGACCAGCGGGTACCGCGGCGAGTTGCCCACCGGTGGCGTGGCGCTGATGTTGCCGAACCAATACAGCTTTCCGTTGCTGTGGCGAAGCATCCGATGAAAGGACGACGGGGAGTAGAAGCTGGTGCCGTTGTCATACTTCCACTCGGCCACCGGAGACAGAGTCTTGCCGCCGTCGGTCGAGAGGCTGAAGTGCTTGTGCCCCGGCGATCGGGCCACCGAGCCGTCCCAGCCGTGGGTCGAGGTGCGCCACACCACCAGCAGCCGCCCGTCGCGCAGCTCGGCCACCTCCGGCTCCATCAGTCCCCGTGCCGATACCTCCGGCGAGATTTCCGTCCGCGCGCCCGGCTGCCAATGGTAAGTCTGCGCTTCGGGATCCCAGCGCCCCAGGAATAGCACCGAGCCCTGGCGCCAGACACGCTCATTGTTGCGCGGGTCGCCAGGAGCGTTGGCATGGGCCAGGCAGAAGACCAGGTCGCCGTTGCTGCGGATCAGGAAACTGCTGCCGGGATAGCCTTCATTATGGTTTAGAAAATCCGGGCTCAGTGGATTTGCCGGATCGAACTCCGCGCCCTCCTCGTAGCGAAACAGCACAGGCTTCGTCCAGGTCCGGCCGCGGTCGCGGGAGACGCGCCAGTACGTGAAGTTGTGGTAGAGCCCACCCACCGCGATCTGCCGCAGCCAGGCCTGCACGAGCACGTCGGCTTTGGGGTCGTACGCGCTGCACCCCTCGCCTTCCCATACGGTGACGCCACCATAGTCCACGTTGTTGGAGGGCTGAACGGGCACAAAGACCGACCAGGTGCGGCCGTTATCCGCGGACCAGCGCGCGCGGATGTCCCCGCCCACGTCACTGGCTATCTCGTGGGCATGCACCTCGCGGCGCTGCAGCTTCGGTCCCACGTACTGCACCGAGACCATCATCGCCGCGCCAGGACGCTCGTTTGGGCGGTACACTTCCTTCCTCACCAGCACGAGGGGGCGGTTGACCTTCCAGGGCAGGGACTCAGGCTCCTGGGCAGTGGCCAGTGAGGCCATCGCGACACCGGTGATGATCAGCAGGGACAGCACCATCGGCAGGCACCTCTTTCCTGGCGGCTTGCTACTTCCCGACGGCCGGGACGATCTCCGGGTGCTGGCCCTCAGTGCGCGCGATCCAGTGGAGCAGCCGGGACCGCAGCTCTGCCCGCACTTCTCCATACCCCGGCTCCAGGACCAGGTTGTGCTGTTCGTGGGGGTCCGCCTCCAGGTCGTACAGGAAATCCTCCACGTAGGTGTCGGACCAGGGGAGAGCCAGATCACCATCGGCCAAGGGGTGACGCGTCACCGAGTACTTCCACCGTCGCGTGCGCACACAGCGCCCCACTTGGCTTTCGCTGAGTTGGGCGAAGACATCATCCGGCCAATCCGGGGCGCCCGCCACGGCCTCCTGCAGGGGCCGGCCGTGGAAGTCGCCCGGCACGTCCGCGCCACCCGCCTCGAGGACCGTCGGCGGCACGTCGATCAGGCTGGCCAGTTCCTCCCGCACGATTCCTCCGCGGAACCCCGGTCCGCAGACCACCAGCGGGATGCGCAGGCAGCCGTCGTGGCAACTGCGCTTATACTCGGCATTGCGGGTGCGGAAATGACTACCGTGGTCGCTCGTGAAGATGACGAGCGTGTCGTCGGCCATACCCATCTGGGCCAGCTTCTCGCGCACCCGCCCCAGTCCGCTATCCAGCGCGTTGATGGCTCCCAGATAGTCCGGGTAGTTCTCGCGCCAGTCCCCGGCCGCGTGAGCCAGGTCTCCCGGCGGCTCGTACCGGGCCCACCGCCGGTCCGACCCCGGCGGCCCCACATAGCGTTTCATGTCGTTCTGGTGATGTGGCTCAATGTAGGAGACAAACAGGAAGAAGGGCCGCCGGCCTTCACGGGTATCGAGGTAGTCCAGCACACGGTCGGTCTGCCAGTCCACCCGGTACTGGTCGCGAAACTCGACCCGGTTGCCGGCGGCGTCAAACATGTGCCCCTCAAACGGATGTGAGGTGAACTCCAGCACATCGGCCGCCAGCCAGTAGTCCCTGTAGCCGCCCCGGCGCTCCGGCGGCACTGGCGCCTCGCGGTAGTTCACAGTTTCCTCGGGTCCGGAGGCCAGGTGCCACTTGCCGATGTAACCCACCTCATAGCCCACAGCGGATAGCCGATGGGCAATGGCTGTCGTATCCAGAGGCAGGGCGCGGTTGTTGGTGTGGCAGCCGTAGACCGCGGGGTAGCGCCCGGTCTGTAGCGCCGCCCGCGCCGGCCCGCAGACCGGCTGGCAGGTGAAGGCATTGGCGAAGCGCACACCTTCGGCGGCCATCTGGTCCAGGTTAGGGGTCACCGGCAGCCGCTGGCCGTAGCACCCGCAGGTGTCCCAGCGCTGCTGGTCGGTGAAGAAGAAGACGATGTTGGGTCGGGAGTCAGCCATGATGCACCTCCGCGACGGAGTTGGGTCGCGGTTCGCCGGGAGGGGACCAGCGCCCTGCCTCGTTGACCCAATCCCCCGGCCCCCTCTCCAGGAGCTCGCGGGAAAGCTCAATGGGCAGGCGTAGCACGCCGAACGGCATCGCTGTCGCCTTCCCCCTCTCTACGCTGAGCTTGCTCGCATGCTCCTTGGAGAGGGGTCGGGGGTGAGGTGCCGTCACCCGTCAGGTCCCCGGCCGAGGCAAGGGAACTCCCACCCGCGACAGGTGTTACACGATACAACACGGAAGGCTCGCCGCTCCCTGTCAGGAGTGCACAACATGCGCAGTGTCCCGGCTTGGCTATGGATCGTGATCGTGGTAGGGCTCGTGCTGTTTGGCATCCCCTGGGTCGTCTGGTTGGGGTTGGACGCCAAGTACAGCCGGGAGCTGGACCGCGAACTCGCCAAAATCCGCGCGGCCGGTGAGCCCCTGACGATGGCCGAGGCCGCGCCTCGGGCCGACTCCCCGCAGACCAACGCCGCCATGCTCTACCTGCAGGTCTTCCAGGTCAGCTTCGATTCGACTAGCGCCGCCGGTAACCAGAACACCGGCCTGAACCGCTACCAGACCCCCAGTGACTGGAAGACCGGCGACATGAGCACCGCCGAACTGATGCGGCCCGTCCTGGCCGACCCGCAGTGCCAGGCCGACCTGCGCGTGCTGCAGCAGGCCTCCCTGCGGCCCCAGTGCGCCTTCCCGGTGCGCTGGGAGGTTGGGCCCGATGCCCTCTTCCCCCACATGGCGCAGATGCGTCAGGCCACCCGTCTCGCCGCCGCCCAGGCTATGCTCTGTGCCAAGGATGGAGAGCCCGACGAGGCGGTGGACTGGCTCTGCACCGGCTACCGCATGGCGGACCATGCTTCGCTGGAGCCGACGCTTATCGGGCAACTGGTTGCCATCGCCATTCTGGCCATCACCAACCGCGCGGCGGAAAGCATATTCAACACGGTCGACCTGACGCCAGCACAGACGGCGCGACTGCGGAGCGCCGTGGACCGGCTGCGTCTCGCCGAGCGCTTTCACCGAGCCCTGTTGGGCGAGCGGGCCATGGGCCTCGAAACCGCCGAGCGCGTCCGGCAGGAACCTGGCTACCTGGCGCAGGCGACTGGCGGCGAGGGGGCAGAGGCGGCGGTCTTTGCGATCATGGGTGCTGGTGTCTTTCGCCCCTATTTCAAGCTGGAGGAGGCCAACTACTTGCGCAGCATGACCGCTATGGTCCAGCAGGCCCGCCGACCGTCGCGCGCGACATTGGCGGCCAGCGTGGAGATTCAGCCTGGCTTTGGCAACATGATCTCGGCCATGCTGATCCCGGTGCTAAGAAAGGCCAGCTTCAAGCGCGACCAGGCCCTGGCCGAACTGGACCTGTTGCGGACGGCGTTGGAACTGAAGGCCTACCGCACCGCTCACGGCTCCTACCCGCCGCGCCTGCCCGTCCCCGGCGTGACGGTGCGTGAGGATGTGTTCAGCGGCAAGCCGCTGGGCTATCGCCGCACGGACAAGGGCTTCGTCCTGTGGAGCGTCGGCCCGAACCTGCAGGATGATGGCGGCGTGCACCCCACCCCCCCCGGCTACATCGGCGAGCAGGGCGACATCGTGTGGCAGGGAAATCGCTAGCTTAGCTAGGATTATTCGGGATGGAATCGCACGGAAGTCGCACGGATTGGGTATTGACAGAGGAAGCGGGTTGGATTATGTTTTTTGCAGCAAAGAATTATCATGCCCGCCCCCAATCCCTTCACTCGCAACCGGCGTACCTCCACCAGCAACGGCCTCGCGGTTCGCTGTATGAACCTGCAGGCCGCCCTCAACGTGCTGCACAACAGTGGCCCTCTGACGGGTCCCGAGATCGGGCGCGTGCTGGAGGTCTACCCATCCACCGTAAAGCGCCTGCTGGAGACGCTGGAGGATGCGGGCCTCGTTCAAAGCACTCTGCACACCGGTGACGCCCAGGTAGGGCGCCCGCCCAAGAGATGGGCTTTGCGGGGCGAGGCGGGCTATGCCGTCGGCATTCACATTGACCCCAAGGTCCTGCGAGCAGTCGTGGTGGACCTCAGCGGCCAGGTCTGTCGGCGTGAGACCCTCCGTCCCTCACCGGCGCTGACGACCGCGACCCTCCCCTTGCGTGCCCACGAACTCATCCGTTCCGCTACTGCGGACATTCCGCACCAGCGCATCCTGGGGCTCGGCGTGGGCATGGGCGGTGTGGTTGACCCGGAATCCGGGATGGTCACGCGGGCCGCCAGCCTCCGCGACGAGGCCGGAGCCAGCGCCATGGACTACCCGTTGCAGGCAGCCCTGGCGGAGTTGGTGCCCTGGCCGATCCACGTCGCCAACGACGCAAATGTAGGTACACTAGCCATTTTCCGACGTCTGGTCCGTGCTGGCGCTGTGACGCCAGACGGGTCGCTGTTCTATCTCTTCCTGACGGAGCATGCCGGCGGCATCGGTAGTGGTCTGGTGCTGCGCGGCCAGCCCTACACCGGGGCCCACGGCGCCGCGGGAGAGATCATGGTACCGGGGCGAGCCCTGCACGAGCCTGAAATCCGCGACCTGTGGGCCACCGCCGTGGCCGGAGACCGGGGGGCTCGCCGTGCCGTCCTGGAATTGCGCCGACCCATGATCGCCCATGCCACCGCGCTCTGCCAGACACTGGACCCCGACTGCGTGGTGCTGGGCGGAGAGTTCACGGCCTTGGAGCCCGATGCAGTGAACTTCGTCCGCGAACTGCTGACGGCCACCCCGGACTACTGGGGCTACCTGGACCAGCCGCCGGCGCAGGGCGTGGTGACCGACCCGCTATGGCCCGACACGATCGCGGTCGGGGCCGCGGAGTTGGTGCTGGAGGACCTGTTCCGACGACCGGCCCCGGGTGAGGTGGGGCCACTGGTGACATTGGCGATTGGTGCAGAGCCACAGGGGTAGAATGAGACTCTAGGCAGTGATGGCCGGATTGCTTCCGGCATGAGCATAGCCCAAGGAGGCACGTCGATGCGCAAGGGGTTCACTCTAATCGAGTTGTTGGTTGTCATCGCGATCATCGCGATCCTGGCCGCGATCCTCTTCCCCGTCTTCGCCAAGGCCCGGGAGAAGGCGCGCCAGACGTCCTGTTTGTCGAACCTGAAGCAGATCGGGCTGGGGATGCTGATGTACGCCCAGGACTACGAGTGAGTGTGTGCCGGAGGGCGATCGCTCCAGCACTCCGCCCCGCAACTGGTATGACCTGGTGCAGCCCTACGTGAAGAACACCCAGATTTTCAAGTGCCCCACTCGTCCCAACGACAACGGCTACGGTATCAACTCCTGCTTCCTCTGTCCGCACTGGTGCGTGCACACCAAGGGGATCTCCATCGGCTCCATGCCGCGGCCTGCGGAGATTGTGTTCGTGGCGGACTCGGCGATGTTCCTGGCCTGTGCCTGGGAGATCGCCTACGCTAACGCCTGCGCTGCTCACTGCACCCCCTCGGTCTGCGTCGACACCAACACCCGACACAACGGCGGCAGCAACGTGAACTTCTGTGACGGTCATGCGAAGTGGTACCCCGCCAGCGCTGTGTTCAACGATGCGTGGATGGCGGACCACATCGTCAACTACGCCAAGTAACCAACCGTGACGTTAGCAACCGCCCAGCCAGGGGAAGCGCGGCTTGCCCTGGCTGGGCGCGCTATGGGGCCTGTTGTCTGGCAGGTAACGCGTAGGCGCTGTCTAACCTATCCCCCGGACGCGTTGGTCCGTCACCACAGTCATCTTCACAACGCCGACTGAGCTACCCATGCCATGCCAGCCTGACCTGGCCGGCACCGCGCGCTTGCGCATCGTGGCCCTGGCCGCCGGCCTGAGCTTCCTGTGCTCTTCTCTCCTGGAGTACGCGCTCCCGCTGTACTTCCCAGCGGCCGGGCTGCCGGACTCCGCCTGGGAACGCTGGGGCACGCGTTCCATCTTCGCCTGGATGTGCGGCCCGGCCATCGCGGCGGTGGTAGCCAGCCGCATCGGCGAGCGCCGGGCGTGGGCCTCGGGACTGCTGTTCTATGTGCTGCTCCCTGGCATCCTCTATGCCATCCCCCTGGCCGGGCCCTGGTCGCTGTATGTACTGGACCTGGCGGCCCTGTGGTACGGCAGTGTGGCGGCGCTGATCTGGATCGGCGGCATCTCCCTGGCGCAGATCGTGCCTCACCGCCGCAAGAGCCTGTCCAACGCCTCGACGATGACGGCGGTGGCGCTGGGAGCGGCGGTGGCGCCCCAGATCGGGCGGCTGCTGATCGGCACCGGAGCCAAGGCGGCGGGCGCAGGGGCGGCAGACTTCCACGACTTGCTCATTTTCTACGCCGGCGTGGCCGCCATCGCCAGCGTGATGGTGCTGCTGTGGGGACAGCGCGGAGCCTACGGCCGTGACCCCGTTCCGCCAGGGGCGGCGTCGGGGGACTCGCTCACCGCGGGAATACCGAGCCTGCTGCGCTCAAAGCGCTTCGCAGCCACGGTCCTGTCGCTGGGGCTGCTGACCGGCCCGGTCTTTCAGGCCACAAACGTCTACCGCGCCTATAGGGCCGCCGAACCCCACATTGGGCTCATCGTGGGCTCCGCCGACCACGGCTTCTCGCTATTGCAGTCGGCCGGCTATGTAGGTCAGTTGCTAGGCGGGCTGCTCATCGGCCTCCTCGCGGGACGCCAGGCCAACCGCGTCACCGGCGCTCTGATCCTCGCTGCCTTTACCGTCTGCCAACTGCTCACCGGGATCGCGCCCAACGCATGGGTGCTCATCCTCTCGGCCGGACTCTTTGAGATGGTGCGTCAGCTCATCCGCTGGAGTCAGACCGGCTTCATCTCGGAGCTGGTGCCCGAGGAGCGACGAGCCCCGGCCATCTCGCTGACGGTGATGCTGTCCGGCCTGGGCGGTTGGCTCTTCATGGTGCTCAGCCGGGCCATCCAGACCCCCGACACTCCCGGATTCTCTTCCACTCTTCCCTTCCTCATCGCCAGCGTAAGCGGCGTGCTGGGAGTGGTGCTGCTGTTGGTCACGCACCGTGTTATCAGCCGCCAGTGAGTCCGTGCCCGGCAGGTTTTCGCCTGCGCACCCGGAAAAAAGAAACTACGTACACAGAAAATAAATATAACTTGTATATGTACAAATCCCTGTGACCGGGTATAATCGACGTTGCCACTGAACAAGTTGGCAATTGCGCCGCGTTCCCGGGGATGCGCAAGCAGAGAGGACTCATGGAGGTGGTAGCGATGGCAAGTAAAAGGCGGGCAGTTTCACGTTGGCTGATTTCCACGCTGGTCCTGGGTGGTCTGACAGTGCTTGCCGGGGCGGCGAATGCGCTTGAGATCACCAGGCCGTACGCCAACGAGGTATTACGCGGAAACCGGATCGAGATTCAGGGGACATCGGGGAGGTACTCGCGCATAAGACTCATCGTGCAGCGCGAGGAACGGAAGCTCTTTGGCACCAACTGGGCCACCATCTATGACGAGACCATGCGGGCGAGTGGACGCGGTCGATGGAACGGGACGACCAGTGCCGGGGGCAATAGCGGTTCCTACCGAGCCATCGCCCGGGTCATCAACGACCGCGGCCAGGTGGTTGCGGAAGTAGTGCGGGGGTTCCGCGTAGAGGCGGGGGATTTCGGGGGCTCAGGAAGCAGCCGGTCGGTTCACATCGACAGGCCGGCCAAGGGAAGTGTACTGACACAGAGCACCGTCCAGTTCAGCGGTACCGCCTCACCCAACATGCGTGTGCGTCTGCACATCTATGGCCCAGGGGGACGCCTGGCTGGCGATGAGACACTGTGGGTCGGAAGCTCCGGTCGCTGGAGCGCCAGTGTGCGTCTGTCCAACGACGGGTCGCACTCGGCCTATGCTGATCTGAAGGATTCCCGGGGCAACACTCTGGCCCGGGATTCGGTCAGCTTCCATATCAACACCGGAGGGGACTTCGGTGGCAGTGGTTCCAGCGCCCTGTATTTCACAACGCCGACCCCCGGTCAGACTGTGTCGAGCCCATCGGTGACTGTCGCGGGCCGTGGCCTGGCGCGACGCGAGGTTCGGGTACAGGTCTTCGGTCCCGGTGGAGAACGCGTTCACTACGAGATGACGCGCGTGGACGGCGATGGACGCTGGGGTGTCAAGGTGGGCCTGTCGCGCGAAGGCCAGCACCGCGCTCGCGCAGAGCTTCTCGATGACCAGGGACGGGTGACGACGACGGCGACGGTGGAGTTCCGTTACGGCAAGTGGGGTGGAGGCAGCGGTGGCAGTTGGGAGCGTCTGACAGTCAACACCCCCAAAGACGGACAGCGTCTCTACAGCACCACCTACGGCTTCTCTGGTACGGCTCAGCCCGACAACAGGGTCCGCATCGAAGTCTATGACTCGCGCGGAAAGCGTGTGTTCGGCTATTCGACCGACGTAGCCCGCAACGGCGGCTGGTACTTGACGGTGCGCGTGCCGGGCGTTGGTCGGTACCGGGCGGAGGTGGAGTCCCTGGACCCAAGCGGGCGCGTTGAGGACCGAAGGGTCGTTCGCTTCTACTACGGTAATCTGTGACCGGCTTCAGCTGCCTTACGGGCAGCAAGAGCGGTCCGCACGGCCCCCCTCACGCAGGGGGGCCGTGGCGCGTTCAGGGAGGACATTGGGCGACAGGGCGCGAACCCCGACAGACCATCCGTTCAGGAGGCGATGCCCGTGCGCATGCCCCTGCTGCTGTGGCTGCTGGCGTTCACGCCGGCCGTGGGAGGCGCCGCCATGCCCGGACCCCTGGTTGAGACCGACCCTGACAGCGGCGCGCAGGTCTTCCTGTTGGGCGCCGACGACCGGCCTGCCGACAACATCTACGGTGAGCAGCCCTATGGCGACTCGTCAGGGCGCCGCATCGCGATCCGCTACTACCAGACGGAGACCAGGCCAGGCGGCATCAGCATCCTGGACCTGGTGGACGGCTCGCGCCATGACATTCTCGTGGGGCAGGTCCCCTTCCCTGCCTTCCATGCCTGGGGTGACTGGCTGTACTACCAGGAGAAGCGTGACGGCAAGCGCTGGCTGTGCCGCTGCCACTACTTGACTCTGAAGGTCGAAGACGTGGCCGTGCTGCCTCCCGAACGCGGGAGCTACAGCTACGGCACGGTATCGCCCGACCACCGGTACTATGCGGTGAGTGTCACGCCCTCTGCGGGTTCGCCCGCCGAGGTGCACCTCCTCGATCTGAAGACCGGTCAGTGGAGCGTGATGCTCGCCAAGACCGGCTACCACGCCAAACATGAGCAGTTCTCCCGGGACGGACGCAATCGGGTCCTGATCCAGCTAAACCAGATGCCGGACGTCAAACAGGTGCTCCTGGGTGAGATCGAGGTGGGCGGGCATACGTGGCTTTTCCCGGCGGACCGTCCCCATACGCCGCGCCCCACGGGTCACGAAGCCTGGATCGGCGAGACGCGCGAGGTGTTCTTCTCAACGGCCAGCGACCCCGATAACCAGGGCAACGTCTGGCGAGGGAAGGTCGGTGACCCGGCCCCGACGCTGGTCCATTCAGGCCCGCTGCGCTTCGGCCATGTCAGCGTCTCGCGCTGCGGGCGCTACTGGATCGGCGACACGGGCGAGGAGGGCGTCCCGATCTACATCGGCAGCTTCGCCAGCGGGAAGTGCCGCCGCGCCTGTTTGAGCCGCACCATCTATGACGGCCAGCAATGGTCCCACGCCCACCCTTACCTGACCGCGGATAACCGCTGGCTCATCTTCGCGGCCCGTCGCGGCGGCCACCCGCAGGTCTACGGGGCGCGGCTGGCCGACGGTTGGCTAGACACACTTTGAGATAACCCCAAGCACCGGGAGGCACGAATGGACAGCCTGAAGATCGTCATGATCGGCGCGGGCAGCGCCAGCTTCACCGCCGGGCTAGTGGCGGACCTGCTAGCCAGCAAGATGGCCGACAGCTACACGGTGGCCCTCTGCGACATTGACCAGCGGGCGCTGGACGTGGCCCACGGGCTGACCCGGCGCATGGTAGAGCAACTGGATGCGCCGGTGACCCTGGAGGCCTCGCTGGACCGCCGCGACCTGCTGCCAGGGGCCCAGGCCGTGGTCACCACGATCGCCGTCGGCGGCCGCCGGGGCTGGGAGGCAGACATCAAGGTTCCCCGCCAGCACGGCATCTACCAGCCGGTGGGCGACACGGTGATGGCCGGGGGCATCTCGCGGGCGCTGCGCCAGATCCCGCCCATGCTGGACATCGCCAATGACGTGCACCGGCTGGCTCCCGGGGCCTGGTTCTTCAACTACGCCAACCCCATGGCCGCTATCTGCCGGGCGGTGAATAAGGCCACACCACAGCGGCTCATCGGTCTGTGCCACGGCGTGCAGGGCACCCACCGCTACCTGGCGAGCTTCATCGGTGTCCCGGCGGAGGAGACCAGCATCCTGTACTGCGGGATGAACCATCTGACCTTCATCACCGAGTTCCGGCGCCAGGGCGAGGACCTCTGGCCGCGGGTGCGAGCGAAGTTGCAGGCGGAGCCACCGACAGAGGACCGCTTCAGTTGGGAGCTCTTTGAGACCTACGGCGCATTCCCCGCGGTCTTGGACCGGCATGTTACCGAGTTCTTCCCGGAGCGGATTCCGGGCGGCAACTACTACGGACAGCTCATCGGGGTGGACACCTGGAACATCCTCGAAGCCATTGAGGGCGGTGACGCCCGCTACGCCAAGATGGCGGCGATGGCCGAAGGCACCGAGCCTCTCGAGGAGGGCCTGCTGCAGCGGACGCTGGGAGAACACGAGTCGCTCATCCCCATCCTGGAGTCCATGGCAGCCGACCAGCAGGCGCTGTTCCCGATGAACGCTCCGAACGAGACGGTGGCCGGCATCCCGACAGGCTTCGTGCTGGAGATGCCGACGGTGGCCTCGCGGGCGGGCTGTGTGCCCATCGCCTTGCCCCCGCTGCCACCCGGGGTGCTGGCGGTCATCAATGAAGCGCTTTGGGGCGTGGAGATTACCGTCGAGGCGGCGCTGACGGGAGACTACGACACCCTGGTGCAGGCGCTGCTCTTCGACCGCTGCGTGACGGAGCTGTCGGCCGCCCGCAAGCTGGCCGATGACCTGCTAGCTGCACACCGGGAGCACCTGCCGCAGTTCGCCTGAGCGACCGTTTGCTTTCACCAGGAGACGCAGCACAGCCATGGACACCGTTTTGACCGGGCAAGTCAAGCATCGGGCGTTCTCCCTCGGCGCCGACATGGTCGGGGTCGCCAACATCCAGCGCTTCGCTAACGCCCCCTTGCGTATGAGCCCCCAGGGCATCCTGCCGGAAGCGCGCAGTGTCGTTGTCTGTGCCTTGCACCACCCTGATGGCTGCATCGAGCTGGGTGGGCGGGAACACCCGCAGGTCATCGGGCCGTACAATGTCCAGTACCAGATGAACATGCATCTGGACCGCATCTCCTACGAGATGGCGCGTTTCCTGGAGGACACCGGCCATGAGGCGGTGCCCATCGCCGCCAGCAACATCTGGCGTTACCGGCGCTACAAGGACCTGCAGGCGGTCTTTGCACCGGACATCTCGCACATCTATGCCGCCGTGGCCGCCGGGCTGAGCGAGCTAGGATACCACGGAATCTCCATGAGCCCCGAGTTTGGCACTCGCAATCGGTTCGTGTCCATCATCACCACGGCCCCTCTGGACCCGACCCCGCTGCTGCCGGGAAACACGCTTTGTGACCGCTGCAATGAGTGTGTGAAGCACTGCCGGGCCAAAGCGCTCAGCGCGGAAGTCCAGGGCACAGAGGATCTGGTAATCGAGGGCCATCGTTACACCAAGGCAGTCAAGAACCTCTGGCGGTGCAGTTGGGGGGAACACTTTGGGGTGGACCTGGACCTGGAGCTGCCGGCGGAGGTGACCGAGGAGAGCATCGTTCAGGCCGTTCGCGAGCACGGGCTGCGCGGCGGAGAGATGGGGAGCTGCCTGCGTCACTGCTTGCCACCGCACCTGCGCGAATGGGACCGGGAGTACACGTCGGCTCCCCGCCGCAGGCGCCCTTACGTGCCCACCGGCGTGCTCTTTCCACGCTATGTCCAGGAGCGGATGACGGCGGCAGCCCTCGCTGCAGGCGTGGACGCCGTCACCGTTGAGGACGAAGCAGCCCTGGCCGAGACCGACGCTGGCTACCGGACCTGCCTGCCGGAGGCCACCCGGCGCGTGGGGTTTGCCGTTGGTTACCCGGGCGCAGAGATGCATCGTGAGGTCGCCT
>JABLXH010000104.1 GCA_013178155.1 Armatimonadota bacterium | reverse complement strand
CCGCCACTTCTCTGGCGACAGCCCGAGACCGACGCCATCGAGCCCGCCGCGTGCCGTGGCCACCAGCATCGAAAGGATGTGGTACCCTGCCCCGTCGCGATAGCTCACGGGGTCCAGCCAGGCCAGGATACGCTCCCGCCGTTCGGCGTCCATCAGGGCCGGGATGGCCGCCACGCAGGCCCCGCCCAGAAGCACTGCTACCAGGTGGCTCCACCGCATGCCGCTAAGGAAGCAGAGCGCCAGGCCGATGCAGAAGACCAGCACCATCATCCCCTGGTCACGCTGCAGGAACAGCAGACCACAGAGAGCGGCGGTGGCTCCTATGACCCGTCGCCGCAGCGGGCCAGACGCTCTGCCTGTCCAGGGCCCCTGGCTAAGCAAAGAGGCCAGATAGACCACGTAAGCCAGCTTGGCGAACTCAGCGGGATGCACGTTGAAAGGCCCCAGGTGCAGAAACTGCAGCGACCCGCGGGTTGTGGTGCCTTTGGCCAGGTGAATGATGGTGGTCGCGCCCATGAGCCCCAGCGTCACCACAAAGGCCGGCAGGCTCAAACGCTCCAGATGCCGGGGCTGCAGCCGGGCTGCCATGGCCATGAATGCCAGCCCGACGATGGCATGCACCAGGTGCATGCGGAAGATCTCGAAGGCATCGCCAGGGACCAGGTCCCGGTCCGGGCGACTGGCCAGCGGGTAGCTGGCCGAAAACGACATCACCAGCCCAAGGACAACGGCGATGAGTACCAGTTGGATGAACCGGTTGTCCCAGTCGGGATACACTTCGATGTAGCCGTCCTGGCCGTCGAAGTCGAAGGTCTCACCACGGTACACTGGCTTTTCTGACCGGGCTCCTGAGGTTCCGCGCTTTCTCATGTTACCCTGGCGTCTTGCGAGATTGTTCCGCGTCGGGCATGCTCTGGGTGTCGCGAGCCGAAGCCAATCAGGGCTGCAGGGCTCGAACCGCGGCGGTGAAGCGTTCGCCCCGCTCAGCCTGGCTCTGAAACTGGTCGAAGGACGCGCAGGCGGGAGCCAGGATGACGGTTTCCCCCGGACCTGCGGCCGCGTAAGCCGCTTGCACCGCTGTCTCGATGTTAGCGCACTGTGTCATCGGGATGCGGCCCCCAAGGTGCTTGGCGATCTCGCTTGCGGCCTCCCCGATGAGAAACACCCCACGGGCCGAGGCAGCCAGCTTGTCCGCGAACCCGGAAAGGTCCAGCCCCTTGTTGAGGCCGCCGGCAATGACCCAGAAGGGCTCCTGGAGGGTATCCAGGTCGGCGCTGGCGGCGGTCGGATTGGTGGCCTTGGAGTCGTCTATGAAGCGCACGCCGCCGATGACCGCTACTTCGGTCAGTAGATGCTCGGCCGGCCGCCAGGACCGGATCCCCGCCCGCATCGCCACCTGGTCACAGCCCGCAGCCACGGCCACGACGCCGGCACAGAGCGCGTCCACAACGTAGTGGTCAGCACGGAGCGGCAGATCGCTGCGTTCACAGACGACGACGGGTTCCTGCCCCGGCAGACGCACCGTCAGCAGCCCGCTCTCCTGTACATAGCCAGCGCCCACCGCCGACCGGGCGCTGACCCCCAGCACCTGAGCCCGAACCACGGGCCGCAGACCGGCCACGACGGGGTCATCCAGGTTCAGCACCGCCAGATCGCCGGACTCCTGGTTCATAAACAGGCGTTGCTTGGCGGCCACACAGCTTGCGAAGTCAGCGTGTCGGTCCAGATGGTCGGGCGTGATATTGAGCAAGATAGCGGCCCAGGGCCGGAAGTGGACAACAGTCTCTAGCTGGAAGCTTGAGACCTCCGCCACGACGACCTGCCAGTCGTCCTCCACGACGGACACCAGTGGTGTCCCAATGTTGCCGGCCACAACGGTGCGTAGTCCGGCTGCCTGCAGCATGCTACCCAGGATTGTCGTAGTGCTGCCTTTGCCGTTGGTCCCAGTCACGGCCACCAGTGGAGCGCGGCAGAAGCGGTAGGCCAGCTCGATCTCGCCGATCACCTCGACCCCGGCCTGCCGGGCCGCCTGCAGGAGCGGGTGGTTCACAGGAACCCCGGGACTGACCACCAGTATGTCTAGCTGCGGCAAGGCGGACCAACCACTCACCCCGGTCAGTCCGGGGATGCCCAGGGCGTCCAGTTCGGCCAGAGCTTCGGCAAATCGTTCGGGAGGCCCCTCGTCGAAGGCGGTTACCTCCGCCCCGTGGGCGTGAAGGAACCGGGCACTTGCGAGACCGCTGCGCCCCAGCCCGAAGGCGGCAGCGCGTCGCCCCGTCAGAGCCATCTCCATGGGTTGCCAGCAATCCGGTAGTGCCACGTTGTCCTGCTCGCCTCCGACTGCTTAGCGCAGAAGTGCAGCCACCGTACCCGTGCCGAGGAAGGCCAACAGCAGACCCAGCAGCCAGAACCGGGTGACGATCTGGGTTTCCCTGAGACCGCCCAACTCCAGGTGGTGGTGGTAGGGTGCCATTCGAAAGACGCGGCGACCGCCCGTAAGCCGGAAATAGACCACCTGCACCATCACCGAGAGTGCCTCTACAACAAAGATCAGTCCAAACAGGGCCAGCAACAGCTCCAGCCGTGCAGCCACCGCGATGGCTGCCAGGGCCGCCCCGAGACCAAGGCTTCCCACATCACCCATCCAGATGCTGGCCGGATGAGCGTTGAGCCACAGAAAGCCAGCCAGACACCCTGCCAGCGCCACGCTCCAGAAAGCCAGATCGAAACGCCCGAGCAGAGCGCAAGCAGCGCCCAGGCCCAGCGCGCAGAACAGCCCCGTTCCCCCGGCCAGGCCGTCGAGCCCATCCGTAAGGTTCACCGCGTTGCCGGCCCCAGCAACGACCAGCATGCAGAACGCTATCCAGATGGGTCCGTTACCGAAGGCAATGAGCTGCGCCGGGCCTGCGTCTGTCACTGACCCACTTACAGCAAGCAGCCAGGCATACAGGCCGCCCAGCGCCAGTTCCAGCGGGAGCCTCACCCGAGCTTTCAGCCCCAGGGCGCGCCGGAAGCGCAGCTTGGTGTAGTCGTCGGCAAAGCCGATGGCCCCATAGGCCAGGGAGAGCATTAGCGCCAGAGCTACGGTCGTGCCGATTGGCACTGGCTGCCACACATAGAGCCACACCGTCAGCAGCGTCAGCGCGCCGAGAAAACCCAGACCGCCCATGGACGGCGTCCCGGCTTTCGCCAGGTGGCTTTGGGGACCGTCGTCCCGCACCTGTTGTCCCAGGCCGGAGGCAATCATGCGACGACGCACGAGTTCGGTCAGCAGGCCGCTCACTGCCATGGCAAGAGCGAAGAGGCCAGCGCCTAGCAGCGGGTTAGCTGCCATCAGCCAGTAACCTCACGGTGCGGTCCAGGGCAAGGCCACGAGAGGCCTTGATCAGCACCTTGTCGCCGGGTCGCAGGAGTGGTCGCAGGACATCCGCCGCCGCCTCCGGAGTCTGCACCGACACCGCTTCCAATCCCGCCTCGCGGGCGGCGTCTGCCGCGATGGCGGCCATGGGGCCGACGGTCACGAGGAGACTCACCCCGCTCTGAGCCGCCTGCCTGCCCACCTCTGCATGCGCTTCGGGTGCACTCTCCCCCAGCTCCAGCATGTCGCCGAACACGAAGAGACGGCGGCCGGTGGCATGAGCCAAGACGCGCAACGCTGCGGCGACCGACTGCGGGTTCGCATTGTAGGCGTCGTTGATGAGAGTGCAGCCAGCCGGGCCGGTAAGCAGCTCGCTGCGCATTTCCATACCGGCATAGGTCTCGATGCCGCTCTGAACCTGCTCCAAGGAGCAGCCCAACGCCAGTGCGCCAGCTGCGGCAGCCAGGGCGTTGGACAGGTTGTGGCGGCCGGGCAAGGGGACCACCAGCTCAAGGGTCTCGTCGCCGACGGCAACCGTGGCCATAATCGAGTTCAGAGTCTCCGCCCGCACCTCCAGCGCCCGCACCTCGGCCGTGGCGCCAAACCCAAACGAGAGCACCCGGCAGTGACACAGACTGCTAAGCAACGGGAAGAAGAAGTCATCGGCGGGCAGGATTGCCGTCCCGTCCGGCGGCAGCAAGGGCAGCATCTCCGCCTTGGACTCGGCAATGGCCTCTCGGGAACCCAGTCGCCCGATGTGGGCTTCCCCGATGGTGGTGATAATCCCAATCTCCGGTCCAGCCACCTCAGTCAGATGCCTGATCTCGCCCCGGCCGCGCATCCCAAACTCGAGGACACAGAACTGATCTGTCGGGCCGAGTCGCAGGAGTGTCTTGGGCACGCCGATTTCGTTGTTCTCGGTGCCGTGGGCAGAGACGGTGGAACCTGCCTGGGAGCAGATGCTGGTCAGCAGTCCCTTGGTCGTTGTCTTGCCGGCTGAGCCGGTAACCGCCGCCACCCGTGCGGGCATCTGCCGTCGCCAGTACCGGGCAATGTCCCCCAGCGCCCTGAGGGTATCGGGGACCACCAGGCAGCGATTGTCAGCCGCCGGAATCTCCCGGCTGACGACGACGGCAGTAGCACCGGCCTGCAACGCCTGCAGCACGAAGTCGTGGCCATCATGGCGCTCTCCCACCAGGGCCAGGAAGACCTGACCTGGCTGCAAGTCGCGCGTGTCAGTAGAAAGCCCTTTGATTGGCAGACTGGCTGCCAATCCCGGTGGCAGTGTTGCCCCACACGCACCTGCCAGTTCCCCCAGGGTACCTGTCATGAGCCATCATCTTCTCCACGATAGCCTCGCGCCACCAGTGCCTGAGCGGCCACCTCGCGGTCATCGAAGTGCACACGGAGTCCGTCCGCGAACTCCTGGTAATCCTCATGCCCCTTACCGCAGATGACCACCAGGTCACCTGGGGCGGCGTTATCAATAGCCACGGCAATAGCCTTCGCCCGATCGGGCTCGACTTCGTACCGCTCCCCCAGCGCTCCTGCCGTGATGTCAGCGATGATGGCCAGCGGGTCCTCTGACCGCGGATTGTCTGACGTGATGATCGCCAGGTCAGCCATCTCCGTCGCAATGCGCCCCATCACCGGGCGCTTGGTCCGGTCGCGGTCACCGCCGCAACCAAAGACACAGATGAGCCGCCGCGGCGCCAGCTCGCGAGCAGTCCGTAACACGTTTTCCAGGGCGTCGGGGCTATGGGCATAGTCTACCAGCACTCCGAAGGGCTGGCCGCGTTCCACCCGCTGCACACGTCCAGGGACGTTGCTGAGAGCCTCCAGCCCCGTCACGATGGCCTCTTGCGGAACCTTCAGGCCGTAAGCACAGGCGGCTGCAGCGAGCGCATTGTAAACGTTGAACCGCCCGACCAGCTTCAGGTTCACCGATGCCCGATAGTCCGGAGTGACCAGATCAAAGCGACTGCCGGTGGCCGCGGACACGAGGTTCTCTGCTCGCACGCCTGCGACACCGGTGAGTCCGTAGGTGATCACCTGGCACCGAGCCACGGCCGCTATCTGGGGACCGGCCGGGTCGTCCACGTTGAGGGCGCCGACCATCTCGTGCTCCGGTCGGGCCAGGTCGGCATAGTCTGTAAACAGGCGCGTCTTGCTGGCCTGATAGGTGGCGAGGTCACCGTGCCAGTCCAGATGCTCGGGGGTCAGGTTGGTAAAAATCGCCCCGGCGAAGCTGCAACCCCAGGCCCGGTCAAGGTCTATAGCGTGGCTGGATAGCTCCATCGCCACATGGGTAACACCCTCACCGCGCATCCGCGCCAGCAGGCTCTGCAACTCGACGGAGTCGGGTGTAGTGCGGCTGGCTGGCACTGTCACCCCGGCGATACGCCTCCCCAGTGTGCCGATCATGCCGGTACGGTACCCAGCGCTGACAAAGATGCTCTCCAGAAGATGGACAGTGGAGGTCTTGCCGTTGGTGCCGGTGACCGGCACCAACGTCAGGCTACCGGATGGGTGGTCCCAGAACCGGTCGGCAATGATAGCCGCGGCGCGGCGGCTGTTGGGGACACGAACGGCCGCTATGCCCTCCGGGATCAGTGCGCGGAACTGCTCGTTTTCATAGACCACGGCGACAGCGCCGGCGGCCACGGCCTGCGAGATGAACCGATGACCGTCCGTCACCGTACCAGCGATGGCGACGAAACACGCGCCCGGGCCCGCCGTGCGGCTGTCGGTGGTGACATCTTCTATCACCACCGCGGGCACACTGGCAGTCTCGCTTGCCAGGGGACCAACCAGTTCTGAAAGCAGTTTGCCGGAGCTGATAGCAACGTCTCCTGACTGTCAGGCCATTACTATGCGCCCCGCGAAGCGGGACACTGGTCGACTCGCGCCAGACGCGGACGTCCTGACCTGGCCCTATCCGGGAGCGGTGCAGTCGTCGTCGCCGCACCGCCCAGCGCTTCGGTATGTGGCGTCTGCTGGAGGATGAACTTACCCAGACGTTGGCAGACGGGCGCTGCGACGTCGGCGCCGTGCTGGCCGCGCTTGGGCTCGGCGCAGGCCACGTGGATGATATAGCGGGGCTTGTCCAGCGGAAAGACCATCAGGAATGATACCACATGACGGTCCGCGCTGTGGCGGCCGGTCTTTGGATCCCATTGCTGGGCTGTGCCGGTCTTGCCACCAACCCGCACCCCCGGAATGGCGGCCGCGCGGCCGGTGCCGTTGATCACAGCTTCTTCCAGCATGGTGCGTAGTTGCCGCGAGACCTCAGGGGTGCACAGTGTACGGTCCGCAGCAGGCTGTACCGCCCGGTAAAGCGAGCCGTCCCGGTTGACCACCGCCCCGACGATATGGGGCCGCATCATCACCCCGTCATTCATCAGGCCGGCCACGATGGAGGTGAGCTGCAGGCTACTGCAACTCACGTTCTGGCCAAAGGCCATGGTCGCCAGGTCGCGTGGGCGGATGTTCTCGGGGCGCGCCAGTTTCCCCAGCGCTTCCGCCGGAAAGCCTGCCTGCGGATCCTCGCCGATGCCGCACTTCGCGAGGAACCGGCGATATGGCTCGCGACCGATGGCCAGGGCCGTCTGGGCCGCGCAGATATTGCAGGAGTTGGCCAGCATACCGGTCATGTCCAGGTTGCCGTGGCCCTCGACAGCATACTTGCCCCAACACGAGATGGGTTGCCCGCCCAGACCAAGATGGCCGGAGCAGTGGTAGTGATGTGATGCGGAGACCTTACCGGACGACAGAGCCGCCGCGGCAAGAATGATCTTGAACGTGCTCCCCTGTTCGATCTCGGCCGCAACAGGCCAGTTCATGGTGGCGCTCGCGGGCACCGAGGACCACCGGCAGCCGGGAGCCGGCTTGCCCACGACATAGGCATTGGGGTCGTAAGCGGGACGACTGCTCAGCGCCAGAATCTCGCCGTTACGCGGATCGATGATGATACAGGAGGCCCACCTCGGCGCCTCGACAGCGACCAGACGGTCCATTTCGGTCTCGACCTGGTGCTGAAGAACCGGGTCAAGGGTCAGCATGACGTCCCGACCATCAACCGGGGCCAGATCCTCGGAGGTACCGGTGAGGTCCGCCAGGACGGGGGTCGCGGTCAGGTCGCCCTGGGCGCCCGGCTGGCCGTCCAGAATCTGGCGGTACTGGAACTCAAGGCCACTAAGCGGCCGGTGGAAGCGGTCTCGCCCGCCAGCCACGTGACAGGCGTCCTTGCCCAGTGGGTACTGGCGTCGCCAGACCTGCCTTACACTCAGGCCTTCGACCCGGAGATCCTCGACGCGCTTGACGGTGCTCTGCTTGACCCAGTGTTTCAGTTCGACGTAGCCCCGGCGCTCATTGTTTTTCAGATCCTGAAGAATCTCGGTGGCTGGTCGCTCAATGACCGGAGCCAACTCCTGGGCCACGGCCTGGAAACTCTCCCCGTTCTTGAGCATGCGGACAGGGTCGGCCACCACGTGGTACAGCAGGACACTTTCCGCCAGGGGTTCGCCGTTGCGGAACAGCAGGGCTCCGGGGGCAGGTGCCTGTGGCCGCCCCGACCCGACAGCGATCATGGGGGCCACGACGCTCAGGAAATAGTCCCGGCGCAGCACTTGCAGATAGAAGAGGCGAACAAACACCACAGCGAGGCCCGTGAGCAGGAAAAACCGCAGGGCGTTGCTGCGTCCCCGGCCGGGCCGGTAAGTGCTTGGGGGTCTGGCCACCGGCATTTCCTCCTGAGCACGTTCTGGCCCGTCGCCCAGCTTCGGTCGGCGCCTCAGTCACGCCCGCGCGCGGCATGGGAGAAAGTGGTGCAACCCAGCATGACTCCATCTCGAGGGGGCGTCTGCTCGCCGGGGAGCGCCCAGTAGACGCGCCGGGCCGGGAGCTGCCCGACGTACAGCGGGCGTGACTCACCGACGGAGACGTACTTGTGCTGGTAGGCGTACTGGGAGAGGACGGAATGGTCCACGAGTTGCTGGCGCATCCGCAGGAGCTCCGCCCGGCGCATGTCCTGCTCCAGCGAAAGTCGCTCCAGGCGACGGTGCTCATACTCAAGTTCGGACAGGCGGGCCAAAGCGATGACATGCAACATGGCGACACCCCCCAACACCAGCACGGGCAGCAGACAGGGCCATAGCCTCGAGCCGGCCCTGGGCGCGTGCCGCGGCACCGGCCTTGTCAGTGGTGTCGTCGCCAACTGCCTGTGCTGTCCCATGGCGTGCCCTCCGAGGACCGGGGTCAGTGACGCTCCGCCGGACCCGGAGCGGGAGCGAAGATGGGACTCGGGGGCAGTCGGACTTCGTCTACGGACCGGCTGTGTTCGTTGCTGCGATCGTTGCCAGGGATTTTGCGGCGATCTGGGCAGCGAATCCTTGGGTTGACTGTGCTTTGTGCTACTGCTATCATGCAGTTCTACGGTTCCTGCTGCGAACGGTGCTGCGTCTCAGTGCTGCGATGGTTGCGGTGGCTGCAGGTTCGACTGGTCCGTGGGACGTCGTCCAACTGCCCCCTTTCTGTGTTCCGAGAAGTTAGCGCCCCAGGTTGCCTTCTCGGAAAGCGTTGGTCCGGGCCCTGAGAATCATACGGCTTGGGCCGCGTGTAGCCGGCAACTGCGACACTGCGGGCCGCTGCGTCGCAAGCTGTCTTCATCGGGCGCCAGTGGCCGGGAAGTCAGAAGGCGAAGGCGGGGTTTGCGGCCACAAGCGCACTGGACCATGCGCGGTGGACAGATGCAGCCCCTTGCCAACTCCTTCATGACCTGGCGGCAGACCCGGAACTCGGCCGAATGGAAGGTCAATACTACCAGACGCCCCGAACCCGGTCTGAGCGCCGATGCTGCCGCCCGAATCCCGTCTCGTAGGTTGTCAATCTCCGCGTTTACATGGATCCTGAAGGCCAACAGCGCTGGCATGGGCATTCTGCCGGTGTACTTGGCCGGTGGTGGTGTGGCGGCCAGGATGATCTCTGCGAGTTGACGCGTCGTCCTGATTGGCTCCCGTTCCCGGGCGCGTACGATAGCCCTGGCAATGCGGCGGGCCTCGCTTTCGGTCAGCGTCACTCGCAGGATCTGGCGCAATTCGGCCTCCGTGGCCTCGGCGACGACCTGTGCTGCGGTCACCGTCTGGGTGGCGGGGGACATCCGCATGTCCAACCCGACGTCACTATCATGGGCCAGGGACCGGTGAGGCGCCGTGAGCTGCCAGAGGTTGGGCCCGGCGTCCAGCAGAACGCCGTCCACGTGCTGCAGCCCCAGGGTAGCCAGGACGGATGGAAGCTCCACCATGTTCTCGCTGAAAAGGTTCACGTTCGGCGCGTCCTGCAGGGCCTGGCGGGCCAGAGCCATGGTCTCCGGGTCCCATTCCAGGCCGACGTACGTGCCGTGGGGCCCGATTCGCTGGACGATTTCCCGACCGTGTCCCGCTAGACCCACCGTCAGGTCCACAACGGTCTGGCCCGGTCGGAGGTCCAGCCAGTGCAGGACCTCCTCCAGCATGCAGGGCGGATGGTAAGGTGCCTTCAAGCCAACTTCAGGCAGCAGGCTGCTCCCTCTGCTCCCCGCGGGCCTCGCGAAGCACACGCCCGAGGATGCGCATCCAGCGGTCATCCGGGTTAGCGACCCAGGCATCGAAGTTGCTCTCCGTGCGCAACTCCAGCCATCCGCTCTTGCGGCGTGGCAGCAGGCACACGCGACAACTCCGGGGCAACATGTCACCGAACTTCAGGAAGAGTTCCGGTATCCGCAGGCGCCCCTGCTCGTCCACTGGCACATTGGTGGCGACAGAGTCCAGCCGCAGCTCAACCTCGCTCTCTTCCTCGTCCGGGATGATGCTCACATTGCCAAGGATCTCGTTAACCAACTGCTCGCGCTTCGCGGGATTGTGGATCAGGATGCACTTGTCCGGACCGAAAGTGAGGTCAATGCTCAGGTTGTCAGGCGGTAGCTCGAGATACTCCAGATGCGCTTGCTTCAGTGTCAGGCGCCCGTCGGTCAGCGTTTGGATTGAAGCGCCAGTGGTGCTGGCCATGACCTGACTGAACTCTCCGGAGGTGAGCTTCGTCTATTCCTGATGGTTCCCAAGATTTCAGAAATAAGCCTGACAATTCCCGCGTGCTCCCGACTGTAGAACATACAGACGGTTGCTGTCAACCCCCTATCTGCCGTTGCGCCTGCCTTTCTTGATGGCTGCCGATGCAGAGTGGCCATCGTCTGGCCCCGCACCGACACCCGGACGTGGTTTCGGGCGTGAAGGTCCCGTCTGAGCGCCTGTGGAACATCGTCATTGGTGTTACTGAGCCCACGGGCCAGTGAACTGCGGTGTCGCCACAGGATCAGGGCTGCCGGAGTCCCTGCACTAAGCGGACAGGGAGGGGATCGTCGTGCGAGAGAGACCACCAGACACCGGGGTCACGCCGTTTTGGCTGGCCAGCTACTTCGTGGCAGTGCTGGTGGTGGGTGTGGCGGCCGGCGTGATCTTCTATAACCACGAGATCGGGGGCTCTGGTCAGCTATGGCGGCTTCTGCCGATGCTGCTGGTGGGTGAGCTACTGGGCTACCTCGTGGTGCTGATCGCCCCTGGCGAACGCGTTGTGCCGCCCAACCGCGCGCTGACCGGCGTGGTGCTGGCGATGGTCGCCCGACTACTGCTGGCCTTCTTCACCGCCATGGTGATTCGCCTCGGCGACCCCTCTGTCTCGACGGGCGCAGCTCTCAGCGGCGTCTACGTTACCCGCTGGGCGGTGGCGCTCCTGCACATCGTGCTCATCGTCCTGTACCTGTGGCTTACGCGCAGCGTGCTGGAGACGGACCGCCTGAAGGCGCCCACGGAGCGGAGGCGCCGTCCACGAGCCACGGGGCCCAAGACTGAGGCGGCTGACGAGGAGTCGCGCCGCCAGCGCTTGCTGAGCGCCCTCATGGATCGTGAGGAGGCCGCAGTAGAGCAGGCGGCGGCAGCACAGGCCACTACCCTTCTCACCAACGAGCCGGAGGACACTCAGGAGGGCATTGTCCACCCGGTGCATGAGCCTTCCTTCACGCGGTCATTGGCTGAGTTGGCCCGCGACGACGTCGAACTTGGGGAGACCGAACTGCCAGCCGATAGCGAGCTGGAAGCCCAGGCCGCAGCCCAATCCGAGGACGTGTCTGAAGAGCTGCTGACCCCCGAGCCTGAGGCTGACCTGGTGCATCCCGTGCACGAACCATCTTTCACCGAGCTGCTGGCGGAGCTGGCGCGGGACGAGGTGGTGCTGAACGAAGAGGAGGCAGCCCAGCAGAGCACATCAGAGTCCGGGGCCCCTGCGGAGGGCCAGGCCGCCGGAACGCAGCCAGAGGCCGAGGACCGCGGCGCGGAGGAGGAGCCGCTTCGCCTCCCACTAGATGACGACCAGCGAGTGGGGGGCGATACCGCGACCTTTGCCCCTGTGCAGGTGGCGCCACCGGCCTCGGCCCTGGACCGCATCGGCGCGACGGTCTCCGATGAAGCGGAGGACGAGGACGAGCCAGCCGTTGCCGAAGCGCTGCCAGCGGAACCCGCGCCTGCGGTACCTGAGCCCATATTCGTTGGCTTTGCCGGCGCGGGCAGAGTCGAGTTCATCCCTCCGGAGCGGACGCCAGTACCTGTGTCAGAGACACAGCCTGAAGCGACGACAGAAACTGTGTCAGAGACACAGCCTGAACCAACAATGTCCGGGGTCTCTGAGACGATGCCCGAAGCCGAACCGAAGGCAGAGCCTGCTTTCGCGGCCGAACCCGCACCGCTTGCTGACTCGGAGCCACAGCCGGTGTCCGAACCCGGACCGGTGACCGACGCGCTGACCGGCCCCGTAGCGCGGCTAAGGGATCTCCTGGCCGGTCTGGCGCCAGGGTACAGGATCGCCGTAATGGGTCTCACGGGCCCCGCCGTGGCGGTAGTCAGTCCGGCCGACCAGGACGCCGAGGCAGCGCTGGGTCCGTTGCGCGTATCGCTTCCCGGGCTCGCCGAGGCCCTTCGCGTGGTGCGCTCCGCCCAACTGGAGACTCTGCTGGCGGTGTGTGAGCGGGGCACTTGTGCGTTGACGGCCGCACCCCAGGGTCTGGAGGCCGGGGCGGTGGCACTCCTATTGCCAGGCGACGTGCAACTTGGGGCGGCTACGCTACAGCTCCGTCAGGTTCGCAACAGCCTGGTTGGCCTGGAACTGCCTTCAGGTGAGCTGCCAGGGGCCGACTTCACCCCCTTGTCTTCGCTCGGCGGCGCTCCGCCTGCGGCGGCCCCGCTGCTGCAGGCCATCCCGGGCCTCACTCCCTGGGCAGGTGAGCGTAGCTGGCTCGTTGCCGCTGCCACCGCTGACCCAGCCCTTGTTGCGGCCGCGGCTGACCACCTGTGGAACTCCTGGCGCGACCTTGCGGTGCGTGCTGGACTCGGACAACTGCTGCGGCTCCTGGTAACCGGTAACTCCAGCGGTCTGGTCCTGGGCGGGGTCGGCGACGAACTGGGACTGGCCCTGGTGGGTGACTCGCCGGCGGACGTGGCCAAGCTGCAAGTGCAGGTCCGCAAGGTACAGTCCAGCAGCGGAGGTGCATCGTGATTCTGGGCCGCCGAGAGTCCTGGCCGGCCATCCTGATTCTTGGCATCGCCCTGGTCGTGCTGGCCATGGCTCTCAAGGGCGTGCAGGGCGATATCCCTGTGGACCCGCAGTGGCTGATGGCGGCGGATGTGGGCCTGCTGCTGGTGATGGCGCTGGTCATGGCCGGGTTCACCTGGCGTTGCCCTGTGGCATTCGGGATCATGCTGGCCTCACAGGCTCTCTTGGCTCTCCTGATGGGGTGGGGGTACTCTGCCGTAGAGGGTGCCTCGCGTGCCCCCTACAGCGCCATACAACACGGGCTGTGGGACTACCTGCCAGGCACGGCGCTGCAACTGGGCTTTGCGGTGGCGGTGGGGGCAGTTGTGGTGGCGTGGCTGACGGGACCGCCCCAGCAGCTTTCTGCGGGCCACCCCGCTGCGGAGACCGGAGCGGGGGAGCCGACTCTGCCCGACCTGGCCCAGGCAGACGGCCCCGCCGAGGCGGTCCAGTGGGCGTGTCGGGTAGCCGGGGTCGGGGCGGCGCTGCTGGCTCAAGACGACGCTGTCTTCGCCGCTGGCGCCTGGGAGCGAGACCCGAACGCAGCCCTCACCAGGACGATGGCGCTGGCCCGGAGGGTGGGCCAGGGCCTCAACAGCTACCACCTCGACGGAGCGGTTCTCGTGGTGCGCTGGGAGGAGGCGCATGTGGTGGCGTTGTTGGCCACAAGTGCACTGCCGCCCGAAATAGTGCACCAGCTTGTTCGGGATTTGTGGGCCTGGGAGATGGTGGTGGACGATCCCGCGGCCGTTCCGGAGCCCTGAGATGAGCCGTCTTGCGCTATGGTGGCGGAGTCTATGGAGACGTCTGCGCCAGCGTTGGGCTCAGTTCAGCGCTCCCGGCAAGTTCCTGTGCGATACCTGCCGCTACGATTACGGCACAGCCTGCCGCCGCCGTGAACGCCCCAACGCCACGCAGTGTCCAGATTACAAGCCGCGGTGATGGTTGACCCGATGCCCAGGAGGATTCTCGTTGCGCCCTCCATTCTGATTGCGGACTTCAGCCGCCTGGGAGAGGAAGTGGCGGCCCTGGAGGCAGCGGGCGCCGACTGGGTCCACTGCGATGTCATGGACGGCCACTTTACCGTTCCGATTACCTTTGGCCCGGTTGTCGTGAGAAGCCTGCGGCCCCTGACCGGCCTATTCCTCGACTGCCACCTGATGGTCACCAACCCCCAGCGCCACATCCCACAGTTTGTCGAGGCGGGGGCCGACGGAATCTCCATCCAGATTGAGGTGGGCGAGGACGTCGGGCGCTTGCTGAGGCTCATTCGCGACCTGGGTTGCAGGTCGGGCCTGGTCATCAATCCGCCGACACCCCTGGAGGGATTGCCCGCCCTGTTGCCTCTTGCCGACACTGTGATGCTCATGGGAGTCATGCCCGGCTATGCCTCACAGGCCTATGACCCGGCGACAACCGGTCGTATCGCTCGTGTGCGTCAGATGATTGACGCCGAGGGGCTGGACACGCTCATCGAGGTGGACGGCGGGATCAACGCGGAGACCGCTCCCGAGGCGGTCGCGGCGGGGGCGGACGTCATCGTGTCATCAAACTTCGTCTTCAGACACCCCGAAGGGTACGGGGCGGCGGTGCGGTGGCTCAAGGCACTCGGCCGGGACTAGCCCCTTGGCATTCGGGGCTTGCGGGCTGTGCAGTGGCGTCCGAACACCTCCAGGTACTGCTCGGCGGTGACACCTGCCTGGCGGCAGGCCTCGTCGTCCAGGACCTGTCGCGGATCGCCCGCGTGGCTGGTCCCCTCGGTGTAGATCCAGTACCCGGGCACGCAGGCCTCGGCCAGCGTGAGTTGCTCGTCGAGGTACCGTGGCAGGTAATGCGGACGACGGGTGCGTGTGTTCCACGGGTGGAACCCCGGCAGGATGCGGGCCGCAAAAGGATAGGCCTGCTGGACCGTGGGGATGAAGTCCCGGAGGCGCACGAACCAGCGGTTCAGGTGGTCCGGCAGGTCGGGCCCGGCCATCTCGCCCTGTCCGGCACCATAGGTCTTCTCCGTAGCGATCCAGACCTCGACGCCGGCGTCATGGATACCGCGCAGCCACCAGTAGTTCCCTGCGCGGCAGTCGCCCTTCCCGGCGTACAAACGAGCCTCGTAAACCTGTAGCAGAGGCCCACCCCAGACCTCCCTGATGACGCGGCCGACCTGCAGGCCCCGTTGGTAGTACTGTCCCCCGTAGCCGAACTCGTCGGCAAAACACCAGGCATCCACGTGGTCGGCCACATCCTCGTAGCGGGCGGCCGCCTCGGCCGTGACTCCGTTGTAGTCCTCAGCGTCATAGACCAGCCCGCGGAAGCCGAGGCGCTTGGCCTCGGCATAGAGGCGGCGCATCTGCCGCAGCGTCGTCTCCCAGGCCTGATCGTTGTGCAAATCGGCGGGGTCATTGACTTGCTGGGTGAAGGCCTCGTGTTCAGCGAGCCAGTAGCGCACCCCCCGGCCACGGAGACTGCGCAGTGCTCCACTTTCCACCCACGGCGCGAAACCCGAGTTGGTATTGGTCTGGGGGAAGGCGGTCTCCACGAAATCCAGCCACAGGTCGGTCACTCCGAGGTCCCGATCGAGGTAGTCGAGCTTATCGAGGAAGTCCCGCTGGATGTCGGAGGCCCAGCACATCAGGTGACGCTCGGGCAGATTGGGATGGCCCCGAAGCTGCACCTCAGAAATGGCGCCGTGGCTACCGGAACCCGCGCCGAGCCGGATCTCAGCGTAGCGCCCCACAGCCGGTGGCAGGGCCACTTCGGTCACCTCCGCCGGCCGCCACATCCCCAGGTTGACAGTACGTGCCAGCAGGGGGCGGAGATGCTCGGGATCGGGACCAACCAGGACCTCGGTAAGCCAGATGAGGCGCTCGCTGTGGCCGTTGGTGATGCGCACCCCTTCCACCACCGTGGGCCTGCCCAGGTCCAGGGTTAGCTGCACTCCCCCGTTGGGCCACGCGAACCGCAGTTCGGTCTGGGGGTTCCCGTCGAAGGCGAACTCGGGGTGTGTGAGGTCGCCGCCTGCCGCTTCAGCCGCCATCAATCGTACATCCGGCAGCACCGTTGCGACGGCACCCGCGGTCGCTGCCTGGCACACCAGCACCAGGCACAGCGCAACAGGCAGCAACAGAGCTCCGCTCATAGTGCCATCCCGATCAGGTCTTGGCCGGATGTGCGTTCTGGTGCTCGTGCGATGAGGCCAAGGTGCGCACTGACACCACGTCAATGAGGCTACGCAGGCGGGCGAGCAGACGGTCCAGGTCCCCGCGTTGGCGGATGGCCAGCGTCAGGTGCAGGTGCGCCAGATGGTTGGCCTCGGCGTGGGCGGAGACCGCCCGGATATCTATGTTGGCATCGGCCACGATCGCCGTCAGGTGGGAGAAAAGCCCCGTGCGGTCCACAGCGACCAACTCGATGTCCTGCGTAAAGGTGGCGTCCGGATCTTGGCTGTCCCAGGATAAGCTCACGATGCGCTCGGGCTCACGCTGGGCCCGGTACACCAGGCTCTTGCAGTCGGCCCGGTGAATCGCTAGCCCCTTGCCGCGCGTGATGTAACCGACGATCTCGTCGCCCGGCAGGGGGTTGCAGCACTTGGACAGCCGGGAGTGAAAACCACTGACGCCACCAGCCCGGACGGCCAGCGGGCGCTGGCTTTCCTTGCTGGGGCTGCCGGGCAGCGACAATTGCTGGGCGGCCTCCACGAGCGAGGTGGGCCGTCCGTGCTCCTCCAGGAGGTGATTGATGATGGTTTCGGTCTCGAGGTCGCCAAAGCCGATCGCTGCCAGCATCGAATCCGTGTCCGGGTAGCTGAGGTGCTGGGCGACGCGCAGCAGTTCGTCCGGGGTGGCCCGCTCCCGCTGGGCGGGCTGCAGGCGCTGCAGGGCCCGCTCCAGCGCTTCCCGGCCCGCGGTCAGGTTCTCGTCGCGAGCTTTGGCCCGCAGGAAACGCCGCACCTTCGACTTCGCTCCGGAGCTCTGGATGATCCGCAGCCAGTTATGAGTCGGCTCCGCCTGCGGCGAAGTGATGATCTCGACGATGTCACCGTTCTTGAACTGGTAGTCGAGACCCACCCGGCGGCCATTGACCTTGGCGCCGACGCAGTGGTTCCCCACTTCGGTGTGGATGCGGTAGGCGAAGTCCAGGGGACCGGACTTGGCCGGCAGCTCGATGACGTCCCCCTTGGGCGTGAACACAAAGACCTGGTCCTCGAACAGGTCTAGCCTCAGCATCTCCATGAACTCGTGGCCCTCGGTCAGGTCCGAGTCCAGCTCCAGGAGCTGCCGGATGAAGGCCACTTGCTCGTCCACCTTGGGGTCGCCGTCCCCACCCTCCTTGTAGCGCCAGTGGGCGGCCACCCCGTATTCTGCTTTCCGGTGCATCTCTTCGGTGCGAATCTGCACCTCCAGCACCTGCCCGTCGGGGCCCAGCACCTTGGTGTGCAGCGACTGATAGCCATTGGCCTTGGGCTTGGCGATGTAGTCCGAGAACATCTCGTGGATGGGAACCCAGAGGTCGTGGACGACCCACAGCGCGGCGTAGCAGTCGGGCACGCTGTTGACAATGACACGCAGCGCGTTGAGATCCGAGATCTGAGAGAAGTCCACCTGCTGCTGGCGCATCTTGTTGTAAATGCTGTACAGGTGCTTGGGCCGGCCCTGCACACGACCCTCGATGCCGGCCTCCGAGAGACGTTCCTGAAGCTGCGCGATGGCGCGGTTGACGAGCCGTTCGCGCTCTTCGCGACTCATGCCTACCGCGTCGGCGATCTCGGTGTACTTGCCCGGCTCCAGCCACTTCAGCGACAGGTCCTCAAGCTCCCACTTGAGACGCCACACCCCCAGCCGGTGAGCCAGGGGTGCAAAGATGTGCAGCGTCTCGGAAGCGGTATGGAGACGTTTCTCGGCTGGCAGCGCATCCAGTGTGCGCATGTTGTGCAGGCGGTCACTGAGCTTGATGACGATGACCCGCAGGTCCTCAGCCATGGCCAGGAACATCTTGCGGAGGTTGCGAGCTTGCTCCTCTTCGCGGCTGGCGAAGTCCAGTTTGGCCAGTTTCGTGACACCCTCCACAAGACGAGTTACATCCGGACCGAAATGCTCCCGGATGTCATCGGCAGTGGCTGGCGTGTCCTCAATAGTGTCGTGCAAGAGGCCGGCCGCCACCGCCGAGGGGTCGCTCTCGACGACGGCGAGGATGTCACCCACCTCCACTGGATGGCTGATGTAAGGCTCGCCGGAAAGCCGCTTCTGCCCCTCGTGCATGCGCGCCGCGAAGTCGTAGGCGCCGACCAGCATCTGCCGGTCCACGCCTGGCCAGTAGCCGGAGACGCGCTGGGTTATGGCCTCGATCGTTGCAGGCATAGCACGCGGTATCCCATCCACGAAGGGATGTAGACTGCAAGGGAAGTATATCACAGGCAGGGCCGGGCGGGAAGCCACGGCGAAGCGGCCCCTCGCCCGCGGGCCCGGACCAACGCATCGCCCTGGTGCTGCCGCCGCTTTGGA
>JABLXH010000103.1 GCA_013178155.1 Armatimonadota bacterium | reverse complement strand
GGGCTGGGCGGCAATCGAGGCGAACCGGGCCACGGTGGATAACATCCGGCTGTGGGACCATCGCCCGCTGCAGACCACGTTTCAGCAGATGCAGGGACTCCGCAGCTACTATCACTTCACTGATGTTGACGTGGATCGCTATACGGTGCAGGGCAAGTACCGCCAGGTGATGCTTTCGGGGCGCCAAATCAACTACGCCGGCATCAACCGTCCCACGTGGGTCAGCCAGCACCTGCTTTACACCCATGGCTATGGCCTCTGTCTGTCGCCGGTGAATGAGATCTCGGGCGACGGTCTGCCGCGGTACTGGGTGAAGGACTTCCCCGTCACCTCCGATGTCGGCCTGGAGGTGACCCGGCCCCAGCTTTACTACTATGCCAGCACCCACCCCCGGCTCATTGAGTACATCTCAGGGCCCGAGACGCCGTATGAGGCCGAGGCGCCCGCGGCAGCGCCGGCCGAGCCGGGTCCTGGCGGCCCGCCGCAGCCCGGTGGCCCCACGCAGCCGGCGGCGCGAAGAGGCAAGGCCCCCCAGCGGCGCGGACCGGCCGTGTCCGACGTGCCCTACGTCATCGTCAACACCGATGAGATGGAACTGGACTACCCCCGCGGCAAGGACGGGGAGGGTGCCGGGGAAGGTGACAATGCGACCACCAGGTATCAGGGCCAGGGCGACGTGCAGTTGTCCAGCTTCTGGCGCCGATTCTGCTTCTTCATGCGGTACCGTGACCTGAAGATACTGCTGACTGAATCCATCAAGCCCGACAGCCGCATTCTCTTCAACCGCGCGCTGCCCGAGCGCCTGATGGCGCTCGCGCCCATCATGGGCTATGACCCCGACCCATACCTGGTCATCGCTGCCGACGGCAAACTGAAATGGATCAATGACGCCTACACGGCCACCAACATGTACCCGTACTCGGCCCGTGTCCCCTGGTTCGGGGCCAACTACGTCCGCAACTCGGTCAAGGTGGTCACTGACGCCTACGAAGGTGTGCCGGAGTTCTACGTGATGAGTCCCGGGAAGGGCCAGAAGCCAGACCCGATCGTCGAGTGCTGGCGGAAGGTCTTTCCCTCGCTATTCAAGGATCTCAGCGCCATGCCGGAGGACCTGCGGAAGCATCTGCGCTACCCGCAGCTTCTCTTCCGCATCCAGGCGGAGATCTATGGCAAGTACCACATGACCGACCCGCAGACGTTCTTCCAGAAGGAAGACCAGTGGGCCATACCGCCGGAGGTCTATTCCAACGGCCAACGGGATGTCGAGGCCTTCTATGTCAACATGAAGCTACCCCACGGCGGCAGCGAGCGCGAGGAGTTCCTGCTGATGCAGCCGTTCACGCTGGCCAAGCGTGAGGACAAGAACATGGTGGGCTGGATGGCGGCCCGTTGCGACGAGCCCAACTATGGCGAGCTCATCGTGTACGACTTCCCGAAGAGCTCGCTCATCCAGGGACCGATGCAGGTGGAGAGCCGCATCTCACAGGATGCCGAGATCTCCCAACTCATTACGCTGTGGGGGCAACAGCAGTCTCAGATTATCCGGGGCAACCTGCTGGTGATCCCGATCGCTGACTCCCTGCTATACGTGGAGCCTTTCTACCTGGAGGCCCCCAACAGCCCATACCCGCAGCTCAAGCTCGTGGTGATGGCCTACAACGACAAGATCGTCAACGCACCCACGCTGGAAGGAGCGCTACGCAAGCTGTTTGGGCAGACCAGTGGCGCTGCGGTTACGACTGCGCCAGTCACCCCCCCCACGCTGGTGACGCCTTCGGCCATCGGTGGCACGCTCAAACAGCTTCTGCAACAGGCAGTGCAGTTGGACCAGGAGGCGCAGCAGGCGCTTTCCCGCGGCGATCTGGCCGGCTATCAGGCCAAACAACAGCAGCAGAGCGAGATCATCAAACAAGCGGAGGCACTGGCCAAGTAGGGCATGCTGGGCGCATGGACAGGCACTGTGGTCCGCGGCCCGACTACGGCGGCCACCATCCAATGGACCTATCCCAGGTCAGGGCGGTCATCTTTGACTTCGATGGCACCCTCGCTGATACCCGCATTGACTTCGGCGAGATGCGTCGCCGCATCTATGCCCTCATTCAGGGTTGGAACCTGTGGGAGGAGGGTATGGGTGAGAACCGTTACGTGCTGGAAGTCATTGACGCGGCACGGGCGAGGCTGGATGGTGACGCCCAGGCGGCCGCACGCTTTGCAGCGGAAGCGGCCCAGGCACTGGTAGATGTGGAGATGGAGACCGTCGCCGACGCGAACCCCTATGCCGGGGTTCCGGAGGCCCTGGCACGGCTGCACAGGCACGGCTACCGCCTGGGGATCATCACCCGCAACTGCCGCGCCTGTGTGGAGCACTTCCTGGCTCGCCACCCGCTCCCCCACGAGGTTCTCTTGACGAGGGACGACATCGCTGAGGTGAAGCCGGATCCCAGACACCTGCTGGCCGCCCTGGAGTGTCTTGGCGTCGGTCCGACGGAAGCCGTCATGGTCGGCGATCATCGCAGCGACATCGAGTGTGCGTTGGCGGCGGGCAGCATCGGTGTGGGCGTACACCACACCGGGACCACAGCCGAGCAGTTCGCAGAGCTGGGCGCCCTGGCCTCCTACCCTGACGTGGCCAGCTTCGTGGCGACGCTGCTGGAGGGCTGAGGCCCATGCACCTGCCCGTGGGCAAGCTCAGTGCTGATCACATGGCCGAACTGCTGGCCAATCTCCCCCAGGCGCCGGGAGTGGTCGTGGGACCCGGGATCGGCCATGATGTGGCCGTCCTGGACCTGGGTCACGACGACTTGCTCCTGGCCAAGACTGACCCCATCACCTTCGCCACCGACGAGATTGGCTACTACGCGGTGGCGGTCAATGGCAATGACATCGCCACGAGCGGCGGCGAGCCGCACTGGTTTCTGGTGACCTTGCTGCTGCCGGAAAGCAGCAGCACGCGGGCGCTGGTAGACGACATCTTCACCCAGATTCGGGCCGCTTGCGCAAGTCTTGGCGTGAGTCTCGTGGGTGGGCACACGGAGGTAACCTACGGGCTGGACCGCCCTTTGGTGGTCGGGCAGATGCTGGGCTCGGTGCGGCGCGACCGTCTGGTACGACCCGACGGTCTCCAACCGGGCGATGCCATTCTCCTGACCAAGGGTTTCCCGGTGGAGGGAGTGTCGCTGATCGCCCGCGAATGCCGCAATGAGCTCATCGCCCGCGGTTACAAGGCGGCTTACCTGGACCATTGCGCGACCTTCCTGCACGACCCTGGGCTGATGGTCTTGCCCGAGGCCCGGGCCATCGGTGCTGTCGTGCGTCCACATGCCATGCACGACCCCACCGAAGGGGGCCTGGCCACGGGTCTTTGGGAGATGGCTCAGGCCGCGAACGTGGGGCTCCGCATAGCGGCAGAGCGACTACCGGTGTTGCCCGAAGCAGAGACGCTGTGCGGCGAGCTTGGTCTGGACCCGTTGGGGCTTATCGCCTCCGGTTCGCTACTGGTAGGCGTCGCCGCGGCCGACGCAGAAGAGGCCATCGCGGCGTGCCAGGCCGCAGGCATCCCCTGCTCGCGCATCGGGGAGGCGACGCCGCCCGACGAGGGCGTGGTGCTGGTGCGAGACGGTCTGGCTGAGCCCATGCCGCGTTTCGACCAGGACGAGGTGACGCGGCTGTTTGCCACGCAGTCAGCGGACGGAGACTGACATGCGGCGTCTGAACTGGCTTGGTGTCTGGGCTGTGGTGCTGGCGAGCATGGGCCTGCTGGCGCTGGTGCGCCTGGCCCAGACGGCGCCGCCGGAACTCCCAGAGCCAACCGTCAGTCAGTCTGCGCCGGCAGACGCTCCCGGCGAACTCGTCTTCTGCGTCATCGGTGATATGCAACAGGGGGGCGAGCCGAAGCGGCTGCAGATCGTGAGTCGGCTGGCGGCGGCCATGGCGGAAGAGCGGCCGCAGGTAGTGCTGGCGTGTGGCGACTACATAGACGGCTCCTCCGACCCGGCCACCAGCCGTCGGCAGCTAGCGCAGGTGCTGCAGGCACTCAGTCCCCTGCAACGTCATGGTGAAGTGCCTCTGGCGGCGGCTCTGGGCAACCACGACCGGGCGCTACCGTCCTCGGTGCTGAGGGCTACCTTTGGGCCGCCCTACTACTCGTTCAACCTCGGACAGTGTCACTTCGTGGTGCTGGACACCCAGCAGCCGGGGCAGTACGGTCGGATCGAGGGCGAGCAGTGGGCCTGGCTGATAGACGATCTGCAGCAGGCTCAGGCGGCCCGCTTCATCTTTGTGGTGATGCACCAGCCACTGTTTCCGGTGAGCGTGCACCGTGGTTCCTCCCTCGACAAGTACCCGCGATTCCGGGACCGGCTGCACGAGTTGTTCGTGCGCATGCGTGTGGCGTGTGTCTTCCACGGGCACGAACACCTCTACAATCGGCAGGAGCGGGACGGGGTAACCTACGTCATCACAGGCGGCGGTGGGGCTCCGCTCTACGCGGACGAGTTGCGCGGGGGCTTCTACCACTACCTTCGGGTGGACGTCACCGGCGCCGAATACAGGGTGACGGTCAAGCGGCTGAACTGACGACCGTGGCTCAGGGCACGCCCAGGTAGTCCAGCACCGCGTCTGCTTCGCGGAAGTCAGGGATGATCAGGTCAGCGCCGGCCTGGATAAGCCGGTTGCGCTTCCATTCATTGAGCTGTCTGCCCCCGGTCTCGTCGGTGGCCACACCGACCGCCACGCCACCAACGGCCTTGGCGTCCTCGATCTCCACGTAGCCATCGCCCCATGCGCAAAACTCGGGGCCGTGCAGACCGTGTTGCTGGATGATCCGTTCGATGACCATCTTCTTGGAGAAACTCTTGTAGTCGTCCAGCGCCCCATATATGTGGTCACCGAAATAGGGTGTCAAGCCCAGCACGCGTGCCTCGTTCTGGACATAGGGCAGGTCGGTGCCACTGGCCAGGTACATCGTCACTCCGGCTGCCGCCAAGCGGTCCAGAAGCCGCCGCGAGCCCGGCACCAGGTAGGCTTCAGGGTGCAGTTCGCCGGCCTCCAGGCCGCGTACCCGGTCGCCAATGCGCTCCCAGAGCAGGTCCAGGTACTGCCGCTTGTACTCCAGGGGGTCTAGTGGGGCTGCCCCCCGCAGGCTTACCTGTTGCGCCAGTTCGATCATCTGGTAGATGGTCTGCTTGCCGGTGAGACGGGTCACAAACTCGGTGACCAGCGCCGCCAGCTCTTCCTCGGTCTCTCCGGTCCCGATGTCGGCCAGAACCTGCACCATCATGGGGATCATGACGTCCTGCCATCCGGCGCGGATCAGCGAGAGGGTGCCATCAAAGTCAAACAGACAGTGCTGAATCCGGCCTCTCACTGTGTCCGGATGAACGAGCTCGATGTCGGTGTCTGGCAGAAACTGACTGCGGGGGTAGGTCTCAAAGCGGGAGGTATCCAAGTGGCGCTCTCCTGACGGCATCAGGGCTACGGATCGCAGATTTCGCGTGCAGGCGACGTAAGACCTGCTCTTGCGGCCCTGAGGGGGCCTGCTATTGACAGCGGCAGACGGCTTTGGTAGTATTTCCGCTGAAGCATATGTCCATCCCACTCAGGCGGGCAAGCCGATTGACCCGGCGGGAGCTGTGCTGCCACGGCCTCCGCCTCGTACGACCGCATCTGTGCGGCCCCGAGACTGTTTTCCGGATACGGCCTTACACTGCCGTCCGGCTCTAACTTGATTGGCCCTGCGACCCGCGCGACATGCACCGTCCGCGGGTCGTTTCACTGTTGGCAAGTTGCAGTCCGTCACAGGTTGGTATGAGGTCCGATGAAGGGTCAGGTCCTGGTACTCAATCAGAACTACGAACCGCTGAATGTCTGCAGTTGGCAGCGGGCAGTCACGCTGTTGTGCCTGGGCAAGGCCGTTGTCCTCGAACACGACGATCAGATGATGCTGCACACCCCTAACCGGGAGATGCCACGGCCGACGGTGGTGCGGCTCTCGTATCTTATACGGCGTCCCATTCCCGAACTGAAACTATCGCGTCGCGCCATCCTGGCCCGCGATGGGCACACCTGTCAGTACTGCGGGCACACATCCCGCGAGCTGACCATAGATCATGTGGTGCCTCGGGAGCACGGAGGTCCGACCTCCTGGGATAACCTCGTTGCCTGTTGCCTGCGGTGCAACAACAAGAAGGCCAACCGCACGCCGCGCGAGGCCAACATGGAACTGATCAGCAAGCCCCGGCGGCCGCGTTTCATCCCCTATCTGTCCTTCGCCACTTTCACTACGGCGGCCAGCAACCCGCGCTGGCGCGACTACCTGGAGCCGTTTGCTCCCCACCTGGTCGCGGGCTCCTGACACCGACGGAATGGGCAGCCACAAGCCCCGGCGCCGTGCCGGGGCTCCTCTGCGTATTGCGACACCTTGCCAGTCAGCAGGTCAGTGCCTACACCAACGGCAGTTTGACCAGTTGCCCCGTCTCCGAAGACCGGTAGATGGCCAGAATAAGCTCCACGGCCTTGCGCGCCTCCTGGCCATTGAGCGCTGGCTGACGTCCCTCATCGATCGCCGCCAGGAGGTCGGCGATCTGGTCGGCGTGGGCCTGAACCGCTTCGCCCAGCATACCCATCTTCGGATCGGCGGCTCCTGCCAACATCCCGGCGCCGGGAATGCTCTCTGTGGGCTCCCCCGCTACCTCCCAGAGCTGCAGTTGATCCCCCACGATCCTGACGTTGCCCGTGGTCCCATGGATCTCCAGCACGGCCGGGTGCCCCTTGTAGGTGCAGGTCGTGCCCTGGATGACGCCCTGGGCACCGCTGGCAAACTTGCCCACCGCGCTGGCGCAATCCTCGACCTCGATCATCGGGTGTGCCTTCTGCTCGGCATAGCCAAAGACCTCAACCGGGTCACCCAGCATCCAAAGCAGCAGGTCCACATAGTGAATGGACTGGTTCATCAGGGCACCGCCGCCATCGAGGCGCTTGGTGCCGTGCCAGCCGTCGCTGTAGTACTCATCGGTCCGGTACCACGGCACCAGGGCATTGCCGTACAGCAGCTTGCCCAGTCTTCCCTCGTCAATGGCCTGCTTGAGGCGCTTGTAGACACTCATTCCGCGGCATTGGTGGGTGGCGCCGACCAGCACACCGTTGCGGTCGGCCGCCGCGATGAGCGCGTCAATGGCCTCCAGCGTGATGTCAATGGGTTTGGTGCAGATAACATGCTTGCCAGCTTCCACACACTGGATGCCGAGCTTTGCGTGCAGGCCGCTCGGCACAACCACGTTACAGACGTGGAGGTCCTCGCGTTTGAGCATTTCGGACAGGTCCGTGTAGTAAGCGCAGCCGTACTTCTCAGCCTTGGCTCTTGCTGCCTCCTCGCGGGTGTCACACACCGCTACCACCCGCGCGTTGGGCAGAAGGCCAATGGCGTCAAGATGGGTATCCGAGATGACGCCACAGCCTACCACACCGAAACCATAGATCTGATCGTACATGCTATCCACACTCCGTTGATGCTTGCCCTGCCCGACTCGCACCATAGCTCGCAGGAATGTCAATATAGCACCTCCGGGAGCCGAGGTGAAGGGGTTGGGGAAGGACCGCAGCACGGCCACAGCGAAGGACGCCGCCCAGTCCGTTGCACGGGAGGGTTCCTATCGTGATCGTCCGGTCCTGCTCTCTGATCATCGCTATGGCGGTGGCATGCCTGCCTGCCCTGGCCCAGCCCCCGACTGAACTGCTCTCTCCCGGGCTGGAGACCGATGCCAACGGCGACGGGCTGCCGGACGGGTGGAGCAGGTATGTCCGCTACTTTGGCTCGGCCTCGGTTGCGGTGGACACAAAGCAGTATCGCAGCGGCGATGCGTCCGTGCGCGTGGAGCTGGGCGCCAACTCCCGCTGCGCCCTGGCCCAGTATGTCGCGGTGAGCCAGCCCGGCCCCTATACGTTCACGGCTTGGTTTCGACCAGACGAGCCCACCGGGACGCCGGTGCAGGCCGTAATCAACTGGTTTGATGCTACCGATTGGCCGACACGGCTGCATTTCGTGCGACAGGAGCCTCCCTCCACGGCAGTGCTGACGACAACTGAATGGACCACCGTGGCGGCCGTGGGCACGCGACCCGATGGGGCGAATGTCGCCCAGGTGGCCCTGGTGTTCGGCGACGCATCAACTCCCGCGGCTACCGTCTGGGCCGACGATGCCAGCTTCTCCCCCGGCGCCCGGCCGTGGCCGTTGGTGACCAACCCCGGGATGGAGGCCCTGGGGGCAGGCGGTCTCCCTGCCGCGTGGGGCCGCGCTGGCGAGGGGGAGGGCTTCGAGATGGCCTGCGATACCGCGGAGGCCCACTCGGGTAAGGCATCGCTGCGTCTGACCGGCTTGCCAGGGCATGGCAGCCGCGTATGCGCCGTGCAGATGACGCCGGTCTTTTCCACCCCTCGGCGTCTGCGGGTCTCGCTGTGGTACAAGGGGAGCGGCATCGCCGATGGCATCGTGGACATCCTGCCGCCACCGGGCGTAAAGGCCAGGGACGGCGGCGTGTACTACGACCGTATCGTCTTCTCCTGCCCGACGCCGCAGACGGAATGGCAGCAGTTCGTTGTGGAGAGAGACACCACCGAGGAGGCACGCGAGGCGGGCCTCATGCGGCTGCAGTTCCTGCTGTATCAGAAGGGTGACGGGGACCTGTGGTACGACGACGTGGCGGTTGAGCTGCTGGAATAGACAGCATCGGCCTGCTTACGGGGCGGTGTCAGCCCCGACGGCTCAGAGCCACGTCTGCTTGGCGGAGGGCCTGCGGGAGCGAAGTCAGTTCGCGCAGACACAAGTCAGCCTCAGCCTGGCCTGGCCCCAGGAAGATGGTATAGAGACCCAGCTCGCGAGCAGGTGGCAGGTTGTGGGCGAAGTCGTCAACGAGAGCCAGCTCGCCAGCAGGTCGGCCAACCGCCTGCACCAGCGCCAGGTAGGCCTCGGGTTGCGGTTTGGGCCGCCAGCCCATGGCAGCGATATCCAACACAGCGACGAAGTGATCCGCCAGTCCCAGCACCGCCAAGACGCGCTGCGCGTAGCTGGCCAGCGAGTTCGTCGCCACATACAGGTCAGCTTCCAGGCCGGCCAGCATGGCGGCCACGGCGGGATCCGGGGTCAGGAAGGACTCGGGTTCCAGCCCGCCCTGGACGTGCTCGTAGAGCTCCGCCTGGGGGATGCCCAACTCGCGCTCGGCTCCCAGGGCCGTGGTGCCATACTGCCGCCACAGGCGCTCACGCAGGGCATCTGCTTCTCCCCATGACAGCCCCAACCTGCGCGCGAGAAACTCGGTGATGCGCCGGTCCCCGGCTTCCATCAGGCCGCAAGCGGGCTGATACAGAGTATGATCCAGATCAAACAAGATGGCGGTCAGGGTCCGCATGGTCCTGGACTCGTACAAGCGACGGGAGGCCATCGCCTCCCGTCGCGGGATTGGTATTGGGAAATGGATGGACCGGCCCCCGTCAGGGAGCGGGCGCGCTCTGAACACCGAGCGCCTTGAGCGCCTCGTCCACCAGGCGCTCTGACTCGTCGAAATCACCCTTGGCGAAGGCCTGGCGAGACCCAGCCAGCAGTTCGCTGACTGCCTTGGCGGCCTCGGGGTCACTGGCGACCAGCTTGTCGTAGGCCGGCTTGGCCTGGGCGAACTTGGCCCGGATCCGGTTCTTCTGCGGCACCTTGGCCATCGACGGGTCGGTCTTGGGCGCCGCCGCAGCGGTGGCACTGGCCGGCTTCGGGGTGGGTGCGGCGGCGGCCGGTTTGGCGGCGGGGGCCGGGGCCGTTGCCGGCTTGGCAACCGGCGCAGTGACGGTAGTCGGCTTGGCGGTCGTCGCAGCCGGCTTGGGAGCGGAAGGAGGCGGCGGCGTTCCCTTGCCCGTAAGGTAGTAGCTCAGGTCTGCATAAAGGTTGCGCGCCAGGCTCTCCTTACCGGCCACCCAGGACTGCTCGTCCATCTCGCGGGCAGTGCGCAAGGCATCCACGATAAGCAACAGGGCGCCGCTTTCGCTGGCGCCAGTCACTGGTGCTGTGGTCGGTTTGGTTGTGGCTGCCGTCGCTGCGGGAGTCGGGTTCTGAGCCACCATGACCGTGTTGCTGGCCGGGACCGTCTTGGGCGCCGCGTTCTGGGCTGCTGCTGCCGGCTTGGCCGCGCCCGGCTTGCCGTAACCAAGCATCTCTGGCGGCAGCTTGCTGCAGGGAGTGGCCAGTGGCAGTTGCCGCTTGAGATTGGCGGCCCAGATGGCGCCCATCTGTTTCTCACTCAGCCCATTGGCCTTGGCCTCGGCCGGGAAGACGGAGATGATGGGGGTCTCCCAGGCGTAGACGGTCCACCGCCGGGACTTGTCCTGCTTCAGACTGACCTGGGGGTGCAAAGTGTCCTCATTGGACACGACCTCTACCAGTTGCTTGTCAATATGCGCGGCCCGCGCCTCGATGCTTGGGAAGTTGCCTTTCTCCCGGATACGCGCCACCAGCCCACCCCCCAGCGCAATGTCCGCCGTCTGAGCGGCCAACAGGGGCAGAGCCACGGCCAGCAGAGCCGAAGCCCAGAGACTGCGCAGAAGAACGCCTCGCCGCATGGTGCAACCTCCTGTGGGGCACCTGCACTATCCCGGTGCCACGTCGTTGCTGTGCCCCAAGATGATAGCCGACTGCCGGCGGTCCGTCAAGGAAGCGGAACTCCCGTCCGTGGAGGGAGCCGCACCCGTCGGATGCCGCTCCTGCTTTCGTTAGACAGCACCTTATGGTAAGCTGTTGCGGTCATCCAACACGATTCCCAGAGGCTTCGCCTTGCTCCGCTTCACCGTCACCAAGAGCACTCGGTCGGCCCGCACCGGACGCCTGACACTGACTCACGGCAGCGTGGAGACGCCGGTCTTCATGCCCTGCGCCAGTCTGGCCGTAGTGAAGGCCTGTCCGGCGGACCTTGTGGCCGCCACGGGTATCGAGATGCTGGTCTGCAACGCCTACCACCTGTGGTTGCGGCCTGGGCACGAGGTCGTCCGTGAGCTCGGCGGCCTGCACCGGTTCATGGGCTGGGAGGGGGCAATCCTCACCGACAGTGGAGGATTCCAGGTCTTCTCTCTTGCCAGCCCCCAAAACATCACAGAGGACGGTGTGGCCTTCCGCTCCCACATCTCCGGTGAGGCTCTGCAGCTTACCGCCGAGAAGTCGGTTGAGATCCAGAACGCCCTGGGCAGTGATATCGCCATGGTGTTTGACGAGTGCGCACCCTATCCGTCTGCGCATGACTACATCCAGCAGTCGGTGGAACGCACCCTGCGCTGGTCGGAGCGGAGCCAGGCGGCGCACGCCAATCCACAGCAGGCGCTGTTTGGGATCGTGCAGGGCGGGGTCTACGCTGACCTCCGGGCCTATAGCGCCCAGAGGACGGTGGCGCTGGGCTTTGATGGTTATGCCATCGGTGGCCTGTCGGTGGGTGAGAGCAAGGCGGAGATGCTCGCGGCGCTGGAGACGGTCCTCCCCTATCTGCCCGAGAGCCAGCCACGCTACGTGATGGGAGTGGGCACCCCGCTGGACATCCTGGAGTGTGCGGTGCGCGGTGTAGACATGTTCGACTGCGTGTTGCCCACGCGCATGGCGCGGCACGGCAGCCTCATGACCTGGGATGGGCCATTGAAGATCAACCGCGCCGAGTTCGCCGCGAGCCCCGAGCCTCTGGACGCAGACTGCCCCTGCCCGACCTGTCGGCGATACTCGCGCGGTTTCCTGCGCCACTTGTTTGCCTGCCGGGAGCCCGCCGCGTGGACTCTGCTGTCCCTACACAATCTCACCTTCTACGCACGCTTCATGGCCGCCCTGCGCCAGGCCCTGGCGGAAGACAAGGTCGAGCAATTGCGGGAGCGCCTGAGCGCCTGGACGCGCCGCGAGCGCGACGAGGGTGACGCATGACCGCGGGTGCACCGTCCCACTTCTATGTGACTTGCGTGGGGGGCCTCGAGGGGGTCGTCGCCGAGGAGATCAGCCAGCGGACCCCCTCAGCGACCGTGACAGCTCTCGCTTTCGGCCGCGTCCATTTCGTCTACGCCGGGCCGGTGGCCCAACTGCTAACCCTTCGCACCATCGAGCACCTGCACGCCCACATCGCGGTGCTGGAAACAGTCAGACCGGAACGTGCCTGGCTGTCTGAGCTACAGGCTGCCCTAGCCGCCACGGATTTGCAGCCGGCCCTGGAACTCATGCAACAGGTGCGAGAGCTGCCTGCAAAGCCAAGCTTCCGGGTTACCCCCATACGCCACGGACAGCATGAGTTCACGTCGCCGGAGATCGGTGCGGCGGCAGGGGCCGGTATCGTCGAGCGCTATGGCTGGCCCGTTGACCTGGAGGGTTACGACCTTGATATACGGGTAGAGGTCCGAGACGCTGTGGCCGCGGTCGGGCTGCGTCTCTCTGAGGAAGCACTCCACCGTCGGTCGCGGGTGGTTCACATGCGGGCTTCCCTCAACCCCACCGTGGCGGCGGCGATGGTCCGACTCTCGGAGCCCGAACCGGGCGAAACCGTGCTGGACCCCATGACGGGGGCCGGGACGTTGATTACGGAGCGGTACCAGCACGACCCTCAGGTCCGCCTGATCGCCAGCGATCTCTACGCCGAGAAGCTCGCCCTCGCTGCCGAGAACTTCGCCACCCTTGCGGTACCGGCCCGCCTGCTGCGCAGTGATGCTCGAGCCCTTCCCCTGCGCACGGGGGCTGCCGACAAGGTGCTCTGCAACCTTCCGTGGGGCCGCATTGTGGCCAACCCGCGACTGAACCGGCGTCTGTACCCACCGGTCCTGACTGAGATCGCCCGCGTTGTGCGTCCAGGGGGTATCGTCGTCCTGCTAACCAGTGAGCGGCGCCTGCTGGAGCAGTCCCTGTCGCGCCTGGCTGAGCTGCGGCTCGCGCGCCAGCTTCATCTCCACGTCGGTGGCTTGCAGCCCACGCTGTACGTGGCCCGACGCCTATAGCCCTGTCCTGGGCATTCTATATGTACCCCAGGTCGCGCAGACGCTGCTCAACGATGGCGCTCTCGTCTACCGAGAGGTCTTTGGTGGCTGCGTGGGGGGCGATTCCGGCCCGCAGGTCGGCGGCGACACGAAGCAGTTCGGCGGCCTGTTGGGGCTCAGTGGCGAAGCGGTCGTGCTCCTCGTGGGGGTCGGAGGCCAGGTGGTACAGCTCGTTGCGCCCGTCCGAACGCTCGATGAGCTTCCAGCCGTAAGCCAGGACGGCCGCCTCATGGCACTGGTGAGGCGTCAAGTCGAAGGCCGGTGTGCGCTGCTGTTCGCGCTTCCGGCGGCGCTCAGTCAACGCGTCGCGTTCGCAGAAGGCCGCCAATCGGCCGTCACCGGTGGCAGCGTTGAGGAGGTTCACGCGTCCCGCGCCGGATTCCGGTAGATCGGAGGCCACACCGGCCCAAGCCGCCACCGTCTCGGTCACATCCGCGACCTGCACCAGCGCCGACGAGACCAGGCCCTGGGTACCCAGCTCCGGAGCGTGCATGATGAGCGGGATGTGGATGAGGGGCTGGTAGATGCTGGCTCCCGCCCCATGGCCCACCAGACCCTTCTCTCCCAGCATGTCCCCATGGTCTCCCAGAATGACCGTACGTGTGTCAGCCCACAGGCCCCGCTCCTGCAGCGCGGCGCGGAGGCGCCCCAGTAGCATGTCCGCGTACGCCACTCCCCCATCGTAGAGCCCCCGGAGGTCCTCAAGCTCCTGCTCGTTGGCCGTGGCGGCTACGTTGAGCGCCGAGCGCATGCGACGCGCCAGGTGCAGCCGTCGGGCGAACCCGAGGGGCCGCGTGCAGAACCGAGTGGTGTACGGCTGTGGCGCCACATAGGGATAGTGCACTTCGTCCAGCCAAAGCAACGCGAACCACGGCTCGCTGGCCCGTCTCAACCACTTGAGGAAACTGGCGATCAGCGCAGCGCCACCCTCGTCCGTCCACCCTGCTGGCTGGGCCAGGTAACGGACGAAGTAACGGGTGAGGCGCAAGTGTTTGGTGGGGAAGGTGAAGGTGCGGAAGCCCCGGTGGAGCCCGCAGCGAGGGCCCAAAAAGGCGTTAGCGGAACCGGCAAAGGTGTCATAGCCAGCTTGCTGCAGGACCTCAGCGAGGGACGGCAGTTCCGCGGGCAGCCGCCGATGCGCCTCGCCGCGGTGCTCGCGCGGGGTCAGCCCCGTAAGCAGGGTGAAGGCGACGGGCAGCGTCCAGGTGGACTCGCTGGTGGCGGCCGCAAACCTGATACCTGCGTCGGCCATGTCGTCGAGGTGCGGGGTGGTGGGCTTGGCATACCCGTAGCCGGACATCCGGTCGGCGCGGGCAGAGTCCAGTACGACAACGAGGATGTTGGGGCGTTTCCTTGGGGCAACCATCCAGGGTCAGCGGCCTCTCACCGTGCGTGGGTAGCGGCCAGGAGCCCCCGACACCTGGCCGCAGAATGGAGGTATTGTAGCATACTGCGGCACGCGTGTGAAGACTGAGGGCACATGGGCGTTCCGGCCCCCGGCCACTGCCCCCGGCTTGGTCGGCTCTGGTGCCACTTCCGAGCGCGGTCATTGCGAGACCCACAAGCCAGCCCTTCCGCCGCAGTTTGCCAGGCGGTCAGTGGGACAGGAGAACGGCAGACCGTGACAACATCGAGGAATCATATGGAGGGAATGGGGCAGCAAGAAGCGAAAAGGGGCGTGCGATGCTGTCTACCATAGGGGCGTAGCGCCCCAGAGGACGTGATCAGATGCCGGCACGAAAGGTTTCAAAGAAGAAGCCCGCCGCCAAAGAGAAGCCGGCAGGCGAGGCCAAGCCCAGCCTGATCGACCAGATCCTGGCCGTCTTCAAGAAGAAGCCGAAGGCCCCCGAGCCACGGCGACCACGAACGCGGACCTACGACCAGATCCCGCCGCCCTAGATGGCGCTCAGCCAGTGAGCGCCAACCGCTCGAGGAGTGTAGCGGCCTCCGTTACACCGGCGGGTACCAGAGATTGGGGCGACGGGGCAGTGACCAGTCGGCGCCACGGTGCCCCGTCGCTCCCCTGTGTCTGTTCCCAAAAAGGAACGGCCAGCAGCTAGGGCAGGCTCCACAGCGTGACGGCGGACTGGTCCTTCGTGATAATGCTGCTGCCACTGAGGACGGGCGCAGCGTATGTTCCACCCTCAGCCACCTTGTAGGTTGCCAGCAGGGTGAACCCTTCGGCACCAGGCCCGTAGACAATCAGATCTCCATTGTCCGGCAGCGCCATCAGGGCTGTTCCGGCGTCCACGACCGCGCCGAACCCGCGGCTACGTACGTTGTCATCTACCCAAACAGTGTCCCCCGTGTCAGCCTTCAGACAGAAGAGCTTCCCCGCGTTTGACAGACCATACAGGAGCCCGTCCTTCAGGATGGGGGTGTTGAACTGCACGGCCACTTCGGTGTTGGTCCAAAGGGGTGTCGCCGTGACTGCGCCCCCGTCGGTAGCGACGCGGAAAGCCATGGTTCCCCGGCCTGCCCCCGAGATGATGACCTGGTCACCACTGACGATGGGTGTCGAAGCGTTGTAGGCACGGCCTTCGGGCACGAAAGGTAGTTGCCAAAGCAACTGGCCGTCAGCCGCCGACACGCCTATGAAGCTCTTGGAGGTGAGCGCCACCACTATCTCCCGGTCACCCAGCGCCATACGGACAGGTGAGGCGTACTGCGGGCCCTCCCCGGCCCATTTCCACTTCTCATCACCCGTGGCAAGGTCCAGCGCCACCAGACCACCGTTGTCCTCGGCGCCGACCTGAAGAATGGCCATCCCGTTGGTGATCAGGGGGGATGAGGCGGTATAGAACTGCGGGAAGGCGTCGAGGTAGGGCGCCTTCCGCCAGAGCACCTGGCCGGAGGCTGCATCCAGGCACGAGGCCACACCGGTCACGCCGAGGGTGACCACCTTGCCTTCGGCGACGGCCGGAGAGCTGCGCGGGCCGGGATGAGAGCTCGCAGGGCCCTGCACGGCCATGGCGGAGTACTTATCCTGCCATACCACCGAGCCGTCACTGAGCCGCAGGCAGGTGGTTACCTCCTCCTCCCCTATCCGTGAGAAGACGTAGACCATCCCACCGACCACCGCAGGAGTGGCGTCTCCAGCCCCCACCACAGCCTGCCACTGCTGCGTAAGCTGCGCGGGCCACTGCTCTGGCGCGTTGAACTGCGAAGGCTTGCCGTCGCGGTTGGGGCCGAGCCATTGCGGCCAGTCCTGAGCCATGCCACTGGACACTATGCCGATTAGCAGCGCGACCACTACGACGAACGACCGGGGCCTGTGCCGATTCATCGCTGGTCCTCCCTTGCTATCTGATGGCGTGTAATCGTTACAGTTGCCTGCACCGGCTGATGGGTTCCGGGCGAATCCAGGGCGCGTCACATGCGATGGATGTGGTGCCCAAAGACCTCGGCAACGGCGGCCACATTGGCAGCCGGGTATTCAGGCCGATGCCAGCGCAGGGAGATGCCCATGAACCCGCCCGATGGCGTATGGAAGGCTTCGATGAGCCTCAGGGCCTCGCGGCGACACGCCTCGGGAGTACCGGTGGCGAGAGTGCTCATCATGTCAACAGAGGCCTTGGCCACCACTCGGCCCCGCAGAGCGTCCCGCCAGCGCTCGATCCCCACGAGATTGGGCTGCATGATCTCCACCACGTCCGGTTTGAGAGACAGATAGTCAGGCAGGATAGCGCTGATGTCACCGTCAAAGAGACAGCCGGCCAGCATCCCGTGGCTCCGAATGTGAGCGAAGAGCTCCTCGTAGCAGGGCGCGAAGTATCGGCGCCAAAGGTCCGGAGAGAACATCAGGCCGTCGGTGCCGGCGAACTCGTCAATGATGGCCACCATCGGTACACCGATGCCTGCCCAGCGGTCTATGACCCCTTTTTGGTAGTTGACGATGCCGCGAATCACTGCCAGTACCTGGTCCAGGTCGTCGTACAGGCGAGTGAGCAGGCCCTCGTAGCCCATCAGGTTGAAGGCAACCAACAGCGGCCCTGGATCCACGTAGCCGCAGACGAAGCGGTCCGGGTAGTGCTCAGCGATGAGATGGGCGGTGCGAGCGAAGAAGGGTTCCGTGAGAGCTGGGTCCGGGAACTCGTAGTGGGCAAAGGCTGTCGGGTCGGTCAGGGGTTTCTCCAGGATCTCGTAGGCCGTGCTCTCGTCGGCAGGAACCCGGTGCAGACAGCCCCACTCATCACGTCGCAACGTTTCGCCGTTGACGTTGCGCCCCAGGTCGGTGAAGGTCCAGTGATAGGTTACCCGTAGTGAGTCGAAGTCCTCGGTGCCGGGCACAAGCGTAACGGTTGCGGAGTCCAGGGTGCCGTAGGCATCATAGAGGTAAGGCACGTCATGGATTTCCAGCGGCACACGGTCCGGGGACTGAAAGGTGAGAGCTCGCGTCACGCGCTCCTGATGGGTCACGGGAGACTCCGTTCGATGCGAGACGGTGAACCGCCGGGTGCAGCCCCTTGCAGGCGGCGCTAGCGACTGACGCTGGTGAGCAGGCTGGCAATGTCGCGGCCAGCGTCCGTGAGGTAGATGCCGCGGTCATCGGCGCGCGCCAGCCGCAGAGAGAGCAGCTTCGCGACAGCCTGGCTGGAACCCGGGATCTCGTGCTCGGAGGCAACGGTCCCCCCCTGCTCGTGCATATACACCAGGCTGTTGCTGAGATTGTCGGTCAGCACGGCATCCAGCACACGGGCTGACACCGATGGTCGCTGGCTCGGCCGGGATGGCGACGTAGAGGCGGATGCCGTTGCCTCCCTGGCAGGTGGTGGTGAGGCGGGTGAAGGCTGGGCTGGTGCAACTGCGGGGGCCTCGACAGCCACGGGCGTTGTTGTGGACTGCGCCGGCGGCGCTGCCAGTGAAGTGATCGCGCGGTTGAGCTCCCGCAGCTGGGCGTTGATCTCGCGCAGTTGCTCACTCACCTCCGGAGACAAGGACGGCTGCGGGGAACCCACGGGTGTCGCGGGGTGAGGTGCGGCGGTGCCGATGACCCCGAGGCGGGCAAACTCCACCAGAGTCTTGGCCTCGCCATGCAGCACTGCAATGTCCTTGACGACTTCGCGGTTGGCGTCGGATACACGGCGAGCCAGGCGGCGCTCGAAGTGCTCGACAATGAGCAGCAAGAGGACTACGCCCACAACCGCAAGCGAGATGTAGGCTAGCAGCGCCTCGCTGGTGTACACGCGGTTCACCCCCAGGTCACGACACAGGCGGCGCACAACAGGTGCTGGAGTGGATTGCTGCAGAGGACTGGTGCTTGCACCCACCCTATTGTGGGCGATTCCGGTGACCCATGTCAATATCCGCGGCCCGCTGCACCGCCTTTTCCCGCCAGGTTACACGGCGGGGACTGGCATGTCACGCTCCCCCGTGTCCGCGGCGCGCTGGGCGGCCAGTGCGGCCATCTGCGATCTCAGGCAGTCCTCAGTGGTCAGCCAGCGAGGTGTGCCGTGCTCAAGATGTGACATGAAGTCCTCAAACGGGTCCGGGCATGGTGGCGGGGCGGGGATGATGGTCTGCTGCCCCTCATTTGCCCGGTACCAGGCTAGCTCACCGGTATCGCCAATCCGAACACTCCCCTCGCTCCCCCACAACAGGAACCGCCAGTGCTCCGGACAGCCCTCGGGCGCCATGTAAGAGCAGTCGCCAAGGTATCTGGCCCCGCCAGTCATCTCCAGGAAGACCTGCGCCGAGTCCTGGAAGAAGGGCACCGGTGCGCGGTGGCACGTGGCGGTGGCGGCAATGACCCGGGCGAACTCCTGCCCCGTAGCCCAGCGGGCGAGGTCCAGACCATGGACCATCAGATCGTTGATGGTCCCGCCGTGCTTGCCGGGCTCGAAGTACCACATGGGGCGCGTGCCGTAGGCCATGGGATGCAGGCCGGTGACCAGCAGCGAGGATACCCGGCCGATGC
>JABLXH010000102.1 GCA_013178155.1 Armatimonadota bacterium | reverse complement strand
CTTTCAACTCCCCGTCTCATTCTTCAGCGCCCCTTTGCCAACGGAGTGCAGCTGCTCGCGGGTCGCAAGCAGTACGTCTGCAGAAGCCTCAGGTGTCGCCCCAGTCATAGTCGAGGCGGGCCTGCTCGATCCGCTCCAGTGGAATGTGCACTGTCTCCTCGCCTCTGACCAGTACCACCGCATCGTCCACGATCCCCTGGAGCCGCCCGGTCACCGTGGCGCGTCTGTTCTCAGCGGTCCGGTAAGTCACTGCCGCGTCCTGGCCGGCAAAACGCGTGAAGTCCGCGTCATGGACCAGCGGGCGGTTCACGCCAGGCGAAGAGACGACCAGGTTGTAGCTGCCAGGGATCGGGTCCATGGCGTCCAGGAGCACCGACAGGCGCTCGGTCATGTACTGGCAATCGCCGCTGGTGACACCCCCCGGCTTATCCATGTAGATGCTTAGAGTGGGCCGCTGAACGGGCCCGCCGAACTTGATGAGCACGAGTTCGTAGCCGAAGCTCTGCAGCGTTCGGCTGATCTCATCCTCGATCTGTTCCACCACTGGGTGCTTGGGCTGGCGCATCTCTGCTTGCGCCTCCGCTCAAATAAAAGGGAGTGGGCCATAACAGCGCCCACTCCCAGGTCAGTATCCTGAGAATGCCCTACGCCGTGGATTATACCCCATTGCGCCTTGTTATGCAAGCCCACCGGGCATTAAGAGAACAATAGCTGGCGTGAACCGCTGCCGACGACAGGTCAGTACTCGTCGTCACCGAGGCCGGCCGGAGGGCTGCGCCACCTGACGCGAACTGCTAGACCTCGGCCAGTGGTCCTCGCTCCGGCGACCAGGTCAAGCCTGGGCCGCCAAGCGATGCAATGCTTTTCGGGTGCTTCGGTAGGGAGGAAGGGTGTGGCGGGCCGGCGAATAACAGGGGCAGGCTGGGTGGGTTGCGGCGGTCACGGGACCGCCCTGAGCCACAAGGATAGCTGGATAAATGGCGGGGAAGCTCGACGCCACTACCGCCGCGGCGAGCCCCTCGATGACATCGGACCCGTGTGTTCAGGAACCCTTTCCCTGCGGAGGTGCATAGCCATGGCTGACCAGGAGATGTCTCCCGAGCGGACGCGCGCCTATTACCAGCTACGTGAAGCCGAACAGCATGCCGCCCGCGGACGCCTGAAAGAGGCGATCGAGAAGGCCCGCGATGCCCTGCAGGAGGACCCAACGTACACCGAGGCCCGCCATTGGATTGCCCAGCAGTACGAGAAGGCGGGCGATCTGCGCCGTGCCGCCGCCGAGTACCAGGACATCCTGCATGCTGACCGCGACGACGCCGAGGCCTGGGCGCGACTGCGTTCATTGGACCCCCAGGCCGCCGACCGATTGGAGCGGCTGCACAACATCGCGCCCGACCCCTTCGTCGCTCAGCGCAGCACAGCGGACCTGGGCGACGACCTCGATGACCTGGCCGGCATTTCCGATGAGTTCCCCGCCGAACAGGCCGAGGAGCCGTTCTTCCCTACCCATGAACCCGGTGTTGAGGAGGCTGATTCCCTCGAGGAAATCAGTGGCACTGACGCCATCCAGGCTCTGGTAGGCGGAGAGGAACCCACGGCGGCGCCAGTGGAGGCTGACGACATGGGTGAGACGCCCGAACCGGCGCCGGCCGCAGCGGCTCCTGCCTGGCTGTATGAAGAGGACCTGCAGTACAGGGAGATCATGGCGCGCGACGAGTTCGTCTCTGGTATCATGCAGCAGGTCATCGAGTTCTGGGCTGACAACGACACCTGGGACACGGCCATTAGCGGCTTGGCCCATCTGGACAAGAATCGGCATCAGACGGTTTTTTCGGCCTTTACCCAGGCCAGTGCGACCATGGGCACTCCACCCTGGGAGCTTTACTTCTCGCCGGAACGGCGCGTGGTGCCAACGATACTGCGCGGCGACCCAGCCTGTGCGGCCGTGACTACTGGCATCATGAACTCCTTCAAGCCCCCGGAGTTGCTGTTCGTGGCGGGGCGCTTGACGGCACACCTGGCGGCCGGACATGTGCCCTATCTGCAGATCGCGATGCTGGTGCTGGACCGCACGCCAAGGACCATCACCGATGTCGAAACTGACATGATGGAGTTGCTCCGCACCAAGCACTCGGGTATCCTGGGGTTGCACCGCGACGAGCGGCAGAAGCTGGGCGCCATCTGCCATGCCTGGCAGCTGCGAGCAGAGCTCTCGGCCGATCGCGGAGGGCTCATCTGCTGCCGCGACCTGGACGCCGCCTGTAACGCGATTGCCAAGGGTACCTGCCCCGACGCACGTACGGCGGAAATGACGACGTACCAGTCGCTGCGTGAGAAACTGAAGGGACAGGACCTCAACCAGTTGATGGCCATCGCGCCCAAAGAGGATCCACTCCGCTCCGAGGGGTATGGCATCTACCGCATCCGTATGCTGCGCTGGTGGGCCGGCACCGACCAGGGGAAGCAACTGCTCGGTTTGGCCTGAACCAGCCCAGACTGACAACCCCGGGCGGTGGCTGACCCGCCTGGCCTGCATCGGCCCGGTGTGGCCGCCAGAGGGGCCGGCCATCGCCCGAAGACCACAGCTCCAAGCCCCCAGCGCGCGCCCTGTGGCGCGGCTAGTTCTCTGTTGCCCGGTCGAGGCTCGCTACGTGCCCTCCATAGACGAACGAATGCTTGCCCGTAGGCGGAAATGGATGCCCGCGGTCACGGCTGTGGCTGTGACCGTGGGCAGCTCCTATTTCGCCATGCTGGTCGGTGTGGTGCAGTCCATCCTGGTCATGAGGTACCTGGGTCCCACCTTCCAGGGCGTACGCCGGATCGTGGACCTCATCACCAAGTATGCCTTCAACGTGCACTTGGGCATACTCCACGGCGTCAGCAAGCAGTTACCCATCCATCTGGGGGAGCACGACGCCGAGAAGGTCCAGGACGTCGAAGAGGTCGGCTTCAGCTGGGTTATGGGCCTGACGCTGGTGGCATCGCTGGTGATGGTCGGCGTGGGGCTGATGAACCCGACAGGCCAAAAGACAACGGGTATCGCCATCGCCATCGGCGGTGGCTGGCTCCTGACCCAGCAGGCCATCAACCTGTACCGCATCATCATCCGCGCCTGGGGCAATTTCGCTTTGCTGGGGGTCATCGGCGGTGTGCAGACTGTCCTGACCTTCACGGGGACCGTCTATGGCGCCCGACATCACGGCGTCCTGGGCGCCATGGCCGGCTCCCTGCTGGCCTGGATGGCAACCCTGGGGCTGTTCATGGCCTACTCACCGGCGAGGGTGACCCGGCCGCGATTTGACGTTCGGATCGGTCTCAGCCTGGCCAGGGCCGGGGTTCCCATAGCCGCCTATATTCTGGCGGACACCTTGTTGCGCACGGTCGACGCCACGATCGTGGCCGGTTACTACCGGGCCTACCAGATGGGGCTGTACAGCCTGCCACTCCAGATCGCCGGTTACCTGTACGCCATACCGGAGTCTGCTGGCTTTGTCATCTGGCCCCGCATCCTGGAGGCCTACGGTGCCGCTGCCGGGGATGCCAGGGCCATGCGCCGCCAGATCCTTCTGCCGACCCTGGTAGCGGCCTACCTGATGCCGGTGTTGGCCGGGCTCGCCTACATCATGCTGCCGCCGCTCGTCCTCGCAGTTGTCCCGAAGTTCCAGGAGGCGATCCCGGCAGGCCAGGTGCTGGCCCTCGCCAGTGTCTTCCTGGCCCTGCCCATGGCCAGCAACAGTCTTCTCATCGCACTTGACCGCAACGTGACCGTGATTGCGACCAAGCTCCTGGGAGCCGCCGTCAGCGCGCTGGGTTGTTTGTGGCTGGTCCATCACTCCGGGAGTCTGGCCCAGTTGGCCGGAGCCGCCGGCATGGGGTATGCTGTGGCCGCTCTGGTGAGTGTGGCGGTCGTCCTGCCCCACTACACAGCCGGTCGTCTCGACACGTTGACGGTGTTTCTGGGAATGCTGGTACCCTTTGGCTGGAGTGCTGTGGCCCTCGCCCTGTCGTCGCTGCTAGCCGGGGCCGTGCTCGCTTCGGACCCGGCGAGCTGGGCCTGGGCGCTGTGCCGGGCCCTGGTCTTTGGGCTGCTCATGCTGCCGGTGCTGGTCATCGGCAACCGCCAGACGAACTTGGCTCGGGAGCTTGCCCTGCTGCGCCGAGCAACCACGCCCGCGAAGGAAGTGATGCCGGATGAATGAGACGTTGACACTGCTGCAGGAGCTTACCGATCTCGACGGTCCCCCGGGCTACGAGGCCATGGTCGGTCGCTATGTCGCCGGGAAGCTGGCAGGGCTTGGGACGGTTGAGCAGGACAACCTGGGCAGCGTGCTCTGCCACCAGGTCGGCGCCAGCGACACCCCGAGAGTCATGATCGCCGGGCACATGGACGAGATCGGTTTCATGGTGAAGCTGGTTACCAAGGAGGGTTTCATCAAGTTCTCACCGCTCGGTGGGTGGTGGAGCCAGGTGCTGCTGGCGCAGCGGGTGCGTATCCACACCACCAGGGGCGTGGTTACCGGCGTAATCGGCAGCAAGCCCCCGCACTTGCTCAAGGAAGACCAGCGTAACAAGGTGGTAGAGATCAGCGACATGTTCATTGATGTGGGCGCCCGCGACAAGGAGCATGCGGTGGAGGAGCTGGGCATCCGCCCCGGGGACCCCATCGTCCCGGACAGCTCCTTCACCCGCCTGGCCGCCCCTGACCTTCTGCTAGCCAAGGGATGGGACGACCGCATCGGGGTGGCGATGATGATCGAGGCGCTGCAGGAGCTGGCGGCAACCGAGCATCCCAATACAGTGATCGGGGCAGCGACCGTTCAGGAGGAGGTTGGGCTGCGAGGCGCGCAAACGGCGGTGCAAGCGGTCCAGCCCGATGTGGCGCTGGTGACGGAGACTGCTATCGCCGGCGACATGCCCGGCATCGAGGAGACGGAGTCGTCGGTCAAGCTCGGCGCAGGGCCGGTTATCTACGTGCTGGATGGGTCGATGATCCCCAACCTGCGCCTGCGCGACCTGGCTCTGGACACGAGCCGGGAGCTTGGGATACCCTGTCAGACCTGCGTGCTGGAGCGCGGGGGCACCGATGGCGGCCGGATCCATGTCCACGCGCGCGGGGTGCCCTCCCTGGTGCTGGGAGTGCCCACGCGCCACATCCACAGCCATGCGGGGATCATCAACTACCAGGACTACCTGAAGTCGGTCCAGTTGCTGGTGGGGATCTGCCGCCGTCTGGACGCGGCAACGGTGGCTGGGCTCGCCGCTTTCTAGGGCGGCCACGGTTCGCGGCACGCGAAACCTATACCCGGCGTGAAGCGTTTATGGTAAGGGGCCGCCGTCTGCGAAGCGCTCGCGGACAGTGGCCCTTTGCGCGGTTTGACGCCAAGGGAGCGATGGTGTTTGGACCTCAGAGCGCTTGAAGAGCACATCGAGAAGCAGAGTCAGTGGGTGCGCCGGGTGCGCGCCGAGATCGGCAAGGTGATCGTGGGACAGGAGTACCTGATTGATCGGCTCCTGGTGGCCCTCATCGCTGACGGGCACGCCCTGCTGGAGGGAGTGCCGGGGCTTGCCAAGACCCTCACCGTCAGCACACTGGCCAGGACCCTGGCCACCAAGTTCCAGCGCATCCAGTTCACCCCCGATCTCCTGCCCGGCGATATCATCGGCACCATGATCTACGATGAGCGGGAACATGACTTCTTCCCGCGGCAGGGTCCCATCTTTGCCAACCTGATCCTGGCTGATGAGATCAACCGGGCGCCGGCCAAGGTCCAGAGTGCTCTGCTGGAGGCCATGCAGGAGCGACAGGTGACCATCGGGCAGACCACCTTTCCACTGCAGCAGCCGTTCCTGGTCATGGCCACGCAGAACCCCATCGAGCAGGAGGGAACCTACCCTCTGCCCGAGGCGCAGGTGGACCGCTTCATGCTAAAGCTCCTGGTGACCTATCCGACCCGTGACCAGGAGCTGGAGATTCTGCGCCGCTGGACTCAGCTGCAAACTCCCGAAGCGGCGGTGGTGGCCGGCCCCGATGACGTCCTCGCGGCCCGCGCCGCCATCCACGAGATTCACATGGAAGACGTGCTTGAGCGCTACATCGTGGACCTGGTGTGGGCCACCCGCGAACCACGGGAGGTCGCCCGCGAGATCCGCGAGCGCTGGCGCCACAGTCCGGAACGCGCCGTCGCCGGCCACAGTGCCGTGGTCGAGGAGAACCTCAGGCGGCTGGAGGAATGCGAGAACCTCATCTCGTACGGAGCCTCTCCCCGGGCAACGCTATACCTGGCCCTGGCGGCGCGGGCCCATGCCTTCATCCGTGGCCGCGCTTATGTCACGCCGGATGACATCCTCGAAGTCGGTATGGACGTCCTGCGCCATCGTGTCATTGTCTCCTACGAGGCAGAGGCCCAGATGATTGACAGTGACCAGATCGTCCGCCGGATCTTCGACACGGTCGAGGTGCCGTGAGTAGGCGAGCTAACTGACAAGCCATGGAACCCACCGAACTCTTGCGGCGCATCCGCCAGATCGAGATCTATACCGAACACCTTGCCAACGACCTGTTCGCTGGCCAGTACCTCTCCGCGTTCAAGGGTCACGGGATGGAGTTCGCCGAGGTGCGTGAGTACGCCCCCGGAGATGATGTGCGCACCATTGACTGGCGGGTCACCGCCCGCGCTGGTCGGACCTATGTCCGCAAGTACGCGGAGGAGCGCGAGCTGACGGTCATGCTGGTAGTGGACGCCAGCGGGAGCGTGCAGTTTGGCACTCAGGAGGCTACCAAAGCCGAGACCATGGCCGAGACCGCCGCCACGCTGGCCTTCTCGGCCATCGGCAACAACGACAAGGTCGGCCTCGTGATCTTCAGCGATGGCATCGACTGCTCCGTCCCGCCGCGCAAGGGTCGGCGACAGGTTCTGCGTCTGATCCGGGAAGTGCTCTACGAGCGCCCAAGAGGCCGTCCTACCAACCTGGCGGGTGCCCTGGAGTATGTGAGCCACACGCTCCATCGCCGCGCCATCATCTTCATCATCTCTGATTTCCTGGCAACTGACTATGAGACCCCACTCAGTATCCTGACGCGGCGCCACGATGTGGTCTGCCTGCGGGTCGAGGACCCACGTGAGACGGAGACACCGCCCCTGGGCCTGATCGAGCTTCAGGACGCTGAGACAGGGCGCCGGGAGTTGGTCCACGTGAACGCAGCGGCGGCCAAGGCCCTGGCCTTTGGGGCTCTCCAGCGGCGGGCCGCGTTACTGCGAACTGTCACGCGTCTTCAGGCAGACCTGGTTGAGCTGCAGGCCGGCCAGTCTCCGGTGCAGCCGCTGAAGGCTTTCTTTGACAGGCGGTCCCGGCGGCGATGAGACGAGCCCGCCGCGAGGCAGTAGGAGCGGTCAGCAGACCGCGACTGGGCCGGGTCCTGACACCGGGTGAGAACGGGCGCAGGTCCACGTCCTGCGGGGTCGGCACGGTCCTGGCGGTCGTGCTCGCAGCCTCCGCCGTCTGGCCTCTGGGCAGCGTCACCGCCACCCTTGGCAAGGCCGAGGTCACCGTGGGTGAGCCGTTCCCGTACACCGTGGTCCTCACGCTCCCCGCGGGGGCTGTGGCGGAGTTGCCGGCAGAGAAAGCGAAGTTCGGAAAACTGGAGGTCCGCGACTATCAGCCGACTGAGGCCCCACAGGCCGACGGCTCCCGGGTCATCACGCTAAGCTATACTCTGGTCGCCTTCGATGTTGGCTCCCACGAGATCGGAGACTTCCGGGTACCTGTCACCGATGCCGCGGGCAACAAGGAGATCTACCTCGCACCCCCGGCAAGTATCACGGTCAAGAGTGTACTGCCGGAGAAGGGCGACGTGCAGCCGAAGGGCTTCTACGGGCCGGTGATGCTCAAGCCACTCTGGACTGAGTGGCTGGTGGCGGGGCTCATCGCCCTGGCGTTGGCTGCGGTGGTCGTGCTGGCAGTGTGGCTCATCAAGCGTCGTCGCAGAAGAGCACCTGCTGACACTGCCGACGAGGCGCTGGGGCCAGACGACGTAGCCTTGCAGGCCCTGGAGCGACTGGGCCAGTCCGAGCTGGTGGCCCAGGGACAGATGCTGGCCTTCTACCTGCGGCTGGATGAGATCCTGCGTGCATGGCTGGAGGCCCGGTTCAAGCTGCCAGCCATGAACCGTACCACGATGGGCCTGATGTACCTGCTTCGGGTGCGCCGCGAGACCGACGGCTGGCGGCGGGAATTCCTGGATTTGCTTAAGGCCGGGGATGCAGTCAAGTTTGCCGGCGTAGTGCCCGATGATGCCACGGCCTATGCCGATCTGGCCCGGGCTCAGGAGGTTGTGCGGGCCGCGTTGCCACCTCCCGCCGCGCCCGGCGAGGAGAGCGGGACATGACCTTCGCCACTCCCTGGGCCCTGCTTCTGTTGCTGCTGCTGCCCGTCGTTGGCTGGCGCATGGTGCGGCCCACCTCACGCGGCAGTGCCTGCGCCGTCTACCCGGAACTTAACCTCCTGGGCCCCCGTCGGGGCGGAGCCAGGGCCTGGCTGGCCCGGGCTTTGCCCTGGCTGCGGATACCCGCTTTGGCTTGCCTCGTGCTGGCACTGGCGAGACCACAGGTACCCGCAGGCTACGAGCAGCAGGGCGGTCCCGGCATAGACATCATGCTCGTCCTGGACATTTCCGGGAGCATGCAAGCAACTGATTTCGGCCAACGGAACCGCTTTGAGGTCGCCCGCGATGTGCTGCGCAGCTTCATCCAGCAGGCGGGGGCTCACCGGCTCGGTCTGGTGGTGTTCGCGGGCACGGCGTTCACCCAGTGCCCGCTGGCAGCGGACCATGACATCGTGGCGGAGTTGCTCGACCGTGTTCACATCGGCATGCTGGAGGACGGCACGGCCATCGGCATGGCACTCGCAACGGCCGCCAACCGTCTCCAGGCCTCCAAAGCGCGCAGCAAAGTCATCATCTTGCTGACCGACGGCGTCAACAACCGTGGGGCCATAGACCCGCCTACGGCCGCGACAGCCGCAGCAGCCCTCGGAATCAAGATTTACGCCGTGGGAGTGGGGCAGAAGGAGGGTGGCGTCATCACCGACCCGCGCACGGGCCGCCGGTTCCGCGCCTTGCTGGATGAGGCCATGCTCAAGAAGATTGCCGCCGCAACCGGGGGCCGGTACTTCCTGGCCACTGACGCCGGTACGCTGCGCAGCATCTACGACCAGATTGATCAGATGGAGAAGTCGGCCTTTGTGGCCAAACGGGAGCGACGCTACGAGGAACGGTTCATGCCCTTTGCGCTCCTGGGACTGCTGCTAGTCGCTGCGCAAGGCATCCTCGGCGCCACTTGGCTGCGCAAGGCACCATAGCAAGATGTGCAGGCCGGACGAAGTTTTCGCCCAGCCGGCCTGCTGGGACAGGACATGACGAGCTATTTCCGGTGGGGCGCCCCCCATGAACTTATCTGGCTGTGGTTGGCGGTGCTGCTGGCACTGCTGTGCTGGCGTGCCATCACGTGGCGCCTGCGCACGGCTACCCGGTTCTGTCCGGTGCTGCCCGAACGTCGTCTGGGGCTGGGGCCGCTGCGGGAGCGCCTGTACCTCAAATCGGGGTTACTGGTGCTGGGCTGCGCTCTGGTCGCTGTGAGCCTCGGCCGGCCCCAGGTGGGTCTCCACCGCGAACGGGCGCAGCGCAAGGGCGCCGACGTCATGCTGGTCTTTGACACGAGTCTCAGCATGAACGCACGTGACATGATGCCATCGCGGCTCGAGGCAGCCAAGACCGCTGCTTACAACCTCGTGACCCGGCTCCCCAATGATCGCTTCGGGATCACCGTCTTCGCGGGCGATGCCCAGCTTTACTGCCCGTTGACGCCGGATCACGACGCCGTCACGATGTTCGTGGAGTCTATCCAAACGGGTACATCGCCAAAGCCGGGCACGGCCTTGGCCAAGGCGATAGCGACCGCTGGCGAGGCCTTGGGCGAGAGCGAGAGCAAGCACCGGGCCATGGTCATACTGAGCGACGGCGAGGACCATGAGACCGGTGCGGTGCAGGCGGCCGAGAAGGTGGCTCGTCAGACCGCAACGCGCATACAGGTGCTTGGTTTTGGGACTCTGGCGGGCGAACCGATACCCGAGCTGGACCCCCAGGGCAGAACTATCGGACTCAAGCGTGACACACAGGGCCAGATCGTCCTGTCGAAGCTGGGGGAGGCCGAGTTGCAGAAGCTGGCTGCCGCCGGACAAGGCGCCTACCGCCGGGCGACGGATCGGGGAGCGGTGGACGAGATCGCTGCCCGCCTGGAGGCGCTGGAGGGCAGCCAGGTGGGGACGCTGGTCTACACCCAGTACGGTGAGCGCTTCCAGTGGCCTCTGGCCCTGGCGCTGGTGCTGCTGGCCTGGGAAGCGATGGTCGCTGAACACGGCCGGAGACGACGCGCGAAGGAGGATCGCCCATGAAGCTGCCGATGGCCTTGTTGCTGAGCCTGGCCCTCATCCTGCTGCTGGGCGGCTTCACTCTGCCCGGCACCGTGCAGCGCCTGTGGCGCAAGGGTGACCGCGCGGTGAAGCGTCAGGACTACGCCAGCGCCACAAAGTACTATGAGGAGGCCCAGCAAGCCGACCCGCAAGAGTGGGCCCTGCGGTACAACGCCGCCGTAGCCGCAGCCATGGACAAGCAGTACGATAAGGCCATCGCCGGTCTTCAGGCGGTGGCCAAGGAGGGGCCTCAGGAACTCCGCGAGCAAGCCGAGTACAACCTGGGGAACTGCTATCTCGCGCAGGGAAAGACCAAGGAAGCCATTGAACGCTACAAGCGTGCGCTTTACCTGAAGCCAGACGATATCAACGCCAAGTGGAACCTCGAGTTGGCCAAACGCAAGCAGCAGCAACAGCAGCAACAGCAACAACAGCAACAGCAGCAGCAATCTCGGCCTGAGCGCCAGAATTCCAGGCCGGATCGCAAGCAGCAGCCATCGGCGCAGCCACAGGAGAAGCCGATGTCTGAAGATGAGGCGCGGCGGCTCTTGCAATCGCTCAGCCAGCAGGACCGTGATCTGCAGAAGGAAATGCGCCGGCCTCAGCAGCCATTCCGCGAAGTCCGCCCAGAGAAGGACTGGTAGGTCCATGCTGCCACGCCCGCATTGCCGACTGGTGGTTATTGGGGCTACGATGGCGAGCCTGGTGGCTCTGAGCGGCCATGCCTGGGGCCAACTCTCGGTGACGGCCCAGGTGGACCGGGACAGCCTCACACTGGATGAGCTGGTCGAGCTTACCGTAACCGTGGCGGGCAGCACTCTGTCCCGCCTTGAGGAACCGACTCTGCCGGAACTGGACGGCCTGCGGGTGGTTGGCACTTCCACCCAGCAGTCGTTCTCACTCGTGAATGGGCGCATGCAATCCAGCTACAGCTTCGTCTACGCACTGCAACCGACCCGAACAGGCAAGCTGGTCATCCCTTCCATCGCCGTCACCGCCAAGGGGCGGACTTACCGGACGGCACCGCTGACGATCAACGTCAATGCGGGTACGGGCCGCACGCCGGCTCGCGCCCATGGCACCGGTCCCGGCGTCCCGGCTCCGGGCGACCCCTTCGCCCCCGGACCCATGAGCGCGCTGAGTTCCGAAGACGCCGTGGCGGTGCGCCACAGGGCTGAGCCCCGGACGGCCTACGTGGGGCAACAGGTTACTTACGAGTTTGCCTTCTACCAGGCAGAGCAACTCGCTGGTGACGTGAGCTATCGCGAGGCGGAGACACCCGGTTTCGTGGCAGAAGCGTTGCCCAATCCGCCACCTGCGGATGAGGAACTCAACGGGCGCACCTATCGCACCCAGCGCCGGCGGAAGGCCCTCTTTGCCACCTCCCCCGGCAGACACACCATCGGGCAAGCTGTCGTTACGGTGTTGACTGATCCCTTTGCCGCGCCGCGAGAACTGGTGGCTGAGCCCATTAGCGTGAACGTGCTACCGCTACCCGAGGCTGGCCGACCTGCGGACTTCACTGGCGCTGTGGGCAGGTTCCGAGTGAGCCTCAGCGTGGGCCAGCAGCAGGTCCGGGCCGGTGAGACCATCAGCGTCCAGGTGCAGGTCACCGGCACGGGCAACATCAAGTCGCTGGGAGCCCCGAAGCTGGTCCTGCCGTCCTCGGCGCGCCTCTATGAGGCCGGGGAGAACCGTCGGGTCGAGCCGGGTGGCGGCGGCGAGAGCGGCAAGATCGGCGGTACCGCCGTCTTCTCCTATCTGGTTCTGCCGCGGGAGGCGGGCAACCTGCGACTCGGACCAGTCCGCCTGCCCTACTTCGACCCGTCCACCCGGACGTACCGGGTTGCGCAGAGCAATGCCGTCTCGGTCGCAGTCAGTCCCGGCCTGGTGAACCCTGTCGAGGGACCCCAGGCCAACGGGGGCCTGAAGCCCATCCGCTCCTCCCCCGGCCGGCGTGTGGGAGAGCCCATCGCGCTGCAAGCATGGTTCTGGATGGCCCTGGCGCTTCCCTTGCTGCCACTGGCCTGGGCCGGCTGGCGGCGGTGGCAGGCGGTGGCGGTAGACGCGGACCCGGACTCAGCACGAGCGCGGCGAGCCCTGCAACTGGCCCGCGGGCGCTTGGCCGAGGCGCGGCGTTGCGCGGAGCGTGGCGATTGCGACGGGTGCTACGCCCAGACGCATGCCGCTGTGTGCGACTATGTTGCTGACCGTCTGGGGGCGCCACTCGGTGGTCTTACCGCGGAGAGTGTCTACCATCTGTTACACGCCTCCGGCTGCCCGCAGGACCTGGCTACGCGCACCCGCGCACTGCTGGAGCGAGCGGCCGCCGGACGCTTTGCTCCCGGCGGGGGCGAGCCGGACCAGGCGGTGGCGTTGGCGACCCAGGGCGACGAGTTGGTCCGGACGCTGCAGAAGGAGGTGCCCGCGACCCGTGGCGGTGAATAGAGGTCCGGGGTTGCTGGTTGTTCTACTGCTCGGGGGGCTGGCCCTTGCGGCCGACGCCGAGACGGGCACAGACCTGCAATCCGCCAACGCGCTGTACCAACAGGGTGACTATCAGGGGGCGCGGGCGGCCTACGAGGCCCTGCTGCAGGAGGAAGGCCCGCGGGTGAACATCCTCTACAACCTTGGCAACGCGTGCTACCTGGCCGATGACATCGGGTGGGCGATAGTGTACTATGAGCGAGCGCTGCTGGTGGCCCCGCGGGACCGAGATCTGCGGCAGAACCTGGCGACGGCTCTCGCTGCTCGTCGCGCCACGGGCGGCGATCGCGTTCCTGGATGGGGCCAGGTGGCGGTACGAGCCATCGTGTCGCGCTTCACGCTCAACGAGCTGGCGGCGGCGGCCGCCGTGGCCTATCTTTCGGCTGCTGTTCTGGCCTTGCTGTGGCTTACGCGGGGTCATCTGCGTCGCCGTCAGCGTTGGGCCTTCTACGGCCTCCTGGTGACCGCAGCGGCTCTCGCCGGACTTGCCATTGCGCGGGCCCGTACCTACCACGATCCGGCTCGTGTGGTGGTGGTCAACGACACTGCTTTGCTCAATGGTCCGGCTGAGAGCTTCCCCACAGTGCGCCGGGTCTACGAGGGGGAGTATGGAGTGGTAGCGCAGCGACAGGGCATCTGGCGTGAGGTGCAGTTGGAGACCGGCGCCCGCGGATGGATGGTGCAGTCCAGTATCGTGTCCCCTGTCCCTGAGGCCCCATAGCCGCCCGGTGGGTGCGCCAGAGTGGTCGGTCGGGGCAGGGACGCCCGGGCTGGGAGCTGTCCGTGTCACGGTCACATCTACGGCCATACCTCTACCTTGCCACCGGTGTCCTCCTCCAGGGCCTTTCGCCGGTTCTGACGAAACTGCTGCTGACTGACCTGTCGCCCTCGGCGGTAGTCGCCGCGCGGTACCTCATTGCCGTCGTCTTCCTGCTCCCCTTCGGCTGGCGCCAGCTACCACCGGAAGAGGCCATCAGTCAGCCGCGGCGGCGTGACTGGGTTGCCCTGTTCCTCGTCGGCGCCCTGGGTTCGGGCATCGCTTCTCTGCTTTTCACGCACGCCATCGAGATGACATCGGCGGGCATCGCCAATGCCCTCTCGAAGACAGCCCCCATCTTCGTGGCCCTGTTTGCCTACCTGACTCTTCGCGAGCGCATCACGTCTGCGCGGCTGCTGCTGGTGCTGGTGATGGTGGGGGCCGATATACTCATCGGCGCCGGGGAGCTCCGTCTGGGCGGGGTAGCCGGCGTGCGGCTCTACGGTGACCTGTTGGCGATCGGGGCTGGCGCGCTCCGGGCCATGGCCGAGGTCCTCGGCAAAGCCTCACTGCGGCGTTTTCTGCCTGCCACCGTGGCCCTCTGGCGTTTCGGTGTGGGCCTGTTGGTCACGGGCGCCATCTCCCTGGTCACCGGTGACTACCGGGGTCTGGGAGCGCTTGACGGGCGAGCCTGGCTGTTGCTTCTGGCCCTGGGCGGACTGTGCACCAGCCTGTCCATGGGCCTGTACTACCGAGGGCTGCGCGACATACCGGCCCACGTCGCCGTGAGCCTCCGCCTGACCAGCGCGGTGGTTACGGCCATCCTCTCGTGGCTGGTGCTGGGCGAAGGCCTCAACGCCCTGCATATCGCTGGCATCGTGCTGCTGGTGGGAGGCTCGTACCTGATCGTCATGCGGGCCACCCGGCACGACGTGCCTGCTGCTATCATTCACGAGCCGGAGCCTCCGTTGGCGCTGACGGCCACCTTGCGCGGCCGGGTCGCAGTCCTGGTCGCCGCCATGGTCACGGTCACAGTGCTGGCCTCGACTGCCCTGTCGGTCGCCCACAACCGGGCTGTGCTCTACGAGCAGGCACGGCTGACCATGGTCGAGACGGCCACGGTCATCCTCCAACTCCGCGGCGTCGCCCAGCCGCCCAGCCCGGAGACCTATCGCCAGTACCTCGACCGTATCGTGCGACACCGTTTCAGTGAGAGGTTTTACTCGCTGGAGATACTCTACCTGGTCGTCGAGGACGGCGCCGGCAATCTGGTGGCCTTCGCCAAGCGCGATGAACTGGCCATCACCGACGCCCAGGGGCGTCCCATGGCGCGCTCAGACATGGTCGCAGGGTTGAGGCTGCTGGAGCTGGTGCAGTCGGGCGAACTGGTCCGCACCCAGGACGTTGTTCCGCTCACCGCCGAGCTGGTCAAGAACGGCTCGGTGGCTGGCGTTGTGCGCATGGGCTGCCGCCGTAGTATCGCTTACCGCCCCGCGACCGAGATCGCTCTGCGCAATCTCACGTTGGCCGTCCTGCTGGTGCTGGTGGGCATCGCGGTGTCCTCCCACCTTATCGGGCATCTGGCACGTCCGCTGGAGCGTCTGGCGGCGGTGGCACGGCGAATCGCTGCCGGCGAGCTTGACGCGCCACTGATCTCAGCGGGCAGCGCCGAGGTCGAGAGCCTGGGCTTCTCGGTGGGGCAGATGGTGGAGAGACTCCGAACGGGCCAGCTCCTGGAGCAGGCGCTCTTGCGCCAGGTGCTCTCGGCCGGGGACGGTACGGCTGTCCCCTTTCCGGGACAGGTCGCCCTCCTCGTGCGTCCGGGGGGCGGGCCGACAGCGGCCGTGCAGCACAGTCTGACACGGCTGCTGGCCACGCTGCCCCGGCACGAGGGGCAACTGGTGTACGTCGGCTCGGGCCAGGTGCTCATCGCTTTTGGGGGAGAAACGTCGGAGCAGGACGACACCTTGCGGGCTGTCGTGGCCGCAATGGAGTGGCTGGGGGAGGTGGACAACATGACTCAGCCGCCCGCCATGGCCCTGGTGGCCGAGGCATCGTCCGGCGCGACCGTAAACGAACTGCTGGAACGGCTGACGGGGCCTCTGTCAGAAGCATCCGGCGCGGCGACCTCGCCCGCCGTACTGCTGACACCGCAGGCTCGAGCGCAGGTTGCGGCCTATGTGCCGACCGAAAGTATCGCCGGCCCGGACCTCTACCGCGCCCTGTTGCCATAGGTTCGCGCTGTGGGGAACGCTGAGAGGAGACGAGAATGGTAGTTATCGACTACGCCCGGTCATTTGTCACCTTCGTATTGCCGGAGAACCAGGCGCGTCTGCAACTGGAGGGAAGCTGCCAACTCACCGCGCCGGGGACAGCGCCCGAGCGCTACCTGATGTTTGCCTCCTGTCGCGGCGAGTGGACCTACGGAGAGCCCGGGCGTCTCTTCCTGCAGCCCAACTACGACTTCTCGGGCCTCTTCTCCGACACGCGCTACCGCCTGCACCGGGTGCGCTACACGACCGAAGGCGAAGCCCTGGACGCAGGACTCATCGCTGAGCGCTTCAGCGGCATGCGCCCCTACCACCTGCGAACCGTCGAGGCCACCCCGCTGGCAGACGCTCAGGCGGTGATTGAGGCCACTCTGGCCAACCGGGTCATCATTGCCCGCACGGAAATCGCCGACACGGCCTCCGGGGTGACGCAGGTGATTGAGTACCCGGTCAAGACGATGAACGTCAAGCCGGAGACCATGGCCTTCCAGGTGGACACCGGCCCCCTGCCACTCTATGACGCCAGCAGCGACTGCCCGGAGGTCATGGGAAGCTTCCTGTGGGCGTTCTGCGCCTTCAACGACTTCACCGGCGCCGACTTTGTGTGCCAGGCGCCAGTACCGATCGAGGTAGGCGGGCAGGTCGTGGCGGCCACAACACAGTACTCAGAAGTGCGGTGTTTTGCGGAGGCGCGCAACGCCCTGTTCGCACTGGAGGCGTAGACCTTGAAGGAACCCCACGACCCGCTGAACATTCTGGTGTTCGGTGCACATCCCGATGACTGCGATCTGCGCTTCGGCGGCGCAGCCATGCTGTACCGGGCTCTCGGGCACAATGTCCGCTTTGTCTCCATGACCAATGGGGACACCGGACATTATCGCGAGGGGGGCGGACCGTTGGCGCGACGCCGCTACGCGGAGCCGCAGGCCGCCGCCGCCATCGCCGACATCCGGTACGATGTGCTCGACATCCACAATGGCGAGCTGGAGGCGTCCATCGCGGTACGCAAACTGGTGATCCAGATCATGCGCGAGGCCAGGGCTGATCTGGTGTTGTGCCATCCCCCTGGGACTACCATCCCGACCACCGGGCTGTGGGTGTCGTCGTGCAGGACGCCGCCTACACGGTGATCGTGCCGAATGTGGCGCCGCTCAGCGAGCCGCTTTCCCGCCCGCCCGTGGTGGGCTATCTTTTCGATAGCTTCACTGACCCCACCCCGTACCGGGCGACTATCGCTATCGCCACTGACGAGGTCTTCGAGCGCAAGATAGACATGGTGCACTGCCACGTTTCGCAGATGTACGAGTGGCTGCCATACAACGCGGGCATCCTGGACCAGGTCCCTGACGACGACGCTGGGCGGCGGGCCATGACCGCACGGAACCTGCGCACTCGCTTCGGCCAAGTCGCCGACACCTGCCGCGAAGCGCTGGTCCGTTGCTACGGAGAGCGGAGGGGCAAGGCCGTGCAGACAGCGGAGACCATCATGGTTAGCCCGTACGGTCGGGGTGTGGGGGAGGATGACGTGCCTCGGCTGTTTCCGTTCCTGCCGAAACGGCGTAAGTACCTGAGCTGAGTCAGTCCCTGGACGGAGTGACGGGCGTCCCCACGCCCTCCACCAGCAGGCGGTAGGCCTTCTCAACGCGCTCCCAGCGCTCCTCACGGTCGAGGGCCCAGTGGCGGCCGATGACCGAGACCACCTGGCCGACCCCCAGCTCGGCACAGAGGTCCTCCACATCCTGGATATAGGCCGCGCCGGTCTCCGGTCGCTCCCCCCGGCGACCCAGCAGGCCGTGGATGTAGACTTCAGGCACGCCCTGCTCGGCGCATACGCGCAGCAGCTCCAGCAGATACCGCACCGAGCCATGCGACGAGTAGAACGAGATGATGCCCAGCAAGTGGAGGGGCTTACCATCGCGCTTGGCCCCCTCCATTGCCCAGAGGAAGGCCTCGTTTGCGTGATAGGAGCCGTCGTGCATGGCCCACTCGATGCGCAGCCGATCCGAGGGCACGATGCGCCCGGCGCCGATGTGCAGGTGTCCGGCCTCTGAGTTCCCCACGGTCCCCTCGGGCATGCCGACTGCCTCCCCCGAGGCCACCAGTGCCGTGTTGGGCCAGTCCCGCAGCAGGCTGTCCAGATGCGGTGTGGCAGTCTGCTTGATGAGGCTCAGGTTGGGGTCCTCGTTGAGGCCCCAGCCGTCCACGATGAGCAGCATAACGCGCCGCGGGCCGTTGCCGCCGTAGCCAGCCAGCAGGCTCTCGCCCGTCATGGCCGGGGGCTTGTCCAGGCCCATGAGTTGCAGGACCGTGGGCGCCACATCCGTCAAGGCGCCGCCCTGCCGCACCTGGCAGTCCCCGCCCACCAAAACGAAGGGCACAGGGCTGTCGGTGTGCCCGGTGTCCACCTTGCCATCAGGGTAGTACCACTTTTCCACGCTACCGTGGTCGGCGGTGACCAGAGCGACGACACCGGCGTGGCGGGCGGCCTGCACCACCCTCCCGACCTGCGCGTCCACGGCAGCGATCGCCGCAAGCACCGCGCGCCGGTCCTCGATATGCCCGACCACATCCATGTTGGCAAAGTTGACGATGAGCAGGTCACAGGCTGGGTCCTGCAGGTGCTTGATGGCGGCGTCAGCCACCTCCCGCACGCTCATCTCCGGGCGCTCGTCAAAGTCCTCAACGTCCCGGGCCGACTCGATGATGTCCCGTACCTCACCGGGGAAAGGCTCTTCGCGCTTGCCGTTGAGGAAATACCGGATATGGATAGCTTTCTCGGACTCGGCGACCTTGACCAGGCGACGGCCAGCCTTGCTGACGGTCTCGCACAGCGTGTCGCCGATCCCGGCCATGGGCGGGAAGGCAACGCGTGCAGGCAGCCTGGGGTCATACTCGATCATGGTCGCCAGGTTGACGGCGATGCCCGGAGTGGGGAACTCCGAGAAGTCCCGCTCGGTCAGCGCCCGAGAGAGCTCCACTTCGCGTTCACCCCGGATGTCATAGAAGATCACATAGTCGCCATCCGCCATCCTGCCGACCGCTCTTCCCTCAGCGTCCACCCGCACGATGGGCTCCATGGTTTCCTCTTCCTCACCGCGGCGGTAGGCGGCACGAATGGCCTCACTCATGGCGTGACTCGGCATTTGGCGCTCCTGGCTGATTGTGCTAAAGTGTCAGGCGTTCAGCGGCTCCGGGCCGGTGGACGGCACATAATACCTCATCAGTG
>JABLXH010000101.1 GCA_013178155.1 Armatimonadota bacterium | reverse complement strand
GGCCGCCACCGGCAGGAGGAGCAGCAGTGGTCCCCAGCTCCTCAGGGCTTCCTGCCCCGCCAGGTGGCGGGGCGCCGCCCGGGCCACCACTGGGAGGAGCAGCAGTTGTGCCCAGCTCCTCAGGACTCCCTACTCCACCAGGCGGTGGAGCACCCCCTGGCCCTGCGCCTCCGCCCGCGTCTCCTCCGGGAGGTCCAGGCACCCCGCCTTCGTCCTGGGCGAAAGGCCCGGTCTGCAGGATGACTACCAGGACCACCGCCAGGACGGCAACGATTGCTGCGATCAGGAGCAGGCGTCGCTTGCGCATGGACAGTGCCACCTAGTTCCCGGCGACCAGCACCGGGGTATACTTGCACCCACGGGAGTATAGCCCCGCCTCGGAGAGCAAGTCAAGAAAGACCTGCGTGTCACAGGCCCCCGGGTACTCCGCTCACCGTCTTCGCCGCACACGCCGCATGGACCTCCCCGTCGCCTGCTGCCCTGCAGGCCGAGGCCTGCGGCACAGCGAAGAGGCTTGGTGAACGCGTACGGAACACGGGAGGCTGTATGACCTGTCCAGCGTTGTGCCTGCTGTCTCTGGGCCTTGTCGTGCTCTGCGTCTCGCTGAGCCTGGCCGCAGCCGATGTGCCCTCAGCGCTCACCCCTGAGCCCCAGGCTCTGGTGCTGGGGAATGGGGCCCTGCCCCTGCGCGGACGCGCGGTCCAGGCGCAGGTGCCGGCCGGGGCGGAGCACGAGGCCTGCGCGCTTGTGCTCGCGGACGCCCTGCGCCTGGCCGGTGCGGCCCCGCGCGTCGTCCGCGGCACCGGCGCGGCCACAACGGGCTTCCGCCTCGGTCCGGCGCCTGCAGCCCCCCCGGCGCCGCCCCCTGATCGGGGGCCGGAGGCCTATGCCCTGCAGGTCACGCCCACCGGGGCCAGCGGCGCGGCGGCGTCAGCGGCCGGACTGCTGCATGCGGCGCAGACCTTCCGGCAACTGGCCCGGATCGGGGCCGCCGACGGGGCGATCCGCTGCCTGACGGTTACCGACTATCCGGAACTGCCGCTGCGTGGCATCTACATTGAAGGTGGACAGGAGCGCGGTGGGCGGATCGTCGAGAAGGGCTACCTTCTGGAGCAGATCCGCCGCATGTCTGAAAGCAAACTCAATACCCTGGTCATCGAGTGCTACAACCTCTTCCCGCTTGCCTCCTTCCCGGAGTGCGCCGATGCGTGGACGCTTTCGCCAGCCGACTGCCGCGAGATCCTGGCCGAGGCCCGGAAGTACCACGTCACTCTGGTGCCCTCGCTCCAGACCCTGGCGCAGGCCTGGGAGTTGGTCTGGACCAATGAAGCCGGCGCTCCCTACCGCGAGACGACGGCACCCGGCATGATGTGCCCCTCGAACCCCGAGGTCTACCCGTTCATCAAGGGCCTGTACCGCGACCTGCTGACGGTCTTCCCGGATAGCCCTTATCTGGGCATTGGCTGCAGCGAGATTGACATGCAATGGCGTGGCCGGTACTGCCCGCGGTGCCAGGCGCGAGTGGACGCCGGGGAGACCACCCGGGACCTTCTGCTGGGACATGCGGAGAGGTGCATCGCGGCGGTCAATGAGCTGGCCGCCGAGCTGGGGCGCCCCGTGCGGCCTCTCATGTGGGCGGACGAGTTCTACATGTATGGCCCCGGACGCGACTGGGTCGGCATCGAGCGCATCCCCCGGAACACGGTGATGGGCTTCTGGAAGTACTGGGCCAACTACGATGGCCTCGGGGGACTGCTAGACCGGGGCTACGACGTCCTCGGCGTCTCGGCCATGTACAATCACTGCTTCTACCTGGCCGACCTGTCGCCTGGCGCCCCCCACAAGCTCTGGGCTCCCATGGAGCAGACCGGTGTGCGCAACATCACAGAGATGGTTCAGGCGGCCAGGGGCTTTGCTGACGGCACCGACCAGCGACCGCGTGGGGCGTTCCTGGGAACCGTCACGGCTTCGTTCTCCAAGCACCGCCTGCGAGCCTTCGACACGATCTGGTATGGCTTTGCGCTCAACGGGCACTGCACCTGGAGCAACCCGCTGCGCCCCATCGTCAGCTACCAGCCGGACTTCACGCGGGCTTTCGTCTGGCACTACTACGACTGCCACTCGGCAGCCGCAGCCGGCCGGCTAGCCGAAGCTCTGGAGCGCCTGGACGGCTGCAAGTCGCAGCTTGAGCTGGCCAACCAGACGCTACACGACGTGGTTGGCGTCTATGACACCCAGGAGCCCGGTTACACGGGGAACACACTGCTGGAGGCCGCGCGCCGCTGTGGCGAGATGGCGACGGCCGCCGGCGAACCCGGAGTGGAGTTGGCCCGGCTGCGCGACGGAGCGACGGCCGTCATGCGCGAGGCGAAGCGGGCCCAGGAGGCCATTGTGGCCTGTCAGGGCCAGGTGGGTCGCGTGGCGGAGTTGGGCGACCTGTGGCTGGCGGGCGAGAAGATCGCGGCTCACGCCGAGCGGCAAGTGCTCATGATAGACACTCAGACCGCCCTGCGGCTTGCGGAGACGGGAAACGCGGTTCGCCTGGACGGGTTGATGGGCCGGTGGCGAGCCCAGCGCTTGCGCATGGAGCGCGTCGTGCGCCGCACGCGGCCCCTGTACTCCAGCGGCGACCCGTGTGGGCTGGACTCGCTGCTGCAGGACATTGGCGCCGTGCAGGCACACCTGGCGCGGCTGGCCGGGGGCGAAGAGACCCGGGAGTCGCCCGGAGAGGCGCTGTTGGTCGAACCGTTCCTGGGTCTCGACCCGAATCGCTGGATCGTACGCGGCGAGCCGTCGGTGGCGGACGGAGAGCTCGTGACGGAAGCCCCCGGAGGATGGGCGAACTACTGTGGCCTGACCACGCGCGAGCTCTTCCGCCTGGAAGACCAGCAGCCCCTGGTGGTGGAGTTCACGGTCACCCCCACGCACTCGGGCATCAGCACACCGCTCTTTGGGTCGGGTACGCCGGCGGCTGACCTGGACTACCGGTTCTGCTTCTTCGGCCGCACGGATCGCTTTGCGGTGTACACCCAGCTAGCGGTCCTGCCCGAAAACGGCTCCGTACCCGGCGATGCAGGCTGGTCCCCACGGGGCCATAGCCCGCTTTTCGCCGACGGTGCGAGGTACCGCGTGCGGGCCGAAATCACGCGGCGCGGTTTCCGGGTGGTGGTGACCGAGGCCGAGGCCAGCCCGTGGCGGCTACCGCTCTGGGACACCGGCGCCTTGCCCATGGATGCGCTGGACGAGACGCGGCTGCTCTTTGCCGCCGTGGAACCGCCGGACATGACCAGCAGTTGCCGGTGGGGCGGCATCAGGGTCAGCCGGGAGCAATGACGCGGTGGCAGCTACTCCCTGGCGGCCTCCAGACGCGGCTCGACCCAGACGCCCCAGTCGCAGTTGTTGCTCCCCTCGGCGTCGGTGACGAGTGAAAGCAGGATCTCCTGCCCGGCGTAGGGTGTGAGGTCAACACGGCCTTCGACCATACGCCCGGATCCTGGCCAGCCCCCCTGCCAGACCGGCAGGCCATTGACCAGCACAGAGAAGGAAAGCTGCTCGCCACCCTTGTTCACCCCGGCCCCGAAGCTCAGACACAGGGGAGTGCCCGGCAGCCGCAGGGCCCATTCCAGGTGGGTCTGACCCCAGGCCGGTGTATGGCCGCTGAGACCAGGTCGGGTCTGTTCCCCATCGGTCCAGGCGGATGGTTTTCCAGCCCCGAACACGCTGCCCGGGGTCATCACCCCTCCCGACACCACGACTGTGCCATGAGGGGTCTCGGCCAGATTCAGGGGGCCTTCTACCGGCAGGATGTCCCGCAGCCCCACCAGGGCCGCGGGCAGAGCCACTTCAGCGGTCGTGGTGCCCGGCTCCAGTCTCCGGGTGCCGGCCGCGTCCGCTACCAGTAGGGAGCCGCCGGCGGTGGAGGGGACGAAGTCGAGCCGCACCTGGCGCCGGCCCGGGTCGCTGGCCACACGGGGCTGGCGCCAGACGGCCCAGTCAAAGTCAGGACGCCCGGCGGGACCGGTCCCCGTCAGCAGCCGCAGGACCACTTCCTGCCCGCGCCAGGGCGTCAGGTCAATACTCACCTCCGCCCAGCGGCGCTGGTCATGGTGCCGGCTGAAGACCTCCTGGCCGTTGATCAGCACGCGGAAGGTCACGCCGTCGCCGGCGGGACCATCGGGCTGCGGGTGGTCGCCCAACCCCAGGGCGGTGACGAAGCGCAGGTCGTCGACGTCTGGCAGCTTGATACGGTACTCGCCGAAGCTCTCGCTGCGGATGGGTGCGCCTGCTGCCTGCAACTCGGGGAACTGCCAGGGCGGGTGGGCGTACAGGCCGCGCCGGGCCTCGCCACCGCAGACCGTGCTGCCTGCGGAGAAGGTGCCGCCATTGCCCATAGGGCGCTCCTCGCCGTCCAGGATGATACCGACGGCGTCGGGGCGCAGGGCCAGGAGGTCGGTGACATCCGTCTCCAGAGCCTCTGCACGGATGAGGTCGCGTCGCTCCTCGGACCCGCAGAGCGACACCCGCACCGGTACGCTGGCACCTGCCAGGTGGAAGGCCGCAGGGTCCGGCCGTCCTGGTTCAGGCAGGTAGATGCCCAGCGGGTCCAGGCCAAACAGCTCCGTGTCATTGTACGCCAGCCAACCCGGTAGGTGCAGATCGCCGGTGATGCGGGTCACGTTCTGGTAGATGCGCCACAGCTCGCGCCACGGCTGGTTCACCCCGCCGGTGAGCCACTTGCGCCCCTCGGGCGTCTGCACCACGACCAACCTCTCCCCGTCGGCCTGGCGCCACGCGAAGTAGGGCGTGGCCGGGGGGTCGCCGGGAGCAGCGACTGCCTCCAGGGTCGCCGCGAAATCAGGAACCGGCTCGGTGGCAACGAAGTGGCGGGCCTGTCGCAACGCCAGGCGCGTCCCGGGGTTCTCGGGGTCAAAGCCGAGGTCGCGGTTCAGGGTGAAAGTGGGCAGGACCCCAAGACGGTCGTGGATCTCCGTGAAGCTCAGGTAGGCCTGCAGGTCGGTCTGCTGGTCGGGGATGCCGAGGTGGCCGTAGGGGTTGCAAAACGCGGAGAAGATGGCGGCGCGGAAAGGGTGGTAGCGGCCATGGGACTCGTAGTTGTTCCAGAACGGCTCCCCCACCTGGCCGAACGAGCAGTCCAGCATGTAGTCAAAGATGCCCTCGGTACCGAGGGGGACGCCTGGCAGCGCAGCCTGCAACTCGCGCAGCAGGGCGACGGTGCCCTGGATAGGGTTGCGCCCCTCGATGGGGCCGCCGTCGGCGTTGATGATCAATGGGAAGTCCAGATGCAGGGCATCGAAACCTGCCTGGCGGTAGCTGTCCACGAAACTGTCCACCAGGAGCTGGCGGGCCTTGGCGGCCGCCGGGTTCAGGCAGTAGATCTTCGACTGGACGTCACGGTCCAGCCACCAGCCAACGGGGGCGCCGGAGACCGGATCGCGCTCCAGTACGTCCTCGAACTCGGCCAGGCGGGGGTGGAAGGGAGAGATGCCCACCAGGTTCCCGTGGGCCATGACGCGGAAGCCCAGAGCGTGTGCGGCACGGATGAACTCGATGGCGTCGGGGCTGGGCGTGTAGTCCGGGTACATGACATCATAGGGGTGTGTGCGCCAGTCCGGGAGGTAGAGCAGGGTGCGGTCAGGATCGACCTCCCGGGCGAGGGCCTGCAGCGGCGCCTCGGCCGGGCCCCGTCCCGTGACGCGGACCACGCAGCGGATGCGGGGCAGCCAGGCAGGTGTCCGCTGGGCTAGCGGTGTGAGGTCGAAGTAGCGTCGCAGGCGGTCGCGCTGCAGGTCCGCGGCAACCGTCCAGGGTCCCTGGTAGGCCGTGAAGCGCCAGGTCGCGGAGGTGCAGTCCGTGCGCGGCCCGTAGGGCGGGTCAGTGTCGGTGAGAAGCAGGAGGCGCCAGGCGGTGGCCAGCCGGGTGACACGCAGCGCCTTGAAGCTGGCCGCCGGGTCGTCAGCGCTGACCAGCACTCCCCCGCGTTCGCCCTGCAGGGCGATGGCGGGCGTGCCCCAGGAACCCGGGTAGTAGTACGTGCTATCCACAACCTTGCTATCCTGGTCGAGGACGACTCCTCCCACGCCCGGGATGAGGAGGCGCACCGTCTGGGCGTCCACGGGCCCGAGCCCCAGCCACACACCGGCGACCCCACCGGCCTCGCGGTGGCCGGTCTGCCGGACGAGCAGGTCCTCGCCCTCGGCATTGACCTGGCAACTGAGCTCGACGCCATCCTCGCCAGGTCGGGCGTCATGGACGGAGCCGGGGCGGTCCCAGACGCGCATGGCAGAGGTGCTGTCGCTGGGCCCTGGGGGGCGCGTGTAGGTCTCTCCCGTGCGACGGTTCTCCACGCCGGTGACGGCCCCATCCTGAACGGTAAGCCTCAGGGCTGGTGTCTCCTGAGCCAGAATCGGTCCGCACAGCAGTAACCCGACCAGAGCCAGGCGCATCTTGCTCACCTCCATCGGTTCCGTGCCGCCCGTCTTTGCTGGCCCTTCGGCTCCCGCCTGCATTCCTACCGGGAACCCCGGGCCAGGCCAGCACCGTCCAAACACAAGGATTCCTCCTTCCATTGCGGGAACCCTCTGGTTGCACCGGACGACCAGACCCCTGATGAAAGCGGTTGTTGGCATGATAGCGCCCTTCTCTCTGGCTGGCGAGTGGTACAAAGGGAACCTGCACACCCACAGCACGGAGTCCGATGGTCAGGCCTCGCCGCAGCAACTGGTGGACATCTACGCCGAGAACGCCTACGACTTCCTGGCCATCACCGACCACATGAGACTAACCGACACCACCGGCCTGGAGGCCCGGGGCATGGTTCTCATACCCGGCAGTGAGCTTCACGGTGGTCAGGGGGAGCTAGGCCAGCACTATCATGTGGTTGCGCTGGGAGTGCGCGAACCCATAAGCTTCGCTGCGGACGCCACGGCGCAGCAGGTCATGGAGGCGGCTACCGCCAGGAGTGAGTTATGCTTTGTCGCCCATCCGAGCTGGAGCAGCCTGACGTACCGGGACCTGCTCTCACTGCCAGACCATCTGGGGATCGAGGTATACAACACGACCTGTCACCACGGCATTGGTCGCGGAGAGTCGGCGGTGCAGTGGGATGACCTGCTGGCCCGCGGCCAGCGCCTCCTGGGCCTGGCCGTGGACGACGCGCACCTGCACTATCCGGACGCAATCGGGGGCTGGGTGATGGTCAAGGCGCCGGAGCGGAGCGAGGCCGCGCTCCTTACGGCCCTGAGGCAGGGGCACTTCTACTCCAGCACCGGCCCGACGATAGAGATGCTGGAGTCTGAGGAGGACCGCCTCTACGTGAAGTGCTCGCCGGTCCAGGAGATCCGGGTCATCTGCCCGAAGCCGGGGCATGGCAGCACCTCGTACCGCCTCGGTCGGCCAGGCCCCTTCACGGAAGCGGAGTTCGCTGTGCGCGAGGCGTGGGAGGTGGTGCGGGTCGAAGTAGTGGACGCGCGGGGGCGGGTAGCATGGAGCAACCCGATCTGGTTTGTGTAGCGCGGGGAGAGGCAACCGATCCCCGATTCCATGAGAGCGGGTGGAAAAGATGAGAGTGATGGCGGTAGTGGCGGCGCTGGTGGTCCTGGTAATGGCCGGTGGCGTCCTGTGGGCCCAGGGCGAGGAGCCCGTGCTGTTGCAGTACAAGTTCGTTCCGGGCCGGACCGTGAACTACGAGGCGACCGGCAACGGCACGATGCCGATGAGTCTGAACACTGGCCCCGAGGCCGGCAATCAGACGATCGCCATGCACATGGCCATGGACATGCGTGTCGGCATCAAGGAGACCTGCGAGGAGGTACTGGAAGACGGGAAGGGCAAGATGCTGATCGCGCTACCGCTGATGATCACACAAGTGAGCACCGCCGTCGCGGACCAGGCGGTGGACGCGCTGGTGACCTGGGAGAACAACCGCCTCGCGGTGACGGTCAACGGCCAGCCCGTCCCCGGTGACCAGAACACCGAGCAGCTCACGACCCTGCTCAAGAACCCGCTGAAGCTGATTGTGACCCCCACCGGAGCGGCCAAGCTGGACGAGGAGACGCTGCAGCTACTGGGCGACATGGCCAACAACCCGCTGAGCGGCTTCTCGTACTCACTCAACAGCCTCACCGCTGGTCTCAGCGAACAGCCCGTGAAGACCGGAGACACCTGGGAAGTGATCATCACCGGGGAACAGACCAACGGGACGCTGGAGGGATCAGCAACATGCAAGCTGACGGGATTCGAGGAGGTTGAGGGCCTTCACTGCGCCCGTATCGAGGGGGAGGCGCAGATGAGGTCACTCAAAGCCCTCCCGAACCTCTCGGTGGGCGGCCAGGGCGACAGCGAGATCTCAGCCATGGACCTTAGTATAAGGTTCGTGAACTATTTTGCCCCAGAGGCTGGACACATGGTGCGCTCCACGATGGACATGATTCAGAACATGTCTATGGTGGTTACTGTCGGTGGCCAGGGCGGAGCGCAGGCCATGCGGCTGCCGGCGAAAATCGAGAACGGTCAGATGCACATGGAGATGCGCTACAAGCCCGCGGAATAATGAGGGTTAGCCATGGCGGAAGCTCGCCTGCTGGCGGTCGGTATCGACTTTCCTGAGGGGCCGGTCTTCGATGGCGAAGGCCGGCTCCACGTCGTGGCGATGGGGTCCGGCGATGTGCTGCGGGTGGACGGGACGGGCGCCGTCGAAATGCTGGTGCATACCGGGGGCGCGCCCAACGGCCTGGCCTTTGGCCCCGATGGCCTGCTCTACGTCTGCGACGCCGGCCTGCGGGCCATTCTGACGGTGGATGCCTCCGGACGGGCCCGGGTCCTGACCGACGGCTGGGAGGGTGGCGCCTTCGCCGGGCCCAACGACCTCTGTTTCGACCCCCAGGGCGACTTCTACTTCACCGACCCGGTCGGCTCCTCGGTCGAAAGCCCTGTGGGCAGGGTCTTCCACTGCACCTGCGCCGGCGAGGTACGCGGGGTTGCCGGCAGCCTCGCCTTCCCCAACGGACTGGCGCTGTCAAGCGATGGGCGCGCGCTCTTCGTCGTGGAGACTCTGACCCGGCAGGTCTGGGCATACGAAGTCCTGCCCGACGGTCGCCTTGGCCACCGTTTTCTCTTCTGCGAGATGCGTGACGGTGGCGTAGGCGGCGACGGACTGGCCCTGGACGTTGACGGCAATGTCTATGTGGCGCACTTCGGCCTGGGGACCATTGACGTCTTCGACCCAGACGGAAGGGCTTTGGCTGAGCTGCCCGCCGGCGGGGCCAATCCCACGAATGTTGCCTTCGGCGGCGCGGATGGCCAGGACCTGTTCATCACCGAGGCCGAGACCGGAACGATCACGGTCCAGCGGGCACTCCGCCCCGGGCTCAAGCTGTTCTGAGCCGCGATCGGTAGCCTTCGCGGCTCTGGAGGAGGTATGGCATGATCCAGCACGATGAACTGGCGAAGCAGCTCTGTGCCCAGATCAGTGCACTGCCCACAGTGGACGCTCACGAGCACCTGCACGCCGAGGAGATGCGTGTGGCGCGGCAGGTGGACATCTTCCTGCTGTTCCACCAGTACCTCTGCACCCAGCTCGCGGCTGCGGGCATGCCCGAGGAACAGGCCGAGGCCCTGGGCGACGAGACCACGCCGCTGGACGAGAAATGGGCTTCGCTCGCGCCGTATCTGGACCATGTGCGGCACACCGGCTGCGCCCGGCCGGCCTTCGAGGCCCTGCAGCGCTTCTTCGGTGAGGACGACCTGACCGTCGACAACTACGAGCGCTTGACCGAGCGCATGCGGGCTCACAATACGCCGGGTCTTTTCGACCGTTGCCTGCGTGAAGCGTGTGGCATCGTGCTGGTGTTCAACCAGAACCGGACCATGTGGCAAAACGACTGGTTCCGGCCGATACTGCCTGAGGAGTTTTTCCTGTGCTCCGGGGGGCTGGCCGACGTGGAGCGACTGGCTCAGTGGACGAGTGAGGACGTTCCCCCGACGCTGGAACGTTTCCTCGAGACGATGGAGAAGGCGGTCACGCAGCGGGTGCAGGAGGGGATGATCGGGGTCAAGGGCGTCTGCTACCCACACATTATCAGTGACGCGGAGACCGCCCGCGCGGCCTACGCTGGAATCCTGGCCCAGCAGGAGAAGCCCCACCAGCGCCGCGCTTTCCTGGACTATGTTCGCGATCAGCTCTATGACATGTGCGGCAGGCTTGGCATTGTGGTGGTCAAACACAGCGGAGTCTGGTCCGGCGGCTGGTCCGACCACAGTAACATCCGCCCCACCAACATCTTTTCCGAGGCCACCATGCACCGCGAGACGCGCTTTGACCTGTTCCACGCCGGAACGCCTAACCCGGCGGATGCGGCGCTCATCGCCCGTGGCCTGCCCAACGTCTGGCTGAACCTCTGCTGGAGCCACCTCATCTCGCCCGCGCAATCGGTTCAGGCCCTGGACATTTGGCTCGACGCGGTGCCGGTCAACAAGATCATCGGCTTTGGCGGCGACTACTGGTGGGCGGTGGAAAACGTCTACGGGAACCTCGCCATGGCGCGGGAGGTCATCGCCAAGGCCCTGGCCGCGCGAGTGCGTGAGGGATGCTTCAGCGAGGCACGCGCGGTGGAGATCGCCCGCCTGTGGCTGCACGACAACCCGCGTGAGGCATACCGCGTCTGACCTGACACCGGGAGGACGACATGAAGCTCTATGTCGTGACTGATCTCGAGGGCGTCGCCGGCGTCTACCAGTGGGAGAGCCGTGAGGACGTGTCGCGGGAGAACACCGAACGCCGGACGCGGCAGCGGCGCTGGCTGGCCGAGGAGGTCAACGCCATGGTGATGGGCTTCCGTGCCGGGGGCGCCAAGGAGGTCTGGATCAACGACGGCCATGGCGCGGGCTACACCATTGGCATCGAGCGTGTGGAGCCTGGAGTGCACATCGAGCACGGCGTCCCCCGGCCACAGTATTGCACCGGCCTCGACAGCAGCTTCGCCGCCATGGGCAGTCTCGGCACTCACGCCATGGCTCTTACGCCATGCGGCTGGCTGGCGCACACGATGGGTGGGGGCATTCGCTCCTACTCGATCAACGGCATCAAGGTGGGGGAGACCGGCTACCAGGCCTTCCTGGCCGGGTACTTCGGTGTGCCCTTTGTCTTCTGCGCCGGGGACCTCGCCGCCTGTCGTGAGATGGAAGAGCTGTGTCCCGGCTGTGTGACCGTGCCGGTTAAGGTGGGGCTGGGCCTGACATCGGGGCTCACGGTCACCCCCGCCAGGGCGCGACAGATGATTCGGGAAGGCGCCGAGGAGGCCGTGAGACGTATCGGCCAGGTGCAGCCACTGAGAATCGAGGGGACGGTGGTGTTCCGGCAGGAGTGGAAGGAGCCCCAGTTCGACCCCGAGCGGCCACCGCGCCACGGCCGCGTCATTGATAGCCACACCCACGAGATCGAGGCCGAGAATATGGTGGACTTCATGAACAAGATGTACGGCTTCGACCCGGACTACCGGCCGCTCTGGGTGGACCATCCCGAGGTCATCCGGCACCCCACGGGCTCGGACTGAGACAACGGCCCTGGGGGATAGCGCCTTGGCCCCCTGTCAAAAGCGAGCGCACTTCTCCCCCCGTCCGGATGCCGACCACGGGCTGGACTTGGTGTGCGCCCCAGACGCGCTTCGAGTGGCACCGAGTCGGGGGCGTACATCGCATGGGCCGGACCCCTGGCCCACCGCACCAGACGCCAAATGCCATCTCTCCGGACGACGACTTGACCACGCCAGGGCCGCCGTCGGACAAGGCCATCGTCCACCTAGCCGCTGGCAACAGGCGCAACAACCCGCCCCTGGGTGCCGTCCTGTCAGGGTTGGCCCCGCCCAGGTTCACCACGATGGCCACCAGCCGGATGAGCGAACCGATCACGATCCTGGCCGTGTTGCTCAGGCTCGCAGCGCTGCAACTGCTCTGTGGAACGGCGCAGTCGGTTGGCCACCGCCCCCGCGATGCCAGCTACCCTGCTGCCGAGATCCAGTTGTGGATCCGCCGGAAGTACTCCTTTCGCATCAGCGAGAGGATGCCGTCGTGGCGGCGGAGCAGCCTTCGGGCCATGCTGCCCGACAGGTAGAACCTGCGGTAGGCCCGCCGGAGCCCACCTTCCAGTTCGTCAGGCCGCATGCCGCGCGGTTCGAAGACGCAGTGGCTGCCATCGTACCTGCCCCAGTCGCGTTCCCGGATGCGGCCCTCACGGGCGAGCTCGGCATACAGGCGAGTGCCCGGTAGAGGTGTGGCGATAGAGAACTGGGCGAAATCGATCTGCGCTTCGCGAGCGAACTCGACTGTCCTGTCGAACACGTCGGGGCCGTCCCCGTCCACTCCGAACATGAAGCTGCCGATGACGGACACTCCATTGTCGTGCAACCGCTGCACCAGCTCGCGGTACTTGGACACGACGTTGAACCTCTTGCCCAGGCCAGCCAGCCGTTGCTGCGAAATGCTTTCCAGACCCACGAACAGAGCGCGGCAGCCAGCCCTCGCGGCTTGCTGGATCAGAGCGGGCCAGCGGGCGACGGTAGTAGACGCCGCCGCCACAAAGCTCCTGCCCAGATCCCCGATCGCGGCGAACAGCTCCCGGGCGTATGTCGGCTTTCCCATGAGATTGTCATCAATGAACAGCAGGGGACCGGAGCCCATCGCCATGACCTCCTGGACCACCCGCTCGATGGGTCGCGTGCGGTAAGTGCCCCCAAAGAAGGTGGGGACGGCGCAGAAACTGCAGGCGAACGGACAGCCCCGACTGGCCTGCAGCGTGTTCCCGGCTACGTACTTGCTCAGGTCCAGAAGGTCGCGGCGAGCGGCGGGTATCTGCGCCGCGTCCGCCCGATGAGCCAGTTGGTAGAGGGGTTTGAGGCGGCAGCGACCGGCATCGTCAAGCACTCGCGGCCACAACTCCTCGGCTTCCCCGACCACGACAGCATTCGCGTGTAGCAGAGCCTCGCGCGGCAGAGCCGAGGCATGCATGCCACCCATCACCACGGGTACGCCCCTGCGCCGGAAGTGATCAGCCAGTTCGTAGGCACGGGGCGCCTGGGCTGTCGTTGCTGTCAGGCCGACCAGGTCGGGCGACAGATCAGGATCAACCGGTCCCAGCGCCTCGTCCACGATGGTGACGTGGTGCGGCTCCGGCGTCAGGGCGGCCACGGTCATCAGGCCCAGCGGCGGGAAGAGCGGTGTCTGCCGGTCCTCTGTCGCGCCACCGCCGGCCCCGCGCGCTGGCGCTATGAGGCAGATCTCCACAGCCGATGCACCTCCCTCGGCCGCCGCCGCCCGACCATCCCGGCTGGCGAGACCATCGCCGCTTCCGGCCACTGCCAGTTGTTCTCGTTGTATGTCTCAGCGACCCCCGGGTAGACCTCTCCGCCATGCCACATCTCATCGGCGATGGCCTGCCACTGCGCCGCCCGTTCCGCAAGTTCCGGTTGCAGTTCGGTCAGTACCGTCTGACCTTCCTGCGTAGAGCGCGCTCCCGTGGCTTCCACAGCCTCTCTCAGCACTTCGGGATGGTCCACGATCAGACAAGGCGACAGAGGATTGTGCTCGACCTCTTGCTGGCCGGCGCGCAGATGTTGGAAGAAGTCCGAGCGCAAGGCGTCCAGCAACGGAGTCTCGGACTGCGAGTCGTGGATGTTGTGGGTCGAGTACATCATGAACACACAGGGCGTGATGTCGCCGCGGTGATTCACGTGCAGGTAGCCGTTGGGCCTCCCGGCCGCGATGCACCCGCCTACCAGGGGTCCGGAGTTCCAGAAGTCGGCCACAAAGATTGGCCGCCGCGTCAGCCACTCATAGGTCTTGCGCGCCATCTGCCGGCGCTGCTCGGGCGTGACCATCAGCGAAAGGTCCGGAGCGCGCCCCACCGGGATGTACATGAAGTACCAGGCGTAGAAGCACCCTTGGGCGATCAGGAACTCGATGAACTCGTCGGACGCTACCGTCTCCAGGTTGCGCTGGGTATAAGTGACCGAGGCCCCGAACAGGACTTTGTGGCGGCGGAGAATCTCCATGGCGTGCAGCAGACGGTCAAACACGCCGTCGCCCCGTCGTCCGTCCGTGTGTTCCCGGTAGCCCTCGATGCTGAGCGCCGGACTGACGTTACCCAACTCGGCCATCTCCGCCGCCATATCGTCGCTGATCAGGGTGCCATTGGTGTACACGAGGAACCCCATGTCCTGGTGCTCGCGGGCCAGGTCGCGCAATCCTCGCTGCTCTCCGGGCACGCGCCGCCAAAGCAGCGTCGGCTCACCGCCAGATATGGTAATGAAACGGCTACCCCAACCTTTGGCTTCACGAATGATGCGCTCGATGTCAGCGTACGACAGCATGGGCTCCTGGTGGCCGTAGGCCCCGGCGTAGCAGCCCTGGCAGCCCAGGTTGCAGGCCGCCAGGGGCGACAGTACGATGAAGGACGGCGGGAACAGCCCATGCTCCTTCCGGAACTGGTCACGCTGCCGGTAGCCCTCCCAGGCATGCTCGACGAACAGTCGCGCCAAAGCAGCGTGGTAAGGACGGCTCGTCTGATCCATGATCCTGGCGATGAGCTGGATGCTGGGATGGTTCTCCTCAATGGCGCGCTCCAGAAGTGTGAGCAGCCGGCGATGCCCCGCCGTGGGAGCCAGGTGTTTCCCCAGATGGGCGATGGTGTGCAGCCGATGGGGAAGCCTCTTGCTGTCTCCCGTCAGGCTGACCACGGCGTTCGTGATGCGCGACTTGAGTGTACTCATCAACGTCCCCTCCCTAAGGAGGCACTCCGTGCGCCTGAACCGCAGTCCTGCACACTGCCGACGTCAGGTCGCTCCTCCTGCAACTCTGTGCACTCACCACAGGTCTTGGTCAAGCAGTCGCTGATCGCGTAAAGCCGAGGGTTGCTTGCCGCTGCCTCCTGCGACGGCAGCGCTGACAGTTGAGGTGGCGGCTCTCGACCCGTCTCCTCCTCAACTGAGAGCGCCGACGGCGGAGGCGCGGTTCATCGTCCCCAACTGGTCTGCATCACCTCCTGTGGAAGTGCCCGCACGATGCATTGCTTCACATCAGGTCGCATCCCGGGTGAGAGCCATGGGTGCTGCAGCCGTTGCCGTGGCGTCATCTGGGTACGGTCCGGCCTCATCTTGCCCCGGTCAGCCAGGGCTGCCCGGACGACCTCCGCCTCCTGTGAGACCTGAGGCTTCCCCGCCGGATCGCAGCAGGTGGCATTGGCGCCCTGCCCTGCGACCCGTTCGCGAGCTGTCGCGCCGTGCGTCAAACCGCGGCCGGCATAGGGTCTGCACACTTCTGACGCGAAAGACAACGGCGGACCGTGGACTTTGCTGATAGGTAGGGCACACTGCGCTTCGTATTTCGCCGAAATACGATAATCATCAGAGAACAGCGAACAACTACAGTGCTCCCAGTAGTTCCCGGCAGCGCGCCAACCGCGCCCTGTTGATGGAGTAACACGTCCGTGGCCCGTCCACCTCGCCAGTGATCAGCCCTGCCTTCTTCAGTATCTTCAGGTGCTGGGAGACCGTTGACTGGGCCAGCGGGATCTCCCCGCAGATGTCACCGCACACGCACGTGCCCTCGCCTTGTGCCAGGAGAAAGCGCACGATTTGCACGCGGGCCGGATGCCCCAGGGCCTTCGCCAGCAGGGCCAGCTCCTCGTCGTCATTATGCCACCCGGGAGAGCCGGCAGAGACTGTGCGTACGACGCGACAGCGGGGTGTTTCCTGAGCGCAGACCTTAGCTTTCATCGTAAAAAGACGATAGCAAGTGTCCCGACCCATGTCAAGGCCCCGCCGAGCACTCCCGGCGGGGGTCGAAGAGCAGCGAAAACATCAGAGCGCTCCTGGCGCCGGCGACCATCTGCTGAGGCGATGCGCTGCCCGGCCCCGTGAGCGCAGTCGTGACGATGATGATGCGCTGTGAGTCGGTGAAGAGCAAAGCGGTTGACCGTGCGCCAACCACTCGCAGGTGCTGAAGACACCGCGCACTGGCCACCAGACATCTCGCGGGCAAGCCCATTCTTGCCCCGGTGAGGCGCCAAGCCACTCCCACAGGTCTCACAGAGCCACAGGCGGCTTCGACCTGGTCGCGCTGACGCGGAAATGCCCGCGCACCAAGCAGCCGTGCGTTCCTGCTCCCGCGTGGTACGTGACCTCATTGGATCCTCCACGCCCGCGCAGGGAACACAGGCGGTGTGGCGAACAACACAGTCCGCTGGTTGCGCGGCGCGTCGGAGGGCCGAACGATGGGAGGATATATGAGAATCTACCTGATGACGGATTACGAGGGCGTTGCGGGAGTCTACACCTGGGAACGTCGGGACGACGATAGCGCCGAGAACTTCGACCAGCGTATGCGGGGCCGGCGCTTGCTGGCCGGCGAGGTCCAGGCGGCCGTGGACGGCTTCCATGCCGGTGGAGCCACGCAAGTCATCGTCAACGACGGGCATGGCGCCGGCTACACTATTGACCTGGACCTGCTGGACGACAAGCCTCTCATCATCCACGGGACCCAGCGGCCCTTCTGGCTGCCCTACCTGGACGCCACCTGCCAGGCCACGGGTCTCGTGGGCGCGCACGCCAAGGCGGGAACCCCCAACGCCAATCTGTGTCACACTATGAGCGGGGCTATACGCCGCTATGTGCTCAACGGCATCGAGATGGGCGAGATCGGCCTGCAAGCAGCTATTGCCGGCCACTACGGTGTCCCGTTCGTCTTCCTGAGCGGCGACGCCCACGCCTGCCGGGAGGTGGAGGAACTCATTCCCGGGGTCGTGACCGTGCCCGTGAAGGTGGGGACCTCATTGACCAGCGCCATCACCCGAGCCCCCCAGGAGGCCCGTGACATGATCCGGCGGGGGGCGGAGCAGGCGATGAAGATGATCGGCAATATCGAGCCGCTCAACCTCGGCTCACCGGTCTTGTTCCGCGAGGAACTCAACGCCCCGGGCTTTGACGAGGAGAAGCCACCGCCGTACAGCCGTGTGCTGGATGCCCATACGCGTGAGGTAGAGGCTGACAACATCATTGACCTCTGCAACAAGCTGTACGGCTATGACCCCGCGTGGCAGCCGCCGCCGCTGCCGGCGAACTGGCCTGGTCAGTAGATTCTGATGAGAGCGAGATTCCCATAGTGCACATGGCCGCGACTGAAGTGAGAAGGGGCACAAGAACACGAGGCCTGCGGATTCTGCTGCTGGCTGTTGGCGTTGTCGTGGCCACGGCAGGACACGCCCAGCAGTTCCCGTACAATGGCGACTTCGAGGCCGGGGCGGAAGCGCCAGGGTGGCAGTTGACGGGTGCCTGGGAGGTCAAGGCCCAGGCGGCACGGACGGGCCGGGTGGGGCTGCTGCTGGCCGAGGGTGCGCAGGGCGACAACGCGGTGACGACCGGCTACCTGCCGGCAAAGCCCGGCGACACGCTCCGCCTGCGCCTGTCATATCTATGCCCGCAGGGGGGCTTGCAGACTGGCTTGCAGCCCTGCGATACCCTCGGAAGGCCGTGCGCTGAGCCGGTCACGGAGCGCCTGCCGGCGGTTGCCGCCTGGGCGGATGTTGACAAGCGCCTGGACTTGCCGGCGACGGCTCTTCCCGCCGAGACTGCCAGCGTGCGGCTGGTTCTGTCCGTCCAGCAAGCCGAGGCCATGGTGCAGGTGGACGCTGTCACGCTTTCGCCTGGGACCGCAAGTCCGCCCCAAAAGAGCCCGGAGCTCCCGAAGCTGGACCTGGCCAAGACCACCAACCTGCTGCCCGCCCTGGATACGTTCGGCTCCGGCGCCAGTGCCTGGTCGGCGCTCAGCGTGGCCGGGTACGAAGCCGGGCAGGTTGGGCGCAGTGAGACGCCCAGGGGCGTGGCACTGACCGGCGGCGAGCCGCGGTGTGGGCTCATCTCCCGCCGGCAGGTCCTGGACTGCAGCGTTCCGTACCAGGTGGTGGCCGAGATTGACGGCACGAAGTGGCAATCTGGCCGCCTGGTGCTAATGGCGCGATGGCTGGATCCGGCTCATCCGGCTGTCTGCTGGCATCAAAGCGAGAGCTCGTTGCTGGCCAGCGAGGTCGGTCAGTCGCCGGTGCTCAGCCTGCCGCGCCTGGCGGCAAGACCGACACCAGGGCTGCTGCAGGTGGCGGTCGTACTGGACGACGGCGCCGCTGGCCGGGTCGTCATTCCTCGGATCAGCATGCGCCCGGAGATCATGTCGGTGGGGATCCGACTGGCAGCGAATGCCAAACCCGGGCCCGAGAACGTCACCCTGTTTGTCTCGGCAGCCAACAACACTGATAAGCCCCTCAAGCCCACCTGCTGGCTTAAGACCATGGATATGAGCGGGCAGACGGTGCACGTTGAGAAGCGTCTGCTTACGGTCGGGGCCCGCAGCGCCGGATACTTCCCCTATAAGCCCAAACTGCCTGGCGTGGGCAACTTCCGCATGATCGCCCGCGTCCTGAGTGACGGCCAGGACGTTGGTTCAGCAACCTTCGCCTTCCGTGTCAAGACCCCCGAGGGACTCGGTGGGATGGAGACGGCCGGGCAGCGACGCGTCACCGCGGGTTATCTGCGCGTCCTGCCGACGGAGACCGTGCAGCTCAGTCTGGCCTACCAGGGCCGTGAGGGCGGGCCGGCGGCGGGCTTGCTGCTCTGCGATCCGCTCGGCCGTCCCCTCGGCGCCGAACTGGTGATGGAGGTGCCGGCGAGCCTCGAGTGGACGCCCTGCGCGACCGAATTCGACCTGGGGCAGGTAAAGCTGGAATCCGGTGTCGTGGGTGCCGTGCGGCCCTTTACACGCATACCGGAGGTGCCAGACAGCGAGGATTTCGATGCCGTGCGCGTCAGTAACGTCACCACGCCGCCCCGCCCCATGGCATCTCTGGTCTACCCGCCGGTGGACCTCAAGCGGCCGGCGAATCTGCTGCCGGTATTGGAGCCCGAGGAGGTCCAGCGCGGGCGCGGGGAGGCGTGGTCGCCCTGGGTGGGCCTCAGTTTCGCCCCGAGCAACGCCCGACTCGCCGACAACACCAGCCTCACTGCGCCTGTGTTTGTGCTCGAAGGTGGCGAGTTAGCTGCCGGTTGGCTGGCGGCGCCACTGGTGCTGGACGGGTCGGTGCCTTACACATTCACGCTGTCGGTGGACGCGACGCAACTCACCAGGGGATCGGGCTGTGTGATGGCCCGTTTCCTGGACCCG
>JABLXH010000100.1 GCA_013178155.1 Armatimonadota bacterium | reverse complement strand
CCAACCTCGAGGCGCTTGACCGCAAGCTTGTGAACTGGGCGGAAGCCTTCACCAACGGCAAGCTCACCGAGGTGCAGTTCACGAAGGTCAGCGCCAAGTGGCAAGCGGACCACGACGCTCTTAGCGCTCAGCACGAGGACCTGCAACGACGGCTGTCCCTGGGGGCCACCAACCACAGCCTCCTTGAAGGCGTGCGGACAGCTCTCGCCAACTTCGCCACCACCTGGGAACGGCTGTCACCGTCCCAGCAGCGCGAGTTGCTCCTGGAGATGGTCGAGCGCCTGACTCTCGGCCGCGACGGCGAGCGCCTGGTCCTCAAGCTGAAGCTTCGCTTCCTGCCGGAGCAGGAGCACGTGCTGCCGGGCTTCCGGCGCGCGCGAGGAACCGGCGTGGAATACCTGACTGACCGCCAACTGGCAGTCCTGAAGCATCTCGGTGACGGCCGAAACCTCGACGAGATCGCCGAGCTCTTTGACACGGCTCGCGGGTCCGTGGTCTCCTGTCTCAATGACGCGAAGCTCTGCGCCGGCATCAGAGATACCGACGAACTGGTGACAGCGGCGTGGCCCTACATCGAAGCGGCGCTGCCGATGCTGCCGCTGCGAGGTCGTACAGCGCGACGGCCACCCGGGGCAGGCCAGCTCACCCCCGCCGAGGAGCGGGTTGTCGAACTACTGGCCCAGGGCCAGAACTACGAGCAAATTGCCCGCGCCCTCGGCCTCGCCTACAGCACCATCGGCGTCCACGTCCACAACATTACCCGCCGTCTCAACCTCCCGAACGTCGAGGCCATCGTCGAGTGGTGGGAGACTCGGAGAGGGGCCAGTGGGCCATAGCGCTCGTGCTGCTGTGGCTCTGCAGTTGGCCCCGATCCTTCAGGAGGTCTTGCTGCCATGCTCCTATGCCTACCGCCTCGGCCGATCCGGGCAGGATGCGGTGAACAGTCTTAGCCGCCTGCGCGATACAGGGCACCCACCAGTCTGGAGGCCGATATTGACGGCTTCTCCAACATCGCAGACCACGAGTGTCTGCTGGCCAGGGCGCAACCGGGGCAACCGGCAAGGCCAGACGTCTTGTGCGCATGAACTGTCTGTGTAGCGCTGCTGAGTGGCAGCAAGCTGCCGCCAGGGCAGAGGGTCGCCAGCACCCCTACACGTGCCGAACGTCTCGCGGGCACCTGATGATCCCCGCGGAGCTCTCGAACAGGCAGGTGCAGAAGCCACAGGAACTACTGACGTGGCGAGAATTCGAGTCGAGCGCGGGAATGAGCGATGGTCATCATCCCCAGTCGCCCAGCTCAAGATCCACTTGCGCTGCTGGCTGCAGCACTACTTCCGCTGCTTGCGCGGCTTGAGATCCCGCCGAGCGGAGAGATGACCCTGGGGCGGGCGGCTCACGGCGAACCTGAAACTACCCCGACGTGCATGATGAGACGAAGCTCTCTGAGACCGGCGACATCGTGGAGATGTTGTTCAGTTTCGGGCAATGCGAGAGGTGGCGACGGGGCCTGGCCGACCTGCTCGCCTTCGCCGCCGAGGCCAAATTGGCCGACCCGGACCAGCGATTCCAGCCCGACCACGTCGCCGACTGTCGCTGTTCTCGCGGGTCTGCCGGCTTTGGTGTCAACCCTGATACACTGACGACGGAAGGGAAAGCAGCGGCACCCGTCAAACAAGACCGTCAGCCGCAAGTCGGGCTCCGCGGAACCCGGAGTGGAGTGCGGTCGCAAGCCGCTGAGACGAACTGCCGCACGCTCGCGTCCCGCGGCGAGATGGCTGCACTCAGTGTAGGAACTCAACGATCCCGGGGGTCAGCCGGTACAGCGGGGTGCATTTCCCTGGAGTGCCCAGGACGCCGTTGCCGGTGTCGCTGCCGAGCCGCAACGAAAGGCTGCAACTCAATAGGCTCGAGCCGACAAGGCCAGGCAACTGCACTGCGTCTGGGACGGAATCTGCACACGCGTCAGTCAAGGTTGGGCCATGACCCTACGGGGCCCGTGCGCAGACAGGCTCGCGACCGACATCGAAGTCCCGAGCAGCCGCAATCCAGTTGATCTCGCGAAGAAGCCACAGACGTTCATAGAGGAGGGGTCTGCCAGATGGGTTCGATTGTGGCCATGCTGCTGCTCGTGTGCCTGGCAGCCCAGGCGGCGTACTGCTATGGCGCACGGAACGCTCTCAGCGCGCCAGATTGGATTACCGTGCTGCCTCCTGGGGTAAAGGAGCTCAGCGGCCTGGACCCGTCGGCCGGAGTGTTGCGTCTCTCTGTCCAGCCAGGTGAGCGGTACCTGCTGCAGCGGCCACGCGAGACCGGTGATCTCCGGGTGTCCATGACAGCGGAGATCGCTGGCGGCGGGCCAGGCTCTCTGTGTGGCATCGTGATCGCGCAGGACGAAGGGAACGATGTGCACCTGCTATGCTATCGGGATGATGACTGGCAGGTCCAGCTTGGACAGCGGACCAACGGTCAGTGGACTTACAGCGCCCGTCGGCCCATGCCCCCCGGGACGGTCTGCCTGGAGCTGGAGCGGCGCGGGCGATCGTTCACCGCACGGTTCGGTCCCCGTGTGGACCGGCTCTCCAGGCTTGCCTCATTGGAACGAGACCTGCGTCTGGACTGCTATCCAGCCCTCGCTTTCGAGGCCAGGAAGATTACTCTTGATGTGACCGCAACCAGCGTAGCAATCATGCCAAGGCATCCCGGGCAGGCCTATGTGATGCTCCGCGAGGCAGCGCCCCATGACATGTTCACCACCGACGATCAGGTCGTGCTTCCGATCGCGGTCATGAACTTGCAGGACGCTCCGCTGCGCGGACGGCTTCAGTTCCTGGTCCGCGACATCTACGGCACTCCCCTCTGGAAGACTGACCAGGCGCTTGCCCTGAGCCCCCTTGCTCAGTGCGATGTGTTGGTGCGGCCGCAGGTAAAGAGATGCGGCTTCTATGTTGCGGAGGCGCGGGTATACGGTCCCGACGGACTACTCGATATCCCCCGATCAGCCTGTTTCTCGATTGTGCCGCCACTCTCGGAGACGCCTGTTCCTCCCGAGCGCCATCCAATGGGCCTGCACGCCGGCTGGGAGTCTCCCATCACGGGCGCACGCTGGGGCCGATTGTGGGACACAGGGCACTACTGGAGCACCTTCGAGCCGGAACCAGGGCGGTGGGACTGGTCGGCACTTGACGCCACGATGGCCTCGGCAGAGCAGGCCGGCGTGTCGCTGCTCCTCACGCTCGCTGGCTGCCCAACCTGGGCGTCCAGCCAACCGGAGGCACAGTCAAGCTATGGCGCAGGAGCGCTTGCCCCGCCGAAACGCCTGGAGGACTGGGCCAACTACGTCACTCGCGTGGCGGAACGATGCAAGGGGCGAGTCCGGCACTACGAGGTATGGAACGAGCCAAACTACCAGGGTGCAAATGTCCCAGACGAGATAGCGCGCAGCGGTGGCTACTTCCGAGGCACCGCTGCGGACTACCTCGGGGTGCTGAAGACTGCATATGAGGCCATCAAGCAAGTCGATCCCGACGCTATGGTCTGGGGTATCTCGGGGACCGGTGACTACTTCGGTTTCATGGATGAGGTGTTGAGGCTCGGCGGGCTGGCCTACATGGACGGCGTGGCGATCCATACCTATGTCTTCCCCTTCTCACCGGACGACCCGACCGCCCCGCAGGGCAATCTGGTGCACCGTATCAACCGTACCCAACTCTTGTTGCATCAGTACGGGGCCGATAAGCCGGTGTGGATCACTGAGATGGGGCTGTGGACGCCGGGACGAGTAGATGGCCGGCCAATGACCGCGACAGAGGTGCTCCAGCGCGCACCCGCTGCGATCCGACCCCGCTGGACAGACGATTGGCCATGGCGACCCGTAGACGAGCTGACAGGCGCTGTGCACCTGGCCAAGTACTACACCATCGCCCTCGGTCTGGGTGTCCAGCGCTTCTTCTGGCATCACGGCTTCGGTCGGCAAGCGCATTTTGCGGCCTATGCCGCACTGTCACGGCTCCTGCCCGGTTGTGAGCCCTACCCCGAGAACCAGCGCAGCGGCCTTGCTGGTGACATGCCCTCATTCCGTCCTGCCGGAAGCCATTCACCGTTTGATGCCCTCCCCTCAGAGTTGTACGTCTACCTGTTTCGCCGGGGAGAGGAGAATGTGCTGTCGCTGTGGCGCAGCGACGGCAAGCGCCAGCAAGTTCGCGTTGGGATCGGCAAGTCGCGGGCGGAAGTGCACGATATATGGGGCAATGTGCGCCCGCTGCCTCTCCGCGGGGAGCAAGCTGAGCTGATCGTCGGTGGTGAGCCGCAATACCTGGTCTGGCGTGGCCCTCGACGCGTGCCCACGATCACGCCCGGGGCCGTGTCGGAACCAGTGGTCCGCAAGGATCCCTGGTCTCCCCCACAGTGGAAGGGGACGCTGTCGAGCAGTCCATCGTTTGCCCCGGCCGAGGAAGCTTCGGTTCGCCGCGAGCCCCCGCGACCTCAGCCGGCGCTGGTGCTGCGGGGAACCGATGGCACCGTACTGAGCGCCGGGAGCGGAGAGGCCTTCCGTCCTGGAACCGAGTACACCTACTTCATAAGGCCGGATGATGTGCTGGGCTGGTACCTACCGTCTGACCTCACGGTGGGGCGGTACCGGATCATCCTCTCCGTGCGATCGGGTGACCGCCCGCCCGGGGATGACTGGCTCAAGCACTATGAGCTGACTCTAAACGGCAAGCCCCTGGAGCTTGTACGCTGGGCGCCAGCACCCTTCTTCATGGACTACCGGGGTGACGGGTACTATGTCTTTGTGGCGGCCATCGCCACCGCCGAGCCAGTTGCTCTGGCACCAGGTGACCTGCTGGCCTTGCGAGGCAAGAGGTTTGCTACCTGTGCCTATCCCCTGGGGCTTTACCGGGTGCCTTGATCGGTGGGAGTGCCGCCCCCGCAGACAGCAGACAGTAGTGGTCGAGGCTGAGCAGTTCCTGCCCGATGCCAATTCAAACGATCGCGGGAGGGCGCATGCGACCGGTAGCGCCAACGCTGAGCCGCACAAGAGGGTCCCCGCTTCGAGGCTGCGTGGAAGTGATGCCCCGTTCTCGGGTCGTGATGGGCATGGGGATCACGAGACCTGGCGGTCCGTGATTGAAGGGGTCTGACGAGACGATCAGGCCCGGTCGCGTTCCCGCCTGCTCGTGGCCCCGCACGGGGCCGAAATCCACCATCCAGACGTCGCCGCGGGACAGCTTGGGTGAGGTCATGCCTTGGCCTCCGCCAGGTCATCACCGAGCGTGCCCTCCCATTCCTGTCTCTCCGCCAGTTCCTCAGCCCAAGCCTCGGGGTCAGAGCGGAGGGCAGCGTACGCGGCGTTTGCCTTTTGGAAGATGCACTGCCGCCGATAGGCTTCGACCGCCTTCTCCAGCAGAAGGCTCATCGGCTCTCCAGTTTCCCTCGCGAGTTGCCGGAGCGTCGCTCGTGCCTTCTCGGGTAGTCGCACAGTCCTTGTAGCCACGGCAGCCACCTACTGTCTGCAAATGAGTACATTACAGAGAACACACCTGGGAGGTCGCGACCCAACCGTGCGTTGGGATCACTGGGGGATGCCGGCTTGAGTACACCGGGCAGTTTCCGCCCGTGGTCATCCTTCCGCAGAGGACTGCGGCGCCCCAGTTGGGGGAAGCGCCTCCAACACCCAGTGGATGAAGCGTTCTGCCTGTTTCATCGCCCGTTCGGCGGCGTCGGGCGTGAGCTGCTTGCCTTAGTACTGTGACGCTGACTTCTGTTCGAGAACCTCCGCCAGTTGCCGGGCTCGTCGTGAAGCCTCTCCCTCGAGGGGCGTCCCCTTGCAGGCCCGCTTCAGCGCTGCCGTCGCCTCCGAGTGGGAGGCCCCCTCCGCCCGCTCGCCAATGTGGAACAAGCACAGGGCGTCGTTGGCTGCGATTGCGCATAGCCAGTATGCTGGCCGCCTGATTGCGGTAGTCCGGTCCATCCACCGCTTGGGCTAGTTCCCAGAAACGGCGGGCCTCCCGGAGATAGTCCTGCCAGGTCGCCATCGGAGTCCGATCGCCTCCAGCGACTCACCGTGCAGCCAGATGCCATCCTGCACCACGTTCTCCCAGAACCGGTCCTGGGTGGCCTCCCACTCACGCAACTGACCAAGGTCGGCCACGTGCCACGCCAGGGCAAGACCATGCCGCTCCGCCACCTCCAGGCAGGCATCCCGCACCTGGTCGACAGTCACCGGGTCGGCCTTATCAACGACCATCAGAAGGTCAGTATCGCTGCCCGGTCTGGCCTCTCCCCGGGCCTCACTGCCAAACAGGACGATGGCACGAACCTCAGGGGCGGACTCCGCCAACTCCGCCACCGCCGACCTCATCCGCTGCTCCTCACGGTCGAACAGCTCACGCAGTCCGGCGATCAGTGGCGACGCCGGATCCCTGACCGTGTAGGTCTTCACCTTCCCGTGGTCCTGCCTGCTCAGGGCCCCAGACGCCACCAGTGCCTGCAGGGCGTTGTATGCCGGGCTGTACCCGACGCCCGACCGACGCGCGATCTCCCGCCCACTCAGCAGAGCCGAGACACGCAGGACGGTACGGAGGACGGCTACCTTCGCAGGGCAGGAGAGGATGTCGCCAAGGGGCCTGCGTGGCCACACTGGAGATCAGGGGGCGAGCTTTGAATGGTCTGAGACCGGACCATATGACCTGATTTCGGGTCAACAAAGGGGGTTCGGCACCCGTTGCCATGAGGCCAGTCGGTCCCGGCTATGCCCTTCGGGGACGAGGTCGAGGCGTGCGCGGTGGAGACGCACGCCTTGGACGGCATCGTGGTGAGGGTCCACTGGGCCAAGTTACGTCAAGGCTCTCCTGCCCATTGAGCCCTGGTATACCGGTAAGGTCTGGTTGCGGCCCTGCTCGCCAGGAGCCGTAGCTTCGGCTCAAGGTGACGGGACCAGGGCGGGACCGCCGCCAGCGGCCAGGTCCCTGTAGACGCCGAGGGGTGCGATGAAGCCCAGCACCGCCGATGCTACGCCCAAGAACGGCTGCAGATTGCCGGGAACGCGGAGCATACATGCACTTTTCCTTCGTGTTTGTTGCCCCTCTTGTACCGGGCTTGGCCTGGCCATGTCAGCTGGCCGACCAGGTCCGCATGACCCGTCTTCGGTAGCAACCGGTCGACCGGGATCTCCAGCGAGACTTGGGGCGGAGGCGGGGGCACGCTATGCTGGCGGTCGGCATCCCGTGCCGCCATACTCAACAGTCCGTGGAGTCGGGCGAGCATCGTCTCGACATACTCCCGTCGGTCCAGCGGCTAACGCATGGTGCGGCGGCACTCATCCTCGAGTCCTTGGTTCCAGGCCCGCAGCGTGGGTTCCCTAAGCGCCGCCAGTGGGTCTGGAGGCCCTGACGCCGATGATCAGTCCAACGGCCGCCAAGACCAGCGACGCGATGCGACGGCCGATCGTCCGAGTTGGTCGACCGGCTGACGGCCCCTGTGTACCCAAGGCCGATCTCTTCCCGTCTCGACGTGGCATCACGGGCTGCAGCCAAGCCCATCTCCGCCCATCAACGAACCCCGGCCGGCAGACGCCCCAGCGGCGGGCTCAGCGCTCTCGCAGCAAGAGCAGAGGCCCACGAGCTCGCCGTCGTGCGGCTTGGCGACGGTCCGGTTCCTCAGGCCGCGAGGCCACCAGCCGAGGCCAACGATGACCAGTGCGAACGCATTCGCCGCGAGCAGGGTCCCCAACGTTCTGGCGATGGGAGCCAGTCGCCCCAGAGGCCGATGATCCGAGCCGGAAGGGCCTACCCCACTGCCAACACCATGTTGCCCACCACCCTTCAGGGCATCGTGCATGGCCTTCCCGTTTGCAGCCTGGTGACGGGCCGACCGACGACCGTCGGCGGCCTCGGCACGGCGGGGCCTCTGCTACCGCTCAGGCGGAGCGGCCCTCGCCTCTGCCCGCCGGATCCACCGCCGCACCGCGATCTTGGGCAGCGGATGATGGAGCAGGTCATCAGTGTCATCACAGCCATAGGGTTCCTTTGCGGTCTGAAAGACGCGCGAGAGCACAAGTTGGCGCAATCGCTACGATGCTCCAGACCAGTTGGGAATAGCGTTGCTCTGCCCCGTAGACACAGGCGTGATGCAGCAGCTCACCCGGGCTCTGCGGCAAAACGCACGTCATTCCTGCTGGCACTGGGAGGGGCCAGGATGTAACTTGGGCTTAACGGCCAGGAGTGCTCTCTTCCACCCTGGGAGTTCGTCGGGTGGTCCGTCCACATAAACACGATAGCCCCGCTTCGAGCCTGGCTCAGATCGGCCGAACAGGACCTGCTTCATCGGGTCCCCCCTATGACGACGATGGCTGCGCTTCGGACCTGGCTCGGATAGCTTGAACAGGACTTGGTTCATCGGGTCGCCCCTGAAGCCGGTGCGGTCCTCGGCGCCACCCCATTGGTAGACGAAACCTCCCCTAGTGCGACTCCTGGATGAAGGCACGCGGTCACGCCCCTTTCCACTGTCGACACCAGACACACAGCAGGCTCGACCTTCCTTACCAGACCTGCCCTGGTTATGTCAAGCCTCCTGTCCAAAGTCGCGGGAAGCGCTGTTCCCGACTGCTGTTGGGATGGGCAAGGACGTCCAAGATGATCCGATCGATGCTGCCCGGGTTGTTGGAGCAAGTCATGCAATGAGGGCAGCGGAGCACAGCGCGGAGAGCCCGCTTTATGGCGTTGGTCGTGTGCAACTCTATGCGGTCCTCCACCGGCACCAGAGGCTGAGCCAATAGGGCCTCCATGTCAGCCTGCACGAAGGCCATGGCTCCGGCACAAGGGTCTGCCAACCACTACGTCAACCACGGAACCGGCGGATGACTTCCTGCTATAGGGGGGCCTGGTAGCTCGTGCGCGCCCGCTTCCCATGTCGAAGGTGCGCTGGATTGCTGTCCTTCGGCTTGCCGCAAGGGTAGCAACGGCTGACGACCTCTACGCCTGCACCCAGTTTGTGCCTTGCCAGCTTCTGCGTCCTGTCCTCGTACGTCATACAGCCGCCTTGCCGCTACCTCCGTTGAGCCCGCGCGCGAGGTACGCCGCGAGCAGCCGTTTGAACATCCGCCCGTGGTTCGGGAACCGCAGGTGCAGCAGTTCGTGCAGGATCGCTTTCGTGCCGCACCTCGTCCCTCTCACTAAGCAGCGCCGGGTCGAAGCTCACTCGCCCCCGGCTGGAGCAGCTTGCCCACTTCCGCCTCATCGGGCGCATGTGGACCTCCTTCGGGCTGACGCCGATCTCCTCGGCCCAGGCCCACACCTCTGCCTTAAACTGCTCCGCTGTCATCATGCTCCGCCACCTCTCAGCACCCGCATCACGCTGCCGGCCACTTCCACGACCCGATCATGATCATCCATGCCCGCCTTGAGCAGGCAGTAGACGAGCACCCGCTTGACCTGGCGTTCCTGCTTTTCGCTCGTGCGCCAGTGCGGGTACTTCTCTGACCTAGCCCCCGGAAACGAGACCAGTTGCTGTGTTAGAATAGCACCGGCTGGAGCTCGATGAAAGGGGTCGTATGGTCTATGGCTGTGAAGCGCTTTACCCCGGAGCAGATCATCGGCAAGCTGCGTGAGGCGGAGGTGGAACTGGCCAAGGGCGCCACCATCGGCCGGGTCTGCAAGAAGCTTGAGATCACCGATCACACCTACTATCGCTGGCGTACGGAGTACGGCGGGATGCGGCTGGATCAGGCCAAGCGGCTGAAGGAGCTGGAAGCCGAGAATTCCCGACTCAAGAAGATCGTGGCCGACCAGGCGCTGGACATCGCAATCCTCAAGGAGGCGGCTTCGGGAAACTACTGAGCCCGGCGAAGCGACGGGCCGCCGTGGTCCATGTGCGGGCGGCCCTGGGGACGGAGACGGTGTCCGAGCGACGGGTATGCCGGGTGCTTGGGCAGTCCCGCGCTACGCAACGCCGGGTGCACAAGGTACCCGATGACGAACCTGCTTTGGTGGCGCGGATGATCGACCTGGCGACTCAGTATGGCCGCTATGGCTACCGCCGGGTCGCGGCCTTGCTGCAAGAAGAGGGCTTCCGAGCCAACCACAAACGGGTGGAGCAGTTGTGGCGCCGCGAAGGGCTGAAAGTGCCGCGGAAGCAGCCCAAGCGCGGGCGGTTGTGGTTCAACGACGGCTCCTGCGTGCGTCTGAGACCGCTGTATGCCGATCATGTGTGGAGCCGCGACTTCATGGTGGACCGCACCCGTGACGGCCGGGCTTTCCGCCTGTTGACCATCATTGATGAGTACAGCCGCGAGTGCCTGGCCATCGACGTGGCGCGGAAGCTGACCAGTGAGGATGTCTTGGAGCGGCTGATGCAGCTGTTCATCGCCCGCGGCCTGCCGGCTCACATCCGGTCAGACAACGGCCCAGAGTTCGTGGCCGAGAAGGTGCGCGGGTGGCTCCAGCGCCTGCAGGTGGGGCCACTGTTCATCGAGCCGGGAAGCCCCTGGGAGAACGGCTACTGCGAATCCTTCAACGGCCGGCTACGGGACGAACTGCTCAGACGGGAGATCTTTGACACCTTGTTGGAGGCGAGAGTGCTGGTGGAACGTTGGCGCCGGCAATACAACCAGGTGCGGCCCCACAGCTCACTGGGCTACCGCCCACCAGCACCCGAAGCGAGGCTGATCGCGGCCTCACGGCCGAGTTTGTCGCTTCTGGGACCACCGGGTGGATGACAACGGGGCAGGGCCGAAGCCCTGCCCACCCGTCCGGTCCCCGGCCGCGGCGCTCGGGTCGCACTCCTGCGTTGCCCTATCCTCCGGGCCGGCGGCAGGCAGTGTAGCACCCGCAGCGAACTAGGACAACAGCGGCCGAACAGACGGCCAGGACTAACACACGAAGTGGTATCACAAATGGGGGCAGGTCAGCTATGCTACGCCGAGGACAGGCTAATGGAGGTGCTCTGGACCATGGGGCACGGTGCCGCTCTCACCGAGGAACTCTCGAAGGCCCACTTCGATCTCATGGTATCACCGAACTTCTCGGTCTACGCCAACCAGCCGCGCATGACACACCTGTTCCGCATACGCATGTCTCACATCTTCTACCGCGAGATGCTCGAGGCCGGTTTGCCTGTGGTCCCGCACATCTACTTCGGTGCGGCTGAAGACATCGACCGCTGGGGCGCCTGGCTTGCGGACAGTCCTGCTGTCACTACCGCCGCCTGCAATATACAGACAGTCACGGACGCAAGGTTCAGGATGTTCGTGCTCGAAGGCCTCGTACGCATCCGGGAGCTTGCAGGCCGCTCTATACGCTTCATCATCTCAGGACCGTCCTCGCCCCAGCGTATCCGCCACGTCATGTCCATGCTTGGGCCTGACACGATCATCACGAACGCGAAGCCTCACCAGACTGCTGCAAAGCACCGCGTGCTCACTCGCGATGGCACGCAGTCTTTCAGCAAGCTGTGCTATGGCGAACGGTTGCGTTGGTCAGTCGACACGATGGCCGCCTTCGTCTCCGCCGCCAAGCAAAGGGCCTCAACGGCTTCGACAGTCACTTCGACTTGGCCTCTGCGTGTGACCTAATACCCGCAACTTGGGTGCCGCAACGGCAGCCAGTGAAATGGCGTTCCCTAGGCCAAGCTGAATGTTGTGGCAAGCCACAAGCTCTACCGGACCAGCCGCTCCCTAAAGGCCTTCTATGGCTTCGGGGAAGCGCTCAAAAAGCACGGTGTCAGCTCTGCCCCTACTACCCGGAGCTTTGGCCGCAGATCCGAACACCTCCGCGGAGACACAACGATATTGCAAACTAAGCAGCACATAGGTAACAGGCCGATGCACCAGACCGCCAATCCGGATCGGTATACCGGCCGGGGCGCCCAAAGCTCGGGCAATGGAGCTACTGGCTTCGTGACTTATACGGCGACGCTCGTGGCTGCACCACCACCATTACTCCGGCGGCAGGTACTGCTGCAAAGCACTCACCGAAAAGCTGTCCTGCCATTGCAGGCGTGCACCTGTTGAGAAGAACCGCGTGGCTTCGGCCGTGCGCTTGTCAAACTACCAACTGCTCAGCTGGTACTGGGTTTTCGAACTGTGTGGACATCATCTCGCGAGAGGTCGATATGCTGCCCAACTTTGATCGCCGAGAAGCCGCGCAATGTCTCAAGTAACAGCAGGAGCGGTTGTTGGCCAGCTGCCATGCCTTGAACCAGTTGCGCGAATGCCGAGGCGAAAAGATGTATAGCGTCGAATGAGGCTTTGATATTGGGCAGTCTAGGCCCATCGTCGACCCGAACGACCGCGCGTTGGCCGAGCACTGCGGCTCCACGGGTGAGGAGCTGGGCCTTATTATTACCGTCGGCATTAAGTAGCGCATGGCCGGGGCCGGAGGCGACGAGGCCAGAGACGATGGCTGACTGCATTCCGAGCGCCCCTGGACTGGCAGAGCGACGGAGCAAGCATCTACGAGGAGAGAAACGAAGGCATGGCAGGAACGACTCGCAAATACCCCCTACGCCACCTCTCGATCCGCGTCCCCTGGCACGACGCGGGTTGGGACGGTAGCGTCTGCAAGGCACCGAAGCTGAACGGCGCGTGCATGAGGCTCAAGCGCATCGCCGACAACCGTGACGACGACGCGGAAGAGGCGGTAGCGGGCCGGTCCATTGCCGACCTGCCTGAGGAGCAATGGCCTTGCTGCGTATCCGAGCGGGCGATGTTCATGGCGCCCTTCGAGTACGTGCGCCACGCCTGCCATCCCTACTCACAGACCTCCCCCAACACACACGGGCACTTCGTGGCGACTCCGCTGCGTCACCCGCCCTACTCCGCGCCGGCGGTCCCGTTCCTGTGGATGTTCCAGGACCAAATGGAGCGTCTGCGCGATGAGTACGGTCTCGACGTGGACCCCGCCCGCGAGCCCGTCCTTGGGTTCCGCACCGAGTGGGTCCAGCACGTTGACAACCAAAAGGCGCTCTTGGGTTGCTTCTTTGCCCACGCCGTGTCCGAGCAGTCCCTGTGCTTCTTCTACGCCAAGGAGGTGCCGTTCGTTGACGACCCCCGCCGCGTCCTCATCGGCGTCGGCCGCGTGAAGCACGTCGGGGACGCCACCGAGTACCGGTACGAGGGCAGCGGCGATCTGCGCTCCATTCTCTGGGAGCACATGGTGCAGCACTCCATTCGTCCCGACTTCAAGGACGGCTACCTGCTGCCCTACCACGCGGCGCTAGCCTATGCCGAGGAGAACCCCGAGTTCGACCCCGCCCAACTCGTTGCCTTCGCGCCTGAGGATCACTGGGATCAGTTCTCCTATGCGTGCGAGCATGTCACCCACGATGGGGCCATCGCCTCCCTCTTGGCCTGCGCTGGCGCCCTGCAGAGAGCGAAGGAGCATCTAAGCGGCCCGTGGGACCAGTGCCTTAAGTGGACGCATGACCGGATTGCGGAGCTCTGGCGGATGCGCGGCCCGTGTCCGGGCCTGGCATCCGCCCTGTGCGCCTTCGGCATCGAGCATGGTGCGTTCCTCGCCCGCGAGATCGAGGTGAAGCTCGGTGACAACGAGGACCCCTGGCCGCTGGTGGACCAAGTCCTGCGCGACCCCAAGCATCCTCTGACTGCTCAGGCCGGGATCCAGATTGGGCGCACCCTGCGGGCAAAATGGCAAGGCCTCCCCGACACCCGCCGCGCCCTGCTGAAGCTGCTGAGCCGCTTCAGCATCACGCCCGATCAGGCCAAGACGGTGTACGTGCAGGAGGTTCGCGCTGCGCAGGGCATCGAGGTTGAGGACGAGGACATCCTCAGGAACCCATACCTCGTGTATGAGGTGACCCGGCTGACGCCGAACCCCATCAGCGTCTGGACCGCCGACAGGGCTGCGTTCCCAGACCCCGTGATCCGCGAGAAGAACCCGTTGCCTGAACCATCGGCCCTGGAGGGCGGCACCGACGCCCGGCGTGTGAGGGCGCTCACTGTCAACACTCTGGAGGCAGCGGCCTCCCAGGGACACACGCTCCTCGCGCAGCGCGATGTCGTCCTCCAGATCCGAGGTCTGGACCTTCAGCCCGCGTGCAACATTGACGCCGATCTTTTCGCGGTCGCCGAGACCGAGTTCGAGGGGGAGATCAACCGCGTCGAGATGGCCGACGGCAAGCCAGCCTACCAGCTATCACGGCTGGCTGACTGCGGCGCGGTCATCCGCAGTGCGGTCGAGCGTCGTCTGGCGGGCAAGCGGCTCGACGTGGAGGTGGACTGGCGACAGGTCGTTGACGAGCGCTTTGGCACCGTCGCTGTTGACGACGTGCAAGAGCAACGCGCACGTCAGGAGAAGGCAGCAGCCCTTGCGGAGCTTACGGACTCACGGTTCTCAGTTCTTATCGGCCGGGCTGGGACCGGCAAGACGACCCTGCTATCCATGCTGTGCGGCCATCCGACGATAGCCCAAGGAGGCGTCCTGCTGCTCGCGCCCACGGGGAAGGCCCGCGTCCGCATGGAGCAGGTCTCCAAGGACCACGGGTTGACCGTCAGGGGCTACACAATCGCGCAGTTCCTGGTTCGCTCAGGACGATACGACACGGAGACCGGCCGCTATCGTATCAGGGGGAGCAAGGCAGAGGATACGGCGGACACGGTCATCATCGACGAGGCCTCCATGCTTACCGAGGAGATGCTGGCTGCTCTCCTCGACGCCCTCAAGGGCATGAAGCGCCTCATCCTGACTGGAGACCCTCGCCAGCTTCCGCCCATAGGAGCTGGCCGTCCCTTCGTGGACATCGTCACGCATATCGCGCCCGAGAACGCCCACGCGCTCTTCCCCTGCGTGGCCCCCGGCTACGCCCAGCTCACTGTTCAGCGGCGCCAGGCGGGGAAGGTCCGCGAAGACCTGCAGCTCGCCGAGTGGTTCAGCGGCGGCCCCTTGGCTCCAGGGGACGATGAGGTCCTAAGCGGCGTGCTTGCGGCCGGCTCCTCGGAACACATCCGCTTCGTGCAGTGGCGCACACCGGAGCAACTGAGACCGCTCCTGATCGAGGTGTTGTGCGAGGAACTGGGCCTCAGCGGTCCGGACGATGTGCGCGGCTTCGACCTGAGCCTGGGCGGACAGCTCTACGGGGAGCACGTCTACTTCAACTGCGGGGCAGCACCGACGGCAGAGAAGTGGCAGGTGCTCAGCCCTACACGGCAGTACACATACGGAGCCGGAGGCATCAACCGGCTGATCCACGACCGCTTCCGCTCCGAACGCGTTGACTTCGCCCGACGGCCCCGGTATGAGCGCCAGATCCCCGAGCCGTTCGGACCGGAGCGCATCGTCTACGGGGACAAGGTCATCAATGTCCGGAATCACAGCCGCGACAAGGTCTACCCGCAGGAGGGCGCGCCAGCCTACATCGCCAACGGCGAGATCGGGATAGCGGTCGGCCAGTTCAGACCCCGCAACAAGAAGTGGGTGCCTTGGCTGCTCAAGGTGGAGTTCTCGTCCCAGCAGGGCTATCAGTACGACTTCGGTAGCTGGGACTTCGGTGAGGAGGCTGACCCGGTTCTCACCCTCGCGTACGCCCTCACGGTCCACAAGGCGCAGGGAAGCGAGTTCGGGCTGGTGCTTCTGGTGCTGCCCAACCCCTGCTGGGTCCTGAGCCGTGAGCTGCTCTACACGGCACTCACTCGACAACAGCAGCGCGTCGTCGTCCTTCACCAAGGAGAAGCAGCCGACCTGAAGCGCTTCGCATCAGATGCCCTGTCCGAAACAGCGCAACGCCTGACCAACCTCTTCGGCGCGCCCAAACCTCGCGACTTCGAGGGCCGCTTCTTCGAGGAACGCCTGGTCAATCTCACCAGCCGCAACGAGTTCGTCCGGTCCAAGTCCGAGCTCATCATCGCCGAGCAGCTTACCGCCGCCGGCATTGACTATGTATACGAGAGGCCCCTCACGATCGACGGGACGACCCGCTATCCCGACTTCACCATCGAGGACGCTGAGACCGGCACGACGTTCTACTGGGAGCACTGCGGCATGCTTCTCGACCCCGAATACAGGGGCAGGTGGGAACGGAAACGGGAGTGGTATCTCGCGCACGACATCCTCCCCGCCGAAGATGGCGGTGGCAAGCGTGGAGCTCTGATCGAGACGGCCGACAACGAGGCCGGAGGCATATCCGTGCCGGAGATCAGTGACATCATCACGCGTTTCATCCGTCCATGAATGGCTATGATCAAGCCTCCGGGTCCAACGCCCCACCTTAGCCTGCCATTTCAGGTCCTTGCGCGGACAGTCCCAGCCTCGAGGCACTTGACCGCAAGCTGGTGAACTGGGTCGAAGCCTTTACCTCCGGCGAGCTCTCTGAGGTGAAGTTCCCGAAGGTCTGCGCCAAGTGGCAAGCGGGCCACGGGGCTCTTAGCGCTGAGCACGAGGACCTGCAACGCGCGTCGGCCGTGGGCGCCACCAACCATACGTCCTGAAACGTGTGCGGGCAGCTCTCGCTAGGGAGCCTCTGCCGCAAGCTCGGGCTAACCTGCAGCACCATCGGCGTCCATGTGCAAGGATCAGCCGCCGCTGCCATCGTCGCGCCAGCACAGGGGACAGCAAGATGGCCGATGCCATGACGCCCGGCCAGGATGCGACCGGCGTACCCGCCAAATGGCCATACGTCTTGTGCGCATGAACCGCCTGCGTAACGCTGCTGAGTGGCAGGAAGCTGCCGCCAGGGTCGAAGGTCGCAAAAGCCATCGCGCTTGCCGAGCGGGTCAAGCAGCACGTCCCCACGGCCAAGCTTTCGAACACGCAGCTGCAAAGGCCGCAGGAACTACTGACACGGCGGGGTTTCGAGCCGATAGCGAAAATGAGCGATGGCCATCACCTCCCAGTCGCCCAACTCAAGATGCACTTGCGCTGATCCCTGTAGCAGTACCTTCGCTGCTTGCGCGGCTTGAAATCCCGCCGAGCGGAGACATGACCCTCGGGTGGGCGGCTCACGGCGCGCTTAGAACTACCCCGACGTGCATGATGAGACGAAGCTTTCTGAGACCGGCGACATCGCGGACACGTTGTTCAGTTTCGGGGAATGCGAAAGGTGGCAAGGTGGCCTGGCCGAACGGGTCACCTTCGCCGCCGAGGCCAAGTTAGCCGACCCAGACCAGCGGGTCCAGTCCGATCTCGTCGCCGGCTTCCGCTACCATCGGGGACTCTCCTGGGGTTCTATGTCAGCTCCAATCCACAGCCGGAAGAAGGGAACACGACGGGACCGCTCGAATAGGGCCTTCTGCCGCAGGCTGGGCTGCCCGGAGAGGACTGCGGTCGCAAGCAGCTGAGGCGGTCCATCGCACGGTCCTTCCTTCGCGCTATTGAAGCGAGAGCATCGCCAGTCTGAGCCAGCACCTGTGCCTGACCGCAGTGACCATCTTGACAGGGCCCGTCGTCCTTCGGGTGTGGGCGCTTCAGCGTTCCAGGCCGTTTCGCGGGTCTGCGCTCTGCGGCGAAATAGCCGCACTCATCGTACGAACTCCACCATCCCAGAGGTCAGCCGATGCAGCGGACCACATTTCCTGAGGGTACCCACGAAGCCATCGCCCGTGTCGCTGCCGAACTCGAACGAAAGGCCGCCGCTCTACAGGCCCAAGCCGACAAGGCCAGAGAAGTATACTGCGTGTGGGACAGGATCTGCACATTGTTAAGTCAAGGCTGGGCTATGCATCTGCTCAACACTCTGCACACAGAGAGGCTCGCCGTCGAGCAAGTAGTCTCGGACAGCCCTGATCTAGCGAATCTTGTGCACGAGCTCCAGACGTTGGCAGAGGAAAAAGCCAACGCAGTGATGCGGGACTACCCCTCGCTGCTCGAGCACGCGTGCAGCGCCGCGAGCCTGCCGCTTGATCGCACGAGCCGTCACCCCAAGTACACCTTTGAGCAGGGCTTCTTTGAGCTCGCCGTGGACGAAGGTAGAAGGCTTGCCGTAGTATCCAACTACGAAGCGCGTCTTGCCAAGCTCCCCGCGGACGTCGAGGCCGTGGTCAAGACGGTGGAGAAAGAGCACAGGCGGGTCTTTGGACGGCGCTTTGAGGGCTTGAGGGTACTGAAGAGCCTGCGCAAACAGTACCTGGCCATCATCAACAAGGAAGGCCGGGTAGACGGGGACCCTGTGCCCATTCGCCACATCACACGAAGGCTGGGCAAGAACGTCAAGGGCTTCCGCACGGACGAGTTTCTGGTGGACCTCTCGCGTCTCGTTATGAAAGGCCCCTTTGAGATCGAGGGGCGGCGCCTCGACCTTCAACAGACTAGAGACACATCGCAAGGGATGCTCCTACATGACGTTTCAGGACACGGGTACATCGGCTTCGTGCTCTTCAGGAGGGTCGAGTGATGGAGAACCGCGCCATCTGTCGACAGGTAGTGGAAGCACTCCGTAATGGTATCCCGCCCCGACGTGGCGTCGAGCTTTACTCGGTTGGCAACGAGAAGCTAATCGCAGGGGTCAAACGCCATCTGTTGAGCGCCATCCAGGACCAAGGGATTATACGGTTTGTCAACGGCTCGTGGGGCGCGGGCAAGACACACCTCTTCCGGCAGCTAAGGGACCTGGCTTTTGCTGAGAACTGCCTTGTCTCCAACGTGGAGCTGAACGTCACGGACGCTGCCCTCAACCGGTTCCAGACCGTGTTCTACGCCATCGCCCGTAACGTCTCGACACCCGTGGCGGAAGAGGCTGGTAGTGTGGCTGAGGCTGCTCCGATCAGGCACGTCGTACGGGAGTCCCTCGCGTTTCTCGCCACTGGTGACCACCGCATGCCCGATGAGGTCACGTACCAGCACATGGACGCGGCACGGACCGCGCTCATGGCTGACCCGGTAATCGACATCGACTTCAAGAAGATCGTCCTCGCATACTGGGACACATTTCTCCCCGAGGCAGCGGACGCGGACCTCCAAGAGGAATGTAGGTCGGAGATTCTGCAATGGTTCAGCGGCGAAGGGACTGTGGGCAGCTACCGCAAGCGTTTCGACGTCAACAAGGTGCCCAGCAAAGATAACGCCAAGCTGATGCTACAGTCGTTGGCGGGATTTGCCCGCCTTTCGGGCTACCGTGGACTTCTTATCCTGTTTGACGAGGCTGAGCAGGCTTACTCGGTCATGAGGAGATCTGCTCTCAGAGATGCTCATAACAACTTGCTGTCGCTTATCAACAACATTGATGGCTTGCCAGGGCTATTCCTTGTCTATGCCACCACCCCAGATTTCTACAATGACCCTAGGCACGGGATTGTGACCTACGGTGCTCTGGAGGGCCGAATCGGCCGTCCCCGAGATTCCGAGCCTCGCGCCCTCGACCGCATCTGGAACCTGGATGCGATCCAGACGCATCGCGAGCTGTACCAGGAGGCCGCAAGGAAGATCCTGAACGTCTACTCGTGCGCCACCAACGTGGATGCGGTGGACCTTCCGACCCAAGCCGAGATCGACAGTCTCGTGGCGCAGCTCCTTATCAAGCACCCGGGATCGTCCTCTTGCCGCTTCTGGCGCGTGCTTACCACTGCGCTCGTGCTACGCCTTGACGACCACATAGAGGGCGAGACAAGGTCAACCGATCAACTCTATGTAGACGTTATGGATCGTCTCAGGGAGGCATAGCCTGGTGACGAGTGTGGAGGCCAGGAGAGCCATCGAGGCACTTCGGAAAGGGCTACCGCCGGACGGCCATGTGAGAAGGTTCACCGTTGGCCGGGAGGCTGAGATCGGCGAGCTCGAGTCGCGCGTCCGACAGGGCCGGGCCGAAGCGCTGCTACTCCGCGCGAACTACGGAGCGGGTAAGAGCCACCTGCTGAGGCTGATCCGTGAACTCGCCATCAGCGAAAGGTATGCCGTGAGTCTCCTGTCGCTCGATGCGCGCGCCGATGTCCGCTTCAACCGGATGGACCAGATCTTCGGGGCCGCCATTCGCAACATCGAGGTACCGGACTCGGCGATCAAGGGGCCCGGGGCTTTGTTCGGGGCTCTGCTTGACGCGATGACTTCGCCGTGTCCCGATCCATCCTGGAAGAGCCAACTCGACGAGCTCTCCAACATGGGCCGGTGGGACTACTCGACGGCCTTACGTTCGCCAGCACTCTTCGTTGCGGTGCGGGCCTGGATCGTCGGGACGCTATATGACGACGATCATGGCATGGTTCCAAGGGAAGTCGAGTCATGGATCTGTGAACCGTGGAACTACTACACGCGGACAAAGTGGCTCTACTACCGCTTCGTCTCCGGGCTGCGGAATCACTTCCGCGACCCTCGTGCGGCCTGGCAGTTCTACCGGCGTGGCTGTGAGACGTTCATCCTCAGAGCTGCCGGCTACCAGCAAGCGTGGGACGCACTCAGGGACCTGAACGTGCTGGCTCAGATGTGCGGCTTCAGAGGGCTGGTCCTGCTGGTGGATGAGTTCGAGGACGTCATCTACAACCTGAGAGGTGGCGGAGTGGACTGCCAGTACGAGGCTTTCTGGAACCTCTTCCGGCTGTTCTGGGGCGAATACCCGGGTATGTCTTTCTACGCTGTCACACCGGGCTTCTCGGAAAAGTGCAAAGAGCTCCTCAGGCGCAAGGGCTACCGGGACTTCGACTACTCCCACTTCGATGAGTTACCAGCGTTCGAGATGAGCCCCATCGGCATCCACGAATTGGACGAGTTGGCCCTGCGGATTATGGACGCTCACGGGATGGCTTACGGCTGGGAACCGGATCCGGAGATAATCGTGTCCGAGCTCAAGGAAGAGCTTCGGCAGATAGCGACTATACCGGTGCAAGACAGAGCCAGGCGAGCCATCACGAATGTGGTGAGCCTGCTCGACCAGAGACTGGAGGCGACTATATGAGCGCGGTAGCATTTCTGGACCGCGCCGTCGCGCAAGCATTCTTCGGGCGCTTTGCAGGGCTGCGCCCTGCTCAGGAGTATGCCATCCCTCACGTCGTCTCGGGGCGCAATCTGGTGCTCGTTTCAGGGACGGGCTCTGGCAAGACGGAAGCCGCAGTGGCGCCGCTTCTGAGCAGGCACTGGCAAGACGCCTTGCGCAACGAAATGCTCACGCTCTTGTACGTCACTCCCACCAAAGCACTTGCTAACGACCTCGAACGCCGACTGGCTTCTCCCTTACAGAACCTGCGACTCCGCCTGGGCCTCAGACATGGTGACCGTGACGACCTGCGTTCCAGTGCGACACCCCACGTTCTGATCACAACACCGGAGTCTTTGGATGTGCTATTGGTCAGACGAGAGCCATCGCTGGACGGCGTTCGGTGTGTCATCATTGATGAGGCCCACCTCCTCTACAACACGCAACGAGGCCTTCAGCTGGCGATTCTCCTGCAGCGGCTACGTCAGCGAACAGGCCACGGGTTGCAGTGGGTGGCCCTCTCTGCCACGATCACCGAGCCGTCGCAAGTCCGGGACTTCCTTTTTGGTCCCGAGGAGCCGGCCGAGTTCGTCTCATGCCCGGTTGACCGGCCGATCGACGCTCACATCCGATGGGTCCACAACGCCCAAGACTTGGCCCGCGTCGCGCGCCAAATGATGGACGGATCGCCCACGAAGGTCTTAGCGTTCGCGGACTCTCGGCGCGAGTGCGAGACGCTGGCAGAGACGCTGGCAGAGACGCTGGCGGGAAGTTTGGGTCCAGCTGCGCCGGTATTTGCTCACTATTCATCGCTTTCGCCAACCGTTCGTGTTGAGACTGAGAAAAGGTTCGCAGAAGCGCAAAGTGGGATCTGTGTTGCTACCAGCACGCTTGAGCTGGGGGTGGACATTGGTGACATCGACGCGGTCATGCTGTGGGGAGCACCAAGCAGCGTGGAGTCTTTCCTGCAGCGCATTGGGAGAGGGAATCGCCGAGCAACGAAGAGTAATGTCATAGGCATTGTCACCAATGCTGCCGCGCTGCCGGTGCTCGAGGCCCTCCAGTTCGCCGCCCTAATCGAGGCCGGACGAGGTGGCTCCCTACCGATCAGGCGACCGTATGAGTTGTTCGGAGCCGTCGCCCAACAGTGTCTAAGCGTGCTCGCTTCGAGAGATGGCGGCTGGGTTAAGATGTCGGAGTTCATGGGCCTCATGGAGCGTCAAGCCCACGTGGACAGGCCGAGGCTGGAAGCGATTGTCAGTAGTCTGGGAGAGGCCGGGTTTCTCCAGCGGCATAGCTTCAAGAACCAGTTTGGGGGCGCAGAGGGACTGTACAGGCTCGTGGACTACCGCATGGTCTATGGCAACTTCCCGATGGCTTCGCAGCAAGTGGAGGTGAGGCACGCGTCGAAGTGCCTTGGAGAAGTGCCAGCCGCCAATCTACTTCGTATCCGCAGGGGCGACACCGTCCGGTTCGCGGGGCACCGATGGAGAGTGTTGGGAGCCGGGCCGGAGGGTATCGCCGTCGAACCCACCGCCCGGAAAGGCCCTGCCGTTGACTTCCAGTACGGAACGTCAGGTGCGGGGTGCGAGGCCCATCTCCTGGACCGGGCGTGGCGCATGGTGCACAGTGGGGCTGCGGCTTTCGACGATTTCGCGGCAGACTTGAGGCGCAACGTGGAGCCTGTGGTGCACCACCTTCGAGCACTCGGGGGCATCAACTCCATACCGTGCTTCAGTACCACGCTGGGGACGTGCTACCTGACCTTCGCAGGGCGCATGGCCAACACAGGGGTTGCACTGGCGAGCGGCCAGCGTAACATCTTGGTGGACAACGTGGCCCTTGTGGCCTCCAGCCCAATCGACTGGTCAGCGCTCCCCACAGCCCCGGAGGAATACCAAGTGCTCTTCGAGCGGCTCTCTGACCAGACCGGCGACCAGACCCTATACCAGTCGCTATTGCCCGTCGAACTGCAGCTTCATGAGTGTACCCAGCTGTGGCTCAAGGACGCGACCGTGGCCGATGTACTCTCGCGCCTTGCTAACTCCTCGCCAGGCCGAATCGACCCGGCTATCGGGCGCTTGCTGACCGGCCTGTGAGCCCCTGTACATCAATCACTTGGCCCAAAACATCTCCAGAGCCAATCCGGACAACATGTGCCCTCGTACTCTCGGGGGCACACTATCCGGCCTCGACCACATGACTTGCACACTGTCAGATGGTCTCATGGCACCTCTTGTGCTCTGGTCGGCGATTGACAATGGCCTTTCGAGTCTTTGGGCAACGAAGCAGCCGCCGGTGCGTACATCCGCCTAGTCTCCCAGCTTCCCAGCACAACATCCAACGCCGAGCCCTTTTTCGGCTCGCATGTACATTACCACCGGCTTCTGCTCCACCAGTTACCCATTGGCTTTTGCGTTGAGTGCAACAGCGCACCAATCGCCTACGTGCAGACCAGACCGGAAAAGTGGATCCTGCCAACACGCCGCCATGGCTGCTTCTCCAGTCTCGACCGTCGTTCCATACCGCCTTCGTCCAAGGGCTCCTCGACCGCATGCCGCAGCCAGACAGGATCAAAGCTTGTCGCAGACTCGGCGTTCACGTCAATCTTCACTTCCAGCGACTGCGCTTCGTCGGGCAACACTGAAGTTGGCAGAGATGCCGAACAGTTTCGGCTTGTCCGCCGCGATACGCAACCTGTACCGCCTGCCCAGCCCTCCGGGTCCCGCCTCCTGCGCGTCTGTCCGCATCGGTTTGGCTGGCAACTACTGATCCTCTGTCAAGACAGCCGAATTGAGTTCGCCCTCTGACATGGGCCGAACAACGCTGGCAGGCTGCATGAAGGCCTGCGCCGTGCGCGCGCTTACCACAGAGGGCTCCCCTTGCTGGGCACGATCCGCAAATGGTTGACCAGTGAACACCGCCGATAGATGGCGGACAGGCTAACCTGATGAGGGCCCACCATGCTCGTCTACCGGGTAGGGGGTGCACCTCACGGCCGGCGCGAAACGGACAGGAGCAGGGTCGAGACTGTCCCTGCAGGTTGAGGGGGATGCGGAGCCGGTCCTCGACTTCCGCAAGTAGCGTGGCCCCCACCCTCCCGAGCCGCCTCACCAGGCGTTCGACGGACACGGAGCGGACATTCTCACACTTGGCGAAGCTGGTCTCTCGCCGGCCCCCCTGCCCCGCTTCGAGGCGCACGTGAAAGGGCACGCCCCGCTCGCGGGTGGTTATGGGCACGAGGATCGCGAGACCTGCCGGTCCGTGATTGAAGGGGTCTGCGGAGACGATCAGGCCCGGTCGCGTTCCCGCCTGCTCGTGGCTCCACACAGGGTTGAGATCCACCAGCCAGACGTCGCCGCGGGACGGCTTGGGCGAGGTGATGCCTTGGCCTCCGCCAGGTCATCACCGAGCGTACCCTCCCATTCCTGTCTCTCCGTCAGTTCCTCAGCCCATGCCTTGGGGTCAGAGCGGAGGGCGGCGTACGCGGCGTTGGCCTGCTGAAAGATGCACTGCCATCGATAGGCTTCGACCGCCTTGTCCAGCAGGACGCTCATCGGCTCTCAGGTTTCGCTCGGCAGCTCCCAAAGTGTCGCTCGTGTCTTCTCGGGTAGTCGCACAGTCGTAGTAGGCACGGCAGGCACCTCCTGTCTACAGATGAGTATACTACAGAGAAGACAGTGGGGCAGTCGCCATCCGCTCTTGTCGAATAGGTCCTCGTGGCCCGCCGCCGTGAACTTCGGGTCGTCCACTGCGATGTCGAAGTTGGTCCCCATCCGGATGCAGCGCTCAACCTTGAGGGCGACGTTGGCGAGGACCTGGCGGTACGTCGCGCCCTGGCCCGTCTCGCGCTCGAGATGCAGCCACTTGGGGTATTGCAGCGGGTACGGGGCGAAGGTGTAGCCGTTGAGGATGACGATGCAGGCCGTCGCGGCGTTGCGCAGGGTGTCCATGTCACGGCGCGGGTTGGCGGCTTGGGCCTACTTCGCCAGGGATGCGTCGTGGCGCTGGTTGCTGTAGGGCAGCCCGGAGTCGTCGCCGGTGCCAACCCAGCCGATCCAGACGTAGCTCGCGCCCTTGCCATACAGGATCGGGATGCTCGAAGCCTTCAGGCGGGACCCGCTGGGGGAGTAGAACGCCACTCCCCAGCGTTTGCCGAAGTTGCTTGCAGCTCCGCGAAGAACCACCACCCGGATCGCGCAGGCGTTCTGCAACGAAGGGGGATCTGCGTCCCAAAGACAGAATGATAGCTCTCTATGAAGTCGCCGACCGATCCGTCTTCGTCCACGATTCTCGCCACGCCGTCCTCAACCGCAAGCTGATACCAGGCTGTGGTCCAGATCGCCTCCCAGACCGGTTAGTCGTGCTCCACCAGCCACAGATCGCCACGACCGAACTGGCGGTCGATGAACTGGTTGATCCAGGTTTGGGAGTAGTTGCCCACCTGCTGCCTGAGGGCGGCAATGAGCCTCTCCTGCAAGACCGCGACCGCTTGCGCAGGGGTGAGCTTGCCGGCCAGGTCGGCGCGTTCGTCCAGCGCCCGGTTGTGGACCGCCGGCTCGTCTGCACGGATCGCCCGGCCCCGAACTGCTTGAGGTGGTTTTCGGGCGTCTTGGGCCGGTATTCATACTTCCGGTCGGGCAGGGCCCAGTAGGGCTTGCCGTCGACGTCTGTGTCCCGGGTCACCTGGCCGATGATGGGATCGGGTTCAGCGCGACGCGGGTGCACTCGGAGGGCGGCGTCACGGCCTGCCCGTTGCCACGCTGTGCGCGCTTGGAGGGATGGCCCCGAAACTGGACAGCCTCTGGGAAGGCGCCGAAGAGGCCCTGGGCCAGCTTTACTGCCAGAGGAACAGGCGGGGGAACTGGGCCGCGCCGGCGACCTCGTTGTTGAACTCGACGGCATCAGGCCAGTCGGGCTCGCGCCCGAGGTCTCGGCGACATGCGGTGCCCTGCCCGCCTGAGGCCATGTGTCCATGAGTATCCAGGCCTCGCCGGTCTGGCTGTTGAGTTGAGCAAAGGACAGGCAGACCCACTGCAGGTCCCGCCCCCCAACCACCTGGACTGGGCCGCGGCCAAACCGCAGTTCGGTGACAGTGAGCCTGCGCTCGCGCTCGAACTCCGGCCGGTCCGGCGGGTCGGCATTGAGGGGCGTAGGTGGCGCCGGTGCCCCCGGCGCCCGAGGACGCCGCCTGGGCGCAGACACCGCCACCCACGAGCAGCGGAACGACAGCGATCCCCAACCAAGTCATGCGCCTCGTGGGTACCATCAGCTCTCAGAGCCATGCTCGGAAGCCAATGGCTTGTAGATGCCGACCCAAAGGGGCCGGCTCCATCCTGCAGGCGCCCTTGCCTGTGCCGGTCAGCCAAAGCATGTGCTGAATGTGCCGTCAGCGCGGTTCCACGCTCAGCATCCGGTACCCCTCGGCGGGCAGGGCTACCTTGAGTACGCTGTCATGGATCGGCAGCTCCTCACCAGTCCGTATGTCGCGAGCAAAGGTCGCTGTGGCCAGGGGCGTGCACGCGAAGTCCAGCGAAGCGTTCACCGGTGACGTCCCCTGGTAGTTCGACACGACCAGAACCGTTCGCCGGGGGGTCTCGTAGTGGCTGACCAGACCCTGGCCTGAGGCATCACGGTACCTGGCGTCGGCGGCATAGAACGGCGTGAAGTACTCACCCCGCAGCTCGTACTCATCGAAGAGACGCCACAGTCGGAAGGTGTCCTGTTGCCAGAGGCCCAGTCCCTCCATCGGGCGCAGCAGGGCGTCAAAGAGCAGCGTCACGCCCAAGTCGCGCTGGTAGTACTCATGGGCCTGGTTGGTCAGGTACTGGATCGGCATCCCGTACAGGCGCCCGTTGAACTGGGCGCGGTACACATCCAGCGGGACCTTCCACTGCGGGTCATAGCGCCAGACCTGCTCGCCATTCCACTCAACGTCCACCAGCGACATGCTCACCCCCAGCAGTTGCCCGGAGCTATGCAGGTCCCACAGCATCCCCGGACGCTGGCCCCGCGTGGTCGCGTGGAGCAGGAGGGCGAAGCGGCGCATCTCACGGGTGGTGAAGTAGGGGACCACACGCCCACGGCTGTCCCGGAGCTTGTGGCCGTGTGAGGCGTTCGTGCAGGCGCCGGGGCACAGGGTGCCGTCCATGTAGATGCCGTCCACGGGGTAGTCTCGGACGAACCGGGCAAGCCCGCGCAACCAATGGTCCCCCCAGATGCTCCCGTAGCAGACGCTGTAGCTCTTTGCCGGAGTCGTGTTCGGGGCGATGTATGGTTGCTCCGTGCCGCCTGGCCCTACGTGTGGGTAGTAGAGAGCGAACTCCGGCGCCTTCTCGCTTATCTGGAATCCGAAGTAAGGTACGTAACCGATCCCGCTGTCATGGGTGTCTCGAACCAGCTCCTGGAACTGGTCTTGGCCCGACAAGTCTGTAGTAGCTCTGGAGCGGGTTCCACCACTCGTGGTGGATCATGTACTTCGTCCCTACGGCCTTATACGCTGCCAACAGCTCTGGACGCACACTCTTCCGGTAGTCGTACCCGTGGGCACGAACGATGCGGTACCTGAAGTTGGCGTCATCCGGATAGTCCCTGAAGGGGAACGGCTGCAGCCCAAAGGCGAAGCGCACTCGCTGCCCCGGTGCCGCGAGTCGGCCGTCACTCAGATGCAGTCGAAGCGTCACCAGCGCGCCACGGCGCCTGACCTCGACGATCCGGTCATAGCTCTCCAGGTTCAGATCCGCCGCTCGGGGCGGCAGGTACAGGCTGAGGCCCCGCTGGCCGTCGGTGACCTGAAGGCCCTGAGTCAGGGCCACCCATGTCCTGCCTTCGGGCAGCGCCTGTGACCAGCTGCCATGGCTGAGGAAGAGCGAGGAGCCTTCGGGGAAGCGCAGTGGCACCTCTAGGTACGCCCGCGAGGTTGGTCGGGGCAGCGCCAGTTTGACCTCGTACCAGGCCAGCCCATCGAACTCGACGCTTCCCTGCAACTCGATGTCGGGGCTCCTGCCAACGAAGGCGACACCGTTGCGGTGTGCGCGGGTCTTGTGCAGGGCGCAAGCTGCCGGTCGCCCGCCGCTCACCAGCCGCACGCCACCCGCAAGAAGCTCACAGCCATCCACTTCCAGGGAGTCCGGGAGCCCGGTGCAGCCCAGGCGGAACAGAGCCTTCGCCGCGCGGACGCAGGGGAAAGCGTCCACGACCGGGGCATAGTAGGCCGACACGTCAGCATCAGCCAGGTGGAAGGGGAGCGGGGACTCGTCGAAGCTCGCGAACTCGCAGCGCCCCGAAGCCACAGCCCTCTGGGAGCGGAGCAGGTCGGCTACCAGTACATGCTTGCCTGGTCGGAGGGCATTGGCCCTCAGGGGTAGCTTCACCCGGGCCTGGACAGGGACGGAAGCGAGCCTTCGCCCATCGAGAGACAGCGCCAGGGCATCGCCCAACTGGCCCACGGCATCGGGTCGCTCGAGTACCAGTACCAGGCCATCCGGCCCCTCGCGCTTGACGCTGACTGCTGGCGCGTATGGATTGCTCAGGACGAGGGAGAGGCCGAACCCATCGCCAGCCCCGACGGTCACGGCCACCCTCTCTCCGTTGGCTGGCGTGTCCTGGCTACGAGTGGCCCCGTCCGACGTTCGCAGGACCTG
>JABLXH010000010.1 GCA_013178155.1 Armatimonadota bacterium | reverse complement strand
ACTGGTGCGGACCTGGAGCATGCTGGCCGACGTTACCGAACCGGTGGCCTGGAACGGAGCTGACGCCCAGGGCAAGGTGCTCCCCGCTGGCCGCTACACCGTCGTCTATCTGCTCGTGGACAGCAAGGGCGCGGTCGTGTCCAGTCTGAGTCAACCTGTGGAGCTGCACGACTGAAGGGCAGCGCGGGGAGCGAAAGGCAGGCTCGGGGCGGAGACGAGAGCCGAGGCGTCGGTTCAGTGCAGTCCCGTCTCTGCTCGCAGGGGACCAAGAGAAAGGCTCTCAGCGCCGTAAGCGGCAGTCTGAGAGCCTGAACGAAATCTGGTGGCTGGGCCCAGATTTGAACTGGGGACACACGGATTTTCAGTCCGTTGCTCTACCAACTGAGCTACCCAGCCATTTTCGGTTGCAGCTGGTTGGTGGGCGGAGCAGGACTCGAACCTGCGACATCATGCGTGTAAAGCATGCGCTCTGACCAACTGAGCTACCCGCCCGGACCTCCCTGACAGACTGGCCGTCGCCAGCCTCCGATCCCAATATGGTAGCCCCAAGGGGAATCGAACCCCTACCTCAGCCTTGAAAGGGCCGTGTCCTAACCACTAGACCATGGGGCCTAAGGCGCTTGGTGAGCCGTGAGGGATTCGAACCCCCGACCCTCGGATTAAAAGTCCGGTGCTCTACCAGCTGAGCTAACGGCTCCTCGACCGACATGTCCAGGCTGGCGAGCCCGGCAGACCTGCCTGCCCGTGCCGGAAGGCCAATCACGCCGCCCCTTGGCCATTCGGGAGCAGCGTGTGGAATCGAAGTTTACAAGAGGCACGGATGCCTGTCAACCGCTTTTGCGCTCTGACCTCTGCTCACGACCATTCGCGGCTATCCAGGTAGTCGGTGACGACCCGCTTCATCTTGGCCCGGATGAGCATCGCCCCGCCCACACACAGGACCAGGGCTCCCACCGCCACACCTACCAACACTTGCCACCCCAGGTGGATTCTCAGCGGCAGAGGCAATCGCTCAATCATCTTGGCCTTCTCGAGCACGAAGAGCGTGGCCACCACCGCCACCGGCAAGCCAAAGGACAGAACGCTCCACACGGCCAGACAGCCGCTGAGACGGTGGTACCTGGCTTTGCGATCTTCGGGAAGATCCAGGACGTGCTGTTCCTCACTTTTCCAGCCAAGCTCCGTCAACCGCTGTCCCTCCTTGCGACCTTGCGATGCCACCTCCGCTGTCTGTCCGGTTCCGCGTCATCGGTGGGTCGTCCTCCCCGCCTCGCCATTCGCAGGTCAGGTGTAAAGCCTCAAAGCCGAGGCGCTCCAGGGTCCGCTGCGCCGCCTCGTTGTCTATGTGGATCTTGGCCACGACCCGGCGTACCCCCTGGGCGCGCAGGTAACGCAGTCCGTAGCGACCAAGGGCGGTTGCCAGGCCCTGACGCCGGAGGTCGTGGCGTACATACAGACTGCGCAGCACGCCATAGTGCTCTCCGGTGGCCAGGGTCCTCTTCGTTGTTACCCACAGCCAGCCAACGATGTCGTGGTCATCGTCCGTCGTCAGGACTACCAGGCCCTGCGGCTCGGCGCGCAGGGCACGGCGCAGCTTCGCCTCATGGTAGGCGAGGTCAGTGATCGGGTCCTGGGGGAAAGCCAGACGGGCCAACTCACGTTCGAAGACCGCCAGGACCGGCAGATCGTCCTCGCGGGCCAGTCGGGTAGAGATCTCGGGGAGGTTATCGTCCAGAGCCATCGTTGGGGCACGTCCTTGCCGCAGCCAGAACAGCATACAGAAGCGCCTCAGCTTGACAAGGTCTTCGCCCTTGGGGTACACTCGGCGCCGTAGCGGTTCATTCCCATGTCACCAGCGAAGGACCTTCACCAGGCCCGGGCCTCCGCCTCGGCGGACCAAGCGCGCCGGGGCCTTGTGCCTTCCGCTTGGCGGTCACTGGCCGGGCGCACCAGAGATCTGCTACAGCGACACGGACTCCGACCGCGCAAGTCCCTGGGACAGAACTTCCTGCTCAACGCAGCCAAGGTTGAGCGCATCGCCAATGCGGCCGTCGAATCAGCGGCAGGCGGACCGATCATTGAGATCGGCGCGGGCCTCGGAGCGTTGACGGTGGCGCTGGCCACCCATGGTAACCGGGTGGTAGCCTTCGAGATTGACCGCCGCCTGCAAGCGCCACTGACGGAGCTGCTTTCGCCCTTTGACAACGTCGAGCTTCGTTTCGCGGACTTCCTGGAGGCGGATCTGGAAGACGTGGCCGTCGGGCGGCCCTTCGTCGCTGCGGGTAACTTACCCTACCAGATCACGACGCCGCTGCTGGAGAAGCTGTTCCTGACGCCCTTGTGCCGGGCGCTGGTGGTGACCATGCAACGCGAGGTCGCCCAGCGCCTGGTGGCTCGGCCGGGAGGCAAGACTTACGGCCCGCTCACTCTCTTCTGCCAGTACTACGTGGAGAGGGCCGAGACTGTCTGCGAGCTTCCCCCAGGTGACTTCCTGCCCGAACCAGAGGTGTCGTCCACGGCGCTGCGCCTGGTCAAGCGGCCCACGCCGCCCTTTGCTGACCCTGACGCCAGCACTTTCCAGCAGGTGGTGCGCGCGGCCTTCAACCAGCGGCGCAAGGCAGTGCGCTCCGCGTTGGCCGGGTCACCGTTGCTGCCCGCTGATCGCGACGGCGTTACCCATGCCTTGCTCGCGGCCGGGATTGATGGCCAGCGCCGGGCAGAGACGCTGACCATGGACGAGTTTGCCGCCCTGGGCCGGGAACTCCAAAGGCTGGGACAGACCGGACCATGACCGTGTCACTGGCGGTGAGATGCCCGGCGAAGGTGAACCTCACGCTGGAGGTGCTGGGGCGCCGGCCCGACGGATACCACGAGTTGCGGACGGTCTTTCAGGCCATCAGCCTGGCCGACGAACTGGTGCTGGTGCGGGACAGGGCGGCTGACCCACTGGTAGTCAGCGGGTTTGCCACGCCGGTGGCCGACAACCTGTGTCTGCAGGCCCTGGCCGCTTTCCGTGAGCTTCGTCCAGTGCCAGACGACCTCGTGTTGCGGCTGCACAAGCGCATCCCGGTCGGAGCGGGACTGGGGGGAGGCAGCAGTGACGCTGCGGGCGTTTTGGTTGCGCTGGACCGCTGGTTTGGCCCGGTCGGAGACGAGGCTTTGCGGCAACTGGCTTCGGCCCTGGGCAGCGATGTGGCTTTCTTCCGGCACGGAGGCACGATGTTGGGCCAGGGGCGGGGCGAAGTACTCAGTGCCCTGCCGTCTCTGCCGCCTACATGGCTGGTGGTCGCCTGGCCGCAACAGCATCTGAGCACGCGGGAGGCCTATGCGGCATTGCGGCCGGAGGACTTTACCGCGGGAGCACACACGACGGCTCTGGTGCGGGCACTGGAGACAGGGTGTGGCTTGCGGGAGCTTGCCGAGGGCATGTATAATGTGTTTGAGCGACCCGTGCTGAAGTTGTGCCCGCAGATTGCCCAGGCAAAGCACGGGCTCTTGCGGGCGGGGTCCCAGGCGGCTCTGCTTTCAGGCAGTGGAGCGGCTGTTTTTGGCGTGTTTCCGGGTGCGGCTTCGGCGCAGCGGGCCGCGTTGGAGCTGCGGCAGGCTGGGCTTTGGGCTACAGCGGCGGTGACCATCTCGGGGGGAGTTGAGGTGGCCGAGGCAACATGAGTGCCAACCCCGAGCCGACGGACGGCCTGGGTGCCCTTATACTGGCCAACGGCCTGGCGGACAAACTCGCTCAGCGGCTGGGTGCCGCCCATAAGGCGTTGCTGGACATCGGGGGCGAGCCCATGGTTTTGCGAGTGAAGCAGGCCGTGGACGCCTGTCCCCAGGTCAGGCACTCGGTCATCGCCTGTCTCAGGGACGGGCCGGTGGCGCAGGCGCTGCGAGGCCAGGTGGAGCTGGTCGAGGCCAATGGCGGCAGCTTCATCGAAGGTATCGAGCGGGGCTTTGAGGCCATGCCGGAGGCCAGCCGGGTCCTGCTGGTGACCTGCGACATGCCGCTCCTGACGCCGGTGGTGGTCACCGAGTTCGCCAGTCAGGTCCTGGCCTCGCCCGAGATGGATGTCGTGTATGCGATGGTGGACATCGCCCTGGTGCGGAAAGCCTACCCGGATGCGCACCGCACTGCTGTTCGCCTGCGGGAGGGCTCCTACACCGCGGCTGGCCTGTCGGCGGTGTCGCGCCATTTCGTGGAGAACTGCGGCGGGACGTTGATGGAGGCCTTCGCGGCCCGCAAGAGCAAGCTGGCGATGGCCCGACTCCTGGGATGGGATTTCCTGGCGCGCCTGGCCTTCGGCAGCCTTTCGGTGGCGGATATCGTGCGGCGTAGTGAGGAGTTGCTCAACTGCCGATGCCGGGCGGTGCACTTGCCGTATCCGGAATGCGGCTTCGATGTGGACACGCCGAGCGACCTTGAATCGGCACGCCGGGCCTTTGCACGGGCCAATGGTGACGGCTCCTGAAGTTCGGCGAACCCTTGGGCTGGGGCGTGGCCAAGCGGTAAGGCACGGGACTTTGGATCCCGCATTTCGAAGGTTCGAATCCTTCCGCCCCAGCCAATTTCTCTGCCAGACCGGTCCGGGCCGTGGGCCTGTCTGTGGGAGTAAGGAACGTGGAATACGGGCCGCTGCGGATCTTTACCGGTAACGCGAATCCTGCCTTGGCGCAGGCTGTGGCCACCGAACTCGAGATCGAGATCGGCCAGGCGGAGGTCACCCGTTTCGCCGACCTCGAGGTGCGGGTGACGATCAAGGAGAGCGTGCGCGGCTGTGATGTTTTCATCGTCCAGCCTACCTGCACGCCAGCCAATGACCACCTGATGGAGCTGCTGGTGATGATTGATGCCTGTCGGCGCGGGTCGGCCGGACGCATCACCGCAGTGCTGCCCTACTACGGGTACGCTCGCCAGGACAAGAAGATTCGCGGCCGCGAGCCCATCACGGCCAAGCTGGTGGCCAATCTGATCACCGTGGCGGGGGCCGACCGTGTGCTGTGCATGGACCTGCACGCCGACCCGATCATGGGCTTTTTTGACCTGCCGGTGGACCAACTCCCGGCGCGCCCGATCATCGCCAGCTACTGCCGCAGCCAGGGCTTTGGCGGCGATGATACCGTCGTGGTCTCACCCGATGTGGGGGGGGTGGAGAACGCCAAGCAACTGGCCGATGACCTGGACTCATCTCTGGCTATCATCGCCAAGCGTCGGCCACGGCCCAATGAGGTCGAGGTCATCGAGACCATCGGGCAACTGGAGGGCCGCAAAGCGCTCCTGGTGGACGACATGGTGGATACCGCCGGTACCCTCTGTCAGGCCGCGGCCACGTGCCTGGAGAGGGGGGCGGCGGAAGTCCATGCGGTGGCGACCCATGGTGTCCTGTCGGGACCGGCCATCGAGCGCATCGCGGCTTCGGCCCTGAAGTCTGTGGTCATCACGGACACGGTGCCGCTGCCGCCCGAGAAGCAGTTGCCCAAGATCACGGTGCTGAGTGTGGCGCCGCTACTGGCGGACGCCATCGAAGCCATCCATGAGGACCGCTCGGTCAGCCGCCGGCTGGCCCAAAGCCCCATCCGTCAGCAGCGAATGTTCTGAGCGCTGGCGCGGCACGGGTCTCGCCGCCGTGCCCATGGTGTGTGGCCGCAGAGGCCCGCACCACAGTTGCGTCGCTCCTGCGACAGGCGCAGGACTGCGTGGACGCGTGCACAAAGTGGAGGATTACGATGGAACAGTTTGCTCTCAATGTCCGGCCGCGCGAAGCCGCGGGTACCGGCGCCGCCAGGCGATGTCGCCGGGAAGGCTTCATCCCTGGTGTGGTCTACGGCCACGGCCAGCCCGCCAGCACGGTAGCGGTGCCCGCCCGGGAATTCGGCGCCCTTCTGCGCCACCACGGCGCCAGCCATGTCATTGACCTCACCATCGAGGGGCAGGAAAAGCCCGCGGATATGGGGGTGCTGCTGAAGGACATGCAGCGTGACCCCGTCACTCGCGAGATCGTCAGCGTTGACTTCCAGTGGGTCTCCATGAAGGAGGCCGTGCATCTCAGCGTGCCGGTGACACTGGTGGGCGAGGCTCCTGGCGTCGTGGAAGAGGGTGGCTCCCTGGACCAGGTGCTGTTTGAGATCCCGGTCTCCTGTCTGCCGGCTAACATCCCCGACGCGATCACCGTGGACATCAGCGGGCTGCGCATGGGCCATTCGTTGCATGTCTCTGATATCGTCCCCCCCGAGGGTGTTGAGATCCTCGCCGACCCCGAGGAAACGGTGGTCAACATCGCTCGGCCCATCAGCCTCGAGGACCTGGAGACCCGACCTGAGGAGGAAGAGGGCGTGCTGGCCGAGGGCGAGACGACGGAGGCCGAGGCAGCCGGCGAGGAAGGTTCGGGCGAGTAGCAGGCCGGCGGCCTGGAGACGCTGGAGCGCGGCCATGCACTGTCTGGTGGGCCTGGGCAATCCGGGCGCTGAGTATGCGGCGACGCGCCATAACGTCGGGTGGCACGTGGCCGATGAACTGGCTCGGCGGCACGGCCTGGAGTTGAGCCGGCGGCGGCTGCGAAGCCATTTCGGCCGCGGGATCATCGCCGGGCAGGACTGTCTGCTGGTCAAGCCCCAGACCTTCATGAACGACAGTGGCGACGCTGTTGCGCGGGTGCTCATGTACTTCCGTCTGCCCGTCAGCAGCGTCTTGCTGCTGTATGACGACCTCAACCTTGACCTGGGGGTCATGCGCTTCCGACGAGGAGGCAGCGACGGCGGACACAAGGGGGTCCGGTCGGTGCTGCAGCACCTGCACACCCAGGAGGTGCCCCGCTTGCGCCTGGGCATCGGCCGCCCGCCACCTGGCATGGACGCCATCCATTACGTGCTCACGCCCTTCTCGCGCAGTGAGGCGGACCGCCATCGGGAGATGGTCGAGCGGGCAGCGGAGGCTGTGGAGCTGTACCTGCGCGAGGGGATGGAAGCGGCCATGAACGCGTATAACAGCTAAGACGTGTGGTGCCAGAGAGAAACACGGGCACGGCCTCAGGCCGTGCCCGTTACGTCTGCGCATCAGGTTCACTTGATGATACTGAACTCGTCGCGAAGCTGGCCGTCCAGGTCGAAGGTCTTCAGGCCAAGCCGCTCCGGGGCCTGCGCGATCTGTGGCAGGATCTCGATCACCGAGTAGACGATGGTGTCGGTGAAGCGCGCCTCCATGTAGTCCCGATCGGCCTGCTCATACATCTTCGTCCCCGCGACGCTCACCATGTAGATCGTGCCCTCCGCCGGAGAGGCCACACGCTGCCCACCCCGCATCGGGTAGGTGCGCATGTAGGCGTGGTCGTGGCCGCAAAACACGATGTCAACGTGATGCTTGTCGAACACCGGCACCCAGGCTTCTCGCAACTCCTTGTTGTCCCGATCTTCCCTCGATGAGTACGGTGGATGATGGAACATGACGAACTTCCACCGGGCCGAGCTGTTGCCGAGTGCCTGGTCCAGCCACGCTGTCTGACTGTCGGGAGGCGACATCGAGTCCAGCACCACGAAGAGCACATTGCCGTAGTTGAGGGTGTAGCAGCGCTCGGGCTCCAACCCCGGGGCGCCGCCTCTGGGCAGGTCGAAGGTCTGCAGGTACATGCGGGGCGACCCGCCCTTGCACTCATGGTTGCCGATCGTCGGTACTACCGGCAGTTGGCTCAGTACGTCGCTGCCATGGGTCAGGAAATCGTCCCAGTCATCGCGGTCGTTGCCGCGGGTGACAAGGTCGCCGGCCATCAGCGCGAACGCGGCGTCGGGCCGGTGCCGATAGGCTGCCCGCAGCAGTGCCGCCCATCGGGAGAAGCCATACTGCGCGTCGCCGAGATATAGGAAGCTGAACGGCTCCGTTCTCGCGGGAGCGGTGCGGAAGGTGCGTGGTGCACTCCAGCACCCACTCTGTGGGTCGCCGACGACGTACGTGTAGCGGGTCCCCGGTCGCAGCTTTGTGAGCCGGGCGGTGTGCCAGTAGGTGAAGGGGTAGTTGGTCAGTCCCGCGTCAGCGATGCGGGTGGTTTCCGCCCTGGCGACCAATGGTGGACGCGGGGCCAGGAAGGGATTCACGGCATCAGCAGGCAGGTAGAGAACCTGGCCTCCGGGGCCGTTGGAGCGCCACTGTATGGACACGGAGCTGCGCGGGTCACCAGCCCAACTGAGTACCACCTGGTCCGGTCTTGGACCGGCGGGAAACAGACTGGTTCGGCTCGGAGTCGCCTCCGTCTCCGCCGACGTCGGCTCGGTATCGCTCCAGCCGATGGTCATGATACAGACTGCCAGAAGTGCGGCCAACACGTGACGTGGAGTCATGTCCTTCCTCTATATCTTAATCATTCGGTCGCCAAAGGAGTGCTAGTGGTGTTCGGACAGCGAGGCTGCCTAGTCATCGGCACGCGCTGTCCACGGGCCCCTGTCCCTGAGGCCTCCTCCGCCGTAGGGCGGGTAGGCCCAGTTGGCCGCCACAAGGGGATCGCCCCGGAATTCTGCCAGATGCCACTTGCAGTGCCCGTCCATGTAGGTGATGTTCAGTCCTCCGTTGTGCCCATAGAGCGTCTCGTCTACTTCGTCGCCCTCCGTGTCACTGTCAGTGTTCTCCAGGAGCATGAAGGATTCCGCCGGGTTCTCCCAGGCGCCCACCGCGGGCCACTCGTCAGTAATGTGCTCGTTGATGCCGTAGGTGCACCAGTAAGGATAGTTCCCGGTGGCATCCAGCACCAGACCCCAGGAAGCAGCCGGCTCGGGCGTGATCTGGGGCGGGCTGCTGATGTATTGCGGGGTGGACTTGTGCGTGATGCAGACGAAGATGTTGCCAGCCGGCTTGGTGAAGGCCGCTGGTTTGCCCGCTACATAGGGGCTAATCAGGAACATCCAGTGGCGATGGCCCCAGCTCGTCGAGGGGTAAGTCTCGTCATAGTCCTGGGAGTACATGATCATCGCCAGGCCTAGCTGCTTCATGTTGGACAGGCAGTTGGCTTGCCGGGCCTTCTCTCGAGCCTTGGCAAACACAGGAAAGAGAATGGCTGCGAGGATGGCGATGATGGCGATCACCACCAGTAGTTCGATCAGGGTGAAACCTCGACGGGTCTGACTGCGCATCTCTCATTCCTCCACGGGTAGACTCAGACGTTGTCCAGACCACAACCATTTGGTGTGACACAGAACAATAGGCCGGCGCGTGTTGTCCTTCGTTTAAGACCAGCCTAAAGTATATTGAAGTTATATTCATTGCTGTGAGCCATGAATTGCCGAGCCATCGCCGGCGCAGGTGCGAACACGCGGCTGGCCGAAGCTACCCTGACTTCCAACCCAGGAGGGTCGCGATGAGACTTGGCCGCGCCTTCGTGGCCATGGCCATATTGCTGGGCGGCGTGTGCTCGTCCCTGCTGGCCGTGCCTGACTTCTCCTTCGTGCACCTCTCCGACGTGCACGTGCCCTATGCTCTGGACACGAGCCGCCAGACCATTGCGGCGCTTCCCATCGGTCCCATCCCCTTGGAGCCTTACGGCATCACTGCCGCGGCTCCGGCCTTTGCCTTCGTCACTGGCGACCTCACCGAGTTTGGCGGGGGCGATGGCAACTGGGAGAAGTACCTGAGCCTGTGGACCGGGCTGCCGTACCGGGTCCACCACCTTGCGGGGAACCACGATAACACCTGGGACGCCATTCGACCGCGCCTGGAGAGGCTCGAAGGCGGCGACTGCTACGCCTTCGAGCAGTTCGGCTGCAAGTTCATCGGCTGGGACACCGCCTCGCCCCAGGACCCCCGCCCGTCCATCGCTACCGAGGGGCTGAGCTGGCTCGAGACCGAGTTCGCCCGCACTCCGCCCGGACAGCCCGTCTTCCTTTTCTGCCATCATCCGCTGGACGGGAGTGAGTTCGCCAGCGACTACGACCGAGCCCGTCTGCTGGACATCCTGCGCACGCGCAACGTGGTGCTCCTTCTGGTGGGCCACGGCCACGGCGTCCGGGCGTGGCAGATCGAGGGCCTGGACACCGTCATGGGTGGCAGCACCTACGGGCCCAACGCCCGCGGCTATGGGATTGTCTCGGTGCAGGGCGACGTGCTGCGCGTGGCGCACCAGTTTGAGGGCCCCGAGCGCAAGCTGCAGCCCCTGCTGGAGAAGCCGCTGGCGCCTCGGTCACCCTTCCTCGACCTGCAGGTCGCCCCGGCGGACGGCGCGGTCTTCCGTTCAGGGCAGCGCCTGGTCTGGACAGTCGGAGTCTCCGGCCCGGGTACGGCCACCGGGGGCCGGTGGGTTGTGGACGGGGAGTCAGAGGGCCAACTCGTCAGGGTCGCGGGGGGATGGCAGGCCGTGGTGCCCCACGACAAGCTACAACCCGGCGCGCACGCTATTCGCCTGGAGTTGACAGCACCCGACCGCCCGCCGACCTCGCCGACCCTGGCCTTCTGGCTGGACGAAGGCCCCGTCAGGATCCTTTGGAAACGGAAGCTTGGCGGCTCCTGTCAGGCCACGCCGGCGGTCTCTGGACCGAGAGTCTATGCGGCCGCCAACGATGGAGGGCTCTATGCCTTCATGGCCGCCAGCGGCCGGCAACTGTGGCGCTTCCAGGCCGGCAGCATGGTCCGGGGCGGGCCGGTGGTCGGTGCCGGCACCCTCTACTTCGCCGCGGCTGACGGGCATGTCTACGCTCTCGACGGCGACGGTAGGCTCCGCTGGCGGGCCGATGCGGGTGCGCCGGTCTTCGGCTCGCCAGCATTGGCCGGAGAACGCCTGCTCGTGGCGACTAATGCCGGAGACATCATGGCCCTGGACACCGCCACGGGGAGACCGCTCTGGCGGACGCAAGCCGCCGCCTACAGCATCGAGACGGGGCCCGTCGTAACCGCCGACATGGTCTGCGCGGGCGCCTGGGACAAGTACGTTCACGCCCTGGACCTGGCAAATGGCAGCGTGCGCTGGCGGGCCCTCAGCAAGGGTTCGGACCGGACCGGGGCGGCGCAGTACTACAGCCCGGCCGACGCCCCGCCGGTGGTCGTGCAGGGGAAGGTCTGGGTCTGTGACCGGGGATACTGGCTGACCGGCCTGGATGCGGCGAGCGGAGAGCGCTTTGCCGCCGAGGAGAAGGCCGCCGCTGTCTACGCCAGCGCCGACGGCGCTCACTTCTATGTCCGGCAGTCCGACGGCCGGGTCACCAGGCGCACCGCCACGGGTGAAGTCGTCTGGACGACGGAGGTGCCGACCGGGCATGTGCCCACGCCGCCGGTGGAGGCCGGTGGCTTCGTCTGGATGATCTCCGGCCTGGGGACGCTCAGCAAGCTCGAGGCGAGGTCAGGGCGGTTGGTGGCCCAGTACAAGGCCTTCTCGGACCTCTATGCCTTCGCGGCCCCCGCCTACGACGGCGTCCGCGTCTACCTGGCCGACATGGCTGGCAACCTGCTGGCGCTGACCATGCCCTGACGGGGCACGGCTACTGGGCAGGCGGCTTGTCAAGTCCGTGCGGCGTGAAGGGCTGACGGGTCAGGAGCCAGCAGTCGAACCCGAAGCCCTCGGTCTCCGGCACGTCCTCCACCTGCAGCAGGTGCTTGCCGGCGGTCAGCTCCACCCGCCCCAGGGGAGCCCACTGCACTACCACCTCGCCTTCGGCGAACTGCCACAGGACCACCGTGTCCTGCCAGGGGGACTCCGGCGTGCAAGTCTTGAAGGCATCAGCGTCCCAGGCCCAACTGAAGGACGTGCCATTGGCGCGGCACCAGAAGTCGTAGGTCCCCGCCTCCGACACGTTGACCTCCCACAGTAACCCCAGGTCGCCACCGCCGTGGTATTGCAGCCATTGACCATTGGAGTGCAGTTGCTGGTCGGCCTCGGTCTGTGGAGCCCAGGCCCCGCCGGGTGGGACGCGGTGCTGCACGGCGTCCTCGCCCTCGAACCAGATCCAGCCAGGACCATCGGTCTGCGCGCCAGGGCGGGGATGGACGCGCTTGGCGGGCGGCGGGGGCGGCTGAAACACCAGCAACTCGACGCGGTCCACGTACGTGCGGTGGCCAATGTCCCAGCCCTCCTCGGGCGCCAGCCAGACATAGGTCGTCAGCGCCATGTCCTTCGGCGCGCGATCGTAGGCCTCGGCAGCCTCGACCAGGCCCCGGGCCTGGTGCCACTGATCGTCGGGCTGCAGTTGCCCCTCGGGCCCTCCGCCATCCAGCCACGCCTGCAGCACCTTCACCGGAATGGCGTCGGTGGCTGCCTCGTAGACCCAGACCTCCAGTCGCCAGACGCCGGTCCAGGCGTCGGTGCGGTACCACAGCCGCGCCTCGGTGTCGCCCAGGGGCAGCTCGTCCAGCTTCACCATCCCGGCACTCCGGAAGCGAACGTTGGGAGCTCCGGTGTCATTGGCGAGCAGAACGCTGACCTCACCAGTCTTGGCCTGGCTCGGGTCGCCGGTGGCCAGCGTATCCACCTCGGCTGCGGCCACGTTGTTGAGCACAATCTCCGGGGCCCAGTACTCATCCAGCAGCACGAGGCTAGGCGAGGCGTGGTCCAGCGCTGCTCCCACGGCCAAGACGACCATGAACAGCCTGAAGCATCCCATCGCACCCACTCCCTAACCGGATTGCAGGCCGCTTGGTGCCGTCTTGGCCATCGGTATGGCTAACACCTGCGTGCATGGCGAGGCGTTACTTCTGGCAGGCTTGTGGATAGGTCATCTCGAACTGGTAGGTGAAGACTTCACGCCATATCGTCAGCAGACGGCCATACTGAGGAGGCAACGCTATGTGTCGAGCAGTTTGCGCCACACTGTTGGCCGTGACCGCGCTTTGGCTTGCCGGCTGTGGGGGGGGCGGAACCAGGATCTTGCCGCCAGACGATGGCGATACGCAGGTCCATGAGCAGGGCAGCTTCCTGATCCATACCGCAGCCTCCGCCGGTTTCCGCACGGTCACCCTTGCTTCGCCCGACTTGTCTCCTTTCGGCTTCATGGGCTTCTACGGAGCCAGTATCAAGCAACTCGCATACCGCCCGATGGCAGGCTACCTGGCCTACAGCCAGACCGGCGGCGACGGGCACTTCCAGATCTACCGCGCCCGAGTGGATGGTTCGGCCAGCACCATGCTGACGAACCTGGGCTATAGCGCCTATGCTCCCCGCTGGTCACCGGACGGAGCCAAGCTTCTTTTCCTACTGGACAGCGTAGCCGGCGGCCGAGTGCAAATCATGAATAGCGACGGAACGGATGGCTACCTCGTCCGCAATGCGGTTACCTCCGGCGAGATGTGGGCCTGCTGGAAGCCCGACGGCACCAGAATCGCCTTCGTCGGGGAAAAAGCTGGCCAGCGTGATATCTACACCTGCGACCTCTTGGGCGGGAACGTCGTGCAGCTCACCAATAACACGGCACTAGAGAGCTGCTTGGACTGGTCGCCAGATGGCGGCAAGATCGCTTACGTCAGGAGCGGCGGCGTGAATGAGATTCACGCCATGGACAGCAACGGCGGTAACGACGTGACGATCGTGGCCGATGGCTCAGACAACACCACTCCACGCTTCAGCCCTAATGGAGCGAAACTGGCCTTCATGTCTGACCGCGATGGCGATGCCGAGGTGTTCGTCTGCAACCGCGATGGCAGCAACCAGGTCAAGCTGACTGACAACTCGGTCTACGACGGCTACCCTTGCTGGTCACCCGATGGCAGCCAGATCATGTGGACCCAGGAGACCGGCAACCTCCGCGCGATGAACCCCGACGGCACGGGCCAGCGGCTGGTCAAGTCCGGTCTTGGCGCGCAGGTCGATGTCTGGGCGCCGACATCGGCGCGTGGCCGGGTCGTCATCGGTCCGGCGGGTACCGACTATGGTGGGAAGAATCCGCCCTTGGGCACCCAGCGACCGCTGGCTATCGTCAGCTTCAGCGACCAGGGTCTGATGACCGCCGTCACCGCCAATATCCCCTCGGGCCAGGATACGGCCACCATTCAGGCGGTGTCCAGCCTGGGAGACAGCGTGGTGGGGGCAAAGATCCTGGCGGGCGCCATCTCCAACATCCTCGCCGACTGTGGGCCCGGCCTGCCGAAGGACGACCTGCCGTTGCCTACCGTGAGTGGCGTGTACCCTGGGGCCGTCTTGCTGCTCTTCTCAACCAGGAATGGTCAGCTCTCGTCGGTCATCGCGCTCAACGAGCAGGTCTGGACTGTGGCCAGACCTGCAGAAGGGCTATCCGTCACCCCCAGCGGCCAGACGCTCCTACTGCGGGGACCAGTGTTGAGCGCTCACACCTATAGCGGACGAAACCGGCGCGACCTGACAGGCGGCCCATCCGGCGAGGTCGTCCTGGACGCGAGCACAGGCCGGGTACTTTCTGTGAGATAGACAGTCCCGCACCTGACCAAGGACGGCGGATCCGCAAACGGGTCCGCCTTCCGCTTCGAAGGAAGGTCCGAGGCTCGCTGCCACGAAAGAAGCCCGCCTGGACCGCATCATTCTGTGCGAGGGGGTACCCCGTGCCCATGACACTTGTCGAGACCTGGCCGTCCTGGCTGCTGACACTGCTGGTTGTCCTCACGGCCTGCCTGGCCACCGCAGGCGAGGCAGCGGAAACTGAACTCAAGTGGGTGGACGCCCGGACCCTTACCGTCGAGGGCAAGGGCTGGACCGACACCGAGGACTTCTACGACCGCCTCCCGGCGAAGGCCAAGGGCGTCGTACCGGAGTCCGTCTGGGGTCTGAGCAAGCACAGCGCCGGGCTGTGTGTGCGCTTCACCACCACTTCAAGCGTGGTGCGCGTGAAGTGGGAGGTGACCAGTGAGGGCCTTGCCATGCCCCACATGCCGGCGACCGGCGTGAGTGGCGTGGACCTGTACGCGAGGACGGACGGTGGCTGGTGCTTCGTGGGCAACGGGCGCCCGGCGGCAGTGGCCAACGAGGCGACCTTCTACCCCGGCCCGGCGTCGGAGCTGTGCCTGTACCTGCCGCTCTACAACGGCACCAGGTCCGTCCAGATAGGGGTCCCCGCAGATCAGACCCTCTCCCCCGCTGCGCCGCGGGGCAAGCCAGTAGTCTTCTATGGCACCTCCATTACTCAGGGCGGGTGTGCCTCGCGCCCCGGCATGGCTTACACCAATATCTTTGGGCGCAAGCTCGGTGTGCCGATAGTGAACCTGGGCTTCTCTGGCAGTGGGCAAGGCGAGCCCGCGCTGGCGGAGCTGATGAGTGAGATAGATGCCGCCGTCTACGTTCTGGACCCGCTGTGGAACATGTCTCTGGAGCTGGTGCAGGAACGCATCGCGCCCTTCGTGCGCATCCTGCGCGCCGCCCGCCCTGACACGCCCATCGTCCTGGCCGAGGACTGCACCATCCGGGGCAACGTGCCCACGGCCAAAGGGAAGCTGCTGCGCGACATTCACGCGCAACTGCAGCAGGAGGGCATCGGCAACCTGCATTTCGTCTCGGCCGACGGGATGATGGGGCCCAGTGATGAGGGCACCGTGGACGGCTGCCACCCCACGGACCTGGGCTTCATGTACCAGGCGGAGGTCTTTGCGGTCGCGCTGAAGCCGATCCTGGGGCTGTAGCCGGCCTTCTCAGCGCGGTTGCGGCCAGGTCAACACCAGCTCCTCAAGCTGCACGTCGGTCCCCGACACGCGCAGGTAGACGGGGCCGGCCTGCACGCCGCTGAGCGTCGTCTCGCGCCAGGCGCGGTTGCCGCGGCCCTCCAGAACGGTCTGCCAGTGCTTGCCGTCCTGCGACCAAGCTAGCGCGAAAGGCCCCGCCCTGTGCGCCCCCAGGTAGACGCCCAGTTGCCCGTCACAGGCGTAAGGGGCCTCGAAGCGGTAGGTCCACTCGCTACCGAAACGGCAGGACTCAGACTCCCCGCTGCGGGCGCCCGGCTGCAGGTAGACAGAGCGTTCGAGGTGGCTGTTCGCCAGGAACTCCACGGTGGGCCCGGCTGCCAGACGTACCGGCGTAGTGTAGACGAGGTGCTCCGGCCGAACATGGCCGTTGGATAGCTCCAGCGCCACTGCCAGCCTCTTCAGACCCAGGGGCGCGTCGGCGGCGACAGGCAGGGCAACCGTCACAGGCTGCATGGCCCACGGGGGGAGTGTGCGGGCCACGGTCCGCGATGCCCCCAGGAGGCTGAGCGTGAGCCGGGCCTGGCGTGGCCGGTCATCCAGGTTCCACAGGTTCACGCGCACCTCGCGCTTGCCCCCGGCCGTGAGCCAGAGACGCTCCGTGCCCGCAGGTATCTGCACCGACGCCCAGCAGGGAGGTGGCGGTGGAGTTCGAGGGGCCTGCCAGTAGCCTGCTGTCGGGTTCGCTAACGCCTCCACGGCTCCAGTGTCCTGCAACTGCCCGACAGCCCCGGGCCGAAGGCGCAGGTAATGTGGTTCCGGCCGCGCAAGAAGCTCGTCTGCCTCTGTCGCCAGCGACAGCGGCTCCTCGGTGCCGTACAGGTCCACCTGCGTTACGTCGCCCAGCGGGGGCAGCCGCAGGCTTGCGGTCTCCAGTCCCGGTGACCAGTACACCAGTACCGGCGCACGCTGGTGGCGCGGGTCGGCAAAGAGATACCCCCGGGCCTGATCCGCCACCAGGCGGCTGTGGGGCACCAGCCCCTCCAGCTCCCGGGTCATGCTCTGGTACGCCTTGAAGGCCGGTTTGCGGGACCCATCGTCGGCGAAAAGCCCATGGCCGGGGCCTCCCCAGTCTTTCACACAGAACCAGAACACCTTTGCCACGCCCAGGTCACGCAGCGCGAGGCTGGAGACGAAGGCCTGTACCAGCAGCCGGGCCTGGTCCTCCGGGGTCACGCCCTCGTTCGTGGACCAGCCGATCTCAGTGAACCAGATGGGCTTGGCGACAGTCTCTTGCTGCGCCATCAAGGAGCGCACAGCCTGAACCTTCTGCATGTGCCAGCGGTCGTCGAAGGTGCGCCCCCACTGGTACGGATGGACTGCCATGACGTCGAAGTACGGCGCGGCGCCCAGCTCATAGCAACGCTCGAGGAAGCGGCAATCAACGCCGGCGGTGCCACCGAAGACGATGTGGCAGCCGGGGTTGGCGCGCCTGGCCACGATGGCGGCTGCCTTCAGCATGTCCACATACTGGGTGATGGTGCCGTGGAAGAAGCCGATGTTGGGTTCGTTCCAGACCTCCCAGTACCTGATGTCCTGGCGGTAGCGAGTGACACTCTCCCGCACGAAGCGTGCGTAGTGGCGCAAGTCGCGCGGCGGGTAGCTGCGGGCGCCGCCGCGGTCACTGGAGGCCCAGGGGGCGGTGTAGCCCAGGATGGGCAGTGGCGTCAACCCCTCGGGCCTGTCCCAGTCGGCCAGTTCGCTGTCGGCGGCCTCCCAGACGAACTGGCCGGGCTCCGGCTCCACGCGGCCCCAGTCCACGAGTTGCGTGGCCCCGGCCCCGCAGCGGACCCAGCGGGCGCCGGTCTCGCCGACCGTCGGCCAGGGGCAGACGATGCCAAACGGGGAGGGGTCGTCGGGCCCCGCCGCCAGGGCGCCCGGAGTGGCGGCCAAAGCCAGTAGGGGAAGTGACCAGCGGAAGCTCATCATCGGCTGCTCCTGGCGGACTGGCGGTGCGGCTGCGGCAGCGATGGCTTCCCCCGGCAGGGAGGTTCCTCCTGCCGCGGAGCGAAAGGACTGTGAACCGCGCCCGGCGGGCACCGTTGACGGAGTAGATGGCATGGCAGACGAGAAGGAATGGAATGATGCGCTGCCCGAGGGGTTTGTCCCCGAGGGCGAACTGCGGCTGTGCGTGAAGGCCGACCTGCTGCCGGATGGGTCCTACGGCGCCGAGTGGCTGGTGGTCACCGACAGCCAGGTCTACGTGGTGGCCAACGGCGACCTGCAGCCGGTCACCCGTCTGCAGTTTCCCTTCGCCGAGATCGCAGAGCCTCGGGTCGAACTGCTGGTGGACGGCGGAGCCTTCGAGATCAAGCACGCCGACAAGCGCCACGAGCTGCTGCGGTTCACTGCAGCCCGCTCGCCGCGCTTCATGACCGCCGCACAGACGCTGGAGAAGTGGCTGAAGGAAGAGGAGGCCAGGCTACCGGAGGAGGAGTTGCGGCGGTGCCCCAGCTGTGGCTTCCCCCTGGACCGTGGCAGCCGTGTGTGCCCCTCCTGCACTCCCCGCAGCCGTTCGCTGCGACGCCTGATCTCGTACCTCAGGCCGCACTGGCTGCCGGCCTGCTGCCTGACGCTGCTGGCCATGGTGACCACCGGCCTCAGCCTGCTGCCGCCGTGGCTGAACAAACCACTCATGGACCAGGTGCTGGTGCCCCAGGGCCCGCCCCGCCCGCTGCAGGAGCGTTTCTGGCTCCTGGGCGTCCTGGTGGCCGCCTTGCTGGGATCCCGGCTGCTGGGTTCGGCGCTGAGTGCCGTCTCCGGCTGGCTCATGGCCTACGTGGGCAACCGGTTGACCCACGACATCCGCTCCCAGCTCTATGAGCACCTGCACTACCTGTCGCTCAGCTTCTTTGACAAGCGCCAGCTCGGCAGTGTCATCTCCCGCGTCAACCAGGACACCGGCCAGTTGCAGGCCTTCCTCACGTGGGGCTCCGCCGATCTGGTCATCAACGTGCTCCTGGTCGTGGGCATCGGTCTGATGCTGTTTGCCATGAACTACCGCCTGGCGCTGCTGGTGTGCGTGCCGGTGCCCCTGGTGGTCATCTGCTCGCTGAGCTTCTGGCGACGCATCCGCTTCTACATGCATCGCGTCTTTCACCGCTGGGCCCGCCTGAACTCCGCTCTGCAGGAGGGCCTCAGCGGCATCCGCGTGGTGCGCGCCTTCGCGCAGGAGCCCCGGGAAGTGAACCGCTTCGTCGAGCGCAGCAATGACCTGGCGGTAACGGGTGTACAGGCCGAACGAGTCTGGTCGGTGCTCTATGCCATCCTTTCGGCCATTATCATGTCGGGCTCGATGCTGGTGTGGTATTTCGGCGGGCGGGGGGTCCTGCTCGGGGATATGACCATCGGCACGCTGACGGCCTTCATCAGCTACGTGGGCATGTTCTACGGCCCGGTGCAGGCCCTCTCGGGGCTGGTCAACTGGTCATCGCGCTCGCTGACCGCAGCGGAGCGCCTGTTTGAGGTCCTGGACAGTGTGCCCGAAGTCGAGGATGCTCAGGACGCGGTGCCGATGCCCCACATCGAGGGGCGCATCGAGTTTCGCGATGTCACCTTCGGCTATGAGAGCCATCGCCCTGTCCTCAAGAAGGTCAGCTTTGTGGTGGAACCGGGGGAGATGATCGGTCTTGTCGGACACAGTGGGGCGGGTAAGACCACCATCATCAACCTGCTGTGCCGCTTCTATGATGTCAACGAGGGCGAGATTCTGGTGGATGGCGTGCCGCTGAAGAAGATCCGCATCGCTGACCTGCGCCACCAGATCGGGATCGTGCCCCAGGACACGTTCCTGTTTGGCGGCACCATCGCCGAGAACATCGCCTACGCCAAGCCCGGCGCCACCCGCGAGGAGATCGTCCGGGCGGCGAAGATCGCCAACGCCCATGACTTCATTCTGCAGAAGCCGGACGGCTACGAGACGATCCTGGGTGAAGCCGGGCAGGGCCTGTCTGCTGGCGAACGCCAACGGCTGGTCATCGCCCGGGCCGTGCTGCACAACCCGCGCATCCTGATCCTGGACGAGGCCACCTCCCAGGTGGACATCGAGACCGAGAAGCAGATCCAGGAAGCGATCAGCCGCCTGGTGAAGGGGCGTACCACCTTTGCCATCGCGCACCGGCTCTCGACCCTGCGCAACGCCGATCGGCTCATCGTACTGAAGGCCGGCGAGATCCAGGAGACGGGCACCCACGATGAGCTGCTTCACAAGAAGCGCGGCGAGTTCGCGCGCCTCGTCGGCATGTACCAGGCGGTCAGCAAGGTGCACGAGGTACAGCGCTAGACCATAGCGGCACGCACGCCCCGTCGGCCGACAGAGAGGCTACAGGCATATGCTTATCTTCCTGCATCGTCCCGGCCAGGGCTGCCTGGGGGAGACACCCACGGCCCAGAATGACCCGGAGGCTGTCAACTACCTGGACCCGGCCACGCTGGAACTGCGCCGCGAGGACGGACGGCTGCAATGCCGCCTGCCTGGCCAGTCGGAATGGACGGACGTGAAGCTCACCCGCATGTTCCCGCACAGCCTCCCGCAGGAGTGGATCGCCCTACTGGGCCCCTTCGGCAAGGAGTACGGGATCCTGCTGAACCTCCACGGCATGTCACGGGAGAACCGGGACCTGGTGCTGCAGGAACTGGATCGCCGCTACCTCACCACCCGCATCGTCCGTCTGCTGTCCAGCAAGCGCCGGTTCGATGTCATGAAGTGGACTGCTGAGACAACCCGGGGAAGGGTCAGCTTCATCACTCGCGGCCTGCGGGATCAGATCCAGCAGCCCCTGCCGGGATACGTCATCTTCAGCGATGTCGAGGGGAACCGTTACGAGATACCGGACATTGCGGCTCTCGATCCCGCCAGCCGGCGGTTGCTTGAGGAGCAAATGTAGCAAAACGGGCAATTTCGCGGCGGCGGTCTCAGATTGGCCATACAATGGGCCGCGGCTCCCTGGAGGTTAGCTGACTCGCCGCACACTGGCGGTTTTGGGAGCTTCGTGGAGGGGAATATAATCTGCAAGTGGCAGAGGCGAATCGCCACATCGACCCCCGCAGCGGTCCAGGCCAGCGCTGGCGGGGGTTCGTCTTTCGGGGCACCTGTGGTCGGCACTAGCTAGCTGACGGGAGCGGCGGCCAGGACGCGGTTCAGCTCGTTGGCGATCTTGTCGGGGTCAGCGGGCTTGTAGATGAGAGTAGCCCCCAGGGCCTGGAACTCCTCCTGCACCGTTCCCTTCCGGTAACCGGTCACCGCCACCACCGGCAGCTCCGGCCGCGAGTACTCGGTCCGGATCCAGCGCAGCAGTTGCAGACCGGTTCCTGGCCGGGCCGGGGCCGTGTCCTTCACCGGCAGGACCACGTCCAGGATGACCAGGTCCCAGTACTCCTTGAGGAGCAGTTCCACCGCTTCGGCGGCATCTACAGCCGATGTGACCTCAAAGCCACCTTTGGAGACGTGCTCGAGGTACTTGCGGTGGAAGAACGCGCAGTCGGGTTCGTCATCAACCCAGAGGATGCGTTTGGCCTTCAGCCCTGCGGCGCCCTGGTGCGTGCCTGTCACTGTTAGGGCCCCCTTCCGGTTCGGTAGGCTGGGCGGCAGCCGCTCAGGGGGAGGGAGTTCCTCGCGCTCCGGTCCTCGTCGCGGTGCGTCAGCCGCATTTTACCCACCCAACTCTCGGGACGCCTTCAAGACTTGGTTGAGGGTTGGTAAAAGGTCTCCGGTATCAGTTCAGGAAGAAACGGTGTCCGGACTTTCCGGCCAGGAAGTCCACGATTAGCCACAGGCCCGCCGCCCCGAACTCCCCCACAACCAGCCCCAGGAAGAACGGTTTGGCCTCCCGGAAGCGACGGAAGCCCCCGTAACGCAGAATCAGCGACTTCAGCAGCCAGCCCAGGAGCATGGAGAACCAGAGCTGGATCATCGGCCAACTGGGGCCCATGGCATAGCCGAGCGGATGCAGTGGCCACCAGACATGCAGCGAACGCATCCAGGACAGCAACGCCGTGGTCGCTGCCCCGCCAAGGATGAGCAGCCAGTTGGCCACACTGGTGGGGTAGGGCTGGTTCAGATAGGACACCACGAAGGTCAGGTTCTGGCGGGGAGAGATGATCATGAACCACTGCATGAAGCGAGCGCCGCCCAGCTTGTAGGCCATCAACAGGAGGGCCACATACGAGCTGGCGATTGCCACGACGATGGCCAATCCAAGCCACGGCAACAGGCGGCGGGTGCTCAGACCCGAGGCGTCAGCCAGGCGGTAGGCGTCCATGAAGCTGGGCATCAAGAAGGTCCGCAAGTCAAACATGAAAGCCGTCTGGATGAAGGACAACACCACATGGCTGCGGGGGCTGATCACTGAGGTGCCGGCGGTGGCGACAATGACGTCGCTGGGGCGGAAGGCCTGAACAAAGAGCAATCCCCCCTCGGAGACCAGGCGGGTCAGAACCAGCGAGAAGACCAGCAGGAAGACGAAGATGAGGGCAGCCAGGAGCAGAGGCAGGCCTGCCATCATGCACCAGGCGCAGAGCACACCGAGCCCCATCACCAGCCCCCAGAAGGCGTGACGCAATGGCAGCGGTTCGTGGTCGTCACCGCCGCGCAAGTGGCCCAGAGCGTGGGCCCAGACAACACGCCACTGCTGACGTCCGGACCACGCCATGTACCCCGTGATGGCCAGGAAGGCCCCGATCATCTGCAGTGCGCTGTGGGGCGGCGTGGGATAGCCCGGCAACGGGTGAAGCTGAATGCCAAGGAAGCTAAAGACTGCACCCTCCAGGATGAAAACCAGGAAGAAGAACCAGAAGCTGAAGGCCAGTTCAGTAGCGATGAGGTAGCTGAAGCCCACCACACTGAAATGGATGACCATGTGGACAATGCCCGCATTGGCCCACAGGCGTCCCGTCAGGTACTGATTCAGGGGCCATGCGAGGCGGATCTCCGGGAATGCCGGATAGTGGAAGTGTAGGCCGTTGACCGAGTGAACAATGAGCGGAATGGCGCAACCCAGCCACATCCAGCGGTTGCGAAAGAAGCTGGGCAGCGGAGACCGCGGCGACTGGTCGTGCGCCAACTCCAGGGGCACCTGCACCAGAGGAAAGACCAGACGCTCGTGGTCTATCCATTGCTTTCGCAGCAGAGTACTCAGGCAGGCCAGGCACCAGTACAGCACCAGCGCGGCGAAGGTCCAGGTGATGATCGGAACCGACCACGCCCCCCACGGCACCCGCTCGCCCAGCTTCAGCCCCTCGTAGAACGAAACGACGACCGAGCGGCCTCCGGGTTGCATCCACTGCGGCAGCAGCGCATAGGCTGCGCCACCACCGCCGCCGGCCGGAGCGCCGGCGTTGTAAAGCGCCCCCGCGACGTCGTAGGGCACCATCCACTGCGGGATATACCGGAAGGTCCGCTCGATCCACCCGTTCTCGGGCGTGGCCATGTAGTAGGCACCGGCGATCGTCGGGAAGAGGTACTCCGTCAGGCCGAAGGAGGGGATCCCGGCACCCAGCAGCATCATCGTATAGATCGTGTAAAGCTCACGGGTGGTGAAACCCCACCGGCTCGCGAAGCGCAGCAGCGGGGTGTTCACCCCCAGCAGCATCACCACGAACAGCACGAAGACACCGATGGGCAGGTGGCAGGAGGCGATCCAGGTTCCCTGCAGGACCAGGTCACAGTACGGGGTTACTACGCCAAGGATGGCGGTGAACAGCAGGCCAAGCAACACCGCCCGCGCGGTAATGCCTGACCCGCCAGCCGCCGAGGGTTTGGGGGACGCGTGCGCCATATCGGCTCGTGCCCGTTCCGTGAAACCGCGATGGGCCAAGCATAGCAGGGCAGGGGCTTGGCTGCCAAGGTCCATGGGTTCTCCGTCTTGCAGGGCGGTTGAGCGTAGTGGGGGCATGTCTTGAGTGTTGGCGTCTAGACTGAGAGTGACGAGGGGACGAAACTTGAGGGGAGGAGAGCAGACATGCGGTCCGCACCAAAGACACCAGCTTGCAGCCTGGTCCGCATCGCTTGCTCGCGTTGCGACCGTCTCTCAGCCTTTGTGAGCGAGACGGGCCTGTGTCCTTTCTGCCGTGCGGCCGACCTGGAGCGGGAGCACGGTCTGAAGCCGGGCCTGTTTCGCGCCCTGACCAACTTCGACACCCCCACCAGGGCCAGCAGCCGCCGGCGCCGCTCGCGGCGTCGGGTCCCGAGGGCGCGCGTGGTGGTGCGCTAGGGTCGCGAGTAGGATGGACCACTCTGTGCCGGCTGAAACTCATGTCTCCCGCGCCACACCGGCGAAGTCCGGCGACCAGGGGGCATCTGGGCGGCTGGAAACCGCCTGGGAATGTCGCTACTGCCACATGGTCGTCAGCTCCGATGCTCCGGCGTTCACCCCCGGGCCTCACTACGCCGGACCGTGTGCCCGCAATCCGGACGCGTACAGCCGCGTCCACGACTGGCTGCCGGCTAGCGACGCTCATTTGAGCTGATTGTCGCCTCGGCGCGGATCTTTGGTTTTCGGCCGTTGCCAGTGACCCGGCGGCAGGAATACCGCGCGGGTCTGCCGAAGGGTATAGTGTGGTCCTGGTGGAGGGGTGCACGTAGCATCGGTCGCGATGCCCATCGGTCTGCGGGCACGATCGCAAGACCGTCGCCCGGGCGGAGAGGATGGGGGCCAAGGGGCAGCGACCGGACCCTCCGCAGGTGCTCTACCCCAACCTCCCTGTTGGCGCTGCATCGGTGCCGACAGGGCTTTCTTTGCGTTTGTCACCCGGGATGGGCCGGCGGGCGCTTGACTTGTCGGTGCCGGTTTGGTTAGAATTGCGTCTCCAAGCGGCAGCCGCCCCGGTGGTGACGCGCCGGGGAGTGGTGCGCAAGCCTGGAGTGTGGACAGGCTTGCCATGCCGGATGGCCGCTGACGGTGACGTGACTGGCCTTCAGTGCCAGCGTAGCTCAACGGCAGAGCAGCGCTTTCGTAAAGCGCAGGTTAGCAGTTCGAATCTGCTCGCTGGCTCCACCGACAACACCGAGCCTGGTGACGTCCCATCCGGGGGTGCACCAGGCTTTTGTCATGCTACCTCAACGCTAGGGGCCCAGCACAATGGCTCGTCTGACTGCTGTCATCCCGGCCGCGGGAATGGGTACCCGTCTTTGGCCACTGACCTACGCCATCCCCAAGGAGATGCTGCCGTTGGGGCCTAAGCCGGCCATCCAGCTAGTCGTTGAGGAGCTGATCGGCGGCGGGGTGAAGGATTTCGTCATCGTCATCGGGAAGAAGAAAGAGGCGATTGCCGAGCACTTCATGGCCTTGCGGGCCACGGAGCCGCTGTTCGGCGATGACGACATGAACGTGCGCTTTGCCTACCAGCCGCAGCCACGGGGCCTGGGCGATGCGGTGCTCTGTGCCGAGGGGCTTGTAGAGGGCGATTTCCTTGTGGCGTTGGGCGATGCGGTCATCGGTGGTCCCGCCTTTGGCGACCTGGTACGGCGGATGCTGCGGGTGAAGGCGCAGACGGGCGCTTCAGCGACCGTTGCCGTGCAGACGGTCATGCCAGCGGACACCTCCCGCTACGGCATCCTGAAGCCAGGAGAGGCGGGGCCGGACAACAGCGTCCGCATCCTGGACCTGGTGGAGAAGCCCGGTCCGGAGCACGCGCCCAGCAACCTGGCCATCTGTGCCCGGTATGTGTTGCCGCCCACCGTCTTTGGGCTGTTGCGGGAGTTGCCTGTCGGAGTGGGTGGGGAGATACAGCTCACTGACGCTCTGCACCTGCTGGTCCGGCAGGAATTGGCCTATGGTGTGCCTCTCAGCCCTGACGAGGAGCGTTGGGACGTGGGCAGCGCTCTGGGTTATGGCCATGCCTGCTTGAGTGCATGGCTGGCGCACCCTGAATATGGTGCGGAGTTGCGGGCGATGGCGCGCCAAACACAAAGAGGGGTCTGACATGCGAGACATTGACACCATTGTTGGCTTGCGGGTACTGACGATCGAGGAAGCCGTGAACCTGGGGACGGTCAGCCAGGTAGTCGTGGACCTTTCCCAGGGTCGGGTGCTGGGCATAATGGTGAACACCGCGGCGGGGGAGCAAGCCGTTGCCGCTGATGACATCCAGACCATTGGGGCCGATGTGGTGATGGTGTCCAATCGCCAGGTCCTCAAGCCGCGAGCTGACTTGCCCGAGCTGGACAAGTTCCGGCGTCCTGCCAATGCCGCCCCGCTGCAGGTCTTCACCACCTCCGGCCGCCGCCTGGGTGCTGTCGCCGCGGTCTACATAGACCCCCTGGAGAAGGTCGTGAACCGGTACGAGGTCTCAGCCGGCCCACTGCGTGACATGGCCGAGGGCATCCTGGTCCTGCCAGTCATCGCCGGGTCTGTTCATGGTCAGGATGCTGTCATCATACCGGATGAGCTGGTGGCCCAGCAGGGACGCGAGACAGGGGGTCTGCTGGCCAAGCTCAACAGCCTCGGACAGAAGGTCAAGGAGCAGTACCAGCAGACCGCCGAGAAGGTTGAGGAGGCCGTGGACAAGGGGGCGGAGGCCCTGCGGAAAGAGGCAGCGGTGGTCAAGGAGCGCGCCGGCGACCTCACGGAGAAGGCCAAGGAGCAGTACCAGCAGGCGGCTGAGAAGGTGGAGGAGAAGGTCGGCAAGGGGGCCGAGGTCCTGAAGAAGGAAGCGGCAGAGGTCAAGGAGCGGGCCGAGGAGCTCAGCGAGAAGGCCAAGGAGCGGGCGCAGAAGGTCGCTGAGACAATCAAGGAAGAAGCTCAGGAGCTCGGCGCAAAGGCCAAACAGGTCACCAGCGAGGCCGGCCAGGGCGCCGCAGCCGAGCAGGCCGTAGCGGAGCCGGCGGGGTCCGTTCCGGCAGAGGAGGGGGCGGCCGAAACCGAGGCTCCGGGCGAGGTTCCCGCCGAACCTTGTGCCGAGGCCGAAGAAGCCACGCCCGATAGTGAGGTCCCCGCCGAGAAGCCTGCCGCTCCGAAGCGGCGCACCAGGAAAGAGAGTAACAACGCCTAGATGGCCATACTTCTCGCGACCGACCTCGATACCGTTCCCGGGGTCGAGATACTCCGCGATGAGCCGATGTCGAAGCACACTTCGTTTGGCATCGGCGGTCCGGCTGACATTCTGGCTCTACCCCACAGCCCGCAGGCGCTCCAGGAGCTCCTGCGGGTCTGCCATGCCCACGGCATTCGTCCTATCATCATTGGCAATGGAACCAATGTGCTGGTGCGGGATGGCGGGATTCGCGGCGTGGTCATCAAGCTCGCCGAGAATCTCAGCGAGATCCGGCGCTGCGGCCTGAACATCGAGGCCCAAAGCGGCGCCAGCCTGGCGCGTCTGTGCGTCATGGCCGCCGACTGGGGTCTGGCGGGGCTGGGGTTTGCGGCGGGGATTCCGGGGTCGGTTGGCGGCGCGGTGTGGATGAACGCCGGAGCCTGGAACCAGGATATCGGCTCTCTCGTGCGACAGGTTGAGGCCTTCGACCTCGAGGGGCAACCCGTGGTCCTTGACCACGGTGCCCTCAAGTTCTCCTATCGCTACAGCAGTCTTCAGGACAGTGACCTGGTTATCGTCGCCGTGACCTTCAGCCTGCAGGAGGGTAACCCGCGTCGCCTGCATGCGGAGCTGTGTGAGACGATTGAGAAGCGCTGCTGGAAGCAGCCCGTGGCCCAGGCGTCAGCCGGGTGCATTTTCAAGCGGCCCCCTTGTGACTTCGCGGGCCGTCTGGTGGAGATCGTCGGCGGCAAGGGGATGCGGGTGGGCGGCGCCATGATCTCCGAGAAGCACGCCAACTTCATCATCAGCGATGGCACGGCCACCGCCCGCGACGTCCTCGAACTGCTGGAGCAGGTCCGTACCCGGGTGCACGAGCAGGAGGGGATCTGGCTGGATCCTGAAGTGCGCGTGTTGGGCGAGGACTAGCGGCCTGATGCGAACGATAGCCGTAGCCGAGTTCTGGCACGAGACCAACAGTTTCGCTGATTCCCCCACCGAGCTGGGCCACTTCAGCCACTCGGCAGTGGACTCTCCTGTGCTGGCCGGGATGCGCGCCCTGCCCCAACTGCTGGGCGAAGAGGTTGTCTGGCAGGACGTGCTGCGTGTCGCGGCGCCTCCTGGCGGACTGATTGCTGATGAGGCCTGGCAAAGCTTGCTGGGTGAGCTCCTCGATGGCCTGGCGGGGGTATCACCGGACGGTGTCCTGCTGTCGCTGCACGGCGCCACGGCCGCCTTCTCCGAGCCCGACGTCACGGGAGCGGTTCTGAGCCGCGTTCGCCACCTGGTGGGGCCCCAGGTACCCATCGTGGCGGCCCTTGATGTGCATGCCAACGTCACGGCGACCATGCTTCAGGCCGCCGATGTGCTCCTGGGCCCCCACGCCTATCCGACCACTGACCAGCAGAGCATTGGCCGGCGCGCGGCACAGGCCATGGCCGACGCGCTGAAGGTGGGCGCCCGCCCCCAGGTCAGCGCCTGGAAGCTGCCGCTCATCACAACCGATGAGGGTCAGGACACAGCGGACGGGGTGCTGGCGCACCTGTGGGAGCATTTCCCGACGGCCGAGAGCCTCCCGGGCATGGTCTCTGTCGCTCTCTTTCGGGCCAGTCCGTGGCTGGACGCCCCCGCTCTGGGCTGGGTTTTCTACCAGGCTTGCTACTGCGATACTCCCGCCCTGGACGAGCGGGCGGTGGTGCGAGCGTGCTGGGACAGCCGCAGGCGCACCGATCCGTCACCGCTGCGAGGCCTGTTATACCGCCAGGTCAGTCGCCCGCTCTACCCGCTCGATGATCTGGAGGAGCTGCCCCTGGCTGCCTGGGCGGGTGATATGGTGCACCCGTGCCACTGCGCCGCGCTAATGGGCGCCGAAGCTGATGGCGACGACTGCGCAGGCTGTGGCAGGTGCTGCGGACGCTCCACCGACCAGGGCTGAGGCCCCGGACTTCATTCGTACTCCCGGGCCACTTCGATGAAGGCCCGAACGTTCTCCTCTGGCACGCCTCGACACAACTCCACCAGCATGCTTGGTGCCCCCTCCGCAACCATCTCGCGGTAGCGCCGTCGGATTGCGTCAGGCGTAGAGAGCAGCATCTCCTCCGATGTCTTCATCTGCACCAGGAACTCAGTATGTAACACCTCGCGACAGTCGGTGATGGTCAGGTACGGGTCGGTACCCACGTCTATGTACCCAAAGCCATGCTCCTGCAGGATGGCCAGATGCGGGCGGCGCAGGAGCTCACTGTGCAGGCTCAGGTTTGCCGCCCCGAAGTGCCTGGCGATGCGCAGCATGTACTGCACGTCAAACTCGAAGTATAGACTGGGACCCAGCAGGCCGCCGTAGTCGTCGGTGAAGCCGAGGCCTGCCCCCGGCACCGGGCTATCGGTCACCTTGGCGGCGAACTCGCGCTGACGGATGGCGCTTTGCGCCAGGACCGACAGAAAGCGGTGGGACAGTTCCGGCTGGTCCAGAATGTCGATGAGAAAGCCTTCGCCGCGCAGGAGCACCGCTGTGGTTAGCGGGGCCTGACTACCGCCGGGGAAGCCGACCTGAACTCCCTGAGGGGCGTGGGTACGCATGTATTCGTAGAACGCCAGAGCTTGAGGGTAATACCCCACGGTACTCAGGTCGTCTGGTACCGCCAGGGCCACGGCCGCCTCGATGCTGGCGATGGGGTGGCCACGCGGCGCAGGCACCTGGTCCTCAAACACCTCAAACTCCAGCCCGAAAACCGAGGCGGTAAGGTATGTCGTGAAATCCGGAGCGATGGCACGCACACGGGGCAGCGGCAGTCCGTAGCGCTCGTGGAAGATCTCGGGCCCGCGCAACTGCACTTCCATCTGGGCGGCGGGATCGGTGTGGTACTGGCGCATGGTGACACCGCAGTACTCGGCATAGACCTCCGGGGGCACAGCCACCGTCCAGGGAATCCCTCTATTCACGTCGGAGAACCTCCTGAAGAGAGCGGTCTGCGGACCCCAGCTTCGTCTTGGGTAAGCCATTGTCCTCTTTAGTTAGCCGAAAATATAATATTATAGAGATTAGAGCGTAAGTCTTGCGGTTGACATCGGGTCTGTGCCCCGGCTATACTGAGCGGGTTATGGCCTGAGGGTTTTCCAGGTGCAATGAGGACTGTCCCCGGTCTGGTTATGGCCTGGTCGTGAGGGGCATCCGCGCCCTGAAGGCATTGCCCAGCCGCCGGCGGAGGCCGGCCCGCTCCGGCAGTCGGCCGATACCATCCTCCAAGAGGCAGTATCCGCAGGAGTCGTCCATGGCGCTGGAATACGGCCCGGTGGCCGTTCTCCTCACTTTCGGCGTGGCGTTGGGCGTGGCCGCGATGGTCACCGCCTGGCTTCTTCGGCCCAGTGATCCCTATGCTGCCAAGCAGGCGGTCTATGAGTGTGGCATGGAGCCCATTGGGCCGGCGTGGAGCCAGTTCTACGCTCGCTACTACCTCATCGCCCTAGTCTTTGTGGTCTTCGACGTGGAGGCCATCTTTCTCTTCCCGTGGGCCGCGGTCTTCAAACAGCTTTCGGCGGCCACTGCCATGGGCGCTGTGCCCCTGGTTGAGGTGGCGGTCTTCATCGTCATCCTGCTGATCGGGCTGGCCTACGCCTGGCGCAAAGGGGACCTGGAGTGGACCCGCTAGACTTTGACCCCAGGCGGCTTGATCCGCGTGAGCTGGAACGCAAGATCGAGGAACGCCTCGAGCAAGTCCGTGACGTGGATCTCGCGGCACTCCTCCGCCTGGAGCGACTCCGCCAGCGGATTCCGTCGGAGCCTGTGCGGCAACTGGCTCGCCGCTTCGAGGACAAGCCCCCGGTGGTGCGGTTTGTGAAGTTGGTGGACAGCGTGCTCAACGTCAGCCGGGCGTGTTCCACGTGGCCCCTGCAGTTTGGGCTGGCTTGCTGTGCCATCGAGATGATGGCCACCGGGGCGGCGCGCTGGGACCTGGACCGGTTCGGTATCATCTTCCGAGCCACTCCGCGCCAGGCTGCCTGATGATCGTGGCCGGCACCCTGACGGTGAAGATGGCGCCGGTGCTGGAGAAGCTCTACCACCAGATGCCCGAGCCGCGTTACGTCCTGGCCCTGGGCAACTGCGCCGTCAGCGGCGGCCGCTTCTACCAGCATGCCTACAGCGTGGTCAAGGGCGTGGACCGGGTCGTGCCCGTGGACGTGTACGTGCCGGGGTGCCCACCGCGCCCCGAACAGCTTATTGATGGGCTGCTGGCTCTGCATCGGAAGATGCGCCAGGATTCGCTCGCGGACGGCCCGGTCGTCGAGGGCCACAAGTCAGACAACGCCGGGCACCGCCGCATCGTGGTGCCTGGACAGCCGGAGACCCATGCCTGAGCAAGAGGCCCCACAACCGGCCGCACCCGAAGCTGAACGGGTACCAGGCATCGAGCCCGCCTTCGCTGCCCTGGCGGAACGGTTTGGTGACGAGCTCGTCGCTGCGCGGAAGACCGCTGACGGGCCCGATTTCACAGTGGCCCCCGCGCGGCTGGCGGACTTCGTCGCGGCCTTACGTGAGAGCGTGCTGGCTGAGCCCCACCTGTTCGTGGATGCCTGCGGAGTCGAGCGCGAGACGGCGCTGGAGGTGGTCTACCGGTTCTCCCTGGTCAGCCGGCGCGAGATTGTGACGGTGCGGGCCCACATGCCCAAGGACAAGCCCGCTGTCGCCTCGCTGGCCGTGATGTATCCGGGCGCTCGCTGGCCGGAGCGCGAGTACGCGGAGATGTTCGGTATCACGGTTACGGGCCACCCGGACATGCGACACCTGCTGTTGCCAGAAGGCTGGGTGGGCCACCCTCTGCGCAAGGACTACGTGTATCCGCTGGACCATCCGTACCTGGCGCCCGACCCGCTCCGGGAGGACCCGGTCCGGGTGTTGGGCCACGCGCCGGAGGGGGAGGGGGAGGAGTCCTGAGCCGGAAAGCCCGGGTGACGGAGCCTAATCAGTTCTCAGTCCTCGGTTCCCGATCACGTCTGCCAGATCCATGAACGAAGCCAACGTCGGTACAACTGATCAGCTCATCGTCAACATGGGCCCCCAGCACCCCAGCACCCACGGGGTGCTGCGCGTTGCTCTGACCCTGGACGGCGAGAGGGTCGTGTCCGCTGATCCGGACATCGGCTATCTGCACTCTTCCATGGAGAAGATTGCCGAGCGTCTGGACTACCGGCAATACATCAGCTACACCGACCGCTTTGATTACCTCGGCGCCATGTGCAACGAGTGGGTCTTTGTGCGGGCGGTGGAGCGGTTGGCGGGGATTGAGGTCACGCCGCGGTGCGAGCACATTCGCCTGCTCATGGCGGAGCTGAACCGCCTGGCCAGCCATCTGCTGTACTTCGGGGCCATGGGCATAGATACCGGCGCGACCACCGTTTTCCTGTACTGCTTCCGGGAACGTGAGCTGATTCTGGATCTCTTTGAGTGGGTCTCCGGCCAGCGCCTGCTGTACAACTTCCTGCGCGTCGGTGGCCTGCGCAATGATCTGCCAGACGGTTGGGTAGAGCAGTGCCATGCGGCCATGGATGCGCTCGCCTCGCGCGTGGACGAGTATGACACGCTGCTGAGCGAGAACCGGATCTTCATCGCCCGCACGCGCGGCATTGGCGCCATCACCGCCGAGGAGGCCCTGGCCTACGGTTTCAGCGGCCCGTGCCTGCGCGGCTGTGGCGTGCCCTACGACCTGCGCCGCGTGGATGGTTACAGCCTGTACCCGGAGCTGGACTTCGAGGTCTGTGTGGAGGAGGGCGGCGACTGCCTGTCACGGCACATGGTGCGGTCGCGCGAGCTGCGGGAGAGCATCAAGATCGTGCGACAGGTCCTGGCGCGGCTGCCCGAGGGCGAGGTCAACGTGCCTGTGCCGCGCCGGCTGAAGGTCGAGCCGGGCGAGGTCTACGAACGCATCGAGTCGCCCCGGGGCGAACTGGGCTGCTACCTGGTCAGTGACGGCAGCGACAAGCCCTGGCGGATGCACTGGCGCGCGCCATCCTTCTACAACCTGGCCCCCCTGGACCGGCTGTGCCGGGGCCACTGGATGGCCGACATGGTGGCCGTCATCGCCAGTACAGACATCGTGCTGGGAGATGTGGATCGGTAGAGCAACATAACCGGGCACCGCAGGGCGGTACTGGCCGGCCCCATCTGCCGCACATGGCTCAAGAACGACGCACATGTCCATCCACACCATCGGCGTCATCATCAAGGACTGGCTCATCGGGCTCCTGGCCGGCTGGGGAGTGCCCGTGGAGCTGTCGCGCCTGCTCATCGAGGTGCTCACCTGGGCAGTGGGCGCCGCACTGTGCATCATCGCCATCATGCTGGCCGCGCTGGTGTTCATCTACCTTGAGCGCAAGGTGTCGGGCTACATCCAAAGCCGCCTCGGGCCGACGCGCTGCGGGCCGGTGGGCATCCTGCAGTCTTTCGTGGATGTCATCAAGCTGCTGCTCAAGGAAGACATCGTCCCGGCGGAGGCGGACCGGGTCCTTCACACCATCGGTCCCATCCTGTTCCTGGCGGTGAGCGCCCTGGCTTATGTGGTAGTGCCGTGGGATGAAGGCGGGACGGTGGCCGGGAAGGTGGACGCCGGGGTTGGTGTGCTGTTCATGGCTGCGGTAGGCTCCATGGGCCTCATCGGCATCGTCGTGGGCGGCTGGGGCTCCAATAACAAGTGGTCGCTGCTGGGCGCCATCCGTGGCGCGGCACAGATGGTGAGCTACGAGATCCCCATGCTGCTGGCGCTCATGTGCGTGGTGCTGCAGGCCGAGACGCTGTCTTTGGCGGGCATCGTGGAAGACCAGAAGGGCAGTATCATCGCCTGGAACTTCCTCCGTCCGTGGATGTGGCTGCCAGTCGTCCTGTTCCTCATCTCCGGCGTGGCCGAGATCAACCGCACACCCTTCGACATACCGGAGGCGGAGAGCGAGCTGGTATCGGGCTTCCACACCGAGTACACCGGTATGAAGTTTGCCCTGTTCTTTCTCGCGGAATACGGTAACCTGCTCCTGGTGGCGCTGATCTTCTCGGTGCTTTTCCTGGGTGGCTGGCTTTCGCCCTTCGGCTATCCGGACCCGTTGCGGCTGCCGGGCATCATCTGGCTGCTGGCCAAGTCGCTGCTGATTGTCCTCATCGTCATGTGGGTCCGCTGGACGCTGCCGCGCCTGCGGGTGGACCAACTCATGGGTCTGGCCTGGAAGCTGATGATCCCGGCTGGCTTCGTGGCGCTGGGGGTCATGTGCGCGGTGATCATGCTGGGGTGGGCGTAGAGCAATGACCACCAATACGCGACAACCACAGTCGGCCTGGGCGCTGCTCGCCGACATCGTGGGCGGGGCCGCCAGTGTCATCAAGGGACACGTGGTGACCCTGCGCAACTGGCTGCGCCCCAAGGTGACGGGGCAGTACCCGTACCGCGATCCGGCCAAGGAGTGGGTGCCCAAACCGGGCTACCGTGGCGACTTCGCGCTCATCCATGATCCCGAGCGCCCGGGTGGGCTGCGCTGCATTGCCTGCATGGCGTGCGCCAATGTCTGCCCGGACAAGTGCATCCACATCATCGGTCAGGGCAAGGGCAAGGAGCGTCACCCCGCGGCCTTCGACATTGACATCGGCTTGTGCATGTACTGCTGGCTGTGCGTTGAGGTCTGCCCGGTCAGAGCGATTACTCTGACGCCCGAGTACCACAATGTGGCTTTCACACCGCAGGAGCTGATCCGCGACATCAACGACCTGAAGGCCCGTGGCGAGGGCATCGCCGAGCCGCTGCTGCCGGTTCCCATCGAGCGCTCGGTGCTGCAGCCACCGACGGCGAAGAAGAAAGACGTGTCGGAGGCTTAGGACGGGGCCATCTCGTCGCCGGACACGGTCCAGGCGGCAACAACAACAGGCCGGGCAAGCCCGGCCTCTGCCAACGGCAAACGACATGCTGTTCGGACTGCCCTATACCAACTACGTTGAGTACCTGGCCTTCCTCTCGGTGGCCGGGCTCACGCTGCTGGGCGGGCTGGGGACTATCGTGGCCCGGCGGGTCTTCCCGGCCTGCCTGTGGCTACTGGTATGTCTGGGCGGAGTTGCGGGCCTGTATGCCCTCCTGGCCGGACACCTGCTGATGGCGGTGCAGATCCTGGTCTACGCCGGGGCCATCACGGTGCTCATCATCTTCGCGGTGATGCTGCTGCAGCGCCATACCGGCCGCATCATCATGGCCGAAAACCAGCATCTCATCGGCGGGGTGCTGGCCGCCGGCTTCATGGCCACGCTCATCCTGGTGGGCATCTTTACCACGCGCTACCAGCCCCTGGCCTTCGGCGACACCCCGGCGACCTTCGCCGGCGACAATGTCAAGCTCATCGGGCACCTGCTGCTGACCAAGTACCTGTTGCCCTTCGAGGTTGTCTCGGTGGTGCTGCTGGCGTCCATGATCGGGGCGCTGGTGCTGGCGCGTCAGGAGCCGGGCGAGAACCCCGGGGCGGCGGAGGCCCCGGAGGCGGAGAGCCAGCCATGAGCCCGGTGCCACTGCAGGCCTATCTGGTCGTCGCCGGACTGCTCTTTGCTATGGGTCTCTTCGGCGTCATGACTCGGCGCCATGCCGTGGCCGCACTGCTGGGCATCGAGCTCATGCTCAACGCCGCCAACATTAACCTGGTCGCTTTCAGTCACTATCTGTCGCCCAACAGGGCCATCAACACGGTCCTGGACGGACAGGTGTTCGTCCTGATGGTCATCGCCCTGGCGGCGTGCGAGGTCGCGGTGGGCCTGGCCATCATCTTGCGCCTCTACCGCACGATGGGCGTGCTGAACCCGGACGAAGCCAGCAGCATGAAGTGGTAAGCCAGCCGCAAACGGGGAACGGGGAACCGGAAACAGCGCCGCTACGTAAGGCTCAGGACTCTGGACACAGGACGCGCCGTCTCAATGTTACAGCTTGCCTGGATAACACCGCTGCTCCCCCTGGCCGCCTGCGCGGTGCTGATCTTCTTTGGCAGCGCGCTGAGGAAGCGTATCGGCGAACGCGTCGGCTGGATCGGAGTCGCGGGCATTGCGGCGACCATCCCGTTTTCGGTCGGTTGTCTCGTGGAACTGCTGCTGGGCGCGGCGCCCGTGGACGTCACTGCGGTCTGGGGCCACATCGGTGGCCGGGCGATGGAGGTCGGGTACGCCGTGGACCCGCTGGCGGCGGTCATGCTGACCATGGTCAGCATCGTCGCCACCTGTATCCAGGTCTACTCCATCGGCTACATGCACGGCGACGCCCGTTTCCAGCGGTTCTTTGCCTACCTGTCGCTGTTCTGCGCCTGCATGCTCATGCTGGTGCTGGCCAACAACTTCGTGATGATCTATGGCGGCTGGGAACTGGTGGGCCTCTGCTCCTATCTGCTCATCGGCTTCTGGTTCGAGAAGCGCTCGGCGTACCTGGCCGCCAAGAAGGCCTTCATCACCAACCGGGTTGGCGACTTCGGCTTCGCCCTCGGCATCCTGGTCCTGTTCTTCTATGTGCCGGAGCTACACTTCGGCAAGGTCTTTGCCGCTGCCGCAAACCACGAGATTCCGCTCTTGTGGCTGGGTATAGCCGCCTTCCTGCTGTTCTGCGGTGCGATCGGCAAGAGCGCTCAGTTCCCACTCCATACCTGGCTGCCGGATGCCATGGAGGGCCCGACGCCGGTCAGCGCTCTCATCCATGCCGCCACCATGGTTGCCGCCGGTGTGTACATGGTCGCGCGGCTGTTTACCATCTTCTACTTGCCCACAGCCGAGCAGGGACTGCCGTTTGGCGAGCTATTTGGTATCTCGCCACTGCTGTGGGTGGGGATTATCGGCCTGATCACCGCACTGATGGCGGCGATCATCGGCGTGGTGCAAAGCGACATCAAACGCGTGCTGGCCTACTCCACTATCTCGCAGCTTGGCTACATGATGGTCGGTCTGGCGATGGGGCCCATCGGCTTCGTGGCGGGGGTGTTTCACCTCATCACCCATGCCTTCTTCAAGGCCCTGCTGTTCCTGGGTTCCGGCAGCGTCATCCACGCCTGCCACGAGGAGCAGGATATCTGGAAGATGGGCGGGCTGGCCAGGAAAGCGCCGATTACCTTCGTGACCTTCTGGGCCGGAACGCTGGCCCTGGCCGGCATCTTCCCCTTCGCCGGGTTCTTCTCCAAGGACGAGATCCTGGCCGCCACCTTCCACAACGCCGCGGCCCACTGGGTCTACTGGGTCTTCTTCATCGGCCTGGAGTTGGCGGCGTTCCTGACGGCCTTCTACATGGGCCGCTGCTGCTTCCTGACCTTCTCGGGCGAGGCGCGCAGCGACAAGGCCGCTCATGCTCATGAGAGCCCTGCCGTGATGACGGTGCCGCTAGTTATCCTGGCGGTCTTTGCGGTCTTCCTGGGCTGGGTCGGGTCGCCGTGGGTCGGTGGCAACCTGTTCCACCACTTCGTGCACTATGCCCCACCGGTGGCCGAGGCCACCCACGGGGCAGCGCATGGCGCAGCCGCAGCGGCGCACGGCGGTGGTGAGGCGGCGGGCTTCAGTTGGCTGGTGGCGAGCATCTCGACCCTGATGGCCCTGGCCGGCCTGGGCCTGTCGGCGGCCATCTACCGCCTCAACCTGATCCCGGTGAGCTGGATCAAGACGCCGCTTTACCCGCTGTATTACGCCGCCCGGCACAAGTTCTGGTTCGACGACATCTACGAGGGCGTCATCGTCCGCGGTGTGGTGCTGCTGGCGAATATCCTGCGCTGGGTTGACACCAACATCGTGGACGGTGTGGTGAACCTGATCGGGTGGGGCGTGCGCGTCGGTGTGGCGACGGTCTGCGGCTTCATTGACAAGTGGATCGTGGATGGCGCGGTCAACCTGATTGGCTGGCTCACGGGCCGTGTGGGCGAGTATGGTAGCCGGCTGCAGACCGGGCGGGTGCAGGAGTACATTTCGGCTCTGGTCTTCCTGGGCTGCGCGGCGGCGGCGGCGCTGTATCTGGCAATCCTGGCCCTACCCTATCTGGAGCCCCATCTGGGTTTCATCGGGGTCTGGTTCGGGCGGTAGAGCGGGCCCACAGGGTAGGCGGGGCATCCTGCCCCACCGCCGCGGCTGGAAGCGGCGGCTACCGGGAAGAATTTGGTAGGCGGGGCATCCTGCCCCGCCCGAGCGGAGCGATTGCGGCTACCTGAGGCTGCCTCGCAGCCTTGCAGAGGACACAACATGACGATACCTCTCCTCAGCCTGATGACGTTCCTGCCCTTGGTGGGCATGGTCATCATCCTGTGCCTGAACCGCGAGCGACACGTCAACGCCATCCGCGGTGTGGCGACCGTCTTTGCGGCGCTTTCCTTCCTGGTCTCGGCGTATCTGTTTCTGCCCTTCAACAGTGCTGACTCGGCGATCCAGTTGGAGGAGAAGGCGCTGTGGTTTGACGCCGCGGGCTTCGTCGTCAACTACCACATGGGCATTGATGGGCTGTCGCTGCCGCTCATCTTCCTGACCACCCTCCTGACGTTGCTGTCGGTCATCTACTCCTGGCGCATCACCGAGCGGGTCAAGGAGTACATGGCATTCTTCATGCTGCTTGAGGTGGGGATGCTGGGCGTGTTCTGCGCCCTGGACTTCTTCCTCTTCTATGTCTTTTGGGAGGTCAGCCTGGTGCCGATGTACTTTCTCATCGGCATCTGGGGCGGGCCGCGCCGGGAGTACGCCGCGATCAAGTTCTTCATCTACACGCTGGTGGGCAGCCTGGCCATGCTGCTGGCGATCTTGGCCATGTATTTCACCAGCCAGCCCCATACCTTTGATATCATCGAGCTGACCAACCAGAAGCTGTTCGCCGGCCCCTTTGGCTTTGGGGTCAAGCACTTCTGGGTGGCCACCCTGGCCTTCTGGGGCTTCTTCCTCGGATTTGCCATCAAGGTCCCGCTGTTCCCCTTCCACACGTGGTTGCCGGACGCTCATGTCGAAGCGCCCACCGCCGGGTCGGTCATCCTGGCGGGTGTGCTGCTGAAGATGGGAACGTATGGTTTCGTGCGGGTCAGTCTGCCCATGCTGCCGGGGCCGGCGCAGTATTTCGCGGTGGTCATCGTGCTGCTGGCCCTGGCCTCGATCATCTACGGCGCCCTGGTGGCGATGGCGCAGACCGATCTGAAGAAGCTGATCGCCTACTCGTCGGTCAACCACATGGGCTATGTGATGCTGGGCGTAGCGGCGGCGGTGGGAGCCACGGTTCCCGACCGGTACGGACCGACGCTGGAGGTGGCGCGGATCACGGCGCTCAACGGCGCGGTGCTGCAGATGTTCAACCACGGCATCATCACCGGGGCTCTGTTCTTCTTGGTGGGTGTCATCTATGACCGGGCCCACACGCGCGACCTGAACTCCTTTGGCGGCCTGGCCAAGCAGATGCCGGTCTATGCCGGGATCATGATGATGGCGAGCTTCGCCTCGCTGGGTCTGCCTACGCTGTCGGGCTTCGTCAGCGAGTTCCTGGTCTTTGTGGGCTCCTTCGGCGTCTACAGGGTCTTCACGGCGCTGGCGGTGCTGGGTGTCATCTTCACGGCGGTCTACTTCCTGTGGATGATCCAGCGCATCTTCCTGGGGCCGCTGAACCGCCAGTGGACCGAGCTGACGGACATGGACGGCGGGGAGCTGGTGGCCACAGTGCCGCTGTGCTTCCTGATGCTGTTCATCGGTATCTACCCGAGGCCTCTGCTGGACCTGATCAACACGGCGATGAGCGGCCTGGTGTACGAGATGAGCCAGGTGATACACCTGGTGCAAGGGTGGGGGATGTGGGGGTAGGGCTCTTGTCGTAGGCAGGAGCGCTCACCAGAGCGCGACCAGTCGCTTTTTGGCCCACACAGAACGAACGGCATCGCGCTCTGGTGAGCGCTCCTACCCAGGTCACGGCCATGACACGGCGCGCAACTTTCGGTGGAAAGCACCGCTGACATTATGCCGGTAACCAACCTACAACTCTTTCTCCCTGAACTGCTCCTCACCGGGCTGGCGCTGGCGGTGCTGCTGCTGGACTTGTGGCTGCCGCGGGCCCGGCGCTCGGTGCTGCCGGTGCTCAGCGTTATCGGCCTGCTCCTGGTGGGCCTGGCCGCCGCGAGTCTCTGGGACCCCCAGCGCGGCCCGGTTTACGACTTCTGGAACAGCTACGTCACCGACAACTTTGCCATTTTTCTGAAGGTGTTCTTCGCCGCTGTCGGCGGTCTGGTGGTGCTGCTGTCCACGGACTTCCTCCGCGATGTCCGCGCCTATGGGGAGTACTGGTCGTTGTTGCTCTTCGTGCTGCTGGGGATGGTGCTTCTGGCGGGGGCCAATGACCTTATCACCATCTACCTGGCCTTCGAGCTGGTCAGCCTGGTATCGTACGTGCTGGCGGGCTACCGGCGCGAGGACCCGAAGTCCAACGAGGCGGCGCTGAAGTACTTCCTGTATGGCGCCTCGGCCTCCGGCGTGATGATCTACGGCATGAGCCTGCTGTACGGGCTGGGCGGCTCCACGAACCTGCAGGTGCTGGGGGAGCGCCTGGCCAGCGGCGAGGTGACGCCCCTGGGGGCGCTGGCCCTGATGCTGGTGCTGACCGGCCTGGGGTACAAGGTCGCCATGGCGCCCTTCCAGGCGTGGTGCCCGGACGTCTACGAGGGCGCGCCGACGCCGGTGACGGCGTTCCTGTCAGTGGGTCCGAAGGCCGCCGGGTTCGCGGTGCTGATCCGCTTTGCCCTGTCGGTATTCCCTTCGCTGCTGCCACAGTGGCAGGTCGTGGTAGCCATCCTGGCCACCCTGACCATGTTTGTGGGCAACCTCCTGGCGATTCGTCAGCAGAACCTGAAGCGCTTGCTGGCCTACTCCTCCATCGCGCACGCCGGGTACCTGCTGATTGGTGTGGTCGCGGCGGGCAGCCAGGCCGGGTGGGGCCTGCCAGCGGTGCTGTTCTACCTGGTGGCCTACCTTCTGATGAACCTGGGGGCCTTCGCGTTGCTGTTACTGGTGGCCCGCACCCGCGGGACGGAGGAGATCAGCGGCTTCTCGGGTCTCGCCCAGGGAGCGCCCTTTGCGGCTGCCACCATGCTCATCCTGCTGCTCTCGCTCACCGGCATCCCGCCCACTGGTGGCTTTGTCGGCAAGTTCTACCTGTTTGCGGCAGCCATCGAGTCTGGCACCTGGTGGTGGCTGGCGCTGGTGGGCATCATCAACAGCGCCATCTCGCTGTATTACTATATGAATATCGCCCGGCTGATGTACTTCGGGCAGCCGGCGCCTGAGTTGGTGAAGCGGCCCGCCGGCCTGAGCGTTGTGGTCTGGGTGGCCCTGATCGGTACCCTCGGCCTGGGGCTTGTGCCGGAGCCGCTCATGGCGCTGGCCCGCCAAGCCGGGATGTTGTTTGTGGGGCGCTAGGCCAGACGTTGGAGGTCTTGACCCGCAGGGGCGCTACAGTGGATTCGACAGTGCGCAGCCGTAAGGTCCCCGAGGGAGCCGTGGAACGGCTCTGCGATTACCTGCGGGTGCTGACGATGCTGGACCGCAAGGGGCAGCAGACTGCGTCCTCGGAGGAGATCGGTAGCTGGGCCGGTGTGAAGGCCTCGCAGGTGCGCAAGGATCTGTCGTACTTCGGGGAGTTCGGGCGGCGAGGTCTGGGCTATGATGTGGAGCAACTGCGGGCCCACATCCGGGACATCCTGGGGGTCCAGCGGCAGCGACCGACCATCGTGGTCGGCGTCGGGAACCTCGGTTCGGCACTGGCCTGCTACCCTGGCTTTGAGTCGCATGGTTTTCAGATCGTCGCCCTGTTTGACAATGACCCGCGCCGTATCGGCTACAAGGTCAGCGGCATGAAGATCCACTCGATGTTGGACCTGGTGCCGGTGGTCCGTGAGCACCGGGCGGAGATCGCCCTGCTGACGGTGCCCGAGCAGGCGGCCCAGGAGGTGGCGGAGAAGGTAGTAGCGGCGGGTATCCGCGCCATTGTCAACTTCGCCCCTGTACTGCTGTCATTGCCGCCCGAGGTCAACCTGCGTAACGTGGACTTGGCCCGCGAACTGGAGACGCTGTGCTTCTACCTGCCACCCAAGGAATGACCGATGCCGGGGCCGCCGACAACGCCGAGGAGGCGACGCTGGCGCGCCTCCGCGAGCCCGTCGCGGCGGCCCTCGCGCTGGTTGAGGAGCGGCTGACCACACTGGTGCCGGACTCGGTGGGAGGACTGGCGCCTGTCGTCTATCAGCAGATGCTGAAGGCGGGGGGCAAGCGCCTGCGTCCGCTGATGACGTTGCTGTCCTGTGTGGCGGCGGGTGGCGATACCGACCGCGCCATCGGTCTCGCGGTAGCCGTGGAGGTCCTGCACCTCGCATCACTGATCCACGACGACGTGATCGACGAGGCCGAGCAGCGGCGGGGGAAGCCCTCGGCTCGCCAGCAATGGGGCAACCGGGCAGCGGTGCTGGTCGGTGACTTTCTGGTGGCCGAGGTCTTTCATAGCCTGGCGGAGGAACTGGAGCGCAAGAGTCTGGCGCTGTTGGCCCAGACCGTCGCCGACATGTGCCGGGCGGAACTGGTCCACAGCGACAGTCCGGCCGAGGTGGACGAGGCGACCTATCGCCACAACATTCAAGGCAAGACGGCGGCGCTGATCGGCACCGTCTGCGAAGCGGGAGCCCTGGCCGCCGAGAACGAGGCGGCCGCGACGGTCCTGCGTGACTATGGCCGCAAGCTGGGCGAGGCTTTCCAGATCGCCGACGACCTGCTGGATCTCTATGGAGAGGCCAGCGTGGTCGGTAAGCCGGTAAGGCAGGACCTGCGAAAGGGCCACTGGACACTACCGATCATCTACGCTCTGCGCGAGGGAACCCCCGAACAGGTCCAGCAGTTGCGACAGCTTCTGGAGCAGGCGCAGGCTGATGAGGAGGCGGCGCGCCAGGCGGCCAACCTGGCCGAAGCGCTGGGGGGGCGAGCCTATGCCACACAACTCGCCGCCGAGCTGGTGGCTCAGGCCCAGCAGACCCTCATGAGCCTGCCCCCGTCGCTGGCCCGCGAGCGTCTGGGGGAGCTGGCTGACTATGTGATCAGCCGCCAGCGCTAGCGAGACACGCGAGGGAGCACAAGGCCATAGAAGTGGGGGACTGCAGGAATCACGCACTTCGTCACGAATAGCACCAACGGGAAGCAGGGAGCCGGTACGCATAGCGCTCTGAGCGCGTGACGGAAGGAGAGTTGACCTTGAGGCCCTCGAGACTGCTCCTTATCTGCATCGTCGTAGCGACCATGGTGGCGGCCATTGCCGTGTGCGGGTGCGGGAAGAAAGACGCCGACAAGACCGCGGCTGGCGGCCCCGGCATGGGTGGTCCCGGTGGTTGGGATGGGTGGACCTGGTGGTGGGATGGGCGGACCTCCCGGCGGCGGCATGGGTGGTCCCGGTGGTGGGATGGGTGGACCTCCCGGCGGCGGCATGGGTGGTCCCGGTGGTGGGATGGGTGGACCTCCCGGCGGCGGCATGGGTGGTCCCGGTGGTGGAGCACCAGGAGCGGCTGCCGGGGGCGGCACGGGTGCTGCTCCGGCCGGAGAGGCTCCCGGGGCTGCTCCGGCGGCAGGCGCAACGACAGCGCCGCCCGGTGCAACGGCCAAGGATGGGATCAACGTCAAACATTCGGGCAACTACGATCAGGCTCTCGCGATCTTTGAGGCCAACCTGCAGAGCAACCCCAAGGATGCTTTGGCCCTTTGGGGCAAGGCCTGGATCCAGGCGGAGCGGGGCAGCACCAACGGCGACACTGCGATGAAGGCGGAGGCCGTGAAGACCTTCAACCAGTTCCTCGCCGTGTCCAAGGACCGCGCGAAGACGAGGGAAGCCCGCGCCGCCGTCAAGCGCCTGGGCGGTTAGGTCGGCCAGGCGCACCGACCGTAGAAGCAAACGAGCCGAGAGACCCGCGCGGGCTCTCGGCTCGTGTCGTTCGGGCGTGCCCCGGCTCAGGGCACTCGCCAGCGAGTACAGGCGATGTGCTGCATGCCCCCCGGCTCGACGAAGTAGTAGATGGTGACGACGGTGCCGTCCTTGAGCTGCACCGAATGAGGATAGCCGAGGTCAGTGCTGCCGCCGTCAGCCCGCAGCGTCCAGATGTGCTCCCGGTCCCAGCTTTCGCCGTTGTCGGAGCTGACCACGGCGCGAATGCCCAGCGGCATGTGTCGGAAGCCGTAAGTCAGCAGGAGGCGTCCATCCTGCAGCACCAGCAGGTCCGGCGGATGCCCCTTCACGCCGGTATCCTTGAGCCCGTGCCACGTTGCCCCCTGGTCATCGGACACTGCCTGCCAAAGGTGGTCATTGCCGACGCCGGTTCGCATCACGATCAGGAGCCGCCCGGTGGGGGTTTGCACGATCTCCGGCTCGTTGAGATGTGACTCCGCCCGGCTGCCCACGGGCACTAGCTGCCAGGTATCGCCGTAGTCGGTGGACCGCAAGACCCATGAGGAGTCGTTCTCACCGGCCTTGGCTTTGCCGTAGACCGGGAAGAGGATGGTACCGTCGTCGAGTTGCAAGGAGTTCATGCCCGAGGCCAGCACGGCCATGAAGGGCATCTCGATGTCGCGCTCGCGCCACGTCTTGCCGCCGTCGTCGGAGATGCTGCAGACGGCTCCCGCGCAGATCGCCACGACGCCTTCGCGCACGTCGTGCACCTCGTAGCCCTGCTTCTCCAACTCCGCGCGCTGCTCCGCCGGGTGCTCCTGCCACCACTTGCAGCGCACATAGACCTGCCGGCCGTTGGGCCCGGTAAAGGGTCTGCCGGGGGCAGCCTCGCCGGGCTGCCACGTGCGTCCACCGTCGTCGCTGGTCATCCGGACTGTCCCCGACCCCTCGGCGTTGATGTGGGACCGGGGTCCCCCCGCCCGGAAACTCGTGTAGAGCCGTCCGGTCTGCGGGTCCAGGTCAAGCGAGGGGAAAACGGCATAGGTCTCGGGCTCGCGGAACACGGTGACGTGTTCCATTTCCGGCGGCTGAGCGGTCGTGTGCCACACCGCGGGCGAACGGAAGCGCACGTAGTCCCAGAGCGCCTCGCCGGTGGCGGTGCTGGAGGCGCTGCCGAAGCTGAACTCGTTGCGCCCGCCATAGGCCGGGTGGGTGAACCGCCCGGTGGCATCAATGGCCGGCTGTCCGTCCACGTGGAGTGTCAGGTCATGGCCACGGATGGTCAGCCGGTAGACGTGGAAGTCAGCGGTTGTGTCCAGGGCGTAGGTCAGCTTGGCAAAGCTCAGCTCGAGGCGGTCGGGGTACAGGGTCAGTCCCTCTTCGTTGACACCATTGGAGACCCACAGGCAGACCCCGGCTTCGCCCGTGCAGCTAATCACCTTGACCCGCGCCTCGGCTACGGCCTCCTGGGCCGGGTCGGCCTCCCAGTCAAGCTGGAAGCAATGGCCCGAGCCGCCCAGGGTGCTGCCATCCACCACGCGCAGGACCCCCTTCTCGACGACACTACTGGTCCCGTCACCGAACCAGCCGCCAATGGCCGGATGCTGATCCATCTCGTAGGTTTGCGTCCAGGCCAGGTCTCGGGGCGCGGCGGGGATGAGAGCGCCGGTTAGCAGTAGAAGGGCAGATGCTGAGAGTGGCATGGGGGAAACCTCTTCGACTTGAGCCGGTTTCAACTGTTGTAGCGCCGGCGCTGCATGATCTCGGCCTGTAGTTCCGGCGACAGGTTCACGAAGCGGGCAGAGTAGCCGCCGACACGCACCATCAGGTGACGGTAGCGTTCGGGGTGCTCCAGGGCTGCCTGGAGGTCACTGAGGTCCTCGGTGTTCCCCTGGAAGATGTGCCCCCCGCGCTGGGCGAAGGTCCGCAGCGTGGCATCCACGATTCCGGGCGTGGCCCAGGCCGGGTCGAGGTCGAACATCATACTGGCCCCCCCGCCGACGGGGCGCAGGTCCAGGCGGGTGGCCGAGTTGATAGCTGCGGACAGCCCGAGAGTCGCACTGCTGCACTGGGGCGCCAGGCCGTGCGCCAGCGGCTCTCCTGCCTTGCGTCCATCGGGCGTGGCGCCGGTCTGCAGTCCCAACTGCGCCACCCAGACGAAACCCAGAACCAGGGGCCGCACCCGCCCGCCGTGGGGCGTGACATGGCTGTTGGCGGCGGAGGTGTAGACCCCGAGCACACGGTTGACCATGGCATCGGCATCCGGGTCATCCTGGCCGAACTTGGGCAGGTTGAGCAGTTGTCGCCGCAGGCCCTCGTAGCCCTCGAAGTTGGCTTGCAGCGCCGCCAGTAGCTCCTCCGCCGAGCACAACCCCCGCTCGTAGACCGCCTCGCGGACGGCCAGGAGGCTATCACCCACGTTTGGGACGGCCAGGCCGCTGCCGCTGAAATCGGCGTAGCGCGCGCCGCCGTCGTTCATGGTCCGACCGCGCTCCAGGCAGTCGTGGACCATGGACGAGATCAGGAACTGCGGCCGGTACCTGGCGTAGGCCGCAAGATAGATGTCCAGGCGGCGGAAGACCAGGTCCAGCTCGCGCCGCAACTCGGCCTCGAAGGCCTCCCAGAGCGCCTCGAAGGTCGGGTAGTCAGCCAGCGTCGCCGTCAGCGGGGCCACACCCTGGCCGGTCATGGGCAGGATGCCCCCGTGCAAGACGGCTTCCAGGGTCCAGGCGATGTTGTGTACGAAGGTGAAGTTGAAGTCGCAGTTGCGGCCCTGGCTGGAGACCTCCATGCAGCCGCCGGCCATCCATTCGCACGCGTCCTCGTAGCTGTGCCCGGCCTCCACCAGCGCCTCGATCACACGGTCATCGGAGTAGACCTGGGCGCGGTTGCCCCCCTGCAGCAGATAGCGGCTCGTCAGCTCGCGGAAGTCCTCGGGGGCGTCATCGCGCAGGCGCACATAGACCGACGGATGGGTCTGGTTGAGGGCAATGATCTGCTCCAGGATCAGGCGGGAGAGTGGGTTCTCTGCCCCGCCGCCGTCAGCGGTGCGTCCGCCGACGCAGATCGCCTCCACCCAGCCGTCCGCCGGACAGATGCGCTCATCAAGCTTGATGAGCAGTTCGGTGACGATGTCCCGCGCCTCATCGAGGGTAAGGCGCCCCGCCTGCAGATCACGCTCCAGGTACGGCCACAGGAAGCGGTCCAGAAGCCCTGGTCCGTTGCCGCCATAGGGGTTCTCGAACATGACCGCCAGGTACTGGGTCCAGAAGGCCTGTACGGCCTCGCGGAAGCTCTCGGCGGGATGAAGCGGCACCTTCTCGCAGAGGGGCCGCAGCTCTTCCGACGCCCCCTCGGCCAGGCGGCGGGCGAAGTCCATCGCTCCCTCCAGGGCGATGCCGACGCAACGATGGAACTCGCGGGCGGCTTCGTCCGTGGCTGCCGCCTCGGCCTCGGCATACCGCTGCCGCAGGCCGGTCAGGCCCAGCTCCAGCACCAGCCGCCAGTCCCAGCCGATGTGCCCCGGCGCGGCGCCGTCGCTGAAGTGCTTGCCGTACCGCTCATGTTCCGGCAGGCGCTCGGCGACCCACCGCGCGCCCATGCCGTTGGCGCAGAACTCGGCCCAGCGGGGGTCAGCGCCGCCGAAGAGCAGCGGGTCGCCCGAACCCGGGCAGGCCTGGAAGATCATCCCGGCGATGGTCTCGTCAGGGTCGTAGTGGATCGGCTCACGCAGCAGGGCGTAGACCACGCTCCGCGCCTGCCGCTCCGCCAGGGGCAGGTCGGCATAGACCTCGAAGAAGGCCTCGGTGAGATTGGCCTCCTTGGGGCTTTCATGGGGCTCCCAGGCACGCCGCTGGGCAGTGGCGTGATAAGCTTGCAGGCGTGAGGTCATGCCCAGAGGACCTCCATCACCCGTGCCGGGTCAGGCCAGGGGCTGGCGTCCGCGAAGGCGGCGGCCGCAGCCAGGACGGTGTCAACTTCGTCACGGATGCCTCGCAACTCCTCCGCCGCCAGACCGCCTTCCTCCAGCAGGTAGGCCTCGAACCGCTGGATCGGATCCTTCTCCGCCCATTCGTCCAGTTCGCACTGGTCCCGGGTCTCGCGGATGACCATGCAGTGCGGCTTCATGCGGTAGGTCTTGGCCTCGATGAGCGTCGGTCCGCGCCCGGCCCGTGCCCGCGCGATGGCCTCCTCGGCCACTGCCCGGACAGCCAGGACGTTGTTGCCATCCACCACCACGCCAGGACAGCCATAGCCGTGGGCCATTTCCGCGATGTCCACGATGGGGCAGGAGTCCTTCACCGGCGTGGTCGCGGCGTAGCAGTTGTTCTCGCACACGAAGAGAGCCGGCAGGTCCCAGAGGGCGCAGAGGTTGAAGCTCTCGTGGAAGGTGCCCTGCTTGGAGGCACCGTCGCCGAAAAAGCAGACGGCCACGCGGTCGGTGCCGGTGTACTGGGCCGTGAAGGCTGCTCCGGCAGCCAATGGCATGCCCCCACCGACGATGCCGTTGCCGCCCAGCAGGCCCAGCTCCGGGGCGAAAATGTGCATGGAGCCGCCGTAGCCGCGACTGTAGCCGGTCTCGCGCCCGGCCAGCTCCGCGAGCATCGGGCCCGGATCGGCGCCCTTGGCCAGACAGTGGCCGTGGCCGCGGTGGGTGCTGATAACAAAGTCATCCTCGCGCAGGAGGCTACAGACCCCGACCGCGATGGCTTCCTCGCCGACGTAGGTGTGCAGGGCGCCCATGAACTGCCCGGCCCGGCCGGCGGCGAGGTACCGTTCGGTCGCCACCTCCTCGAACCGGCGGATGGTGACCATGAGACGGTAGAGATGTCGGAGGTCGTCAGGTCTCGGGTTCGGCATGTCGTTGGGCCTCCAGTGACCGACCTTCTTGGGTGCCGGGGATCGCGGTGTCCGCGACTGGCCCCGGCACCCGTTACCGCGCTCCGTGAACGACCCTGCCCAGTCCTCCCACCGGCCCTGTTCGCGGCCGCTCACAGGTCCGGCGCGACCTCCGCCCCGGCCTTGGCGCTCCGGTAGAGCCCGTCAAGGATTCCCAGCACGATCAGCGACTGCTCGGCTGGAACCGGCGACGGTCCACCGTTCATGACCGCCTCGGCAAAGGCCATGCACTCCTTGGCATGAGGCGCGCCCTGGGCGGCGTTCTGCAACTGCACATTGTAATGCTGGCGGGTCTCATTGCAGGTCCACAGCAACTCATTGGAGGGCCAGTGCGACCCACCCTTATCGCCATAGAGCCACATCTGCATGTCTTCGCCCGGCCCTGACTTGTGGTTCAGCAGCCAGCTTACCTCAAGGATCAGCGTGGCCCCGGTCTCAAAGCGCACGAAGGCGGCGGCGAACTCCTCGACATCGAACTCCTTGGGGATGGGGCCGCCCCAGTTGCTGAAGGCGCCCTCCTTGTGAGCCAGGACGTCCTTGGTCACGCCCGACACCGTTACCGGCTTGGGGAAGCCCATCATCCACAGCGTCAGGTCCAGGATGTGGACGCCGATGTCAATGCACGGCCCGCCGCCGGAATGCTTCTTCTGGATGAATCCCGGCCGGGTGGGCGCGCCGGAGCGCCGCAGCATCCAACCCCGGGCGTGGTAGATGTCACCGAGGGCCCCGCGGTCAATCTCCGCCTTCAGGGCCTGAGAGGAGCCCTGGAAGCGGAAGTGCTGGGCCGTCATCAGCAGCTTCTTGGCCTTGTCGCGGGCCTTGATCATCTTCCTGATGTCGGCGGGCGTCGGCGCCAGGGGCTTCTCGCAGATGACATGCTTGCCCGCTCCCAGGGCCGCGATCGCCAGCGGCGCGTGGTACATGTTGGGCGTGCAGATGTCCACGATGTCAATGCTCTTGTCCGCGATCAGGTCCTCGGGCTTCTCGTAGGTCTTCTTGACGCCCTGCTCCTTGGCTCGCCGCGCCAGGACAGCGGGGTCGAGGTCCGAAAACGCGACCATCTCGGCGATGGGGCTCTCATTCCACCCCGGGAAATGGGCGCCCGCAATCCCTCCCACGCCGATCACGCCAACCTTCAGTGTCTTTGCCATCTCTGTCGTCCTTTCACCTTTGCGACTATCGAGTAGGGTACCTTTCCATGCACCCGCCATCACCTTTGCCGTCGGCAGGAGCGCTGCCCCGAAGCGCGATGCCTTCTCCTACCTCGCCAGCCTCACCGCCGTCATCGCCTGGCACTGCCGCCCGTCCTCGGTCCGCGCCCGGACCTGCACCAGGTATCGCCCCGCCGGCACGCGCAGCCCGCTGTCGGCCTTACCGTCCCACACCAGCGTGTTCAGCCCCGTGACGCCCGAGTGGTCGGTCACCACGCGCCGCACCATCCGCCCCGCGATGTTGGCGATAGTCACCTCGACCCGCGCGTCGGCCGACAGCGTGAAGCTCACCTGCGCCCCGCCCTGCCCCGTCGGCGCGGCGGAGGTGGAGGAGACCGTCAGGGCACTCGTTGCGGCAGTCGGCGCGAACCCCCCCAGCAGCGGGTCGAAGTCAACCAGGCCCATGTTCCCGTTGTCCACCTGATCATATATCTTGGCGCTTATCTTGGCGTCAACGATCGTGCCGAAGTCATTGCCCTCGGCCTTGATGTGGTTGGTGGTGGCGTTGTAGATGTGCCACTTGTTGCTCGGGGCAAAGACGTTGTGTCCGTTGTCATTCTGCAGGGCATTGCCGAGGTCGCCGAGTATGCACGCTCCCCCGTTCATCAGGTACACCGCACGGATACACTTCTTGAACTGGTTGCCCCAAAGGACGGGCAAACCCGGCTCGTCGCTATTGATCTGCACCCCGGCCAACAGGGCGTTAGCGATGGTGTTGTCGCGGATGGTCGGTTCAGCCCCCTGCGTGATGTAGATGGCATCGAGCATCGCCGTGGCGGCGGCCCCGCTGGGCAGTAGGCCGAAGGTGTTGCCCCGGATCACCGGCTCGCTGCCGCGACGCACGTGGATGCCCACGCCTCCGGCCAAGGCATAGGGCGTGAAGTAGTTGCGGTGCCCGGCTTCCGGCCCGCCGATCAGGACGTCGTTACCAGCCGAACCTTCGAAGATGCCTGTGCTCAGGCCTCGCTCTGCCGTTCCCGCCGCGTTCATGCCAAAGTAGTTGCCCTGGATCAGGACGCGGGCCCAAGCATTGTAGGTGATGTAGATGCCATACGAAGCGCCCCCTGCGAAGACATTGCGGGCAGCGGCTGTCGCGCCTCCGATCGTCACACGGTCATATACACTGTCAAGACAAACACAGTCCCGCGCCACCGAGGCGAGAGTGCTCCCATCGGCCGCGAGTCCAAGTAGGTTCCCGGCAATCACTGTGTCACTGGCGCCACCCGTGACCATCACTCCGTAGTCTACACCGCCGATTGCGTTGCCCCTCCCCGCCACGGTCCCCCCCACCTCGTTGCCGGTTCCCCCGAGGACACGGACACCAGTACTACCCACATGCCCCTCACCGAGCACGCCGCCATCCCGGCGCAAGCCAATGTAGTTGCCGCGAATTAGGTTGCGGTCACCAGAGTCGATGTTGACGCCTTCAGCGCAGGCTGCGTGGAGGGGATCAGCCCACCCGCCCGCGAGCACGTTCCGGCCAGTCAGCGAGCTGCTGCCGATGACGCAGTCTGAGGAATCGCTCAGATCAATGTCCGCGATGCCCCGGTTGGGGAAGGCCCGCGTGCCGCCCCGGTTGACACCCACGTGGCACGACGTGACGCGGGAGCGTAGTGAACGCGTGAGGGACACCCCGGCTCCGTTCCAGCGCGTCAGCACCATGCCTCGGATGACGCAGTCGTCAGCCCCCACGACGGCCAACCCGATGGCGGGGTATGCCGCCGGGTCGTCCACCAAGTTCCCGTCAACGCTAACATCCGGCGCGCCGTCGTTGTTGAGGTCGCCATCCACCACGGTGGCATCGTCGGTGATGGCTGGGAGCGGGGTGAGCGGCTGGATGATCGAACCGCTCACATACGCGGCGAAGGTGATCACATCCGCTCCCGCATGGCTGTTGGCGCGCCCGATGGCCCAACGCAGGCTGCCCGTGCCGCTGTCATCGTCGTTCGTCACTGTATAAGTGTCGGCCAACAGTGCGTCGGCCAGCACCAGCACCACCATCGCGGAGACACTAAGCCTCAACATGCCAAACCACCGCCCCAAGGTCTTGGCCCAAGGCCGACTCGGTACCATTATGTAGCGTCTGTCGGTGCGCCTTCTACTCCACCACCTTCAACAGGAACGTGCACGGCTCCTTGCCGGCGCTGGCGAGGGCGGAGGAGCGGACGGTCATCTCCAGCTTACGGCCCAGGGCGGTCTGCAGGTGGTGCTTGACGTGCCCGCCGCAACAGTAGCAGTACGTGATCGAAACCGGGCCCTCGGCCTTGGGCAGGCAGACGCAGCGGTAGTGCTCGAGGCCCTCCGGAAAGAAGGAGACCAGGATCCGCCCGTCGCCGGTCTCGGTGACGCTGTGGCCGAAGACAGAGGGCGTTGCGTTGGCGGCGCGGAGGCGGTCGGCGAGGTTGTCATGGTCGCGGGCGATGGCCTTGGAGAGCTTCAGGCGCTCGCCGCCCAGGCAGCAGGCGCAGCCCTCGCGGACGGCGTGGCGGGTGTCGGCGTCCAACAGCTCGTCCATGCGCCGCATGGCCTGGGCCATCCACCGCGCCTTGCGCTCGGGGCGGGCGTCCTTGCGGACGTCCTCGCCACCCTCCAGGATGCGCGCCGCGATCTCCACCGACACTCCCGCCGCCGCTAGGTTGTCGGCCAGCACCTTGATGCGCCCGTATTCGTAAGTGGGCATCTCACACCTGCTCTCCGTTCAGGTTGCGGACAGGATCCGTGCGTGCGTTCGGGCCAGCCAGTCGGCCTGCTGCTCCCACAGGGGCTGGCCGGGGAAGGCATAGGTGGAGACCATGTAGCCCCAGTAGCCGGCCTGTAGCATGTGGTCTATGATGAAGTCGAAGTTGGCGCGGCCCACGGCCGAGGGCTCGAACTGCGAGTGAGTCGGCGGCCAGCAGATGTAGCCCTCATCACAGACCAGCGGCACACCGCGCTCGCGGGCGCGCTGGCTGACCAGCGCGATGGCGTTGCGCCAGAACCCCTGCATGCGCTCCTCATACTCCGGGTAGTGGCGGAACAGCCAGTAATCCCAGCGGTCAATGTCCATGTTCTGGTAGAGGTACAGCGGCGCCCACCACTGCTGGAACCAGTCACACCCCAGGTGCCGCTTGTACTCCTCCCAGGGGATGGCGTCGGGCCGCAGCAGCCAGCGGTAGAGCTCATTCTCCCGGCTCAGGCGCGGAATGGCCTCGTCCAGGTCCTGCTGGCCGATGCCAGTGCCCGCCTGTCGGAACAGCGCCACCTGCACCCCACAGGCCCAGGCGTAGAGGTGGTGGTCGAGGAGCTGGGCATTGCCGGGCAGGGCGTCCAAGAAGCCTGCGGTCACGGCGTAGTCGAAGCCATGCTCCGGGCAAGGGAGCGTATGGTCGCCGGTGAAGAGCAGGTCGGGGTGCCGCGCGCGGAGCCAGTCGAGCTGCTCCTCCGTAGCCCGCCGGATTGCTCCGGGGCCGCCGGGCAGTCCCAGCGCCAGCGAGATCTCGATCTCGTTGTGCAGCTCCACGTAGGCGATGCGGTCGGCGAATCCCTCCTGCCTGAGTACCTGCAGCAGGCGGTCAATCTGCGTCGCGGTGTACGCGAAGCGCTCCGGCACCGGAATATCGAGGATCTCCTGCCGCACGGCGGGGTCGGCGATGAAGCCCAGCGTGTGGCCGGGGTGGTACTCCCAGGTGGTCAGGGCGACGTAGACGCCGTACTTGCGGGCCAGGGCGAACAACTCCAGCAGCCGCTGCAGGGCATCCACGCGCTGCCCCCCACGGGCGGAGGTGCCGGCGCCGTAGTCGCAGTATCCCGGTTCAGCGACGCGACCAATCTCCAGCGGCGGCCGTCGCGAGCCGTCCGGCCGGAAGCACCAACTCCACAGCCCATCAATGCGAACCGTGTTGAAACCCCGTGCCACCAGGTCCCGGAACGCTTTCTCCAGGTCGGCGAAACCCTCGCCCGGCGCCGTGTCCGTGGCCCAGTAACCGAACCAGAAGGCGATAGTCAGGCGCCTGGGGAGGTGGCGAGGGATGGTCTCAAGGCCAACGACGGGGGTGGTCATGGCCGCGCTCCCGGTACTCAGCTCAGGTTAGCCCAGCAGCTCCGCCCGCGCCCGTTCCAGCATGGCCGCCAGGGCCCGACGCTTGTCGTCGGGCAGCACCGGGGGCTCCCAGGACTTCACGTTAGCCCGCCAGGCCTCCTCGCACTGGTCCAGGATGCGCTTTTCGCTGAGCGTCCCGGCGGCCCCGGCGGTGTCGGTGGGGAAAAGGTCCGAGCGCCAGAGCTGGCGGTAGTTCAGCAGGGTGTGGTCGCTGGTCAGAAACTCCCGCTCCAGGTTCACGTGTTCACAGACCTGTTCAAAGAGCAGCGTCTCCTCGCTGACGTCGATCTCGTCCTTGATCGCGAACTGGCTCTTGCGGATCTCCAGATCGAGCATGAACTGGGTGGGCGAGCCCAGTCCTCCATTGTCCAGCGTCCCCATGCCCGGGTAGGGGATGCTCGGGTCACCCAGCAACTTGGCCGTGGCCCAGCCGCCGTAGAAGTTCTCGTACACTGCCTGCAGACCGGGCTGCTTGACGGTGGGCGAGAAGAACACTTCGACCCAGCAGTGACCGCTCCAGCAGGCCTCAAACAGCTCCCGCACCCCCAGGTTGCATTGCAGCGGGGTGGGGCCGGCGGAGGCGGCGGTGGCGTATTTCATGTCGAGGACGGTAGAGATCATGCGGCCGGTGATGTCGCCCTCGGGGTCCAGGCAGAAGGCGGCGACCATCCCTCCCAGCACCTCCGCCGCACCCATGACAATGGCGGCCGCGAGAGTGACCGGTGTCGAGACGCCGATGGTGGGCATGGACGCCATGTGGTACTTGCGCACCCCGGCGGCCTTGCGGGCCAGCATGTCGTCGGCGGAGCGGTGGTCAATGATCAGCGGGGCGGTGAGGCACTCTGACCCTGCCAGATAGCGGGCATCCTTCTCCTGGCCGGTCATGATCTCCCCGGCTTCCACCAGGTACTTGATGACCGGCGGGTCAATGGCCTCGATGCCGTCCACTTTGTCGGTGTATTGCAGGGCTAGAACCAGGGACTCCAGGCGCTCGGTCTGCTTGGGGACATCCTGCCGGTACCAGGTGCTGATGTAGCCAATCTCTGGCGTGGCCTGAGCGAACTTCTTCATGGTGATGAAGATGTCCGTGTCCACGGGCCGGGGGCTGGCGGTCTGGTAGTCGTAGTAGCGGGTGGGCCCGCAGTCGAAGGCCGACATCAGAAACTCAGACCGCATGCGCTCGCGCATGCTGTGCTTCTGGCCTGTCCACATCAGCCAGTGGGTCCAGTCTATGCCACAGTAGGGATGCATGGCCTGGTCATCGGCGTCCAGCCACTGATTGGGGGCCAGGTGGGCCACCATCTCCTGAACCAGACCTTCCGGAATCAGAACCCGGTGGGTAGTGGGGTTCTGGGTGCAGCCGCGAGCCAACATGATCTGCACCAGCTCGTCGTTCTCGACGCGCAGACCGACCTCGCGCAGCAGTTGCAGGGTACGGTCGCGCAGCATCTCGATCTGGGTGGGGGTTAGCATGGGGCACCTCCAGACCTGGAGCCAGTCAGGGGATGGGTGCGGGTGACGTGCAGGGAGTCAACGTCCAAGTCATCTATTCGTCAGCGGCAGAGGGCTTCCCTCTACTCTACGGCGAGTGGCAGGAGAACGCTGTCGGCAGGGCGAAGGGACACGCTGCAGCGGCGGGGCTGCATAGGCCCGCCGTTGCGTCACAGGGGGTCTCCCCCCAGGAGGGTTGAGATGGCCGCAAACCGTGAATACACGCATCTGATGCTCAAGGAGATCCACGAACAGCCCCAGGCCATGCGTGAGACGCTGGCCCAGGAGAGCAACCGGATCAGTGACCTCGCCGCGGAGATCCGTCGGCGGCGGGTCCGCTTCATTATTGTCGCCGCCCGCGGCACCTCCGACAATGCCGCCACCTATGCCCGCTATCTCTTCGGTGCGGTCAACGGCATGGTCGTGGCCCCGGCCGCCCCCTCGCTGCTGACCGTCTACGGCAGCAAGATGCAGATCGAGGACGCGCTGGTCCTGGGCATCTCGCAGTCAGGCAAGGCGACGGACGTCATCGAGGTGCTAGAGGTATCCCGGGGACTGGGAGCGATGACTGTCGCGCTCACGAACCAGGATCATTCTCCCATCTGTCAGGCAGCGGAACATGTGCTGCTGACGCACGCCGATGAGGAGAAGTCCGTCGCCGCCACCAAGACCTTCACGACGGCCTTGGCCGCCCTCTATCTGCTCTCAGCTTACTGGGCCGAGCGCCAGGACCTGGTGGATGCCATTCACCAGGTCCCCGAGGCCATGGAGCAGGCCTTCGACATCGAGCCCTGGATGGCCAGCCGCACCGAGCGCTACCGCTACATGGAGGCCTGCACGGTGCTGGCCCGGGGTGTGAATTTCGCTACGGCCCTGGAGATCGGGCTGAAGCTGGCCGAGTGTTGCTATGTCACTCCCCAGCCCTTCAGTGCGGCTGACTACATGCACGGCCCCATCGCGGCACTGGAGCCCGGCTGGCCCGTGTTGCTGATCGCTCCCGGAGGCCCCTCCATCGGCTCGATGCTGGAGGTGGGTGAGGCACTCAAGGAGCGGAAGGCCGAGATGATCGTGTTCTCCGACGATGACGATGCTCTGTCACTGGCGACCGTGCCGATGAAACTGCCCTACCTTGGCAAGTCCTACTGGTCGCCCATGGTGACCGCCGTCGCGGGCCAGCTTTTCACCTACTACCTGGCGATCCACAAGGGCCTGGACCCCGATCGGCCGCGGGGACTGACCAAGGTGACGCTCACCTACTGACGGTTGCTGCCGGGTGGAGAATCAGGGCCACGGCATCACTGCCGTGGCCCCTTTGCGTCCAGGGAAGCGGGGGGACCTCCCCGAACAAGTCTCAGACTCGTCTGCGCGATTACCGCGGGCAATCCTCTGGACGGCCGTCGGGTGTGCAGCCACCACTATAGGCCTGTGGGCTGGCAGGCCCGCCGCTTGCACCGCACCGGCAGGTCTCACCGCACTGGCACTGGCCACCGGCAGGGCAGGTGCACTGTCCCTCTGCGCAGTTGCAGTTGGGGCCACACGCGCAATTCTCACCACATGCGCAGGCCGTGTTGGCGCACTGGCCCGCCGAGCACTTGCAGTCCGCGCCACACTGGCAGCTCTCGCCGCACCGGCAGGCCCCCGTACCACACTTGCAGTCCGCACCGCACTGGCAGTTCGCTCCACACCGGCAGTCCGCATTGGCGCAGGGGCCAACCGCTGGGGCGGTGCTGACGGCCAGCGGGAAACCCACGGAGGACTCAGAAACGCCTTGGGCCACATGCACTACGAGCTGGTGTGTCCCGCGGCTCAACGCCACCTGGCCCCGGTAGATGCCGGGCTTGGCCTGGACCAGGGCGACTGGTCTGCGGTCCACGAGCGCCGTCAGCCGCGCTGCCGGGTCTGGCTGTCCGCCGGTGGACCTGACGGCCAGGACCAGCATGGTCTTGCCTGACTGTGGGCAGGTGCGACTGATGAGCGCGACGCTGCCCCGGTCCAAAGGCCTTTCAGCCTGATGGGCAACCGCCTGGGCCATGGGGCCACCTGCGGCGCCACAGCTCTCCTGAGCTTTCATCCCGCTACAGCCACTTCCACACGTTCCCTGTCCGGCGGCACCGACGGTTACTGCGGCCACCGCCAGGGCGAGCGCGACGACGAAAATCCATAGCATCCTGCGTGTCTTCATGGGGATCGGCCTCCCTTCTAAGCTCCGCACTTCAAGAGACGGGGGGCGATGGCGGTTGTTCAATATCTATGTAGCATATCAGCAAAATAGTTTTAGCAGGTCCCAGGCTACAACCAGCGAATAGGTCTGCGCCTGCCGGCCAGATGCTGAGTACCGCACACCCACGGGAGCCGCCGATGGAATACCGTTACGTCAGCCTTGATGAGGTTCGTCGCTTGCCCGAACAGCTCGCCACGCTCTCCAACGCCGCCTTTGCCGAGTACGAGGGCGCGCCGGAGGTGGACGCGGAGTTCGTCTCCTGGTACCTCCGCCGGCCGGGAAGCGGACCGGCAGTCTGTGTGGGAGCACTATGGGGCGACGAGTTGGTCGCGTGCGTTCTGGTGGCGCTTCAGGCACTCAATCTGGGAGGCGAGTTCGTGCGCTGCGGGATCATTGACACTGTGGCCACCCACCCGGCCCATCGCCGACGGGGCCTGGCCCGGCGGCTCATGGAGCTGGCTCATGGCCGCATCGGGGAGAACGCCGGTGAGGCCGCGGTCCTGTACACCAACCCTGAGAACCACCCCTATCTGTTCTATGGGCGGCTCGGCTATGTGACCCGCGCCCGCGCGGCGCTCCTCACCGGCGTGCGTCCCGGGAAGGCGCAGCAGTACACTGTCCGGACCATGGGCCCTGCCGAGCAAGATGTGGTGCGCGAACTGGTCAACGGCCGCTACGGGAACTACGAAGGGTTTGCGCTACTCGACGAGGCCCTCTGGGACTGGCATCGGCTCCACCGTCCGTCCGGCCTGCCGGTTACGGTTGCCGTGGCTGAACGTGGCGGCGAGATCGTGGGAACGGCGGCCTTGGCGGTCTGCGAGGTGCTGCTGGGCGGCCAGCGCCGTCGCCTGTGCTTTGCCTCCGACCTGGTCTACCCTGATCTTGGCTGCCTGCAGGACCTGCTTGCCCTTGCCCCGGCGTCCGACCTGGCGGCCCTTTACGACACCCGTGCCGCACAGAGCGCCGACCTGCAGGCGCTGGGCTTCGAGAGCCAGTTGGGCGAGGTCTCGATGGTCCTGCCGTTCACCAGCCGAACAGAGGTCTTGCTTCGCCGGGATGCTGGGCCGTGGTATGTAATGGTGGAATCCGTGGTCGGAGTCTAGCCACGGCGCCCTTCACATATCCCAGTCCGGACTTGGACGCGGGAGGCGCAGGAGCCGGTCCAGCTTCGCCAGCAGCTCCGCGGGGCCGTTCAGCTCGTCGGTCACTGCCAGCCCCGAGGCCGGCCGCACCCCCAGCCACAGGCGTGTGAAAGCGTTGACGCTCGCCTCCAGGACGGGCAGCGACGGGTCCATGCCACGCTCACAGGTGGACTCGGGTCCCATCGTCACTACGTATTCACCCGTGAGTCCACGCCAGGGCACGTCGTCAGGCAGGTGCGTGTCTATCGGGTCACGGAGGGCGAGGTTCAGGCGGACCGTCGGCCCCTCGAGGTGCGTCGCGGCGAGGCAGGCGGCCAGGTCACAGATTCGCATCTGCCACCAGGCACAACTGGTGGTCTGGACGGCATGGCTGCCACCGGCTGTGAGGTCGCGCTGGCTGAAGGGCTGGCGGATCAGGTCCTGAAGCTGGATGTCGGCGGGCTCGAATACGCGCACGCTCAGGATCTGGTCGCTCTGTGCTTTCAGGAGTGCCAGCAGCTCCAGGAGCTGCTCGCCGGTCTGGTAGAGCAGGTAGCGTACGTGCAGAGGGCCATGGTAGGCCTTCTCATTGCCCCACCAGACCATGTGACTGATGGCGCCGCTGGCCTCGTCGCGGTACCCCAGACCGTATCCCCCGCCATCCATCTCCATCCGGCCCAGGGTGAACTCCGGCGGAGCGAGACTGACGGAGCCGTGGCCCCGTCGCCGGCGGAGGCGACAGTCGTGAATCTCTGCATACTGCGCCTTGCTGATCCGTTCGGGGACCCGGAAGGGCACATCAACCACCAGCGCGCCGGGATTGAAGGTAACAGTGTGCTCATAGGTGCCGGTGCCGAAGCCGAGCCGGTCATAGTAGCCCTGCTCAAACATGCACAGGCCTGCCACTGCCGCTCCCGCCATCGCCTCGTGGGCCACGGCTACCGCCGTCAGCCGCCCTGCCAGACCCAGTTTCCGCGCCACGCGACTGGTGGTGACACCAGTGATACAACTGAAGGGGAGGGTCTCCTCGAGGTAGCGCAAGTCCCCGGCAGACTTGAGCACCAGGCACTCCGCCTCACCCTTGACCTCAGCGACCCAGCCTCCGCCACAGGCGACGATGAAACGGTCCAGCTCATCGGCGCGGTCGCCGTGCAACCAGTTCACTTCCTGCCAGATACGCATGGCGTGGTGCTTATCGCGCTCGGACTCATAGGGCCGGTATGTCATCATCGTCGCCTCCTGGGTCTCCTCTGCTGCTCAGAGACGGTACGAGGGGCTTCCGTCCCCAAGCGCGGCTGACCTGGCTCAGGAAGGAAGCCCCTCGCGGATACGGCGTCGGGCGGAGCGCCCTGGCGCTATCCGCCGGGTCTGTCGTTACTCGGGATTGGGAACAGCCGCCACCGCGTGCAACCGCCACTTGCCAGTCTCCGGCTGGTAGCCCGTGCACAGGATCAGGCGCCGCTGCAGGCTTGCGCCCATGGCGTTGATGTCCACGGTAGCCGCCATCACCGCGACACCGTTGCCGTAGACGGCGAAATACTGAGGGTCAGCCGCGGGTGCCAGGGTGAGACCGGCGACCTGGTCCAGCATCCAGCGTAGCTCCTTGGGCGAGGTGACGATCAGGCGGTACTCGTCATCGCTCCACGCCACGACCACGCCCTCGTCCTCCAGCGACTCCAGCAGGAAGCTGGCGCCGCGGGCCATCATCTCCTGCTGGAACTCGCGGAAGGCGGCCTGCATGGCGGTGCTGTCCTCCGGGTTGTCACCCTCAAAGGTGGGCTGCTCCAGTGCCGGGTCGAGCAGGTCAGCGGTGACCACTTGCCACTGGCCGGCCGTCTGGACCATGAGCGCCCCCAGAGCTGTGGTCCGGCCCCCGGTCGCCTCGGCCGGAAGGCCAACCAGGGGCGCTCCGATCAATGCCACATCCTCACTGATCCAGGCTTTGGCCTCGCCGAGGGTCACGCCCGCGGGCATGGGGTTGGCGGTCAGCAACTCGGCCAGCGCGTCGCGATGGATGAGCTTGGCCGAGGCCGGGCCCTGCATCTGCCAGAAGGCGGACTTCTCGTGCAGCAGGCTGGTGACGCCCGCCGTGTCCTGGGCCTGGGCCTTGGCCCACAGTTCGTCCAGGACCGCCTTCAATGGCGCGATTTCCTCGGGTGTGGCTTTGAGGCTATCCAGGCCCGCCCGGTCTGGCTGCCCCAGACACAGAGCGCACGACAGTAGCAGCATGGCAACGACGAAACCGGTCTTCATCTCTGTCTCCCCTCATCTATGGCATCATGGCCCCCATCGCCGCCAGGATGTCTTCGTCCTGCGGGATGATGGCCTTTTCCAACTGCGGGCTGAAGGGCATGGGCAGGCTCTTGGCGCCCAGAACGCGCGGCGCAGCCTTGAGGGCGTCGAAGGCCTGCTCGGTTACCTGGCGCACGATCTCGCTACCGAAGCCGCCGAAGGTCGGGGCCTCCTGCACCACCAGCAGCCGCCCGGTCTTGCGGACCGACTGCACGATGGTCTCGGTGTCCAGCGGCACCAGAGTGCGAGGGTCAACGACCTCGACGCTGACTTCGTCGGCCAGGGCGTCCGCGGCCGCCAGGGCCTTATGGACCATCAGCAGTGTTGCCACTACGGTCAGGTCGGTTCCCTCGCGCTTCACATCGGCCACGCCCAGGGGGATCGTGTACTCCTCCCGTGGTACCTCGCCCTTCATGTTGTAAAGCAGCCGGTGTTCCATGAAGTACACGGGGTTGTCGTCGCGGATGGCCGATTTGAGCAGCCCCCGGGCGTCGTAGGGCGTCGAGGGGACGACCACCTTGAGACCCGGCACGTGGGCAAACCAGGCTTCCAGGCACTGCGAGTGCTGCGCGGCCTCGCATGTGCCACCACCGCCGGGAGTGTGGATGACTAACGGCACCTTGAGCTGACCGCCGGACATGGTACGCAGCTTGGCAGCCTGATTGACCACCATGTCCATGCAGGTGGTGATGAAATCGTTGTACATGATCTCAACCACCGGCCGCAGCCCGGTCATGGCCGCCCCGACCGCCAGGCCGGTGAAGCCGCTCTCGGAAATGGGGGTCTGACGGACCCGGTTGCGGCCGAACTTCTGCAGCAGCCCCTTCTGCACGCCCCACACACCACCGGCATCGGCCACGTCCTCGCCGATAACAAAGACCCGATCGTCCCGGGCCATCTCCTCGTGAAGAGCGAGGTTCATGGCGCGGAGGTAAGTGATGTTGGGCATAGGACGTACGCTCCACTCAAGGAAAGCGGCAGGTGCTGCTTCGCCATGGCTCTTACCCCCTCCTGCAAGAGGGAAAGCATCTCCCACCGGGGAAGGGGGCCCTGGCGTCATCTCGCGATGTGGGAGGACAGTCATGAAGAAGCTCATCAATGACCCCGAGGCCTTTGTTGAGGAGACTCTCGAGGGGATTCTGGCAGCGCACCCGGGCCACCTCAAGCGCGTGCCCGGCACGCCCCGGGGCCTGATGCGCGCGGACGGGCCGGTCCCCGGCAAGGTCGCTATTGCCACCGGCGGCGGCTCCGGCCATATCCCGGTGTTCCTGGGCTATGTCGGCCCCGGCCTTTGCGACGGTGTGTCCATCGGCAATGTCTTCTCCTCGCCCTCGGTCGAGGCCATGGTGGAGGTGACGAAGGCCATCCACGGTGGTGCGGGTGTGCTGTACCTGTATGGTAACTACTCGGGCGACATCATGAACTTCGACATGGCCGCCGAGATCTGCGAGATGGAGGGCACCCGCGTGGCCACGGTCCGCGCTCGCGATGACGTCATCTCCGCGCCGGTAGCCGACAAGCTCCGCCGCCGGGCGGTTGCCGGGCTTTTCTTCGCCTACAAGATCGCCGGGGCCCGGGCGGAGGAGATGGCCTCGCTCGAGGAAGTGGTCGCCACCGCCGAGAAGGCGGTCGAGAACACCCGCAGCATGGGCGTGGCGCTGTCGCCCTGCACTATACCGGCCGTCGGCAAGCCCACCTTCACGCTGGGTGAGGACGAGATGGAACTGGGCATGGGCATCCACGGCGAGCAGGGCCTGGAGCGCTCGAAGCTCATGACCGCTGACGAGGTCGCCACCATCATGACCGAGCGGGTGCTGGCCGACCTGCCCTTTGGCTCAGGCGACGAGGTGTCGGTGCTGATCAACGGTCTTGGCGCGACGCCACCAGAGGAGCTCTACATTCTGTATCGCCGGGTACACCAGATACTGCAGGAGCGCAACATCGCTGTGGTCAAGGCCTTCGTGGGCGAGTACGCCACCTCGATGGAGATGGCCGGGGCGTCAGTGAGCCTCCTCAAGCTGGACGACGAGCTCAAGCGCTGCCTGCTGGCCCCGGCGCGGTCGCCGTTCCTGTTGCAGGGATAGGTTGTCAACCCGCCCCTGGGCTTGCTCCCAGCTCCGCTCCTCTGCAGCGGATGCAGAGCAGAAGAGGAATACAGAGGCCGTTGCCCTGCGCCCCTTTACATTCGATGGAGAGGGGCCGGGGTTGAGGTAGCTTTGGGGGCGCATTGCGATGTCCCCCATCTGGAGGGAACCGTGGCAAAGACGGAACTCACTCTCGCCGACTTCGCGCCCCTGGCGGCCAAGCTCCTGGCGGACTTCCAGGGCGCCAATGACGAGATTACCGCCCTGGACCAGGCCCTGGGTGATGGCGACCTGGGTGTTACGTGCCGCCTGGGTCTGCAGGCCATCGTGGACCTGCCCGACCCGCCGGCAGAGGGCCTGGGGGATGCGCTGCTGAAGGCCGGCATGGCCTTCAACCAGGCCGGGGCTTCAACGTATGGGGCGCTGGTCGCGACGGGCGCCATGCGCGCGGCCAAGTATGCCAAAGACAACGGCCTCGTCACCTGGGACCTGCCGGCGATTGCTGCCGCCGCCGAGGCGGCCGCCGAGGGCATCATGCAACGGGGCAAGGCCCAGCCCGGAGACAAGACGCTGCTGGATGCGCTGCTGCCGGCGACAGAAGCCCTGAAGAGCGCGGCTGCTCAGGGCCAGACACTGGCCGAGGGGTTACGGGCCGCCGCCGAGGCCGCTGCCGCTGGTGCCGCCGCCACCGCGCCGTGGCAATCGAAGTTCGGCCGCGCTGCCTGGCTGCAGGAGCGTACCATCGGCACTCCTGACGGCGGAGCCACCGTCGTGGCCATTGCCCTGCGGTCGGTGGCGGAGTACGTCGAGCAGAACACCTAGGAGGCAGACCATGCCCCAGTCCATCGTGCTGATCGCGGTCCTGCTTGTTCTCGTCGCGACAGCCTCCCTGGCCGCACTCCCCGCCCCTGACGCCCGGGCGTGGCTGCGCCAGCTCATCCCCCTGCCCAAGGAGATCACTATTGAGCGTACGGTCACGGTCCCGGCGGACCGCGTGGCGGTGCGGCGGGTGGGTGCGAGCAATGATGTCGAGGCCAATGCTGCGGCCCGCTTGCACGCGGTTCTTGGACAGGAAGCCGGATGGGTGCCGGCTGACCCGGCCTTTGAGATCCTGCTCGGACAGTGCAGCCTTCTGGGGCGCCTGGGGACGGACCACGCGCCCGGGGCGGAGCGGTTGCGCGATCTCAGGAACAGCGACCAGGCCTATGCCATCGCGCCACTGGCTGGCAACCGCCTCGCCCTGACCGGCCTGACCGAGCGGGGTGTGTACTACGCGGCGGCGACCCTGGTGCAACTTCTGGAAAAGGGCAAGCAGGGCGACCAGGTCACCATCCCGATCGTCACCGTCGTGGACTGGCCTGACCTGGCCGAGCGGGGCGAATGGGGCGGCAGTGCCAACCGCGACATCGAGTGGATGGCCGCCCAGAAGATGAACCTGGTGGAGACCCATATCAGCCTGACTGTGGACGCGCAAGGCCGCGGTGTGGCGCATCTGGACGAGGCGACGGCCGAGCGCGGGCGGCTGAATGCGCTCAAGGTGGTCCCGATCATCACCCATCTCGACCAGCTCCAGGGCACCGGCATCTATGAGAGATACCCGGAGCTGATGGGCCAGGGGGCCACGGCGCGGAGCACGTCGGAGGTCGCGCCTTGCCTGTCCCAACCCAAGTTCTGGGACATCCTGGCTGACTGGATGGTCTGTCTGGCGGAGCAGCCGGGGGTCAGCGACATTTGCGCCTGGCTGAGTGAGATGCACCTGACTTGCGGCTGTCCGGACTGCCAGAAGGTGGGGCAGTACGCCCTGGAGGCGCGGGCGCTGGTCAAGGCCTGGCGCATCGCCCATGAGCGCAACCCGAAGGTCCGCCTGCGTGTGCTTCTGACCCAGGGCAGCTACGCCACCAACGACAAGGTGCTGGCGGAGATACCCCCTGAGGTCTACGTGACCTACTATGATGGCGGCCGGACCTATGACTCCTCGCGCGACCCGATGATCTACCCGTTGCTGGAGGAGTACGCCCGGCAGGGCCGGTGGCTGGGCTGTTACCCGCAACTCACCGCCTCCTGGCGCATCGTCTGCCCCTGGCCGGGACCCCAGTTCATCAAGTACCGGATGACGGAGTTCGTTGACAAGGGCCTGCAGTGCCTGTGTGGCTACGCCACCCCCGACAACCGCCTGTATGACTTCAATGTGACTGCCGCGGCTGAATGGTCATGGAACGCGCGGGGCCGCGACGAGCGCGAGTTTGCGGCCGCCTGGGCCACCCGGCGCGGGTATGCCGACGTGGATAAGGTCGCCGAGTGGGCTGTGACGCTGGGGCCGGTGGGATGGGACGTGTATGGCTCGCGCGTGCCCTATGGCGCCTTCTTCGGCGAGGCGGCCAACATGATCAAGGCCCGCCAGCAGCCGGTCCTGGGCCAGGGCATGTTCCGGTATTTCCCGACTGTGGCGCATCTGCAGCAGGACCTGGAGGCATGCGACCACGCGCTGGCCCTGGCGGAGGAGATGAAGGCGCCGCTGCTCATCGCCGAGACGCGCGTCATTCGCGGCTATGTCGTCATGCTGCAGCGGCTCTATGCCATCGCCAGCCTGCTGTCGCGCCCCACCCCACCCACCGAAGCCGAGCGGGAGCAGATGAACCAGGACCTGTTCGCCCTGAGTGAGGCGGGAGTCGAGGTCAGCAGCCAGCTCAGGGCGTGGTCGGAGCTCTGTGGCGGCGCCGGCGGCACCCGTCTGACCGACACGATCCAGGTAACCGAGCAGACGGTGGCTGATGTCAGCAAGGCGCTGGCGCCCCTGGGGATCCGGAATCCTGCCTTGTCGCTATTCCGGCAGAAGGTGGGCGCCTGGGAGGACCAGGACTTTGAGGCCCAGGAGGCCGTCCAGAAGGTCTGGGAGGTCACTGACCGGCTGCCTGTGCCTGGCACCTATCATGCCGAGTTCGCCTACACCCGGGGTTGGTGGGGGCTTACCATCAAGCGCGTGGCCCTGGCAGCGGCTCCCGCCGACGCCCCCGATCAGCGCACGGAGTTGGTCGCTGATGTCCATGACGGCACGGCGGCCTACGAGAGCCGGGACAATGTCTACACGCTGCGACTGGACGCCGTGGACCCGGCCCAGCGATACTACCTGGTGGCTGACATTGTGGGCGTGCGGTCCAGCGATAAGCCGGAGAACCGCCGGGGCTGTCAGGGCGATGTCTTTCTCTGGCGTTCGCTTGGGCCCGGAGAGCGACTGGCTCCCCTCCCCCTCCAACCACTGGCCCCCGAGGAGCAGGCCCGGTATGGACCGCCCGGCTTCAGCACGGCCGGACTGCACGTTGGCGTGGTCCAGGGCGGCTACGGGTCCGAGGGGGTGCTGCGGGCCCTGCAAGGTCAGGAGGGTATCGAGGCCCGGGCCGTCTGGGGTGTGACCGCGGCCAACCTGGCAGCCTGTCAGGTCGTGGTCTATCCACAGCCGCGAGTCCCCGGGAGTGTCTCGCCGGAGATGGCGGCGCTCCTGGGGGAGTTCGTGCGCCGGGGCGGTGGCCTCCTGACCACCCACGACGCCGTCGGCTTCCGGGGGCTCACCTCTCCGGTGCCAGCGGTTTGCGAGGGTGGGGTGGACAAGGTGCGCCTCGAGTCCTGGCAGGTCGTGGCCGACCACCCGGTAACCGCCGGCCTGCCGCGCGGTGAAGCGTTGGCGAAGACCTACTATGACTATATCAGCCTGCGCCCGGGACCGGCAGGTGCGGTCCTGGCCGCCAGTCCCGAAGGCGCCCCCGTCGTTGTGGCCGGTGAGGCAGGGAGGGGCCGCTACGTGGCTTGCGGTCTGGCCCTGGGCCTGGCCGCCGAGGGCGACACCGAGGCGTCGCCCACCGCCGATGAAATGGCGTTGCTGCTGAACGCCCTGAAGTGGCTCGGAGCTGGGACGTCGTAAGCCGAGATGGCAGCTCGTGATGTTTGGCCCGCAACTCGTACCTACCGGAGTCTTCCCATGTGCAAGCTAACCTGTGCTCTGTTGTCGACTCTGCTGGGGGTGACGGTCGTCATGGCGCAAGAGGAAGTTGTCGGCAAGCGGCCCTATGAGTTGGACTGGGCGGGACGGATGCAGGACGATCATCCCCCCCTGGTGGACTTCGAGGACCTGACGGGCTGGCAAGTGACCGGCCGGTTCAGCGAGGCGACCCTGGTGCGGACCCGCGAGCAGCAGATATGGGACCGCTATGTGGGCAAACTCACCTATCGCTACACCGGCAACGGAGGCCCGGTCGTGAGCTTCGGCCCGCCGCAACCCATCCCCATCCCCGGATCCTTCGACTGCGTGAGCTGCTGGATCTACGGCAACAACTGGGGCTACAGCCGTGACCCGTCGACCCCGCCGGTGACCGTCTTTGCTGTCTTTGAGGATCGGAACGGCGAGGAGTTCAGCGTCCTTCTGATCTACGTGAACTGGGTCGAGTGGCACCTGGCCTACCGCCGCCTGGACCCGGAGCAGATCGAGCGTGTGAAGGCCGGAGGGGCGAAGTTCGTGCGCTTCGAGGTGGTTGGCGGGCGCAACACGCAGGACCGGGTGCTGTACTTCGACAACCTGGCGGTGTTCACCGAGGAGTTCAAGCGGCTGACCTTCGAGCCCCGGCCAGAGCGTGGCATCCCCATGTTCCCCGGCCAGACCGTGGGCACCAATACGGGGCCTGGCAAGCTGCCCTTTCCCAACCGTCTCGAGACCATCCTGCCGGGCAATGTGACCAGGGATTTCACGACCAGCCTCAACGCTGTGGGGCAGGCCTTCGCGTTCGTGTACAGGGGCGCGGACGGCCAGTTGACATGGCGTGTAACTCCCCGCAGCGGCATGCTGGATGACATCGCGGTGCGGTGGGAGGGGAGGGGGGGCGTCATCCGGCCGTGCGTCGGCGGCGGCGTGTACCTGGTGGGTGCCGATGGCCGGGCCGTCCCGCCCGAGACGGCGGAGCACCTGGGGACGGAGCGCGTGGGCGACACGGTGGTGTCCCGCTGGCGGCTCGCGGCCGGTGACCGCCAGACCGAGGCGACGTACACTTACCGCCTGTGGAACAAGTCGCTGGTAGTGGACGTGGTGGCGCCGGGTGGGGTCGTGGCCGAGGTGCGTTACGGTCGTGCACTGGGTCTGGAGAACCCGCGTCTCGTGGTGAACCCCTACTACCACTACGGTGGCAGCCGGCCCTCAGTGGCCGTCAGCGGCCCTGCCGATGCCCCCCTCTTCCTCACCGGCAACACCGACTGGTACCTGTCCAACTCCTCCATCCCCTTCGGCGGGCACGAGGTGACCGATGAGGGTGTCGCCTACCAGGGCGGCACACGGTACATCCCGAAGACCGACGGCCAGCGCAATGACTGCTACGAGCGCCTCTTCCTGACGCTTTCGCCACTTTACGAGGAAGTGCTGCCCAACGTCGCCAACCCCAAGTCGCCGCACATGCAGGTGGCCGGGACTAAGCTGTGGCGAGCGCACGGCGCCGGTGACCGTGAGGCCGACAAGAAGTTCTGGGCGCTGGTGCACCGCTGGGGTTGCACCCAGGTCATTATCACCGACCACGAGACCGGCTGGCGCGACGGCGGCGAGAGCTTCACCTTCCGCACCCGGGCCGCGCCCGGCAAGGGCGGCGACGAGGGCCAGTATGACTATGCCCGCTTCATGCAGGATAAACTGGGCTTCACGTACGGGCCATACAACAACTACACCGACTTCGCACCGGTCAACGAGTACTGGACACCGGACCTCATCGCCCGCACGCCTGACAACCAGCTCCAGGGCGCCTGGATGCGCTGCTATGCCCCCAAGCCGGCCCGGGCGGTGGAGTTCTGCGCCATGCTCGCCCCCATCATCGAGGAGAAGTTCCACTTCAGTACCGCCTACTGTGACGTGCACACCGCCGTCGCCCCGTGGGAGCGCACCGACTACGACGCGCGGGTGCCCGGGGCCGGCACCTTCGCCGCCACTTACTACAGCTACGGCGAGATCATGCTGCACCAGAAGGCGGCGTGGGGTGGCCCGGTGTACTCGGAGGGCAACTTCCACTTCTACTACTCCGGCCTCACCGACGGCAACTACGCCCAGGACCGGGGCTATGACCTGCCCAACCAGCCCTGGCTGGTGGACCTGGACCTGCGAAAGATGCACCCGGTGAACTGCAATTTCGGCATGGGTGCGCCCAGCATGTTCTATGGGGAGGGCAAGAGCCCCGGGGCCTCGCCCGAGGAACGTGACGCCTATGCCGACCGCTTCCTGGCGGCCACCGTGGCCTTCGGCCACCCGGGCTTCCTGATGATGGAAGGCGGCCGCCAGAATATGCTGCGCAGCTACTACATGCTGCAGCAGCTCCACAGCCGCTACTGCCTCTCCACAGTGGCCGAGATCCGCTATGCCGATGCGGAAGGCAAGCTGCATGACACCTCGTCGGCGGTGGCGAGCGGATGCTATCAGCGCTCACAGGTCGCCACACGCTATGCCGACGGGACCTGCACGGTGGTCAACGGCCACCCAAAGGAGCGCCTGGTGACGACGTTCCAGGGTCGGCAGGTGGACCTCCCCCCCAACGGTTACGTGGGCTGGACGAAAGACGGCAAGATCGAGGTCTTCAGTGGCGACCGCGACGGCCACCGTTGTGACTACTCGGTCTCGCCGGCCTATATCTACGCTGATGGCCGCGGACGCTTCACGCGGTTCCCGCTGGCTGCCAGCAACGGCCCCGCCATCTGTCGGATCTTGCCCGACAACCAGTATGAGATTCTGGCCTACCAGGGCGCGGACTGCGGCTTTGCGGTGGACGCCGTGAGCGCCGTGGCCTTGAGTGAGGACAATCGAGAGCTCGGACCGGCGGAGCTGCGCGTGTCGCGAGGCCTGACCTACGTCCTCCCGGTTGAGGGCGCGTTCAGCTACCGCCTGCAGGGCGGCCGCCGGGTGGTTACAGCCACGCTGACCTGCGACCGGGAGACGGTTGTGCCCGGTGAGGAGGTCGTGGTGCGCGGGCGCCAGGAGCACCGCTTCCAGGTCCCGAACGACGCGTCTCCTGGAACTCGGCTGTGGCAGGAGTACGAGGGCGCCTGGATTGACTTCACGGTCGTGCCTCTTGCCGATGTAGAAGTGGCGTTGGACGGCAACGGCGTGAGGGTCGCTCTCACCAGCAACCTGGCAAAACGCCAGGAGATAGCAGTTGTCTGCGCGGGCCAGCAGAAGGCTGTTGCCCTGTCCCCCGGCGAGCGTGCGGAGGTGATCTTCGACCTGGGGGCGCCCACTGAGGAGACCGCGGAGACCCTGGTAATCGAGTTGGTCGCCGGTGACTTGCGACAGCGCATTGAGAAAGGCATGCGGGTGGCGGAAGGCCTGGCCCCGGTCGTATCGGTGCCGGAGGCTTTCGAGGCAGGGATGGCCCTGCGCGGCCGGCCAGAGACCACGGATATGGGCGAGACCGGCGCCCATGCGGTCCGCGGTGAGGCGAGCTGCGGCAACAAGGTCAAAGCTGCTATCAACATCCATCCGCCCTGGATGGGTGGCGTGGGCTATACCTTTGTCGTGCTGCCACCGATCGCGCTGCCTGCCGCACCAGCAGCGGCCTTCCGAGCAGCCGTCGGCAAACGGGACGGCAGCGACCTCGGTGACGGTGTACTTTACAAGGTCGTGCTGTTGGAGCCTGACGGCCGAGAGGAGGTCCTGGCCACCACCCAGGTCATGAGACACGAGTGGCAGACGATCGAGGCTGATCTGAGTCGTTGGGCTGGGCAGACCATCCGCCTGAAACTGATCGCTGATGTCGGGGAAGAAGACAACTCCAGCGGCGACTGGGCCTGCTGGGCGGACTTGCGGATCGAGACCCTGGCGCCAGTGCTGCGCCGCACACTGCTGGATGCCGGTGGCGCTTTCGCCCGGGAGACGGGTCCCTTCGTCGTCAGGGGCTTGACCCTCGAGGAGCTCCGTGGCGCTCGAAGCGGTGTGCTGCACTACGAGGGCTGCGGCCTCCAGGGCAGCGGACAGTACGTGAGTTACGCGGTGCTCAACGGCATTCGACTGGGCAGTATGGCACCCGCGGGCGGCAACGAGGTGGAGGGCATCTTCGCGCCGGCCAGTGTCCCACTGACTCCCGAAGCCATCCAGTCCCTGCGATATCGGAATGAGTTCGAGTTGGCCAACGAGGGCAGCGACTATTTCAGTGTTCGGCGCTTCTGGATCGAGCTGGAGTTGGCCGATGGCCGCCGGGTCTCAAGCGACATCGCCGCCGGCACATGGTCACAACCGCCCGAGTGGCAGTATGCCAGCGGCACCGGAGTGCCGTTCGGCCAGAACATCACGGTGGACCTGTGGTTCCCGCGCTAGACTCGCACAAGGCGAAGACGAGGGGGAGGCCGATGCTCAGCGCGCAGGCTTGCGCGGCGCTGGTGCTGCCGACCGCCAGCCTATTGCTCTGGATGACAGCCGCCACCGCGCCATCCTATGCCCAGCACGGGGAGCAGAAGGCAGAGGGCGCTGCAGCCAGGCAGCTGCCATTCTCGGCCTTCGCACAACAGCGCGGTGTGGAGGCCAGCGCCCTGGCGCGGGAGTTGGGCCTGCCGCCCGCCTTAGACCTGTCTCGGCCTCTGGGCGAGGTGATGGACCAGCATGGCTTGCAGCCGCAGGCGCTTCAGGCTGCGGTAGCGAGGCTCAACCCGGTGGCCGCTGAGGCCGCCAGCAAGGACTGGCGCAGGATCCGGCTGAAGTTCGGGCTATGGGTGGTGTTCTTCCTGGCAGCCATGGTCCTGCTGACCCGGGTGCGGATCACTCTGGCTCTGCGCGTCAGTCTGCTGGCTCTCGCTTCACTGGTCTTTGGCGTGTGGCTGGGCGTCGAACCCAACGCGCCGGGCACGATCAAGGACGGTCTGGTGCTCTACGGCGAAAGCGGCGTGATCTTCCCACCCCGCCTCCTGGCGTTTGTGGGTTTCATGCTGATGACTATTATCGGCAACAAGGTGTTTTGTGGCTGGGGCTGCCAGTTCGGAACGTTACAGGACCTGGTGTCGCATGTGCCAGTTCCGCGGTGGAAGCCTCCCTTCTGGCTGAGCAACGCAGTCCGCGCCACCACCTTCGCTGCCATCGCTGGCTGTGCGCTGCTTATCCCCCTCGATATCCTGGAACCGGTTGACCCGTTTCGGGTCTTTCGCTTGGGGGCACCGCTGGCTGTCGGCGTGGCCGTTGGCATGCTGATCGCGGGGCTGTTTGTCTACCGGCCGTGGTGCACGTTCTTCTGCCCTTTTGGGCTGGTGTCCTGGCTGAGCGAACGACTGGCGCTGGCGCGGGTTCGCATCAACCACGACACCTGCATCCACTGCAAAGCCTGCGAGCGAGCTTGTCCCACCCATAGCATGGCCGGACTGCGTGCCCGCCGGCCCTTCGCCCAGGACTGCTTCGCCTGCGGGGCCTGCCTGCGAACCTGCCCGGTGGGCGCTTTACGGTGGGGCCTGAGGCCGCCGGCACCGGTGCCGGGAGAGGAGAGCCCACGGCGGTGAGAGAGCGCCTGGCCCTGGTCGTCTGTCTCGTCCTGATTGCCGCGCACCCTGGAGGTGCTGCCGATATGAAACATGTCACCTACCGGGGCATTCGCCCCACCGACCCGGACGGTCGCCTGGGCCTGCGGAACCCGGAACGGGGCTGGCGTATCGAGACGCTCATCGCCGAACCGCCGGGCCGCCCCGCCTGGGGGCCGGCAGCTCACCTGGCAGGCAAGGTCAGCTCGGGTTACTCCGACGAGTGGTGGCTGCAGGACTGTGCGCGGTACGAGCCCCATGGTCTCACCCTGGCGCAGACGTATGTGTATCTCAACGAGTACCGCGATGGGCCCATCCCCGACGATAAGCTGCAGTGGCTGCAGGGCGCCTTTGACAACCTGCGTGCCCATGGCCTCAAGGCGGTCCTGCGCTTTGCCTACGAGCGTGACATGGACCGGCGCAACGGCGCCACGCTGGAGCGCATCCTGGCCCATATCGCCCAACTGAAGCCCATCATCCAGCGTAATGCTGACGTCATCTTCGTGATGCAGGCGGGGTTCGTGGGGGCCTGGGGTGAGTGGCACAGCTCCGAGCACGCCCTGGAGTCCGACCACGCAGCCTTGGCAAAGATCGTGGCCGCGGTGCTGGACGCCCTGCCAGCGGACCGCATGACTCAGGTGCGAGTGCCCAAGTACAAGCGGTGGGTGCTGGACGAGGCGCCCTTCGATGGTTTCGCGGAGGTGGACGCGGCCACGGCCCATACCGGCGTGCCCACGGCGCGCATCGGCTTCAACAACGACGGCTTCCTGGCCGGACCGCAGGACGGCGGAACCTGGCCTGAGGCGCCTCTGTTCGGCCAGCCGGGCAACCCCGAGTTCGACACCATGACCCGCCAAAGCCCGTATGTCGCCGTGGACGGCGAGCTGTTCTGGAGCGACCTGGGGGGTAAGGTAGACGGCCTGGCGGCGGCAGTGCGCCTGCGCCTGCACCACTACAGCAGCTTCAGCCTGGCTCACAGCTTCTCCGAACGCGAGGGCAAGCCCTACTCCATTGACGACTGGCTACAGACCCCCATCACCCTGGAGCAGTTGGCCGCCGAGAAGATGCCAATCTCCGACGGCTACTTCGCCAACGCGGCGGGGGAGCGGGTGGAGCGCACGCAGTTTGAGTACATCCGCGATCACCTCGGGTACCGGCTGGAGTTGCAGACGACGCAGATGCCAAGGCTGGGAAAGCCGGGGCAACCGCTGCCGGTAACCGTCACCCTCATCAACCGGGGGTTCAGCACACTACACAATCCGCGGCCGGTGAAGCTGGTGCTCATCGGCGAGGATGACCGGCTGTGGGACCTGGGGGCGACGGGCGCCGACCCGCGACGGTGGCAGCCCTTTGACCCGGCTGACCCCGAGTTCCGGCCGCTGGTGCACACGATTGCCGCCAGCCCGCGGTTGCCGGCAAACCTGCCGCCCGGACGCTACCGACTGGGACTGTGGCTGCCCGATGCAGCAGCGACCATCGCCGGGGACGCTCGCTATGCAGTGCGGGTGGCCAATGGCGACGTGCCCTGGTGGACCGCCGATTCTGGCAGCTATGGGGTCAATATCGTGGGCTGGTTGGACGTCGCCTGCCGATAGGGCTCCTGTTCTCCTTTTCGGAACCTTGAAGCGGGCTTAACGGAGACTTGTGAGGATGTGTTCATAATGCATCCAGAGACGTTAGCCCGCTGACCACTTCCGGACGCATGGGGGGTTCCGATATGCCCGAGGTAGAGCAGAGCCAGGCCGCGCCTCAGCGGCCGCTGGTGCTCGTGGTTGACGACGAGCCGATGGTGCAACGGATCCTGGAGATGCTGGTATGCAGCCTGGGATATGAGGTGGATGTGGCCACCGATGCCGAGGAGGCCCTGCCGCTGCTGGTCTACCGGGACTACAGTGCAGTGCTGTGCGACCTGATGATGCCGGGCATGGTGGGCACTGACCTGTACTGGGCCTGCCGGGCCCGGCGCCCCGAGATGGCGCGGCGGTTCATTTTCATCACCGGCTCGATGGGCATGGACGACGCGTACCGCATGGTGGAGGCCACGGGCCAACCGTGTCTGCCCAAACCGTGCCGCGTGGGTGACCTCCGCGAGGCCCTCAGCAGCGCCGTGGCCCTGTCGGTCTAGAGGGCCACGCCGGCGGCTTCTCGTTTTCGCCACCGGCTGCTGGCTTGTGCGCGGTCGGTGCTCGCCCCGTCTGTCCCGAACTCCGAGGAGAGGTAGCAGCGCACGTCGAATAGGTGTGCACCGAAAAGCATCTCCGGGAGTTCTGCCGCGAGGCCGTGGACAACCCCGCAAGACAGCTCATCTACAACGACGACGGCTGGTCGTCTTACATGCGCTATCCGGCGCCGATGTCGCCTGACGACGTCGTGCGGGCAACGGTCGGCGCCGTCGCCGACACGGCCGTGAGTGTCTATCAGTTCTGCGCGCTCGGCGGCCATGCGGTCAACTACCGGTCGCGCTTCCTGCCGGTGGTGGGCCAGTCACTGGATACCTGCGACACCATGCACGTGTTGCGCATGCGGGAGACGCTGCGCTGGCTGGCAGAGCACGGAACCGACCCATTGCGGATCGTCAGCGAGGTCTGCCACGACCATGGCCTGGCCTGCCAGTTCTCGCTGCGGATGAACGACCGCCACCACACCTACCGCCTCCCCGATGGCCGCTGGTACTTCCCGGAACTGCAGTCGCCCTGGCTGGCGGCCCATCCGGAGCTGCTGCTGCCGGACGGTGCGCTCGACTACGCCCGGCCGGAGGTTCATGCCTACCGCCTGCGGCAGCTCACGGAGGTGCTGGACAGCTACGAGGTGGATGGCCTGGACCTGGATTTCACGCGGTTCCGACCCTGGTTTCGACCTGGGGCCGAGAGCGCCGGCGCACCGCTAATGACCGACCTGGTTCGCCGGCTGCGGGACCTGACGGCACCGCGCGGCAAGACCCTCAGCGCCCGGTTTGAGTATGACCCAAAGGTGTGTCTCGCCAGCGGCCTGGCGGTGGACCATTGGCTGCGTGAGGGTCTCCTGGATCAGATCACTCTGGGTGGTGTAGGCGACCACACGCCCGACGCGCCCTGCGACTGGTGGGTGGCGCAGAGCCGTCTTTCGGGCTGCCGGGTGTTCCCGGGTGTGGAGGGGCAACTCCACTGGGTCGTCAGCAGCGGCGGCGGGGGCCAGGGCCTGCGCCCCGGCAACGGGGTCGAGGACGGCTTCGGCCCTCCTTCCCTCCCCTACCTGCGGGCGGTCGCCCTGAATCACTACGCCAGTGGCGCTGACGGGATCAGCCTCTTCAACTTCACCTGTGCCGACGGTCCCTTCGATCGCGCCATGCTGACCGAACTGGCGGACCCCGGACGGATGGCCGCAGGGGACAAACAGTACGTGGCCACCCTGTGGCCCTGGGATGCTCAGATCTACGGCAACGAGTGGTGGGAGAGTCGCTGGCGCCTCCGACCGGGCGAGACCGAGGCCCGATACACCCTGCGCGTGGCTGACGACACCCGACACCCGCGCTTCGCCGACTGTCGGGCCGTCCTTCGCCTCGATCTGAAGGGCCTCAACCACCACGATGACGTCACCGTGCTGGTCGGTGGCCAGCCGGTAGCATGGAACGGCTACCACTACAACCACTACGACCACGGCTGCTGGAATGACATCCTGGGCTTCGATGTTCCTGTCGGGGCCTTGCGGCAGGGCGGCAACGAGCTGTGTCTGCGGCGCGAGCGCCATTACGCCGGGTTCAGCGGGTCCATCGAAGTGCGCCGATGCGTACTGGAGATCTGCTACTCCCACACCTTCGCACCGGGGCGACTGGTAAGCCCCGACGCGACTACTCCGGAGGCTGATCACGACCGATGACCCAGGTTCTGCTGCTCTGCGGACCGCCTGGCAGTGGGAAGTCGGCACAGGCGCAACAGCGATATGTCACCTGGCTCCAAGGCCACACGGACGATCCCAGAGCAGCCGATCGGGCCCTGTTCCTGGTGCCGAGCGCCGAGCACCGCCAGGAGACATCGCTGGCACTCCTCGATGCTGGTCTGCCAGGCCTCTACGACCCGCGGCTGTTCACCTTCCTCTCCCTGGCCGAAGCCGTGCTGGAGGCCAACCACGAGCCCGCCCGGCGGCTTTCGGGGGCGCAACGCGAGTTGCTCCTGACGGATGTCGTCCAGAAGCTCTATCGCGACGGTGTCGCTGGCAAACTGGGACCCGTGGCCAATCTTCCAGGCTTTGTCGCCGGGCTGGGACGCCTGATAATGGAACTCAAGCAGTCCCGGGTGAGTGCGGACCAGTGGCTGGAGCTGGCCAACGAAGCGGGTCTTGGGAACCATCCGGTCACGCCGGTGCTGCATGAGGTCTACCTTGCCTACCAGCAACGCTTGAAGACGGTCGGCTTGCACGATGAGCCGGGCCTGCTGTGGGAGTTGCACGATCTCCTGCAGGATGGGAAGCAAAAGCCGCTGGAGAGCCTGAAGCTCCTGCTGGTGGACGGCTTTGACGAGTTCACCAGGGCGCAGCTTGACATCCTGCGGCTGCTGGCGGAGGGGGCTGAGGGGGTTGTCATCACCCTCTGCCTGGAGAAGGACGGCGAGTCGTTCCCGCTAGCGAAGGCCACACAAGACGAACTGCTCGGCTTGTGGCCCGAGGCCCAGGTGGAGTGGCTTCAGGGGCCAGACGACATCCCGGACGAGCGCGTGACCATCATCGGCGCCCCCGGGCCTCTGGCGGAGGTCCGCGAAGTGGCCCGCGCCATCAAGTCACGCCTCCAGGCCACAGGCGGCGATCCGGAAGACCATGCCGTGGTGGTCCGTTCACTGGACGCCTACGAGACGGTGCTGCGGGAGGTGTTCCAGTCCTATGGACTGCCGGTCGAACTGCCGCGGGGGCCACTCCTGGGCCAGTCGCCGGCGGTGCAGGCCGTGCTGGACGTTCTGCGGGTTCTGGAGGGGGACTTCCAGCGTGACGATGTGGTGCAGTTGCTGAACTCCACCTACGTGGATGAAGGCAAGTTGCATCAGGGCACCGGGACGCCATCGCTGTCGGCGGAGGCTTTCGAGCGCGTGGCGCGGGAGGCCCACGTCATCAGCGGACCTGACCACTGGGCCAAGCAGCTCTTGTTGCTGCAAGAGCGCCTGCAGGCGGAGCATCAGGCGGCGTCTAAGGGCCAGACCGAGGACGCGGAAGGCAACCGCGTGCGCGACGTAAGCCTCATTGAGCAAGCGCAAGAGCAGTGCGAGAGGGCCCAGTCGCTGTTCACCAGGCTGCGGGAGCTTCTGCAGCCGCTGGAGACGGCCAATAGCGCGAAGGCCGCCGTGCAGGCCCTGACCAACGCGCTTCAGGCCCTGGGGGTGGTGGAGCGGGCTGAGAGCCTGCCGACCAAGACCGATGGTCAGGACACTGACCGCGATCTCATCGCCCGTGACCGGGCCGCCTTGCTGCGGCTCTTCGGTCTGCTGCGCGAATACGGTGAGGCGACCGACGTGCTGGGGACCGCGGCCTCTGCGGCCGGGGAAAGCGCTTTCCATGACCTGCAGGCCTTCGTCACTGCCGCCGTCGCCACCGAACGCTTGCCCCGCGAGACCGACTGGGGGGGCGCGGTCCGCGTCGTTTCGGCGGACCAGGTAGCGGGACATCGCTTCCCTCATGTCTACGTCCTGGGACTGCGCGAGGGCGAGTTCCCGCAGCAGATCGGCCCCGACGCCTTCTTTGACGAGGGAGCGCGGCAATCCCTTCGATACGACGGGCGGTTGGTGCTGAGCACCCGGGAAAGCCAGCGGGCTCGCGAGACGATGCACTTTCATCGCGCTGTCGGAGCGGCCGGCGAGACGCTCACCCTCACCTGGCCCACCAGCGACGCCAGGGGGGCCCAGCAACTGCGCTCGTCACTTCTGGAGGACCTGCTGGAAACGCACCCTGGCTGGGCTCAGCAACAGAAGCTCGTCAGCCGGTCCAAGGTGATCGCTAGCCCCGCTCATCAGGCCGCCAGCCTGGAGGAACTGTTGACGGCTGTCTGTGGGCAGAGCGAGCCGGGACAGGTCAAGGGTCTTCTCGCCGACCTGCTGGACCAGGATAGTGCGGACAGCATTGTGGACCGGATTGCATTCGAGGCCAAGCGGCAATCGGCGGCGGCCCCCGATGCCTACGACGGGGTAATGGGCGACGCGGAGATCAGGAAACTGCTGGCCGGACCGCTCTTCGGCCCAGACCACGTCTTTTCGGCCAGTCAGTTCGACACCTACGCGCAATGCCCGATGCGCTTCTTCCTCCAGCGCGTGCTGCGCCTGCAGGAGCTGGAGGATCCGGATGAGGACCTCCAGGCCACAGACCTTGGCAACCTCATGCACCGCGTGCTGGCCAACTTCTTCAGGGAAATGCCCGCTGACCGGAAGGAGGTTCCGCTGTCGGAGTCCGACCTGGAGACGGAGCAGGAGCGGATGGCCCAATGCCTCGATACGGTCTGGAAAGAGACCGAGACGGTGGGACTGCTACCGCACAAGGCACTGGCTGCCGTGCTCTACAAGCAGGTATCCAGGGACCTGCTGGCGGTGCTCAGGAATGAGGTCAAGGTGCAGCAGGGAGGGCCCAAGGGGCCGCAGGAGTATGTCCGGGACTGTGAGCTGCCCTATGAGATGTATCTCGCTGACAATGATCTGAGAGTGGTGGGGCGGATAGACCGCGTGGATCAGGTCATCGGGGGTGGCGTCAAGGTCTATGACTACAAGAGCGGTGAGGGGCCCACTGAGACGAAGGTGAGGCAGGGCCTGGCGACTCAGCTTCCGCTCTATGTGCAGGGCCTCAAGGCCCTCGACGCGTACAAGGAGGCCGTTGTCGAGGGCTGTGGTTACTACCAGGTCCGGGGCAAAGCGCACCTCAAGAAGGTTCCCAGCAAGTCGGACCTCCAGACGGTTGTGGAAAGCTGCCTGGACGCCATCAAGGCCAGTGTGAAGGGCCTCAGGGCTGGTATCTTCCCGCCCCTCCCGGCTGACAGATGCCTCACTCACTGCACCTATCGCACCATCTGCCGCTACTCGCGCACGCGCATGGAGGCAAAGGCGGCGGTAGCTGCGCCTGATGACGCCCTATCCGCGACGGGGGGTGAAAGCAATGGCTGAGGCTCTTCACGACGACGCCGAGCTCCGCCAGGAGGCTATCACCGACACGGACATACCCCGGCTGGTCAGTTGCGGCGCGGGAGGCGGCAAGACCAGCCTGCTGGTGAACCATTACGTGCACCTGCTGGCGAGTGGCGTCTCCCCCCATGAGATCGTGGCGGTTACTTTCACCGAGGCGGCAGCGGCGGAACTCAAGGACCGTCTGCGCCGCGAATGTCGGGTGCGAGCGCAGTCGGGCGCGGATGACCGCGACTGGAAAGCCCTGGGCCGGGAGCTCGAGACCGCTCCGGTCTCGACCATCCACGGCTTCTGCGCCCGGGTGTTGCACGAGCACGCCCTGGCGGCGGGTGTGGACCCGACCTTCAGGGTGCTGGATGAGACCCAGTCCCGGCTGCTCCTGGCCGAGGAGGTGCGGAAGTCGCTGCTGGACGGACTGACCGCAGACCGCGTGAGCGCCGCGCGCCTCGTGGGTGAACTGGGTCTGGCGCCGGCGTCAGAGCAGGTGGCCAACCTGGTGCAATGGCGCGGGCAGCTTGGCCAGTGGCTGACCAAGCCCTGGACGGCGGCGGAACTGGTGGAGCACTGGAACAAACATACGGACGAAGCGTTGGCTCAGGGCATCAGCGACCTGATCGGCGGTCCGGAGTGGAAGGCTGCGGTTGGGGCCTTACAGAGCTTCCTGAGTTCGGGCGCCGCTGATGACCTGGCGAAGAAGTGTGGTGAGGTTCTGGACCTGGTGCTTCTATTGGAGCAGAAGCGGTCCCGGGAGGCATTGCTGGGCCTGGTCGGTTACAGCAAACAGATCAGAACCAACGCAAGCCATGGCGATGCGGCCCTCGAGGCCGCCGCAGCAGCGAGCAGTCTGAAGAACAAGTCAGGGGCCATCGGGAAGCGAGTCGTTGCCCTCGCCGCCCTGACCCCGGAGCCCGCCGATTCCCCCGCGGCGCTGCTGACCGAGGCCCTGCTGGCTGAGGCGCGAGCAGCCATCAAAGCCTACGAGGAGGCCAAGGCCGAGCAGCACGTCCTGGACTTCGAGGACCTGCAGCTTCGTGTCCGCGACCTCTGGCAGCAACGACCCGACATTCTGCAGCGGACGCGAGCGCGTGTCCGGCACCTGCTCATTGACGAGTACCAGGACACCTCGCGGCTGCAGGAGGAGGTCCTGGGAGCCCTGGCGGGCGAGGGTGGGGCACGGCGCTTCGTCGTCGGCGATCCCAAGCAGTCCATCTACGGCTGGCGGGATGCCGACCTCAAGGTCTGGTACAAGACTCGCGAAGCGATGGAAGGGACTGCGGGAGCGCAGGGCTATGTGCCCCTGAAGAAGTGTTTCCGCAGCACACCGACGTTGCTGCGCTTCTTCAACCAGCTTTTCGCCCACTCGGCGGTCATGGGGACCCCGCCCGCTGACCCGCAGCCCTACGAGGCGTACTACGAGACCGAACTGGAATCGCACCGCGAGGACGAGGTGGCGCCTGCGGCGGAGCTGCTGCTGGTCAGTGCCGCGCCGGCTGGCGCGGGGGAGAGCACTGACGAGGGCGAGGGCAGCGATGAGGAGGACGCCTCCACCGATGACTTGCGGTTTGCCGAGGCCAAGTTGCTGGCCGACCGCGTCCTCGCACTGGTGACAGGCAGCAAGCCTCTGCAGGTGCTCGACCGTGAGACCGGCAACCACCGCCCGGCGGAGTTCCGTGATTGCGCCATGCTGCTGCGCTCCTTCACCGACGTGGGCATCTACGAATGGGCCTTCCGCCAGGCGGGCATCCCCACCTACGTCTATGCGGGCAAGGGATACTTCAGAGTGCAGGAAGTGCGGGACGTTACCAGTGCCCTCCGCGCCATCGAGAACACGCAGGACGAGGTGGCTCTCGTCGGCGCCCTGCGCTCACCGCTCTTTGGCCTCTCGGATGAGACTCTCTTCTGGGTACGCGAGCGGGGGCACGGGGCGAGCTGGTGGCAGCGCCTAAAGTCGGTGGCTGCCGAGCCGTCCCCGCTGGCCGAGGTCATCACGGCCGGTGAGCTGGGGCGGTTGCGCCAGGCCGTCGCGATCCTCGGTGACCTGCGGGCCCGCAAGAACCGGCTGCGGCTGTCGGAGCTTATACGGGAACTCATGGGCCGGACGCAACTGGTGGCCGTCCTGGCCGCCTTGCCCGGCGCCCCTCAGACTACCGCCAACCTGCAGAAGCTGGTGGACATCGCGGTCGCTTACGAGCTCACGGGGAGCTACAGCCTGCGGGGCTTCCTTGCCTGGCTGCAAGAGTTGGAGTTGCGCGAGGAACGCGAGGGCGAGGCGGCCATCGAGGACGAGAAGAGCAACAGCGCCAAGTTCATGACCCAGCATTCGGCCAAGGGGCTGGAATGGCCGGTGGTGCTGCTGCCGGACCTGAACCGCAAGCCACGGGCTGAGAGAGGTGTTTTCCGCTGGCATCCGGACCTGGGCTGCATGGCGTTTCGGAAGCAAGACGGAGACACGGATTGGCCGAGCTTCGGCCAGTTGCTGGGGGAGCGGCGCCAGGCGGAAGAGGTGGCCGAGCAGCGGCGTTTGTTCTATGTCGCCTGCACGCGTGCCCGCGACCGCCTCATACTGTCCAGTGGCTTCGTGACGAAGCAGGGGAAACTGAAGGACGGCGAAGTCCATTCCCCTGCCCGAGTGGAGCTTACCAAGGGACGCCCGCTGTCCTGGCTGCTGGAGGCCTTCGGAGTGACGGCCGAGGAACTGGCGACACTGGTGACCAACGGGCAGAAGGAGCTTCTTCTGGATGGCGGCTGGCACGACCTGGTGCAGGGCAGCCTCTACCGGGTATCTGAGGTGCCACCAGCGCCTGGTTCGGGCGGGACTGCTGTGAGCGGCGGGCAACCGGCGAGCCTCGACCCGGACTCGGTGGCAAAACTGGGCGCGCAGGTTGGCCCCGTGCCGCGGTGTTACGAGGCGCGGCGACGCTTTACGGCCACCGAGCTGGCGGTCTATGATTTCTGTCCCCGGCGCTATGAGCTGACCTACGTCGCCGGCTGGCCGACAGAGACCCTGGAGCTACCTACTCTCTCGCAGGGCGACCAACTGACGGAGACTGAGCGGGGTGACGTCATCCACCACCTGCTGCGGCTGGTGGGTACACAGGGCGTGGAGGAACTGAACAAGGTTCTGGACAGTGACCTCGGCCTGCCGGCTCACCTGGAGGTGCGAGCGAAGCAGCAGAAGGACCAATTGCGTCAGCAAGTGACGCTGTTCCTCGAATCGGACCTGTACAGCGCGACGGTACGGGGGGCGCCGGAGCTGCGCACCGAGATGCGCGTTGTCTTTCCGCTGTGCCCGGCCTGTGATGGCGCGATGCAGACCGTGGCGATCGAGGGCGTCCTGGATGCCTTCGTGGACGATGGTCAGGGGCAGACGGTCATCCTCGACTACAAGACGGGCAGCCTGGGCGATGACGGCAACCGCCGGATGTACGAGTCCCAGGTAGGTCTGTACTGCGCTGCGGTGGAGAAGTGGCGCGGCAAGTACCCTGTGAAGGCGTGGCTCGTGTACCTGCAGCCCGACAAGACCTGTCCCCTGGAACTGAACGTCCCGGAGATCGCCGCCAGGGCCGTGAAGCGGGCGGCGACGATGGTGGCTGACATCTGGAAGGGCGCCTTTAGACCCCCAGAATCGCCGCCGTGCCCATCCTGTCCGCTGCGGCGTTGGTGTCCCGACTGCAAGCTCTAGATGTCGCTGCCGATGAGCAGCACGACCGTGCTCCAGGGCGGGAGGTCGCGGAGCCGAACCTGCCAGCCGCCTGCAACGCTCTCCACAGCCGCCTCCTGCCGGCAGCCCGGCCGCAGCTCGCACACGGGCACCCGGGGGGCGCGCACCTCTACCGTCACCTCGGGCAGCCAGTCCAGACCGGAGTTGAACAGTGTCACCACCCCGCGTGTCCGGTCGGCCACCAGGCGCGCCACCGGGATGACTGGCACGGCCTGCTGCACCCGCACGGGAAGAGTGCCGCGGCTCAGCCAGTCGGTGAGGTTCTGTAGCTGCGCCCGCTTGTCGGTGGAGTGCAGGAACATCCAGGGCGCGTAGCCCATGACCGCCACGCGTCCGCCGAGTTCGTTCTCCGCCGCGGTCAGACACGGTCCGAGCACCTGGCCCCAGTAGCTCTCCACCTGCGCCAGGACACGCCCGCTGGGGGTGAGGGGTTCCAGCACCCAGGCGTGCTCCCGGCCCTGGGAGAAGAACTCGATCCGGGCGTCGCGGATCTGGTCGGCACTGTCCCCGTTGAGCGGGTCGGCAGAGAACCGCTCGACTACCCCGTTGTTGTAGCCCTGCGCCAACCGCACTCCGGTCAGGTCTCCCAGGCCGCGATCCGCCAGAGCCTGGGCGGCGGCCGCATCCATGAGCACGCCGCCGGACAGCATCTGCCGCAGTTCGTCGTCGGCAAACGCCTCCACCACCCGGCCCACGAGCACCGTCACCTCGCCCGGTGGATCCACAGCCAGCGGCAGGCCGATCTCACCGAGCACGGCGGCCTTGCTGAAGCTGTGGGCGTCACTGGGCGCGAACCAGTCCTCGCCGGCCAGCACCCGCCGCCGGGCCATGAGGCCAGGGGTCCATGCGATCCAGAGACCGCGCGTCGGCACGTTGGGGGCCCAGCCAGCCACCTGTTCCCAGAGGGGCCGATGGTGTGCGATGGCCTTCATCAGGGGGCGCTTGTCATCCAGTGGCGCGTTCCACATGCCCAGGGCGTTGAAGGCTACACCGGTGAGCCCCTGGGCCAGGGCGAGCGTTGCCTCATTCATCACCGAGGAGACTGACTTCTTCAACACCTGGTAGGGGAAGTTTTCCAGCTCGTAGACTGACTCGCGCACGCCTTCCGGCAGGACCGAACGCTGCCAGCCCACGTCGAGGCTCTTGCCATAGAGTGCGGTGATGGTCGCGTCGGTGTAGAAGCCGCCGCCGGGGCGCGACTTGGTGGCGCGGAGCGCCGTGAGCCAGCGATCGTGACGGAAGCCGCCGTAAGTGGTCCCCGCCGGACCGGCTGTCATCAGCCCGGTCTCAATCTGGGGGTCCACACTGTCAATGGCGGCGCGTACGTGGGCCAAGAGCGTCTCGTAGCTGCGGACGTTCTGCTCGATCCAGGCCTCGCGCAAGTCTCCCCGATCAGGGAGGCTCAGGGCGGCCACGAGGGCCTCCCGCGTGAAGCTCTGGCCCGTGTCCCGAGCGAAGAGGTCCAGACAGAGCGGACAGAAGCAGGGCCAGGCGACAGTGTGGTGGTTGGCGCGGATGTCGTCATCTACCCAGATGAAGTGCGGGCCCTGACGCGCCATGAGCTGGTACTTGTCCCACACATACTGCCGCAGCGCCGGGTCGTTGGGACAGCCGGACCCCCGGGCCACGGAACCGTCGTGACCGACCATGGGCTGAAAGGGCAGGGGGTGTACATAGTCCCAGGCCTCGTCTATGTGGCCGACGGTGCACAGCACGTTGATGCCGACGCTGGGTACACCCAGGTCACGCATTGCCGCCATGGCCCGGCCAATGAGGCTGGCGGTGTCCTGAAGCTCGTCCCAGGGCAGGTAGAGATGGTGCGTGATCGTGTCAAAGAAGCAGACCTCGTCCACCACCGAACGGTACTGGCCCAGGAAGCTGACCAGCGTGTTCAGGGCCTCGGGCGTGTTGTAGTTGTGATAGCCAACGCGCCACGACAGCCTCAGTTCCGGACAGAGTGCGGTCATTGTGGGGGCTCCTTCTGAGGTTGCTGGAGCATCTCGAGAAGTATCCGGGCCTCGACCGCCTGGGGCGAGTCCGGGAAGCGGCGAAGGACTTCCTGCAACTGGCCACGGGCGGCGACGGGGTCACTGGTTGCCTGCAGCCCCGCCAGCCGCAGCAGGGCCGTGGCCGCCTCGGAGCTGGTCGGGAAGTCAGCAGTGAGGGCCTGGAGCGTGGCCAGAGCCTGCTCGGTGTCGCCCCGCCCGAGGTACACATCGGCCAGCAGCAGACGCGCCGGCTCGGCCAGCGGCGAGACCGTGATGCCGGTGAGGAGGGTGACTGCCAGGTCCGCATCGCCCCGGTCATAGGCCTTCATGGCCTCGACATAGGCCTCCGCCCCGGGAGCGCGGCGTTCGAGGGCAGGGAGCAAGAGCAGGCGCTCCAGGGCGTCATTGGCATACGGGCTGGCCGGGTACTGGCGGCTCAGGTCGCGAAAAGCCCGGGCGGCCTCGCTGAACTTGGCTTCGCGCAGGAGCATCTCGGCCAGCCGGAAGGCGACGTAGTCGTCGCCCGGCCAACGCTCCGTCACGGTCTCGACGTCATCGAAGGGCAGGTAGAAGGAGCCGATGACCAGTGGCGGCAGGCTCTCTACGGCCTCGGGAGGCGGGGGCGAGGCTTCAGCCAGCAACGCGTACTGCTCACGGGCCGACGCATAGTCACCGAGCGCGAAGGCGCAGTCGGCGAGGCCCCAGCGGGCTTTCAGCGACAGCGGGCCACGGCCCGCCTCGGCGGCGGCGTACAGTTCACGGGCCTGCGTCGGCTGCCGCCCCTCCCGCAGCAGCAGATCGGCCTGCTCGACTCGCACGCGCCGCGCCAGCGAGGCGGGGAGCTCGTCGGCCGACAGGCGCTCCAGCGCCTGCAGGGCTGCCCGCCAGTCACCGGCCTTGGTCAATAGCTCGGCGGAGTGCAGTGCCAGTACCGCCCGGTCGGTCGGGGTCCGCAGAGCAGGCAGCAGGCGACCATAGACGAGGGCTGCTGAATGCCACTGGCCCCCGGTCTCCAGCCGGTGGCCCAACTGCGCCAACAGGCCGGCGTGCGCCTGGTCGTCGCTGGGCGGGAGGGCTGCCAGGGCCTGGTCAGCGGTCTCTCCATCCAGGATGCGGGCGTAGATGAGGGTAGCCGCCGCCTCCGGCGGCAACTTGCCCGCCTGGGCCAGTTCCTGCAGCGTGGACCGCACCTCGGGGCGTGCCGCGGCGTCCTCGGTGAGTGCCTGCAGCCGCAGCGCAGCTGTCCCGGCCCCCTGAGGACCGGGCTGGGCGAGGGCGGCCACATACTCGCGAGTGGCGCCCGCGAAGTCCAGCAGCGCTTCGTGGGCTTGACCAACCTGAGCGCTGAAGGCCAGCGGGTCACCCAGGGCCTGCCGGGCCTCAGCATAGACCTGCAAGGCCTGCTGGTGTAGCTGGTGGCGTTGCAGGGCGTTGCCGAGCTGTCGCACCGAGTCCCGGTCATCGGGGCGATACTGCACGGCCTCTTTCCAGAACCGCATGGCCTCGTCAGGCCGTCCCTGGCGCAGGTACGCCTCGCCCAGCGACATCACCACACCCATGTCATCGGGCGCCAGAGCCAGACAGCGGCGCAGCCACTGCTCGCCCTTGGCCAGCTCGCCGACGCGCAGGGCCGTCTCGCCGGCCTCGCGCAGGATCTCGATGTCGTCGGGAGCCAGGGCCAGCAGGCGCTCGTAGGCGGCCAGTGCGCCAGTGTCATTGCCCGCCTCCACCTGCACCTCCGCCAGCCGCCGCAGCCATACCGCCTGCCGCTCGGGCTGTTGAGACTGCTGTTGGAGCCATTCGGTCAACTGGGGTTCGGTCCGGGTCGAGCGATGCAGGTCGGCCAAGGCCTGAAAGAGATTGTCGTCCTCAGGCAACTGGGCGACGAACTCCCAGGCGAGGGGGATGGCCTGCTGGGCCCGGCCCTGCGCACGCAGACCGTCGAGTAGCGCCAGAACTATGGTCGTGTGGCCGGGGAAAAGCCGCCAGCCCTCGCGTGCGCTGGCGGTCGCGCCCGTGAAGTCCTCGGCCTGGATCTGGGCCTGCACCAAAGCGGCCCAGATGTCCGGGGCCTGACCGGACTGTGGCAGATCGGTCAGCAGCTTTCGCAGGCGCTGTGCCGCTGCCTCGGGGTGCCTGTCCTCGGCCTCCAGTCGGGCCAAGGCCAGGGACACCTCGACCCGCAGGTTGGGGTCGTCGGGAGAGGCCGCCAGTAGCTGCTCGTAGGCCTGCCGCGCTGCGGCGAAGTCACCCTCCTCGATGTGGAGTTCGGCCATCTGCCGCCAGGCGGCTTCTGCGTAGGTCCCCGCGCCTTCCAGCCGGGTGACTTCCCTGTAGGCCTCCACGGCGCGCGGGTTGTCCCCCTGCTGGCGGTAGACCGAGGCGAGGCCGAACCAGACCTGGGCGGTCTCGCCGGCGTTGGCGCAAAGCGGTAGCGCCTCCAGGTAGAGCCGGATGGCCTCGCGAAACTGCCTTTGCGCCCGCAGGCGGGCCGCTTCCGCCATCAGCCCGCGAGCGGTCTGCTGGGCCCCAAGCGACACCGCGCTCAGCAGCAGGGCCAAGGCCAGCCCTGCTCGTACCAGAGCTGTCAGATGACGCCACCACCGATCATGAGCCGCAGGATGCCCAGGCCGAGGGCCACGCAGTTGAGGATGATGCCTAGGGTCGCCAGGCACGACGAGTGCTCGCGGTGGGCGCTGGCGTAGGCGGAGAGGATCCCCAGGAGGAGCCCCGCCACTGCCAGGGGCAGGATGAGCCAGTTCAGCCACCCTAGCAGAGGAATCACCGTGATGGCGACGCCCACGAGCGAGATGGTTCCTAACAGAAACGATGCGAAGGCCATGGTATGTCGCCCCCTCAAGAAACTTGGATAGCGCAGCCAACAGACGGTATTTCGTGCCCGCCGGCGATGCTCCCTCTTCGGACCGGTAAGGTAGCCTATGGAACAACTGTTTGAATGGTGTATACTGGGGCAGTGAGCCCATGGACTTTGCTACCTTCCTCGAAGAACTGAAGCAGGACCCCGGCTACCGCGGGCAGATTGTCTACCAGCACTGCCAACCACCGCGGGCGGCGCGGTATGGCGAGGTCACACCGGCCCTCGGCGAGACAGCTCAGCAGGTGCTGTCCGCCATGGGTATCGAGCGGCTCTACTGCCACCAGGCCCAGGCGCTGCAGGCTATCCGCGCCGGGCAGGACACCCTGGTGGCCACGGGCACCTCCAGCGGGAAGTCGCTGGTCTACCAGTTGGCGATCCTGGAGTTGCTGGAACGCGACCCGCAGGCGCGGGTACTGGCGCTGTTTCCGACCAAGGCCCTGGCGCAGGATCAGATGCTGGCCCTCCAGCGGCTGCTGGCTCCGGCCGGTCGTGAGGATGTGCTGGTGGGCTGCTACGACGGCGACACGCCGGCCTCCATGCGCCGGAAACTGCGCGACCGGGGCCAGGTCATCCTCACCAACCCCGACATGCTGCATGCCGGGCTCATGCCCCAACATACCCGCTGGGCCGACCTGCTGGAGAAGCTGGCGCTGGTGATCGTGGACGAGGTGCACACCTACAGCGGGCTCTTTGGCTCCAACACGGCGAACCTGTTTCGGCGGTTTGACCGGTTGCTGAGGCATTACGGGCACCTCACCCCCGGCCCCTCTCCATGGAATGGAGAGGGGAGTAACAGCGAGGATGGCCTTGCCTTTCGCCCGCCTCCACCCTGTGGAGAGGGGTCGGGGGTGAGGTTCATCTTCTGCTCCGCGACCGTCGCCAACCCAGGCGAGCTGGCATCGCTGCTTACCGACCGCCAGGTCACGGTGGTGGATGATGACGGCAGTCCGGCGGGCCCCCGCCACTGGGTTTTCTGGAACCCGCCGATCATCTATGGCAAGCGCTATCGTTCCCGCCGCAGCGCCAATGTCGAGGCCCATGAGTTGATGGCCGAGCTGGTGCGGCGGGGCGTACCGACCATCTGTTTCTCCAAGGCGAAGATCACGGCTGAGCTTATCTACCGCTATGTCTGTGACAACTTGCGGGCGACAGCGCCGGAGCTGGTGCACAAGGTGATGCCCTACCGGGGCGGCTATCTGCCTGAGGAGCGGCGCGAGATCGAGCGCAAGCTGTTCACGGGGGAGCTGCTGGGGGTGAGCTGCACCCGGGCGCTGGAACTGGGCATTGACGTCGGGGGGCTGGATGCCAGTATTGTGGTCGGCTACCCTGGCACCCTGGCCTCCTTCTTTCAGCAGGCCGGGCGGGCCGGGCGACGCGAGCGGGAGTCGCTGGTGGTGCTGGTCGGCCTGGACACCAGTGTCAACCAGTATGTCATGGAACATCCGGAGTATGTCTTCGGGCGCCCCATCGAGGAAGCCGTGGTAGACCGCGACAACCCCTATGTCGTCGCCGGGCATGTACGCTGCGCGGCCCATGAGCTGCCGGTGAGGCAGGAGGAGAGCTATAGCTTCGGCCCGCACACGGAGGAGGCGCTGCGGGTCCTGCAGGACCTGCGGAAGGTGCGCTATACCGCCGGACGCTGGTACCACGCCTCCAAAGAGACGCCCCAGTTCGAGATGTCGCTGCGTGGCGGCGCGGAGGCGGAACTGATCATCCAGGATCGCGACAGCCAAAGGACGCTGGGGCACCTCAACATCTACGATGCCCCCTCGCTGCTGCATCCGGGCGCCATCTACCTGCACTATGGGGACACGTACCTGGTGGACCTGCTGGACCTGGAGCGGCGTGTGGCAGTGGTGCATCAGGTGGAGGTGGACTACTACACCCAGCCCCAGGGTGGGACGGATGTCCACCATATTGACCGCCTGCTGAGACGCAAGCCCTTCGGTGCAGGCGAGGCGTGTTTTGGGGAGGTAACGGCCTACTTCAACACCCACATGTTTGAGCGCATCCACTTCTACCGCCTGGAGAGTTTCAGCCTCGAAGCGGTCAACCCGCCGGTACCCACGCTGCAGCTAGAGACGATGGCCTTGTGGCTGGTCCCGCCGGATGGACTGCTGCGCCAGGTCGTGCAGGCGGGACTTGACCCTTACGCGGGTCTGCGTGCGATCGGTTATGGCACTCGCCTGCTGCTGCCATTGTTCGTGACCTGCGAGACCCTGGATTTCTCCCACACCGTCGGCTGCGTGAACTCGCCCTGGCAGGCCACCTTCATCTACGAGCGCCACCCGCTGGGCCTTGGCTTCACGGAACGCGCCTATGAGCGTCTCGGCGAGATCATGCCGGCGGTGCTGACCCGGATTCGCGAGTGCGACTGTCGCGACGGTTGCCCGTGCTGCGTGGGTAAGCCCCTTCGTCAGGCGGCGACGTGGAACGTGGAGCGGGGCGAGGGCTCTATCCCCAGCAAACAGGCGGCCCGCATGATCCTGGAGCTATTGCTGGCGGACGAGAGCCGTCTGCATCTGCCTGACGAGGACAGTCTGGGCCAGGACGAGGCCGAGGCTCGACTGCGGCTGGAGCGCAGCCTCCGCCGGCGGCTGGAGCGACAGCGGTACCCGCAGGTCTTCCATGACATCGCCCCCGTGCCACCCGAGGGTTTCCCCCAACCGGAGCCGGCCGAGACACTGAGCGACAGCGATGTGGCGCGGCGGGCGATGCTGCGCAAGCGCTTTGAGACCGAACAGGCCCAGCGCGCCTGGGAGGAGGGCCAACGAGAGGAGGCCATTGCCCGCGAGGCCCGCGATGGGGCGGAGCTGGAGGTGGCCCGGCGCCTGGGTCGCCTGGAGAAGGCCCCACAGGCGCCGCGCGTATCGCATCGTGCATCCTCCGTGGAGGAGCAAAGTGACTCGCCCACGCCGGAGCCACCGCCCTCGCCGGAGCAGTCCCCGCGCGTCATCGGCGACGCGGTCGCCAGCGCGGCCCTGCGGCGAAAGCGCCAGCGAGCCGACAACAACCAGCGCTAGCCGAAGCAGGTAGCCGAAGCAGGTAGCCGGGGCTTCCAGCCCCGGCGGGCACCGCGGCGATGGCGGCGGGGCTGGAAGCCCCGCCTACCGGAAGGTGAGTGCGACGCGAGGCCCCCGCCGGAAGGTGAGGGCGCCGGGGCTGGAGACTGCGACGCAAGGCTCCGCCTACCATATCCTGAGAGAGACAACCCATGGACGCCAGAGCCCTCCTGTCAGCCCTCCAGCATGCTCGTCACTACGAGGGGCAGATCGCCCAGGTGGTGGAGATACCCGCCCGGCCGCCGCGATATGCCGACCTGCGCGAACCGCTGCCGCTCCCGCTGCAGGCGGCGCTGGCCGACCGCGGTATCACCCGACTCTACACCCATCAGGTAGAGGCCATCGAACACTTGCGAGCGGGACGCAATGTGGTAGTCGTCACTGGCACCGCCAGCGGCAAGACGCTGTGCTACAACCTGCCGGTGCTGGAGGAGTTGCTCCGCGACCCGCTGGCCACGGCGCTGTTCATCTACCCGACGAAGGCGCTGGCCCAGGACCAGCTTCGCGGTCTGAGCCGCTTTGGCGACGCGCGGTTTGGCATTTCCTTCGTGGCCGGGACTTACGACGGCGACACCCCACCAGGCGAACGACGGCGGCTACGCGACAGCGGCAACATTGTCCTCACCAACCCCGACATGCTGCACCAGGCGATCCTGCCTCACCATTCGCGCTGGAACCGCTTCTTCACTCATCTGAAGTACGTCGTCATTGACGAGGTACACGCCTATCGCGGCGTCTTTGGCTCACACCTGGCGAACGTCATGCGCCGCCTCCATCGCATCTGCCAGCGCTATGGCGCGACGCCGCTGTTCCTGTGCAGCTCTGCAACCATCCACAACCCTGTGGATCACGCCGCACGCATCACCGGACGGGGCATGGAGCTGGTGAACGATGACGGCTCGCCGCGGGGGCCGAAACGGTTCGTGCTGTGGAACCCGCCGGTAGCCTCACCCCCATCCCCCCTCTCCACAGAGTGGAGAGGGGACAAACGGCGGAATGACACGATAGCCGCCTCGGCCTCAGCCCCTGCCGCTGCCTCTACTCCCCCTCTCCATTCCATGGAGAGGGGGCCGGAGGGTGAGGTGCCGTCAGCCCAGGCCCCATCCGGCGAACGGCGCTCCCCCCTCACCGAGGCCATGAACCTGCTCTGCCAACTGGTGCGTGAGGAGGTCCAGACCATCGCCTTCGTGCGCACACGCCTGGCGGCGGAGCTGATCTCGCGCGGGGCCAAGGAGTACCTGGGGCGACTTTCGCCGCGCCTGCCCGACAAGATCGCGGCTTACCGCGGCGGATACCTGCCGGAGGAGCGCCGCGAGATCGAGCGCCGCCTGGCCGAGGGCGAGATCCTGGGCGTGGTCAGCACCAACGCGCTGGAGCTGGGCATTGACATCGGCAGCCTCGATGCTTCCATCCTGGTGGGCTACCCCGGCAGCATTGCCAGCCTCTGGCAGCAGGCCGGACGCGCCGGACGCGGGGCCGAGGAGGCCCTTATCTTTCTGGTGGCCGACAACGCCCCGCTGGACCAGTACCTCATCCAGCACAGCGAGTACCTCTTCGAGCAGTCGCCCGAGAACGCGGTCATTGACCCCGACAACCCGCACGTCACCATTGGCCACCTGAAGAGCGCGGCCTACGAGCTGCCCATCGCTGATGAGGAGGTCGGTCTCTTTGGCGAGTATGCCGAGACCATGCTGGAGATCCTGGAGGACCAGAAGCTGGTGAAGCACCTATCCGGGCGCTGGCACTGGGCCAGCACCGAGTACCCGGCGGCGACGGTCAACCTGCGCAACATCGGGGGCCCGGTCTACAACATCGTGGACGACAGCCGGGGCCACCAGGTCATTGGCACCATGGACGAAATCAGCGCCTGGTCGCAGCTTCATACCCATGCCATCTACCTCCACGACGCTGAGAGCTATCTCGTCCTGAACCTGGACATTGACAACGCCATCGCGCATGTGGAGAAGCGCGAACTGGACTACTACACCCAGGCCGTGACCAGCTCGCGACTGCAGATCGAGGACACCGAGGAGGAGCGCCAGTGGCGCGGCTGCCATCTGGGCTTCGGCGAGGTGACGGTCACCACCACCATCCCCATGTTCAAGAAGGTGAAGTACCACTCCCGCGACAGCCTCGGGTTTGAGAAGCTGGAGCTACCGCCGCAGGTGCTGGAGACCATGGCTTTCTGGCTGGTGCCACCTGACGCCTGCCGCGAGGCGGTGCGGCAGCATGGCCTGGTGCAGGCCGAGGGGCTCATCGGCGTGGCGAACTGTCTGGTGGAGGTGGCGCCGATGTTTGTGATGTGCGATGTGCAGGACATCGGCGTGGTGGTGGACGCCAGCAACCTCGGCGCGGACACCCTGTTCCTGTATGATCGCACGCCCGGCGGCATGGGCTACGCCCTGCGCTGTATGGACGCTGCCGAGGAGTTGCTGCAGGCGGTGCACCAGGTCATCAGCACCTGCCCATGCGCCGACGGCTGCCCGAGCTGCGTGGGGGCGGCGGTGCCGGCCTTCGCTCAGACCGATCTGGACAGCGGCACCCGCGGGCGCATCCCGGACAAGGAAGCTGCGCTGATCATCACCCATCACCTGCTGGGTCTGGAGCCGTATGTCCCGAAGCCACGCGAGCGGCGCGTGCAGGCCGCTGTGCCCCCGTCCCCCGAGCCCGAACCCCCGCCCGACAGCGGCCCCCCGGACCCGACAACCTTGCGCCGCAAGCTCTCGGACCTGGGGCGGAGGAAGGGGTAGCGGGGCGCGTCAGTCGGGCGGCCAGCCGAGTGGGCCGGGACGGCCGCTCTCGGTACGCATCCAAAGGCCCAGCAAGTGCACCTCAGGGTAGGCCCGTACATGGCCATCGAGGAACAGGCAGTTCATTTTGCCGCCATGCGCTGCCGCCGGGTCACAGGCGACGAGCGCACGGCTCTTCGCAGTGCGTATCTGCGACGGGCGGAGTCCCAGCGCTCCGGGATTGTACACATGCGGCGTCGCTGACTCGAGCCTGGCGCAACCGGGACAGTAGAACGTGTTGGCGCGGGTGATGTAGTCATGCAAGGCAAGGGCGAGGTCGTGGCCCGGAGGCGGTGAGGCTGGACGTGGCGGTCCATCACCCAGCACCACGCCAGTGTAGACCAGGGGAGTGGTCCCCCAGGCGGCAACATACAGGCTTACAGCCAAGCCGATCTGGAGCAGGTTCGCGGGACAATGGGTCTTGTCCAGTTGCCCGCGTACTCCGAACACCCCGGCCAGGACCAGCCCAGCCAGGACCGCGACGATCCCGACGACCACGAGTAACTCGACCAGAGAGAAGCCGTTGTGTGCCCCAGACCCACCACCGAGCGTATGGTTCACCGCGACCCCCTTACCTACGGCACCACTTGCTGCGTGTAGCAAGCGGGCGCGACACACAGAGGTATGCCAGTGGGACCGTTAGTGGCCGCGAGCCAGATGGTGCCTGTGAACTGTCCGCCGTTTGTGCACGAGCCGCAAAGCGGCGAATGGGTTGCCATGCACGTGCCGGTGCTTGTGAGCATCAAACCGCCTACCGGTGCTCCGAAGTATACGCTACCCTGGTAGGTGACCGGCGCGGTGCCGTCCCAACCGTGGTACTGAAGACATTGCATCATCGGCGTGGAGCTGCAAACGGTCCAGTTCACAGTGAGATCACCTGTCGCAGTTCCCGGTGGACTCCATGCTTGTCGCCCTCTGGACTGCCATCGTGTTCCCACACAGCCAAGCCTGCGCCTCTTTCCTTCTTCCTGTCAAGGTATGGTTCCGGCTGATACGGTAGCCACGGAGTGTCGCCGGACTCGCAGGCGCACAGACAGGGGTGAGAACGCACCTGCCGCCCTCGCCTGGGACCGCACCGACTGCTTCGTCACCCGGGCTGACCCGAGCTTGGGCTGACCCCGGACTGTAGCTGAGGAGCAGGCCTTGCCGCGTGCAACGGCGAACCTGCTCCCCAGTTCCCTTCCGGAGGCCTCTCATGCCAGACTTCCTGCTAAAGGACGGACAGACGTTTCTCTTTCAGGGCGATAGCATCACCGACTGCGGGCGGCGCGACGGCGCGGCCCCCTATGGTGCGGGCTATGCCGCCCTGTTTCGCGAGCTGGCTATCGCCCTGTACCCCGAGTGTGCCATCACTTTCATCAACAAGGGCATTGGCGGCAACACCACGCGCGATCTGAAGGAGCGCTGGGACGACGACACCATCCGCCACCAGCCGGACTGGCTCTCGATTCTGGTGGGTATCAACGACGTTCACCGCTGGCTTTTCAGCCCCGACCCGGCGGCCAAGATCAGCCCCGAGGAGTTCGCCGAGAACTATGACTGGTTGCTGAACCGGACCAAGACCGAGACAGAAGCCCGGGTTGTTCTCCTGGAGCCCTTCTACATCAGCCTTAGCCCTCGTGGCACCCAGCGCAAGCTGGTCCTGGATCACCTGCCAGCCTACATCAAGGTCGTGCGCGACATGAGCGCCAAGTACGAGACGCTGCTGGTGCCCATGCACGACATCTATCAGGCCCACCTCGTCTACCGCGACGCCGACCACTTCTGCCCCGAGCCGGTGCACCCCAACCACACCGGCCACCTGGTGATAGCGCTGGAGCTGCTGAGGGTGCTGGGCGGCATCTGAGCCAGACACCTGTTCACAGGAGGAAATGGGCCGTGGCGGGTGTGGTTACCCTCGTCAACGCCAATGAGATGCGGCCGCCGGTGGCACCGCTGGCCCTGGACTACCTGGGCGCTGCGCTGGCGCAGGCGGGCTTCACACCCCGGCTCCTGGACCTGACCTGGGCTGATGACCAGGAGGCTGCGGTACGACGGCACTTTGCTGACGAGCAGCCCCTGCTGGTCGGCCTTACCCTCCGCAACACCGACGACTGCTACATGGCCGGGCAGTACTCGTGCCTGCCCCAGGCGCAGGCCACGGTCCAGCTACTCCGCCGGCATACCGACGCCCCGCTCGTCGTCGGCGGGTGTGGCTTCTCGCTTTTCCCCGAGCTGCTGGTCACGGAACTGGGCGCTGACTACGGTATCTCGGGGGAGGGCGAGGCCGCCCTGCCGGAGCTCGCACAGTGCCTGCAGAGTGGCGAGGACCCCCGCGGCATCACCGGCCTCGTGTACCGGGACGGGGACGCTGTGCAGGCCAATCCTCGGGGCTGGGCTGACCTGGCGCCACTGAGGCTGTCGGCGCGGGCGCTGCTGGACAATGCCCGCTACTGGCGAGAGGGGGGCCAGGGCGGCTTTGAGACCAAGCGCGGCTGTGACCGGGGCTGCATCTATTGCGCTGACCCTGTGGCCAAGGGGCGCATGGTCCGGCGGCGCGACCCGCGGGACGTGGCGACGGAAGTCGCGACCCTGGCGCGACAGGGCGTGGTGCACCTCCACACCTGCGACTCCGAGTTCAACGTCCCGCGGGCGCACGCGCTGGCGGTCTGCGAGGCGCTGGTGGCCAAGGGGCTGGGCGAGCAGGTGCGGTGGTACGCTTACTGCACCCCCGGGCACTTTGACAGGGAACTGGCAGGGGCCATGCGTCGGGCGGGGTGCGTGGGCGTCAACTTCGGTGCTGACCACGGTACCGACGAGCAACTGGCCCGTCTCGGGCGCGATCACCGCGTGGCTGACCTCCGCCGCACGGTGGAGGCCTGCCGCGATGAGGGCCTGGTGTGCATGTTCGATCTGCTCTTTGGCGCCCCTGGTGACACGCGGGAGGCGGTGCGCGCCACGCTGGAACTCATGCAGGAGCTGCAGCCCGACCGGGTGGGCATCTCAACGGGGGTGCGGCTCTATCCGGGCACGCCGCTGGCGGCCCGGGTTGCGCGGCCACCCCTGCGGGAGCAACCGGGGTTGCGGGGACATCTGGACAGCAACGACAGCCTGCTGCGGCCCGTCTTCTACGTGGCGCCAGAGCTGGGCGAGGACATCGGCCACTTCATCGGCCAGGTGATCGCCGGGGACCAGCGGTTCTTCTGTCCCGACCCTGCGGCGGACCTGACGGACTACAACTACCGGGAAAACACGGTCCTGACAGAGGCCATCGCCGCGGGCCACCGGGGGGCGTACTGGGACATCCTGCGGCGTCTGCAGGAGGGCCTGGCGCCCGCCTAGGGCTCTGCACTCTCCGCGTCGCGCCACCAGCGCAAGAAGGGTTCATCCAGCCACTGCGCCCGCTCAGCCTTGATGATCGCCAGAGTGCGGCGGACGAGAAGGCGCGCGGGGATGGCCGCGCAGCGGGCCTCGCCGATGTCGGCGTAACGCACCAAGTTCATCGCCGCCAGGCGACGTTCCATACGTTCGTCGTCCCAGTTGGGCCAGACCCCCGGCTTGAGCCATCCGGCCAGGCGCTGGCGTAGTTGCGCCTGCCGGGCCTCCGGTGCCCTGCCCAGAATCTCCTCCACCAGCAGCGACTGGACGAAGTGCCGCATCGTATTGACGCGGAAGTTGACGCCGAGAAAGCAGTAGGTTGCGTTTAGCTGGTAGAGGCGTTCCCAGGGGCTGCCGTGGCCGAAAGCAGCCGGGCCCCAGGGACTGGGCCGGCCATGGGCCTGAGAATGGCCGGCCGTGATGGACTCGGCCAAGGGTCCCAGCGCCGCCACGGAGTGTGTGGCATGGTCGCTGCGCATCACTCCCGGCCAGAGCCGGAAGACCTCGGTGATGCGGCCCACATCGGAGGGCGAACGAGCGGGGTCCCAGGTGCTGAAGCGCAACTCCCGGTCGCGCTGGCAGAGCGTGGGCATCACCAGCGTCCCGCCGGGCCCCAGGACCTCCAGCAAGGCCTGGATGACGGTTGCGGCCCCACCCTCGACCCAGCCGAAGGCCGACAGCGAGCTGTGCGCCATGGCCGTCAGCCCCGCGTCTAGTCCCAGGCGGCGGAAGCCTGCGACCAGGTCCGCCTGGCTGACGGTTGTCTGCCTCTCCCCCATTCCTCCTACCCCAACTCCTCCAGCAGCCCCTTGACGTAGGTCACGTCGCGACGCGTCTGCTCGATGAGCTCCGGCACGGTGAGGTCGCGGAAGCTATGGCTGCCCTGGTACTCGCTATGGAAGGTCACCACACCGTCAAAACCGGTGGCCTTGACGTGCTGCAGGAACAGGCGGAGGTCAATGATGCCCTCATCCAGGGGCACCAGCCGGCGCTGCCACGTCTGCCGACCCTCATGATCAACCTGGAACCAGCCCATGGCCTTCAGCGCCACCAGGTTGATGCGCCCCGCCAGCATGTCCAGGCCCTGAACCCAGCCGCCGTAGCCGCCCTCGATGGCCATGTGGCCGCTGTCCACGTAGGCACCAACAAAGCGGGGATCGCGGCCGTCCAGAAGCATGGAGATGGTCTGGGGCGTGGCGGTCACAAAGGGTCCCGAATGGACATGCAGGTTGGCGCTGACCCCGTACTCGCCAGCCAGGCCCTCGATGCCATCCAGCAGCACCATGGTGCGCTCGAAGTCGCTCCAGAAGGCCCCGAAGTTCTGGCAGAGATAGTACCCCAGCTTCAGCGCCCCGATGCCACACTCGGCGGCAGTGGCGAAGATGGCCTCGGCGTGGGGTTCGCGGGCGTCCAGGACGGCGGTGGTCAACATGCCGATGTCCAGGCCACGGTCATTGAAGATGTCCAGGGCCTGCGGCAGGCGGAACTCCACCTCGGCCGGCTCGATATGGCCCCCGGGGCGGACCGTCAGGTCCACACCGTCCAACTCCAGATCTACCAGCGTGTCGGCGACTTCCTCCAGCGTCAACCCTTGCAGATGCTTGGAGAACATGACCAGCTTCATGGCAGGCCTCCCTGGCTCGCGATGTCGTAGGTGTCGCGGGCGATGATGAGCTCCTCGTTGATCTCCACCGCCACGATCGGGTGTGGACTGGACGGTCTGGAAATGATCGCCTCGGTCTGGGCAGCGTTACGCTCCATGTCCAACTCCAGGCCCAGGAACTCCAGGCCGCGGCAGATGCTGGCTCGCACGAGCGGTGACTTCAGCCCTACCGAACCGGCGAAGACAAGCGCATCCAGGCCACCCATCGTCGCCGCGTACGCCCCGACGTACTTGCGGGCACGGTGTGCGTGAACTGCCAGGGCCAACTGCGCGCGCTCGTGGCCGCTTCCTGCAGCCGCGATGACGTCCCGCAGGTCCTGGCTGACGCCAGAGAGCCCCAGCCAGCCACTGCGGCGGTTCAGGAGGTCCACGACCTGAGCCGCGGTCAGGCCCTCCTTCTCCATGAGCCAGGGGATGATGGCCGCGTCCAGATCACCGGCGCGAGTGCTCTGGACGAGCCCCTCCTGCGGCGTGAAGCCGGTGCTGACGTCCACGGATCGCCCGCGGTCGCAGGCGTTGGCGGTGTTGCCGCTGCCCAGCATGAGCGTGACCAGGCGCATCTCTCGCCAGTCGCGACCGAGGAGGGCCTGGGTGCGCTCGCAGGCCGAACGGAAGGCCAGGCCGTGGAAACCGTAGCGCCGGATGCGATGCTTCTCATAGAGCTCATAAGGCAGGGCATAAAGATAGGCTTCGGGGGCGAGGCTGGCGTGAAAGCCGTTGTCAAAGACGCAGACCTGGGGCCGGCCGGGCAGGCTCTGCCGACAGGCGGCGATCCCCGCCAGGTTGGGGGGACTGTGCAGCGGTGCGAGGTCGCTATGGGCCGTCAGGGTGGCGACGACCTCATCGGTGACCAGGCAGGAGTTGCTGAAGTACTCGCCGCCGTGCACGAACCGGTGCCCTACGGCGTCTACTGCCGCCAGGCTGCCGAGCGGGCCAGCGGTGGTCAGGGTCTCAAGCAGGAGGCCAATGGCGGCGGCATGGTCGGGGAGTGGCCGGGCGAGCGCCAGGGGCTCCTGGCCCGGCACCTCGTGGGTGAGGGACGCGCCATCATTGCCGACCCGCTCGGCGATCCCGCGGGCCAACACCTGACCTGCAGGCATGTCCAGCAGTTGGTACTTGACCGAGGATGAACCGCTGTTGAGGACCAGCACCAGCATATGATCTTGGCTCCGAGGCGCGATGGCGGCTGGCGGCTTGCCAGGCCCAGTGCAGGGCGATGGCGCGCGCGGCTGCTGACGGGCCACTGCCTACAGGTTCGCTACTATGTCGCGCAGGTAGGCCATGCCCTCGCGGGTGGCCTGCTTGTGGTCCAGCGGACCCTCGTACTCGAAGGCCATGAAGCCGTCATATCCGTTCTCTGCCAGTGCGGCCAGGATGGCGGGCTGGTCCAGGAGGCCCTGGCCATGGCGGCCACCGCGAACAGGCGTGCCGTCGGGCAGGTGCAGGTGCGACGGCGGTGGACAGGACTCCCAGTCCTTCAGGTGCACGTTGAAGATATACGGGGCCAACGCGTTCACGGCGTCCACCGGGTCATCACCCGAGAAGATCCAGTTGCCGTTGTCGAAGGTCAGCCCGAGGCCCGGGACTCGCATCAGCAGCTCCTGCATGCCGGCGATGGAGTCATTGACCGCCAGACGATTGGGGAAGTCTTCCAGCGTGACCCGCACTCCCAGCGGCTCGGCGTATCCCACCAGGTGGCGCAGGCCCTCGGCGATACGCGCCATGGCCCGGGGTTTGTCGTCCCAGTCCCTTGCCAGGCCCGGCAGCGGCATGACCACCTTGCAGTCCAGCTCCACCGCCATGTCCACCAGCCGCCGCCCGTCGTCCACGCCTTTTTGGAAGGCGGCCTGGTCTTCGCTGCTCATATCGCAGCCCGCGTTGATGCACGAGGTCCGCAGTCCGCGGTCGAGACAGATGCGGTGATAGTCAGCCAGGCTCCTGTCCCCCAGGTTCCCGGCGGAGAGCTCTAGGGCCGCGCAGCCCACCTCGACGGCCAAGTCCGCCATCTCCTCCAGGCTCTGGCAGCCCCCCGGCCAGTGGGGAGCAACCGTACAGGTCATCAGTGAGAACAGCATCAGGGCACCGCCTCCTGCAGAGGTAGCCGTCAGGGGCGAGGTTTCGCGGTCCGGGCGAAGGGACCTCCCCTTGCCGTAGCGAACCCTCCCGCACTCACCTACAGGAGTGTTTGCCATGTCCGCGGCGACGGTTCATGTCTATCCCAACCACCCCCTCGGTGTCATCAGCCGCCATGTCTACGGCCACTTCGCCGAGCACCTGGGACGGTGCATTGACGAGGGCCTGTGGGTCGGCGAGGACTCTGCTATCCCCAACGACGGCGGGCTGCGTCTGGACACGCTCCAGGCCCTCCGCGCGATCCAGGCCCCGCTGGTGCGCTGGCCCGGCGGCTGCTTCGCCGACGCCTACGACTGGCGCGACGGCATCGGCCCGCGCGCGGAGCGCCCCCGGCGCATCAACGTCTGGTGGAACAAAGAAGAGGACAACCAGTTCGGCACCGACGAGTTCCTCCGCTGGTGCGGACTGGTCGGCGCCGAGCCGTATATCTGCGCCAACGTCGGCTCGGGCACACCCCGGGAGATGATGCAGTGGCTGGAGTACGTGAACTACGCCGGGACCACAACACTGGCGCAACAGCGGGCGGCTAACGGCCACCCGGAGCCCCATGGCGTCAAGTACTGGGGCATCGGCAATGAGAACTGGGGCTGCGGTGGGGCGTATGACCCGGCGGACTACGCCAAGGAGTACCGGCGTTACGCCACCTACCTGCGGCGGCTGGATCCGGCCATCGAGTTCATCGCCTGCGGCTTCCACCACGACTGGAACCTGAAGTTCCTGGAGAGCGTGGGACAGCTCGGGCTTGTCAACCATCTCTCCCTGCACCACTACTACAGCAGTGGTCCCGCGGTGGGCTTCAGCGAGGCGCAGTACTATGAGCTGTTCCCCAAGGCCCTGCTGCTGGAGGGCATGATTGAGCGGGACTCCGAGTTGCTGAGCTTCTTTGAGCGCGGCCTGGGGCGGATCAAGCTGGCCATTGACGAGTGGGGAGTGTGGCATCCGGAGGCTGACCGCGAGCTGTCCCAGCCCAACACGCTGCGCGACGCGGTCTGTGCGGCCATGGTCATGGATGTCTTCAACCGCCATTGTCGGGTCATCAGCATGACCAACATCGCCCAGACGGTGAATGTGCTGCAGTGCCTGATCCAGACCGCCGGGGAGCGGATGTGGCTCACGCCGACCTATCATGTCTATGACCTGTACCGTCCGCACATGGACGCCACGGCGGTAGTGACCGAGGTGGACAGTTTCGGTATCACCACCGCCCGCGACGGTCGGCCCTTCGCTCTGGAATCCGTCTCCGCGTCGGCCTCGACAAAGGGCGATGACCTCCTTGTCACCGTCAGCAACCTCCACTACCGTGAGGGGCAGGAGATCACGGTGGTGCTGGAGGGGGTGGACAAGCTGCGGGGAGCACAGATGCGGCTGCTGTCCGGCGACCAAGCCGATGCGGTCAACAGCCCCGACGCCCCCGATGCGGTCAGCCCGCGCCCCGCCAAGCTGAACCGGCGGGGGAACCGGCTCACGTGTGTGCTGCCGCCGCACTCGGTGGCCGCGTTGGAGTGTCAGCGCTGAGGTAGACGACACAGGACGTAAGGCCCGCCATGGAATCGGACCCCTTCCGGCCGGTGCAGGACGACTATGAACGTATCCCTTGGCGCGAAACCGACTCGCGGCGCGAGCGGCTCTACCGCCAGTTTGAGGCCTTGCTGCGCTCGCGCCTGGAGGCCCTGGAGACCACCCGCGAGGAGCGCTGGCAACGCGACTACTCGTCGCTGGAGGCCTACGAGCGTTCTGTGGCGCCCAATCGCGAGCGCTTCCTGCGCTTCCTGACCTCCTGGGACGAGCCGCGCTGTGACTTGCGGCCCCGGGTCGAGTTCCTGCGCGACTACCCGGCCTTCCGGTTGGAGCGGGTGTGGTTGCAGGTGCGGCCGGGGCTGGAGATGGACTGCCTTCTGCTCACACCCCACGGGGCGCGGCGCGAGGCTGCGGTGGTCTGCCAGCACGGCATGAACGGCACGCCGGAAGAGGCCGTCGGGCTGGCTCCGGTGGAGGGACAGGACCTGTACAACCGCTGTGGCATCCGGCTGGCCGAGGCGGGCTTTGTGGTGATCGCGCCCCACGAGGTCGGCGGCTTTGGGACGGAGCATCCCGGCGCGCACTATGTCGGCGGCTTGCCGGAACAGCCCTGGTACGGTGCGCGCAATGTGCTGCACCGCCACGCCGTCCTGCTGGGCCTGAACCTCATGGGCATGGACCTGTACCATGTCTCACGGGCGGTGGACTACCTCTGTACGCTGGACAGCGTGGACCCGGACCGGATCGGCTTCTATGGGCTGTCCCAGGGCGGACAGAGCGCTCTGTGGTATCCGGCGGCCGACACCCGCATCAAGGCCTCGGTCTCGGCGGCCTTTTTCAACCACCGCCTACCCAAGCTGATCACCTCCGGCGGCGACCGCTACCGGGCCTACATTGACACGGCCGAAGAGGACCGCTTCTACTGGGGCCAGCTCCTGGAGTTCTCCGACTGGCAGATCGCCAGCCTCATCTGCCCCCGTGCCTTCATGGTAGAGGCGGGCAAGCAGGACGGCGCGGTATGGTGGGAGATGGCCCAGGAGGAGTTCGGGCGCGTGCAAGCGGTCTACGACCGCCTCGGCATCGGCGACCGGGTGGCGTTCTGCCTGCACGACGGGGGCCACATCAACCGGGCCATCGAAAGCCTGGACTTCCTCGACCGCTGGGTAAGACAATGGCCCGGGTCTTAGTGTGCAGGGAACTACCGGTTACATGTCCAGGGGAGTGAACGCATGCCAGTTCGCAACATCTACGAGGCCATGGGCAAAGAGGCGCGCGTCCGTGACGGTGACGGGACGTGTAACGAGGCGACCGTTTTCGCCGGGGACGAGTTGAAGACGCGGCTGCGCGGCATCGGCATGACGACGATTCACCCCGGCTCCAGCATCGGCGTGCACCCCCATGACGACAACGAGGAGGTCTACCTGATCCTCGCCGGGGAGGGCGTGGCGACCATTGACGGTCGCGAGGTCCGGGTGCGACCTGGCGACGTCATGGTCAACCACCCCGGGTGCAGTCATGGCCTGCGCAATGACAGCGCCGAGGAGCTGCGCATCTTCGCCTTCTCGGTGGGCACCGACTAGCACCGGCCCAAACGGTCAGGGCGCCTGCTCCAGCCGGTCGCCGTTGACGCGCAGGCGCTGCGCCAGCAGAGGCTGGTCGCGTTGGGCGTTCATATATGTGCATAGCACCACGTCCGGCTCCACCTCGACCATGCAGCCCATGGCCCAGACCGGGTAGTCTATGACCGTCCCTGCGTCCCAGTGCAGTCCCCCGTCGCGGCTCATGTTCACGGAATACAGGGGGTAGCGATGGGCGCAGAGGATCGCCCCCGACTGCGTCCGCACCATGCTCTGGGCGTAGCCGGGGAAGGTCGCGCGAGCGGCAGCATCCCAGTTGGCCCCGCTGTCCTCTGACCAGCACTGCCACATGAACGGGCTGTAGATCGGGCGGACCAGGACCATGACCCGGTTCCCGAGAGCCACCCCGGTGGGCTCGGTAAGGTCCAGGGAGCCGGGGATGGTGCCGCGCGCCTGCCCGCTCCAGGCCGGGCGATCCAGCTCCAGGGGAGCAGACCAGGTCGCCCCTCCATCCGTACTGCGGATGGCGAAGGCCTTGCAATGAGTGGCGCTCCACGTCACGACGTTGGTGAACGCGTCGTTCTCCTCCTTCGCTGACCCCAGGAGGAAGCGCAGCAGCGTGCCGTCGGCGGTCTCGACCAACGGACCATAGGGCACGAGGTTCGAGGGGAGTGCCGGCCAGCCCTCGGCCACCACTGAGCGCACGGGGTCGGACCAGGTCAGCCCGTTGTCCGCGGACTCGGCGATGGCAATCTCCGGGGTGGCCTGGCCCAACTGCTCCTGGGTGCGGTACACCATTACCAGGAGGCGGCCCGCGGCCGTGCGGAACATCGTACTACCATAGTCTCCCACCGGTCCCAGCTTCCCGGGCAACTCTACCGGGGTCTGCCAGGTTCGTCCGTGGTCGGTCGAGCGCACCAGCTTCGTCCCTGCTGCGACCAGCACGTCACCGTTGGGCGCGACGCAGCCACTGGGCATGTCCTGGCTGCTCAGGCCAATGGTGAAGTGGTGCGAGGGCAGGTCTGGTTGTGGGTTCCACGCCGTTGCCGGGAGCGCCTCACCGCGCACGCGGACATCGCGGAAACCGTACCAGCCGTAACCCGCCAGGCCCAGGCACCCCTTGGCATAGGTCTCGTCAGTGACCGCCAGGGCCTCGCGGCCGTCCACCCAGACACGGAGCCGGGGCCCGCTGGCCTCAACCTTCACGCGGTACCACCGGTCGGTTTCACTCACGACGCCCGGAACCCAGGCGGCGCCGAGATGACGCAGAAAACCGTCGCCCTCCAGCTTCGCGACCGCCGCCCAGAAGTGCTTGGCGCGGAGTTGCTGCCCGCCCCAGGGGAAGTGCACGAGGTAGCCCCGGTCGGGGCCAGTGGCTCTCAGGAGCAGGCCGGCCGTCCCCGAGCCGGTCTCGCGGTAGCTGGCGAGGTATTCGAACTCGACCGTCACATCGCCGTAGGCAACGTCGGTGCGGAGGGCCCGACTGTGCAGGTTGGGCTGGTCAGGGGGGCGGATCTCGCCGGTCTCCGACTGGGTCCATTGACCCGCCAGATAGTGCCAGTCACCGGCTGCCAACTGCAGCCCCGCCGGCGCCGTTACGGGTTGGTCGCCGACCCGAGCCACCCAGTCCGCGACCCACTGCACTGTCTCCGCGTCATTGGTGATGGTCAGGAAGACAAGGCCTTGCAGCCTGCCATCGTGCAGAAGGCGGAGGCCTGTCTCGCATTGCTGCTCCAGCAGGTCTCGGGGCATCGGTCGCCCGTCGCCATAGTCATACAGGTAAAGGCCCGCCAGCAGGGGCTTGCCCGGGTACTCCCGCCGCACGCGGTCCACATTGCGCTCGAGTTCTGGCAGGTCGCGCGCGTGCCAGGTCCAGAGGGTGATGCCGTCGAGCTCCCGGATGTACTCGCCGATGCCCGGCCGGTCCAGACTCATGGTGTAGACGGCGGCCCAGAGCTTGAGGCCGGGGCAGTGACGCTGCAGCAGCTCGCGGCAACGGCGCACATCCGCGGGCTGGAGCCCGTGGTCAATCTGGACGGTTGTCATGTCATCCAGGAGGGCCCCGCTGAGCCGCGGGTGCTCCCGAGCCAGCTCTGCCAGCAGATGCACCCGGTGGCCATAGGTGAAGCTGCTGCTGCTGACCGGGGCGTCGGAGGCGATCTCCCAGATGAGCTCCTGGGCGTGGCCGACCTCCGCCGTCCACCGCCGCGCCTGTGCCTCGTCATCGGGCAGGCCCAGGCCGGCCATGATGATGTTGGGCACTCCGAGCAGCGCGGCTCGCTCTGCCGGGCTGGCCTGGGCGTAGGTGGCGTGGCTGTGCGGCCCTGGCTCGGTCATCTCCGGATTCCCCCAGGCCCACATCAGCGCACGCGCCGGCACTGCCCTGCCCGACGTGTCAGCGTGGGTCGCCATGGCGAAGGCGAACAGTGAACAGAGCACAACGGCCAGTATGCCGGGATGCGGCACCATCCTCATCCCTCCTCGTGGAGCCCCGCCTAGCGCCACCAGAACTGCTCGAGGACCTCCGCGTCCGGCTCTATGGGGTCGGGCGTGAGACTCGGGATGTACCGGCAGGCTTCCTGCAGCACTGGTCCCAGGTGTCCATGGATGCCTGCCACGTGATGAATGTATGGCCCGCGGATGAACTTGCGCTCCCACGTCAGCCAGTCGCTCACCTGCATCCAGACATAGGCGCCCACCGTCTCCGGGCCTGTAGTCCCCTCGCCGTGGCCGAAGCCCAGACGGTATTCGCCGTGCTCGGCATCAAACCGGGCGATGGTCAGCGGCCCGCCGCGGATGCGCCAGTGACCCACTCCGGCCTCAGCTCCGGGCATGATGAAGTGCTCCCCCACCACCGGCTCGACGCCCTCATCGGCCAGGTTCAGCGGGAATGCCCCGCAGTGCCAGAGGAGTTCGGCGTTGTCGTTTTCAGGGTGGCGGTTGGTGAGGTCGGCGAAGAAGGGCCGCCCGGTCTCGCCCGCCGCCGCTTGCAGTATGACGGCAGTGATGGCACCGTGAATGTCACTCTCGCAGATGACGGGCACTCCGGCCTCCGTGATGAGGCTGTTGGCGTAGCAGGGGTAGATGCCGAAGTTGCGCTGCAGCGTCGGAAAGCACTGCAGGGAGATAGCGGCCAGCTCCAGCTCCTCGGCCATCTGCGAGAGCACGACCTTGAGGGCCGCCACCGCCGCGATCTGACCGTCGTTCAGCGACTCGAACCGGACACGGGCGCGCATCTGAGCCAGCGTGCTCCGCAGTTCGTCAGTGGGGGCGCCCAGCAGCTCCCGCATACGACTGACCAGGTCCTCGATGTAGATCTGCCAGACCTGGATGCCAAACTTCTGCAGCAGTTCCGCCTCATTGACCATCACGGTCCAGAAGAAGTCATTGCGCTGCCCGATCTGGCCGATGCGGCAATGCCGGAAAGCCTTGACGACCGCTGCCACCTGCAGGAAGGCCTGGATACCCCGGTCCAGCACGGGGTCATCCAGCCGGCAGTTGGGGATGTAGGTGAAGGGCACGCCGAGGTGCTGCAGGATGCGGCTGGTGGCGAACAGGCCGCACTGGGTGTCGCGGAGGCGCGTGCCGTCGGGCAGGGGCGCCTCGTCCCGCGGCCCCCAGAGCAAGTACGGCAGGCCCATCTCCCGGCCCAGCAGCGAGGCCACGTCCTCAGTCCCGAAGTTGCAGTGGGGGCAAAACACGGCATCCACGCCTGCTGACCGCAAGTGCTTGATGACTCGCGGCAGGTCACTGTGCCGGAACAACATGCCGTCGTCGGTGACGCCCTCCAGGTCCACGAAGTCCACGTTCAGCGCTCGCAGTCGGGACTGCACCAGGCCCTTGTAACGCAGAGCGTCCTCCTGACTGAACACGAACTTGCTGATCGGCACGAGCCCCAGTCGGACTGGTCGAAGAGCCACGGACATAGACACCCACCTCTTGCAGAGCCAGGCTGCCGGTGCGTCTGTTGTCGCTGTTATTGCCCGTTGGGCCAGCCGTCTCCTTCCAGGCCGACGACAGTAAGAGCGCAGGAAAGACGCTGGTTGGCACCGAAGTAGCCCAGGAGGCACCATGGGACTGCCACTGCGAGGGAGACTGGGACGTACCTGTCCGCTGTGCGGCCGCCCCTGGCGCACGGGCGCCGAGACCTGCCCGCGCTGCGGCTTTGACCCTGCCGCGCCGCCCGAGCAGCAATGGGGCCTGTTCACCATCTTTGGTTACGGTCTGTGCGGGTTTGTGGCCGGCGGTGGCATCGGTCTGACGGCGGCCGCCGCGACGACGTCTGGCCCGCGGCTGCAGCCGGTCGCTGTGCTTGCGGTCTTTGTGGGCGGTGTGTTAGGCTTGCTGGCGGCCGCGGGTATCGGTCGCCGGCTGGCCCCGGCGGTACGTTGTGCCTACGAACACCTGTTGCTGGCCCTGGATGGCGCCGGGCTTCTGACGGCCCTGGTTGCCTTCTCGGCACCATTGGGCTATGAAGGCCTGGCGCTGATCTGGCTGGGTACAGCGGCGGGGGTTTTCTGGCTTCTCCGGCGGTATGGCTACCGGATGGGGCCGGCCCGGTGAGGGGCTCCCGGGCCGATGAGTGTGCTTCACGATGGAGGAAACGATGGGCATCGCTGACATGGTCACCGAGAAGGCGGTCAAGGCCAAAGAGGCCAGCCGGGCGTTGCTGAAGGCGGATGCAGACCTGCGCAACGCGGCCCTGCGGGAGATGGCGCAGGACCTGCGGGCACGCCGTGCCCGGATCATCCGCGCCAATGAGATAGACATGGAGAATGGCCAGCAGAAGCAGCTCTCCTCAGCCATGCTGGATCGCCTGCGCCTGGACGAGAAGCGGATCAACGACATGGCCGTGGCCCTGGAGGAGATTGCTGACTTCCCGGACCCTCTGGCAGCCGTCCTGGAGGAATGGGAGCGCCCCAACGGGCTGCGTATCCGCAAGGTGCCGGTGCCGCTGGGGGTTGTGGGCATCATCTATGAGTCTCGACCCAACGTGACCGTGGACTCCACCGGACTGTGCCTGAAGGCCGGCAATGCCGTGCTGTTGCGCGGTGGGTCAGAGGCCATCAACTCCAACGTCGCTTTGGCGGAGATCCTGGCTGACGCGTGCCACGATGTGGGTCTTCCCCGGTCCTGCGTGGAGATCGTCACAACTACGGATCGCCAGGCGGTCATCGAGATGTGCAAGCTCGACCGCTACCTGAGCCTTATCGTCCCACGGGGCGGCGCCGAACTGATTCGCACGGTCAAGCAGAACGCCACGGTCCCGGTCCTGCAGCATGAGCGGGGCATGACGCAGATCTACGTGGACGCCACCTGCGACCTCGACATGGCCGTCAGCCTGGTGCACAATGCGAAGGTCCAGCGCCCCGGCGTCTGCAACGCCGTGGAGAACCTGTACGTCCACGAGGCCAACACCGCGGCACTGCAGGCCATCGTGGCTGACCTCCAGGCCAGCGGCGTGGAGATCCGTGGCGATGAACGCGTGTGCGCCCTGTGCGCCGGATGCACTCCTGCTACCGCCGAAGACTGGGATACCGAGTACCTGGATCTCATCCTCACGGTGGGCCTGGTGAACTCACTGGACGAGGCCCTGGACCGGATCGCCAGGCACACCTCAGGCCTCACCGAGGCCATCATCACCGACAACGAGGCCAATGCCGAGCGCTTCCTGAAGGAGGTGGACTCGGCGTGTGTCTATCACAACACCTCGACCCGCTTCACCGATGGCGGACAGTTCGGGATGGGCGCTGAGATTGGCATCTCCACCGACAAGCTCCATGCCCGGGGGCCGGTGGGGGTGCGGGAGCTCACCAGCTACAAGTATGTCATCCACGGTAACGGGCAGGTGCGAAGCTGAAGTGGACAGCGCCGCCGCCCCCTTCTCCCGCGAGAGCCTGAAACAGGCCCGGCGTCTGGTCGTCAAGGTTGGCACCCGCGTGGTGACTCATCCTGACGGAGGCCTGGACGTTGTCTTCCTGGACCGGCTGGCTCGGCAGATTGCCCGGTTGCATGAACGGGGTTGCCAGGTCATCGTGGTCACTTCCGGGGCTGTGCACCTGGGGCGGGCGGTCCTGGGCCCGACACGCGGCAAGGAGACGCTGAACTATCGCCAGGCCGCGGCCGCCATCGGCCAGCCGGAGCTGATGCGGACCTACGCCGAGGCCCTCCGCGCCCACGGCCTCGTGTCAGCCCAGGTCCTGTTGACCATGGATGACATGACGGACCGCCAGCGTTACATCCATGTGCGCAATTCCATGGAACTCCTGCTGCGGCGCCATGTGGTGCCTGTGGTCAACGAGAACGACAGCGTATCGGTTGAGGGCGTGACCTTTGTTGAGAACGACAAGCTGGCCGCCATCGTGGCGACCAAGCTTCGGGCCGATCTGCTGATCTTCCTGTCGGACCAGCCGGGCCTGTGTACCGCCGACCCCCGGCTGGACCCCGAAGCGCGGCTCATCGCCTGCGTCTACCCCGGCCAGGACCCCGGGGCTGAGGCCGAAGGCGCGGGTGGGGCGGAGTCCCGCGGCGGCATGCGGGCCAAGCTGGCGGCGGCCCGTACCGCCTCCGACTTCGGTATACCGGTGGTAATGGTAGCCGGAGACCTGGACAATGTGCTGCTGCGGGTGCTGGCCGGAGAGGAGCTGGGCACGTTGTTCGTGCCCGGCCCCGCCCGGGAGGCGCGGAAGGTCTGGATAGCCACGGCCGCTGAGCCGGCGGGGTCCATCATGGTGGACAGCGGCGCCGCTTCGGCCCTGCGGCGCCCCGGTGGCGCCAGCCTTCTGCCCCGGGGCATCACGGGCACCGAAGGCGGCTATGAGGCCGGGGACATCGTGCGCGTGCTGGACCCGCAGGGTCAGGAGGTGGCCCGAGGCCTGGTCAACTACCCGGCCTCGGAGGTCGCCCTGTTGGTGGGCGCCCATAGCTCCGAGGTTCTCGACCGCCTCGGCCATGTCGGCCACGAGGAAGTCATCCACCGCGACAACATGGTCGTCACGGGGGAGTAGGGCCGGCGGACGGGCGCGTCCATGTACCCCGCAACGGCCTTGTCCCCCCCCCCGCTTCGTCTCACTTGTCCCTTAGCTTCAGCACCGTCTCAGGACCCTTGCTGCCACCGGCCCGTACGGTGTGGACATGCATCTCGTAGCTCAGCGGCGGTGGGTTCTCGGCATTGCCGAAGCTCAGCCGCGGGGTGGCGACACGGAAGCTGAAGGACCCGTCCTCCTCGTTGCGGTGGCGGATGCCCGGGACTGTCCGCAGCTTCTCCCCGGTGGCGGCGTTGTAGACCACGGTGAAAATGACGATGACCTCGCCGGGCGCCGCCTGGCCCTTGACCTCGATACTGGGCCCCACGACGTCGCCATCACGGGGCTGCACCAGGGTGACGCCGCCCGGCGGCCCCTGGACCGTCTGTCCGCTCGCCGCCGCGCCCAGAGCGCTGATCAGCTCGCCGCTGTCCCGCGCCGTGAAGTAGCCCCCGCCCCCGATCTGGGCCGTCTCGCGCAGACCTCGTTCGGCCTCGGAACCGGGCTCGATGTCAAAGCCCACCGTGCTGATGGTCAGGCGCATCTGGGAGCCCCGGAGGGCCTGGGCGGTGTAGGCCGCGGCCTGTTGGACGGTCTCACCGTCCACACTGAGTTCCTCGGTCTCGGCGGCAAAGTCATACTGGGCGCCGGCGATACCGCAGGCGAGGGCGTGCACCATCATCAGCAGCAGCAAAGGGTGTCTCACTGGCCGGCACCTCCCGCCTGAGTTGCGGCTGGCTGCACGATCTGCATGAGCTGTCGGAGCTGCGCGCTGGCCTCCTCCTGGGTAACGCCACCGTGTTCCGGGCAATTGTCCTGCCCGTCACAGAGGATGACCAGACGACCGGACTTGCCCCGGCCGCGTTGCACCAGATACTTCAGTGCCTTCTCCCGACCGTAGATATAGGGCGTGTCGCCGTCGGTCGTCAGCGTATCGGCCGCAGCCTGCATCTTCCGCGGGTCCATGGTGAACCGGCACACCACGCTCACCGAGCAGCCCCCAAAGCGCACCAGGCACCACTCGGTCTTGCCGTCGTTGGTCTGCTCCACCGAGGACTTCACCGCCGCCTGCGCCGCGGCAATCTTCTCGCCCGCCATGCTGCCGCTGGTGTCAACCAGAAACAGAATGGAGAGCTCCGGCTTGCCGGCCGTGGAACCCTCCCACTTCGCCTCGACGACCTGGCCCTGCTCCGGCCAGCCGTATTCCCGCTTGCTTGGCTTCTCGGCCAGGACCAGGCGAATCCTGGCGCCGTACTCCCCTGGCTCCGTGCAGTCTATGGGTATCTTTAGAAAGGCCCGCCCGGCCTTGCCACCGTTCCAGCCAGGCAGTGCCTCCAGGGTCCCCACCATCTCGTCAGGCCCGCCCACGTTCTCGAGCGCGAAGGGGATCGGTGCCCACTGCCCCTCCCGGCCCCAGGGAGGGGAGACGTCGCGACCCTGGTCATCCTTGACTTCCGCGAAAACCAGCAGCGAGGTGATATCGGGGCTGCCTGGCCATTCCTGCGCGGTGTCGTAGTGGCTGGCGATGGGGCCGCCGGTGTCCAGGTTGCGGTCAACCAGTCGGTAGCCCGCCGGATCATCTGACCACTTGGTGAAGTTGCTCACCGCCATGCTGACCGCGTTGCCGATGCGCGCGTCCCACTGTTGGCAGAACAGCTTGTGCAGCTTGAGGTCGTATAGCTCGTAGTTGACCACCAGGTAGCCCTTGGTCTCGCCGTTGGCGCGGTCGGGCTCCTCCAGCTTCACGCTCTCGATGCGCAGCGGGTCCATCAGCCGCTCATACTCCTGGGGTGTTGGCGGCGTGCCCTTGAGCACTGTGCTGTAGACAGGGCCGGTGTAGGAGGTGGCCTGGGTGTGGACGTTGACGAACCAGTCGGTGCAGTAGGCCATGATCAGGGCTGACTTGCCGAGGTCGGCGATGAACGAATCAGCATCACCCAGGAGTCCCGGGTCATAGATGGACTTGTCAGGGAAGGTCTCATGGAAGGCAGCGGTGATCAGTCTTGCCGGGACCGCCGTCGAGGTGATGCGGTAGTTGCTCAGGTCGCCGAAGCCCTTTTGAAAGACGTGTTCCGCCTCCACCAGCTCCAGGGTCTTATGCCGCACGATCCGCTCCCCGCCGGCCCCGAAGTACCCACCAAACTCGTTGACCAGCGGGTGGATGGTGCAGTCCGTGCAGTAGTGGGTCAGCCACCCCAAGGCGAAGGCAATCCCCTGGTTGCGCTGCCCCTCATCGGGTAACTGCCGGGCCAGGGCCAGCATGTTGGCGATGATCTGTCCGGTGCGGTCATAGTGGGCCTCGGAACCCGGGTGTTCGTAGCCCAGGGCCTCATCAATGAGATAGGTGGTGAGCGCGATGTCCGGCCCCGTGGAGCCGGCCAGGTATGCCGGCAGATTCGCGTCAATGATGGCGCGGACCGCCGCGGGGGCTTGCTCGCGAGCCTTAAGAGCCACGTACACGTGGCCGGGGGCCTGGCTGGCAAGCGCACTGACGGCGCCGAGCAAGGCCAGGGCTGCAGCCAGCGCCAGGGGGTGACAACGCATGGGCGGGTCTCCTCTCCGGAATATCTGTGTTGGGAAGTCTATTGCCGTCAGCGCAAGGCGGGGACGCCGCCCGCACAAGGCCTGCTCAAGCCAGTCACCCGCGCCCGCGCTCAGGACCGGCGTGGCTGGCGGCGCAGTTGCCGCAAGATCACCTTCTCCAGTTCTACTCCCAGGAACACCATGAGGCTTACCCCGAAGCAGTAGCCCATCTCCGTTGCTGACAGCGCTGTAGTCTTGAAGGCCTCCTGCAGGAACGGTAAGTATACCACTGCGAACTGGGCCAGGACCGTGAGCGTCACGGCTCCGACCAAGTGCGGGTTGCTGAAGAAACCGATCTCAATGATGAGCTTCTGCTCGGCGCGACAGGCAATGCAGTTGGCCATCTGCGCCAAAGCCAGAGAGGTGAAGGCGATGGTCTGACTGTGGACGGGGTCGTTACCCAGGCGCATGGCGAGGAGCACCAGAGCGGCCATCACGGCCCCATGGATAAGGATGCTGCGCATCATGCCGAGGCTCAGCAGACTGGCCTTCGGGTCGCGGGGCCGGCGTCTCATGATGTCGGGGTCTCCCGGCTCAAAACCCAGAGCCAGAGCCGGCAAGCCGTCGGTTACGAGATTGACCCACAGGATCTGCAGGGCTGTCAGCGGTACCGGCCAGCCTGCGAGAATCGCGACTAACATGGTCAGAATCTCGGCGAGGTTTGTGTTGAGCAGGAAGCGCAGGAACTTGCGCATGTTGTCAAAGATGATGCGCCCCTCGCGGACGGCGGCGACAATGGTGGCGAAGTTGTCGTCCGCCAGGACAAGCCGCGCTGCCTCGCGGGCCACATCAGTGCCCGCGAGGCCCATGGCCACACCGATGTCGGCCTGGCGCAGGGCCGGGGCATCGTTTACGCCATCGCCGGTCATGGCCGCAATCTCGCCCCGGTCCTGCAACGCCTCCACCAGCCGTAGCTTGTGGTTGGGAGTGACCCGGGCATAGATGGAGACATGCTCAACTTCGGCCCGCAACTCCTGGGGGCTGAGGGCATCCAGCTCCTGGCCGGTGAGGGCCCGGTCGCCGGGCCTCAGCATCCCTAGCTCCTCGGCGATGGCCTGCGCGGTGAGCTTGTGGTCACCGGTGATCATGACAGTACGAATGCCGGCGCTGTGACACTCCGCCACCGCCGCTTTGGCCTCGGGTCGTGGCGGGTCAATGATGCCCACCAGCCCCACCAAGGTCAGGTCACTGTCCAGCGGGCGTTCGCCGTGGTCGCGCCGGTCGGCGAGGGCCAGCACCCGGCGTCCGCGCGAAGCCAGCTCACGCACGTGCCCCAGGATTTCGCCGCCCAACGCCTCATCCAATGGCCGCTCGGCACCGCCCCAGTAGGCGCGACGGCAGACGGCCAGCAGCGTCTCCGGCGACCCCTTGGCGGCCACCAGCGGTCGGTCACCGCCGTCATGCAGTGTGGCCATGCGCTTGCGTTCGGAGTCAAAGGGCACCTCGTCGGTGCGCGGCAACCGTTCGCGCAGACCCGCCGGATCGAGACCGGCCTTGACGGCCAGGGTAAGCAAGGCGCCTTCCGTGGGGTCGCCCAGGACCCGGCATTGGTCAGGCGCCGCCGGGTCATGGCTGAGGGCCGCGTCGTTGCACAGGACGCCGGCGATGAGCAGACGCTCCAGGGCCTCGGGCCTGGCCAGGGCATCCCCACCAGCCGGGCGCAGTTCACCCACCGGCTGGCAACCCACGCCCGTCACTTCCCACTCCTGCCCGTCTACCACGACATCGGTGACGGTCATCTCGTTGCGGGTGAGGGTTCCGGTCTTGTCGGTGCAGATGACGGTCACCGACCCCAGCCCCTCTACCGCAGGCAGCGACCGCACCAGGGCGTTACGCCGCGCCATGCGGCGCGCACCCAAGGCCAGGGCGATGGTCACCACCGCGGGCAGGCCTTCGGGAATGGCGGCAACAGCCAGGGCAATGGCCACCATGACCATTTCGCCCAGTGGTTGTCCCCGCAACACTCCGGCCACCAGGATGACCACACAAAGGCCCAGGGCCCATATCGCCAGCGTCCTCCCCAGGTCGGCCAGTCGCCGCTGCAAGGGGGTCTCGGTCTCCTCCGCTGATTGCAGCGCCGTAGCGATAGCGCCGAGCTCGGTTCGCATCCCCGTGGCCACGACAATGCCCTCGCCGCGACCGTAGACGATGGCGGTGCCGCTGTGCACCATGTTGGTGCGCTCGGCCACCGGCAGCGCCGGATCGGCCAAGGCAGCGGGCGTCTTCTCCACTGGTTCTGACTCGCCAGTCAGCGGCGCCTCGTCCACCCGCAGGTTGGCTGCCGTCAGCAGTCGGGCATCGGCCGGCGTCAGGTCCCCGGCCTGCAACAGCACGATGTCGCCAGGCACCACTGCCGTCGCCGCCACGGTGGTCTCTGCGCCCTCCCGACGGACGCGCACGTGCGGCACAGTCAGCCGCTTTAGAGCCCGCATGGACTGGTCAGCCCGGTACTCCTGCAGGAACCCGACGGTCGCGTTTACCAGCAGGATGACACCTATGACGATGGCGTCCTTGATGTCATGCAATGTCGCCGAAGCGACCGCCGCGGCAATCAGAACGACCACCAGGGGACTGGTGAACTGCTCCAACAGCATCATCAGTGGCGACCGACGGTGGCTTTCCTCCAACTCGTTGGGGCCGTATTGGCGAAGACGCTGTGCTGCTTCGGACTGCGAGAGGCCGAGGGCAGGGTCCACTTGCAGCTCGGCAGCCACAGCGGCGGCATCCATCGCATGCCAGGCTGGCATCACAGCGGCTGGGGACGGCGTTACGTTGTCAGCGGGCGGCATAGATCACTCCTACACCAATCAGATAGGCCAACAGCAGGACAGCGGCGTCAGGCTCCACCAGCCACGATCGGCGCTCATCACGGGTGAGTATATTCTGCAATGCGATACCCGTCAGCGCGATAGCAACCAGGACGGTGACGACATGGGCTGTGCTCACGGCCGACAGGATCGGCCCGGGTCGGTAGGCCACGTCAAGGAGAAGCAGGACGGTGACGTTGAAGGCGTTGCTGCCGAAAAGGTTGCCCACCGCCAGGTCATAGGCACCTATGCGCATGGCCGTGAAGGAGGCGACACCCTCCGGCAGACACGTGATCAACGTGAGAAAGACTGTCCCGAAGAAGGTGAGACCAAGGCCGGTGCCAAGGGCAATTGCCTCGGCGGAGGTCGCCAGGCGTGGCGCTGCCAGAGCCAGAACCAAGGCACCGACACCGAATCCGGTCAAAGCTCGCCGCAGGCTCATCTCGCACGCGGTGGTTGAGGGCAATGTCGGCGGCGCGACTGGGGGCTCCTCCCCGACCCTGGTGGCGACACGGAGTCCGGCCAGGTAGACAGCTCCCAGCAGAAGCGTGCCGACGCCCACGTTGAGAATGGACATGGGCAGGCGCAGGTATACCGAGGCACCGGCAATGGCTAGCAGGATGATGCCGAGGGTAGCGGCACGGGTGTGTCCGACCACAATGCGGGTGGACAGGCCACGGCGGTGCTCAAAATGGTGAAAGAGGTCGAGGAGACCGAGGATCAGCAGGTTCTGGGGGCAGCTCCCCAGCATCGTACCCACGGCCATGTCAGGGGCGCCGAGGCGCACCGCCGAGATCGTCGTGAAGATCTCGGGGAGCGTCGTGGCTGACGCAAGCAGGACTACACCCGCAGCCAGGCGACCAAGACCTGTGCGTTCGGCGATGCAGTCAGACGTCCGCGAGAGCACGATGCCTGCCAAGATGACAGCGACGGCACTGCCCAGGAACCAAAGCAGGTGTCCAAGCATGGCTTGTTGTCTCCGGGATATGAACACACGGCTGCCGGCGCACGCCTCCCCGCCGTCCCGCTTCCCTGTCGCTCGGCATGTCGTCCAGCGCAGGAAGACCAGGGCCAGGAAGACGCCCCGGTGGGCAGGTATGCTCCTTTCGCGGCAGGAAAGGGTCCTGGCTACAGAGGCAGACTGTCTGGTTCAGACATTGTACACGGGAGTAACAGCCATGTGGGAAAGACTTTGCGCTGAGGCGATGCTCCTGGCTCTGCTGACCGCGCTCGCGACGGGCGTCGAGGCCGCGACGACACTTTGTGTCTCCCCCGCCGGCGATGACGCCTGGTCGGGTCGGGAGCGGACCGGCCGGGGGCCGGATGGGCCCTTCCGCACCCTGGAGCGAGCCCGTGACGAGATCCGGCGGCTCAAGGCAGGTTCTGGCCTCCCGGAAGGTGGCGTGGTGGTGGAGCTGCAGGCGGGGACTTACGAGCTGGCCGCCTCCCTGGAACTGACCGCCGAGGACAGCGGCACCGCCGACTGCCCGATCACCTACCGCTCGCGGCCCCGCGAAGAGGTCCGGCTGGTGGGTGGGCGGGTCATCGGCGGCTGGCAGCCGGTCACCGATCCAGCAGTGCTCAAGCGCCTGGACCCAGTCGCCCGGGGCAAGGTCATGCAGGCGGACCTGCGGGCCATCGGCGTGACGGACATCCCCCCCATGCTTCCCGGGCAGTCCTGGGGCGCTTCCGACCCCGGACTGGAGATCTTCTTTGCCGACCAGCCCATGACCCTCGCCCGCTGGCCTAATGAGGGCTTTGTGACCATCCCCGAAGTCTACGGCGAACGCCCCCAGGATATCCGCGGCACCAAGGGCTTCATGGATGGGATCATCGGCTATGAGGGCAACCGCCCCGAGCGATGGTTGGGCGAGAAGGACATCATGCTGCACGGCTACTGGTTCTGGGATTGGGCCGACCAGCGCCTCAAGGTGCAGAGCATTGACACCACCCAGAAGCGCATCACCCTGGAGCCCGAGCCGCAGCACTCCTACGGCTTCCGCAAGGGCATGTACTACTATGCCTACAACTTGCTGCCGGAACTGGATATGCCGGGCGAATGGTACCTCGACCGCGATACCGGCGTCCTGTACTTCTGGCCGCCGTCGCCTCTGAGCAAATCCCAGGCGCTGGTTTCGGTGCTGCCCAATCTCATTGTTGCCAGGGACCTCTCCTACGTCACCTTCCGCGGTTTGACCCTGGAGTGCACGCGCGGCACGGCCGTCGTGCTCAGCAACGCCACCAGTGTCCGGGTGGCCGGCTGCGTCATCCGCAACGTGGGCGGCTGGGCCGTAAGCCTCTCCGGCCGCGACAGCGGTGTCGTGGGCTGCGACATCTACAACACAGCCAGCGGCGGCGTCAGCATGTCCGGCGGCGACCGGCGGACCCTCACCCCGGCGAACCTCTACGTGGACAACTGCCACATCTATCGCTACGGGCGCTGGAACCCCATCTGTAAGCCCGCGGTGCAGGTGGAGGGCGTGGGGAACCGGGTCACGCACAACCTCATCAACGACGGCCCGCATATGGCCATCATGTGGGGCGGCAATGACCACCTCTTCGAGTACAACGAGTTTCACAGCGTCGTCCACAGTGCCAATGACGCCGGGATCATGTATGCGGGCTACAACCCGGCCATGCGCGGGCACATGATCCGCTACAACTACTTCCACCACGTCTACGGCTACAAGGACCTGGGGTGCAATGGCGTCTACCTCGATGACATGTTCTGTTCGGCGACCATCTACGGCAACATCTTCTACAAGGTCCCCCGGGCAGCGTTCATCGGCGGCGGGCATGACAACGTGGTGGAGAACAACATCTTCGTAGACTGCCGCCCTGCGCTGCATGTGGACGCGCGGATGATGGGCTGGGCCGCGGCCTCGGTCCCGATCATGAAGCAACGCCTGGAGGAGGTGCCCTACCAGGAGGAGCCCTGGCGCAGTCGTTACCCGCAGCTCCTGACCTATCTGGAGGGCAACTACGCCCAGCCGCGCAACAACCTGGTCGCGCGCAATATCTGCTGGGGCGGAACGTGGGATGAGATCGAGCCCAATGCTCGACCCGGTGTTATCTTGCAGGACAACCTGGTCGGTGTGGACCCGCTCTTCGTGGACGCAGGCAAGCAGGATTTCCGACTCCGGCCCGAGTCGCCAGCGTGGAAGCTGGGCTTCCAGCCCATCCCCAGCGAAAAGATCGGCCTCTACAGGGACCCGCTGCGCGCCTCGTGGCCGGTGGTGACCACCGTCCGGCCTTCATATGCCGAGAGCCACCCCGCTGCTGCGGCGCAAAGCCCCCTGGCCCCTGGCCCAACGTTTGCCGTGCGTCGCAGTGCCGCACCCGTGACGGTGGATGGCAACCTCACTCCGGCCGAATGGGGCGGCCTGGATCCGAAAGCTGCCATGAACGTCGCTCAGGGCCTGGAGCGTGAGCCGGTCAAGCCCCCGAGCCGCGCATGGCTTCAGCATGACGGGGTGCAGCTCTGGGTGGCCGTGGACAACGAGGTGGACCCGGGGCAACCGTTGCGGCTGGGCGAGACGTGGGGGAGTGACGATTGCATCGAGCTGGCCTTCCGCAACCCGGACCTAGGCCCGGATGCCCCGCTCCTCATCCTGCGTGGCTTCGCCGGGGGGAAGATGGTCAGCAGCGCCGAAGCCGGCGCCCCGGCCGAGGCGGTGGTCAAGGCGGCCGAGGGCGTGCAGTTCGCAGCGAAGGTGCTGGGCCCCGAACGCTGGACGGCCGAGTGGCGGGTCCCGCTGGCCTCGCTGGGCATTGACCCCCGTCGGACGCGCGAGTTTGCGTTCAACCTCACGGTTCGCAAGAGTGCCGGACCGCAGTGGGTGCTGTGGGTCGGTACCCACCACGCCACGTGGAACGTGAACAACGCCGGCTTCCTGCGGCTTCGTTGAGAGCCTAGCGCCCGGCGACTTCGTGGTACAGGGCCTCATAGCGCGCCACTACGTCCGGCACGGCGAAGCCCATCGCGTATACCTTGCGGCGTCCATTCTCGCCCATCCTGCGGCCCGCACCGGGGTCTGCCAGGACCTGCAGGATGCCGTCGGCCAGGGCCTGCGGGTTGGCGGGAGGCGTCAGCAGCCCCGTGACGCCGGGCTCGATGATCTCCGCCGTCCCGCCCACATCGGTGCCCACGCAGGGCAGCCCCGCCGCGCTGGCTTCGGCATAGACGATCGGCAGGCCCTCCCACAGCGAGGCCAGCGCGAAGACGTCGCAGGCCGCCAGCAGGCGGGGCACGTCGTCGCGGGGGCCGGTCAGGATGAGCCTCCCGTCAAGTCCCGCAGCGGTGACCGCGGCCCGCACCGCGCCATCCAGCGGTCCGCCACCCACCACCAGGAAGCGCACCTCCGGGCACCGCGCGGCCACTTGTCGTGCCGCCGCCACGAAGTCCAGCGGGGCCTTCTGATCGCACAGCCGCATGACGCTGCCGACTACCGGTGCCCCAACGGGCAGGCCCAACTCCGCCCGCACCTCGGTGCGGGTCGCGGGCGGCAGCGCGAACCGCTCCAACTCCGCGCCGGGGTAGATGACCCGGTACTGCTCGGGCCGGCCGATGCCCGCGGCCAGGCCCTTGTCACGGGTGGCGGCGGAGACGGCGACGATGGCCGCCGCCGGCCGTAAGGCCCAGCGGTGCAAGCTGACCTGCAGCCACCGCGCCCCGCCGCCCTGGTGGTCGTGGAAGGACCAGCCGTGGGCGGTGTGGATGGCACGCACGCCCGTCGCGCGTGCCGCCAGCCCGGCCAGGATCAGCGCCTTCGAGCCGTGGGCGTGCACGATGTCCGGCCGACGCTCGCGCAATAGGCGGCATAGCTCGCGCCCCGCCGCCCAGTCGTCGCGCGGGGCGATGTCGCGCCGCAGGACTGGTAAGGGAAGGAACTCCGCCCCCACCGCCGCCAGTTCGCCCTGCAGACTGCCCTCCGCCTTCTCCTCGGTGCCCGCCACCACGGTGACCGCGAAGCGCTCGCGGTCGAGGCCCTTGGCCAGCCACAGGACCACCTTGGTGGCCCCGCCTAAGGCGAGGTGAGGCAGAACCTGCCAGACAGCGATACGTTGCGCCAAAGCCTGCGACTCCTGTCGGTGTGCTAATCCTTCAGCCACTTGTCGAACCAGTCGAAGGCCTTGCGGCCGCTGAACTCGTGGGGTCCGGGGAACTTGTCCACCTCGCAGAACTCGGACTTGCCGATGGCCTTGTAGCAGGCGGCGACATGGCGGTAGGCCTTCATGGCGTCATCTACCGTGAAACACTCGTCCAGCTCGCCGATCTCGGCCAGCATGGGTCGCGGAGCAATCAGACAGGCAACGTCGGGGATGTCGCCCAGGGCCGCCAGGCCGTGCATATACTGCGCCCCGCAATAGTTGCCCTTGCGCTCCCAGGCGCCCTCCAGGGTGCTCAGGTAGCAGGAGATGACACAGGCCTTGATGCGGTCATCCAGCGCACTCGTATAGGTGGTCATGGTGCCGCCGAAGGAAACGCCGATCATCCCCAGCTTGTTCGCCTGAACCTCCGGACGGCTCTGGAGGTAATCAAGCGTCCGCTTGGCGTCCCACAGGTGCAGGTTCAGATACTGAAAGCCGAAATACCCGTTGGCCATGTAGGCGACATTGCAGCCGTCGCGATGGGGAGCACGGATGAAATCATCGGCGTCCTTGCGCTCGCCAAAGCCGCGCCAGTCCGGGGAGATGGTCACATAGCCCCGGCGACAGAACCGGATCGCCATGCTGTGCTGGTAGTCCTCGTGAGGGTTGCCCTCCAGGTCGAGGCCCACACTGGGGTTCTTGCCGATGCCGTGGCCGTGGGCGATGAGCAGCCCCGGCAACTTCTGGCCCTTTTCCAAGCCCTTGGGGATCAGCACGTAAGCCGGCACCGAGTTGAAGGCGTCGGTGTCGTAGACCACCTTCTCGCGGATGTAGTCCCCCATGTCGGTGCGTTCGATGACCTCCGGGCGCAGCGGAACCCGCTCCGGATCAGGGCCAAGCTGCTTGACCAGGGCCCGCTTGAAGGCGCGGCGCCAGGCCTGCCACTCCTCGACGCTCTTGACCTTGCACGGCAGCGACGGTTTGCGGGCGCGCAGGCGGGCCCAGGTGGCCTCCTCCTGAGTGAAGATGCGACGCCGTGGCGGCATTTGTGGAACCTCCGGCTCGATTGTGGTAGAATGCGCAACGTCTCCGCGCGCGCTCATCGGTCCGCCGCTGGTTTCGGCAGGAATAGGCCCGACACCTGCGGAATCAGGCCACCGTCGTGTCCCGACGCCAACACCGGGCGGATGGTCCTGGGGACAGCCTTGGCAGAGGACCAGACACCACGAGGCTAGTGCCGGCGCGCAAGCTCGAGCACACGGGCGAGTACCAGGAAGAGGCAGCGATGCAAGAAGTTGAGTTTACGGCCCTGTTCCGCATGCTTCGCCACCAGAAATGGGTGGTCCTGGGCGTGGCCTCGGTCGTCGTCCTGCTCACGGTCTTGTACACGCTGCTTGCTGTTCGACGCGAGTACCTCGCCAGCAGCACCATCGTCTACAGCCAGCCCACCATTCCCTCCTCAGCTTCGGCGCTCATCGGCACCCTCGGCCTGCCGACGAACATTGCCGCCACCGGACCTTCGGCCTGGTTTGAGACCGTGCTGACCAGTCGGCGTCTGGCTCGCGAGTTGGTGACCAAGTACGGGCTCAGGGAGGTCCTCGGAACCGACAGCGAACAGGAAGCGGTCAGCAAGTTGATTGACCGCATCATCGTGACGCCCAAGCCGGAGGCGCAGGCGCTGTTGCTACAGGTGCGTATCCCCGGCACCCCCAAACGCATGATCGGGGCGCCCATTGATACGGACCGGGCTGAGATGGCCGCCAACATCGCCAGCGACCTGCTCGCCGGGCTTGATCGCTGGATGAAGGCGACCGAGTACAACACAGCGACTCGCCAGCGGAAGTACGTCGAGGAGCAGTTGCAGCAGGTCCTGCGAGACACCACCGACACTCGTGAGAAGCTGCTGGCCGCCTTCCGCAAGTCAGGTGTCTTTGCCCCCGACCAGCAGGGCCAGGCCTGGTTGTCGGCGCTGGCCACGGTGGAACAGGAGGTGGCCGCCACCCGGGCGCAGTTGGCGGGCGTAAAAGTGCTCCGTGAGGCCTCGCAAAGCGACAGGCCTGCGCTCCAGCTCGCGACACAGATTCAGCCAGAGGCGGTCCCGCGCAGCCAGGTGCTGGACGAGCTGCGCAAGGAAGAGACCAGCCTGCAGGTTCAGTTGCGGCGGGAGACGGAGGTCAACCACAAGACCGAGGACCATCCCGACGTGGCTGCTCTCAACAAAGCCCTGGCAGAGACACGCGCCAAGATCGAGGCGGAGCTAGAAGTCGCGGGTCAGGCGCAGAAGCTTCAGCAAGAGGCGCTGGCCTCGCGCCTGAGCCAGGGCGAGGCACGCTGGGCGGAGTTGCAGGCGAAACTTCGCGCTCTGCCGGCCGAGGGTCTCGAAGTGGAGAGCCTGAGGCGGGAGCTGGAGGGCAAGGCCAGCCTGCTTGAGATGCTAACCAAGCAGTACCTGATGGCGTCCATTCAGGAGCAGCAGTTCACCGAGAACTTCACCATTCTGGACCCACCGGAACCGCCCTACAGGGCCTCCAGCCCCTCTCTTGCCTTGGCGGCCTTCGTGGGCCTGGCGGTCGGCATGATGCTCGGCCTGCTGGCCGGTGGTGTCCGCGAGTTCGCTGCCAGAGCCGCTACGCCATGAACCCCGCCTCAGCCTCGCCGTCGGCAACCGAGCGTGACCTGCTGGGGGCGCTGCATCCGCCCGCGCTCGGCCTCGCCGTACTCCTGAGCGTCGCCTTTGGGCTGGCGGCCATGAAGACCCCCCTCACTATCCCTCTCATCTGGGGGGTCGTCGGTGTCGGCTGCCTGGTGGCCGTGCTATCGCCGACTCTCGGCTTTGTCCTGTGCGTGTTTCTCTTTGGCTTCCGCAACGACGCTTTCAGTCTGGCCGGGATCAATCCTGCCGATCCCCTGTTCGCCGTCCTTACCGCCTCCTGGCTCAGTCACGCGCTGATGAGAAACCGGCTGCGGTGGCACTGGACCTTCATCCCTCTGGGCCTGTATCTGCTGGCCTCACTGCTGTCGGGGCTGAAGGCCATCCTCGTTCCCACCTTCCTGCTCGACGTCATTCGCTTTGTGCAACTGCTGCTGATCCTCGTCCTGGGTGTACAGGTGATGACCACCCGGCGGGAGATCAATCTGGCAGTCAAGGCGTTCCTGGCCTCCGGTCTGGTTCTTGCGGTCTGCTCGTGTCTGGGAGCTCTGGACTACTTTGTCCTCCACGGCAAGGGCGCTCCCTTCGTGGATGAGGGAGGGCGGTTTGCGTTCAAGTCGATCTGCGTGGACCCCCTGCGCGTCTCCTCGTTCCTCAGCTTTCCACTGTTCATGGTGGCGGCGATGCAGCAGATGGGGCGCACGCGCTACGAGCGTTGGGTGGCTGCCGGCCTGTTTTGGCTGGGCATTGCTGCCTGCGTGCTTTCCCTCAGTCGGTCGGCGGTCCTGCAGGTGATTCCGGGACTGCTGGTGTTGTGGTGGCTGACACGCCACCACCTTGGCAAGCTGCTCTTTGTTGGCGGCGGGGTAGCGGCAGTTCTGCTGGCCATTGCCTTCATGCCGATGGACTCTGAGTTCGCGCGAGCCAACCGCCTGGATCGCTGGGCGGTGGCAGGCAAGCTGGCGGAAGGTCACTCTGAACCACGGGTGGCGCTATGGGATGCCAGCTTCCAGGCCTTCAAGAGCAGCCCCTGGATCGGCGTGGGCATGGACAACTTCCCGGAACGGTACCTGGAGTTTCGCAACCCCTGGCTGACCTATGGTTGGATCTACTGGTCGCCCAAGCGGCCCAGTCATAGCGCCTACATCGCCCAGCTCGCGGAGACGGGGATCGTGGGCACAGCCGCCTTCTTGGGCCTCCTGGCGGCTTTTGTGGTCCTGGGGCGAAGAGTGGTACGACAGGCGCGAGCGGACGGGGACCGGGGACGTTACCTGCTGGGAGCGGCCTGCCTGGCCTCCTTCGTCGGTCAGATGGTGGCGGGGATTGGCCTGGAGCTGTTTGCCCACAACCACGTCTGGGTGATCATGGTCTTCATGGCCGTCCTGGACCGCTGGGGAGAAGCCCAACTGGCCCGCGAGCCGGAGCCGGTGCCCCTGCCGGTGGCGCCGGCCACCTAGCGCTCAGACACCCTTCTGGTCGAACCGCACCTTCCGGGTGTCCTCTTCCCGGCCGGTGGGGGTCGCCAGCAGGCCATACAGCTCTGGCCGCCGCGTCCGTATCCAGCGCTTGCCCGTGTTGTGCCCCAGCAGCTCGTCGGTGATGTCAGCCACCACCATGTCGTCCCCGGCCTTCCAGGTCTCAGCCACGATGCGACCGTAAGGGTCAATCACCATCGCGTTGCCAGTGCGGATCTCGTCATCATCAGGCCCCACGCCATTGCTAAACAGCAGGTAGATGCCGTTGTCGTGGGCGCGAGTGGGCAGCCAGCGCATGAGCCACCCACGGCCCTTGAGGCCCTTCAGTTCCGCCTCGATCGCCTCCGGGTCCTGTTCGCGGTTGTCCCACTTCGCCCGGTCCACCAGCCCCATGGTGAGCGGGTCTGGCGAGGCGCAGCCTCCGGTCTGGTGCGGGGCCAGCAGGATCTCCGCGCCCATCAGTGCCGTGATCCGCACGTTCTCGCAAAGGTTGTTGTCATAGCAGGTCAGCACGCCGCAGCGCCAGCCATGGGGCGTGTCGAACACGGTGTACTCGTTGCCGGAGGAGATGAACTCGCTGACAAAGGCATGCAGCTTGCGATGTCGCCTCAACTCACCATTGGGCATGGCCACCACATAGCAGTTGTAGACCTTTCCGTCATCGCCGAGTTCCAGCAGCCCCGCCCCGATCGTCAGGCCAAGCTCTCGTGACATGTCGGCGAGCGCCTGGGAGCAGGGCCCGCTGAACACCGGCTCGGCCAAAGCGCGGAAGTCCTGCTCCGACAGCTTGCGCAGGTGCCAGTAGCCGGTCAGACAGCATTCGGGGAACACGATCAGCTCCACGCCCTGGGCCGCCGCCTGCTCGGCGAAGCGACGCACGGTCGCCAGGTTGGCTGCCTTGTCGCTGGGTTCGTGCTGGAACTGCACCGTCGCAACGCGCAGGGTTCGCATGGGATGCTCCTAAGCAAGGCGTGTCGCCTGAACGGGGCGAGCCGCTAATGGCCCACGACCTGCATGAGGATGTCGAAATTGCGCAGCGCGGCGGCCCGGAGGTCGGCGAACCGCTCCTGGCAGCGCTGCCGCGCCTCCTCCATGAGACACTGCGCGAGACACTCTTCCAGGCGCTCGCGTGTGACCTCGTGGAGCTGCAGAACCGGCTGGCCGGCGCTGTGGCAGAAGGCGTCCACCTTTGGGTCATACGCCAGGGCCACCGCCGGGGTGCTGTGGCTGGCAGCGAAGATCATGGCATGCAGGCGCATGGCGATGAGGGCGCGGGCCCCCTTGATGACCGTGGCATAGTCAGCAGGATGGAGACTGGTCTGGGGCAGGTGCACCCGGTTGGGCAGGGCCCGGGAGAGCTCAAGAGCCAGCGGCAAGTCCTCCTCGAACTGGAAGGGCAGGACCAGTACCGCCTCGTCGCGGGCCCGGAGGAGGTCCACCAGGTGGGGCAGGAAACCGGCCAGTCCGGGCCACTCCCGCAGGGCTAGGGCCATATAGGGCTGCTCCGGCGCCAGGTCGAGGGAGCGCAGGAGTTCGCGCCGCCGCTCCTCTCCCGCCGGCTGGACGAGCAAGCCCGGGTCGGCTGTCACCGTGATCGGCGGCCGGTGCACGCCCCACTCGCGCAGCATCTCCGCCGAGCCCGCATCGCGCACGGTGATGGCCCGGGCGCGGTTGAGGTTGCGGGCAGTCAGCCCGCGCAGGAAGTTGCTGCGCAGCGGCCCGATGCCCTGCGCGAAAATCATGTAGGGGGTGCGCGCCATCCGCGCCAGATGCAGGATGCCCAGGTAGTAGAGCGCGGAGTGGCGGCTGGTGACATCCTGGATCAGGCTTCCGCCGCCCTGCACCAGGAGGTCGGCCCGGCGCAGCTCCTGCCAGATGGCCCGATGCTGCCAGCGCTCTGCCGCCTCGACCTGATACTCTGCCGCGGTGGCCTGCGGATCAGCGGACAGCACAACGATCTCCGCCTCCGGCAGCCGTTGGCGCAGGCCCTCGACCGTGGCCAGAAGCACTGCCTCGTCGCCGGTGTTGCCAAAGCCGTGGTAGCCTGAGATCAGGATCCTCATGGGGGCGATGACCACCAGATCACACGCAGTACCCGCTCACCAGCGAATCGCAAGAGCCACCAGACACCACCGACCGCTAACCCCACCCAAAGCCCGTTGACGGCCCGCAACAGCGACACCGTGAGCGGGGTGTGCAGGTGGCAGAACGTGTTCAGGAGCGACACCTGGCTGATGGCGCCGAGCGACAACAACACCCAACTGGCGCGCGGGCGGCCCCGCAGCAGGAGCCACAGGCCCAGCATCAGCGCAGGGTAGCCAACCAGTATCTCCTTGGTGCGCGGTCGAACCAGCAGCACCTGGTCCAAGATGGCCCGGAGCCGCAGCTCGAACTCCGAGACCTCGACCGCCGACTGGTTGCCGGAGCGCATGACCATGAAGGCCACGGTCCCCAGCGCCACCATGATGGCGATGGCGTGCCAGTAACGCACGACAGCCCCGCCGGCAGCGACCAGCGCGGCCCGCCACGCCGCCCAGCCGGGCACCGATTCGCGCCAGGCGGGCAGTGAGCGCGCGAGTGTCGCCACCAACACCAGCACCATCGGCAGTAGCTGCGCCAGTTTCACCCCGCGGAACTGCGAGACCTGCATCATGTAGTCGCTGGAACTCAAAGCGCCGGCCAGGATGAGACCGCCCAGCGCCGTCAGGAAGGCGGCCCGGGCTGTCAACCCGATAGCCCCCAGGTAGGGCCGCAGGGGCGATCCTGTCGGGGCCAGTTCCATCACCAGGCAACGCAGCGCGCCGGGGGACATCTTCGGCGGCAGCGTCTGGTCCGCCACCAGGGCTGTGTGCAGGATCGCCAGCGACGGGAAGATGACCCCTGCGCCCAGCGAGACCAGGATACGCATGGGGCCGAAGGCCGCGAAGGGCCCGGCCACGCACGCGAGGGCTCCGATGGCGGCCAGGCCCCAGAACCATTTCGCCGGGAGGGGCCCCAGAGTCCCCAAAAGCGCCAATCCCCCGCCGAGAACACCCAGCGCCAGTAGAACCAGCGCCGGCCGCGGCAGACCCAGCGGACTGAAGGGGGTCGGTGGCCCCAGGTTATACCCGGCGTCCCGGAGCTGCTGGGCGATGGTCCCCACGTAATCGCAGTTGGCCTGGATGATGTCAGGCCGTGGGACGAGGTGCAACCGCACATAGCAGAGGCGCACATTGCGCTCGGTTACAGCAAGTACAAAGCGGTCCACCCCGCGCGAGGGCGCGGTCTTGGTCATCTCCTCCTGACTGATGCTGTGGGTGCGGATCAGGTGGTACTTGAGCGCCGCCGCCAGTTGCCCCTCCCCCTCCTGGGGCACCAGTTCCACATAGCCGAAGCGGAGGTTATGCCGCACCAGGCTCTCGGCCGTGGTACGAGCCAACAGCGGCCCACCGGCCACGGACACGCCGTTGAAGAGCACGATGTCGGCGCCGGTCTGCCGGGCAGTGTGCAGCGATATGTCCACGGCCTCGGGCGTAACCAGCAGGTCGGGCCGCGGCCGGGCCACCACCCTCAGCTTCGCCTCAAACGCTTGCCGGACGCTGTCTGGATCGTAGACGACGCCGAGGTCAGGCATGGAGGTGACGATGGCAGGCGCCGTCAGCAACCCCGTCTGCCGGGCCGGAGGTGCACCTGAACCCAGCGGACGTGCCTGCAGGTTCACAGCGGCCGCCGGAAGCTTGCGGATGGCCTGGCTCAGGTGCACCAGCAGTGCCCCCGGGCCGCTGAAAGTTGCCTGCTCACCCTCCCGGCTCTCAAGGCGGAGGCTGCCCTCCTGCAGCAGTTCGCCGAAGGTGCGTTCCGTCACCGCCAAGTGTGTCGCTCCGCTGTCGCGGAACCGGGTCAGGAGCTGGTGTAGCGGCTGCCCGGTCAGGGCCGCCAGTTGCCGCACCTCCAGGTCATCCAGACACAGGGCCACTGTCCGATTGGCACGTTCAACGGCTATCCGGCCCGACGCCACCCACAGAGCGCCAGTCAACCCGATGAGCAGGAGCAGGACAACGAATAGAGGGCGGGTCTGGTTCATCAAACAGGCAGGTTCCTTACAGGGGGAGTCAGGGCAGCGGCGCCATTATAGCACCCCGGGCCTGCCTTGTGGTGAACTGCCTCAGGTCGCCAGGCCTGGCCCACCGTAGGCATGAGCGGCCCCCATGAGCATTTCCTGCGTCAGAAGCCCCGCCAGCGAGCCATCGGGACCCACGACAATCAGGCATTTCTGCTCGCCGCCTCCGAGCCGGTCCAGGGCCTGCCCGAGGTCGGCCCCCACCGGCAGTACGGTCTGGTCCACCTCAAGGGGCGCCATCGCCTCGCGCACCCGCACGTGGTACCACATCGCCTCCGGGTATCGGCGAAGAACGTCGGCCTTCAGCAGCCCGATGAGCAGCCCGTCATCCGCCACCGGAATCGCCGGCAGGCGATAGGGCATCAGGTACTGGTGCACGGCCGCAAACAGCGACACGTCCGCGGGCACGGCAAAGGTGAGCGGCTGCATGGCCCGGTAGACCGGCACCCGGCGCAAGGCCTCGCGCAGGCGAGTGGCCTGATAGGCCTGAGCGGCGGCGCCTGATAACAGCCACCCGAGAGCCAGGAACCACAGGCCGTACAGAAAGCCGTGTCTGAGTGTCTCGTAGGCCCCAAGCATGAAGAGTGACAGGCCCATGAGCCGGCCCATGGTGGTGGCCACGCGGGTACTGCGTAACAGGTCGCCCCACCATTCCCACAGCGCCGCCCGGAGCAGTCGGCCACCATCCAGGGGAAACGCTGGCAGCAGGTTGAAGCCCGCCAGGAGAGCGTTGATGTAGCCCAGACGCCGCAGCGCCGCCACGGCCACCTCGTTGAGCGCCAGATGCTCCAGCCCGGCCCCCATTCCCAGGAAGATGGCTGCCAGCAGCAGGCTGGAGACGGGGCCTACTGCGGCGATGACCACCTCCGACGTGGCGGAGGGCGCCTCGCTGCGCGTCTGGGCGACCCCCCCGAACAGGAAGAGGGTGATGCGGGCGACGCTGATGCCGTATCTCATCGCCGTCAGGGAGTGTGCCAGCTCGTGGGCCAGAATACAGCCAAACAGCGCCAGCGCCGCCAGGAGGCCGCCCAGTTGTGCCTGCCAGGCGGGGGCCTCCGGCACGGCAATGGCAAACTCGGTGGTCAGCGCCAGCACGAGCATGACGAGGATGAAGATCCACGAGTAGTTGATCTCCACGTCAATGCCCGCGATGCTGAAGATACGCCAACCGCGCATAGGAAAGCCCCGAAAGCGGCAGTGATTGGTGCTGAGTGATGGGCGCTCAGTCAACGGCCGCGCCACCGGCCACCACCCATCCTCTTCTTCGTTTCCCCTCCACCCCGTGCAACGCCTCCTGGCCGCAGCGCATGGTCTCCTCCCAGGCCTGGACGTACCTGGCCTGCGTCACGCGGCGCTGTAGGGCGATCAGCTCGTCCAGGCGACGCTCCAGGACCTGGCCCCACATCGAGAGTCAGGAGGGGGCTTCCTGTCCGGCAGGGAAGAGTCCTGCAACGGCATTGTTGCTGCCGGGGCGTCCGCAGGACCTATACCCTCGGAGGATACCCTCGAAATGTCCAAACTGCGCGTCGGGATCGTCGGCCTGGGGCATAACGGGTTTGCCCATGCCGTGACCTACTTCCACCACCCCAGGGCCGACCTGGTCGGCATCTGCGACTTTGACCCGACGAAGACCGCGGCCTTCAAGGCCCATGTCGGCGCGGGCGATGAGGTGGTCGCCTATACCGACCTTGACGAGATGCTGGAGCGGGCGAACCTGGACGTGCTCTCGGTCAACACCTCGGACCATCTGCACGCCCAGCCGTTCGTGAAGGGCCTGGAGGCCGGGTGTCACGTCATCGTCGAGAAGCCCATGGGCAACACCCTCGACGACCTGTACCTGATGACCGAGGCGGCGCGGAAATCCGACCGCAAGACCATGGTCGGCCAGATCCTGCGCTTCAACCCTTTCTACCAGGAGGTGCACCGTTACTGCGCCTCGGGGCAGATGGGCCAGCTCTTCTATCTGGAGGCCGACTACATCCACAACCTGCACGAGCAGGCTGACCCCTCGCGCATCAACCCCTACATCGGCAATATCAACTGGTACCTCGAGCACGAGAAGGTCCTGGTCGGCGGCTGCTCCCACCAGTTCGACTTGCTGCGCTGGTTTGCGGACTCCTACGCGGTCGAGGTCCAGGGCTACGGCAACAGCATCGCCTTCCCGGCCATGAAACACCCCGATTGCATGTGCTGCGTGGTGCAGCTGGCCAGCGGCGCCATCTGCAAGCTGACCGGAGCCTACGGCAACGTCGGCCCGCGCCCCGACTTCAACAACCTGGAGATCTACGGCACCCGGGGGACCATCCGCCAGGGCAAGGTCTACCTGGGTGAGGGGCACGACAACGTGACTGTCCAGGACCTCTCGGACCGCGAGATCGAGGGGCATCCCTACGAACCGGAAATCGAGCACTTCCTGGACTGCATCCTCAACGACACCCCACCGCTGGTGGATGCCTTCGAAGGGGCCAATAGCGCGGCGGCGATGATCGTGGCAACAGAGGCCGTGGAGACCCACCGGACGCTGGCGGTCCCATATTTCAGCCGGTAGATGAGTCCCGGGATGCGCTTTGCGTGGCTGCTGCACGGCGCCGTACAGGCTCTGTTCCCGGCCACCTGGGCCTTCGCCTACCAGATACCCACCGGCTTCCTGCTGGCTTACCTGATCCTGCGGTCGCAGGCGCACGAGAGTGTCAGCAACCGGACCCTGGTACAGGTGGCAGCTACGGTGGCTATCGGCGGCGGGGGCCTGTCTTTCCTGGCGTTCGTGCTGGGGCACAACATCGTGACCGCCCTGCCCGCGCTCGCCATCATGTGGGTGGGCACGTCCTTCACCCTGGACAAGTACCTGGGTGTGGACTGGGAGTCCAGCCAGCGCCTCACCGGCCTTGTGTGCGGGCCGATCTGGCTGGTCTGGATCATCCTGGGGGCAGTGCTGCGGCTCGCGATGACAGGCGGCCTCTAGGGTCGGTTCAGGGCGGCAAAGATGCGCAATCGGTAGAACAGCCCCTCGGAGTCACGCAGCGCCTGAACCACGTCTGCCTCCGCCGACCAGTCGCCGCCCGTGGCCTTCTGTTGCAGGTCGGCCAGCCGCGCAAAGAGCTCTTCCACCGGCCCTCGCAGCGTCTGGCCGTCCTCGGCGGCCTCGGTCAGAAGCTGCTCGGCCTCGGCCCGGCGCGCGGCCAGATCCAGGGTCGAGAGCGGCCGCGGGCGGAAGTCCGTCGCGGTCAGCTCAGCCAGGTCAGCCGCGCCGTGGGCCCGCAGGTACGCCTCGGCGTCGGCGTTGGTCTGCCCCCTGAAGTCGTAGAAGGCCAACCGTGCCTCTTTGGCCCCGGGGTTGAGGTCCAGTTCGGTGCGTACGGCGTAGCCGCCAATATGCACCCGTCCCGCCTGCACGTTCGCCGGGTCCAGGAGCGTCGCGCACGGCCCCTCGCCCTCCCCCTTGGCCACGTCAAAGACGCGATCATGGTAGAAAAGCCAGGTGTCCTCGGCCGGGATCAGCGTCAGGGTCGTGGGCTCCTGCTGGTCCGTGCGCGGCGTAGTCACGTGCCTCTCGCCCTGGCGGTTGCGGGCGGCGGTGAAGAAGCTGGGGTAACAGGTCAGCCAGACCCGCACGCTGTCCACACTCTTTCCCTCGCGAGGCCACCAGCGCAGCAATGCCAGGACATGGTTGCCATCGGGGAGCATCATCAGCCGCAGCCCCACGTCGGCGTCCGGGTGGGCGAAGATGAACTGCAGACTACCGCGCTCGCCAGACTCAAGTGGTCGCACATCGCGCAGCGTGTACCGCACCGCATCCTTGCCGTTGATGAGCACACCCATGAAGCCGGAGTGGTAGAAGTTGCACAGCGTCGGCTCCGGCATACCAAGGTTGCCTTCTGAGGAGGGGTGCTCGTCGCCGTGGGAGGGGTCCAAGCAGCCACTATAGGCGAACCGGTAAGCGGCCACGCTGGTCGCGAGTCGTAAGCTGCGGGCCCTGATCTCGTGGCCAGGCGTGCACTCCCAGGTCCCCGTGTGCGTGCTCTCGCCGGTGTCGCTGACCGACACCTCGGAAGCAGCGGCCAGGCCGGCAGCCAGCAGCGCTAGCAGGGAGCTCATCGCCAGGGCGCGCATCGCCGACCACCTCCTTACTGTACTGTCCAGGCAACCTCTGCAGACTTCCCGCTGAACAGCTCGGTCGCTCGCAGTCGCCACTTGCCCGGCGTGTCATTGTGGGCTACCGGCAGGCGGATCTGCCCTGCCCCGCCCGTCAGCAGCATCGTCTGCCGCCCCCACAGCGGCCGGTTCCCCGCCGGGTCGGTGATCTCGACCCAGACGGGCAGGCGCTCCGTGATCTTGCCGGAACCGCGAAGTCTGACCGTCGCGGTTACTACCTCACCGCGCTGGGGTCTGGCGGTGGAAAGGGAGGCCTGCAAGCCCGTGATCTGGTAGGGCAACGCCAGGAAGAAGCTGGCTCGGCCCCAGCGCAGTTGTGTCTCCACGCGGCTGACCTGACCGAGGTACTTGCCGGCCCGCAGGTCATAGACATGGCGCTTGCCGTCGAAGCTGACCCGTGCGGGCTGTGGCGGCCCCGCGATGACGCCACCACTGGGGTTGAACCAGGCATTCTCCATGCGCCGCCAGATGCCCAGCAGCAACCCATTGCCGGTGCGCCACTGTCGAGCTTCCGTCACGGGCAGCGGGCCACCGTCAGGAGCCGTCACCTTCGCCGGGCTCCGGGCGCCAGCCAGCTCGTAAAGCCCGCGCAGTAGCCCCCGCGAGGCCGTGGTAATGGGGTCGTCTTTGCCGGCACGGCTGAGCTGGAAGTTCAGCAGGATGGCCCGGCCCTGCCCCACGCGCCGCACGATCAACGCGGGTGGGGAGTCCGCGGTGGGTGACTCCGCGGTCCGCACCTGGGTGTCCACATGGGTCTTCGGGAAGCTGCCGCTGAGGGTCTTGCCCCCAACCTCGGCAGCGACGGTTACGTCCGCCACAGCGCCCTTGCTGCGCCCGATGTAGACGATGCCAAACAGGTCATCCAGCAGGCCGGGGTTGACCGCCTTGCAGTGCTCGTCGAAGATGCCGGGGCGCACGTCGGCGATGACCGTGCCGCCACCCTCGGCGAAGCGCCGGATGGCCTCGGCCTCAGCACGGCTGAGAGCGCTCGTGTGGGGCAGCAGCAGCACCCGAAACTCCTCGTTGGTCAGCGCCCCGCCCGTCAGCAGCTTGCTGGTCAGGTAGCGGAAGTCCAGCCCCAGTTCATAGGTAAGCTGTGTCCACGTCTCGTGGGTCTGCTGGGGGCTGACGAAATCGCGCCCGTTCTCGATGCTTTGGTTGATGGCCGAGGGCAGGGAGTAGAAGACCGCGATGCCGCTGTGCACGGGCTGCGCCTTGAGGATCAGGTCACCGAGGCCGTGTCGCACCGGCGTCATCTCGCGGGCCACGTCGGCCGTGGCGGGGTAGTAGTCCAGGCTGGGCTTCAGGTACCCCCAGTAGTCGCCGAGACCGTCCCACATCCAGTACCAGATGCTGTCCATGCCCTTCATGACCATGCGCCAGGCGGCGTCGGAGAGGGCGTCACCGGTCTTGGAGTAGCCCATCCAGTTGGACCGCACGCGGTCCCGCGGGTAACACGACCGCAGGATGTCGTCGCCGAGGTCGGGGTACGGGCCATAGAAGGTGTTGGTGGTCATGATGGCGTCGTAGTCGTCGCCGAACCCGCCGGTGCCCTCATAGCCGGTGAGAGCTTGGGGGTCCAGTTCGCTGTAGGCCCGCACGTACCGCGCCACGTAGTTGGACAGGTTCCAGCGCGCGAAGGCCTGGCGGTCATACCAGCGTGGGGGGCAGGTGCTGGCCGCCGCATTCTCCATGTAGTCCTTCGGATCGAGAAGATTGACCTCGTCAAAGGAGGCGTAGGCCTCACCCCAGGACTCGTTCAGGCGCTCAATGGTCCCATACTGCTCCTGGAGCCAGCGGCGGTAGGTCGCCAGGCAGTCGGGGTGCACGCAGCAGCCCCTGGTGACACCCTCGTCGCCCAGGGAGTAGACGAATACGCCCTGTTGGCGCAGAAGCTGCTGGTTGTCCACGATCTTCTGGACATGGGCGGTAACGTCTGGCTCGTGGTTCCAGCATGTCGGCAGCATGTAGCCGTTCTCATCCTGCTTGTCGAGGATCCGCGTGCTGTAGGGGACCAGTGAGATGTCCCAGGCCTTGAGAACCTCCACCTGCCTGGTCGGTTCGTTACCCATGCTACCGATCAGGCAGACCTCCTGGCCCGCCTCGCGAAGCTGCCGCCAGGCCCAGTAGCCCAAGACGTCCTGCGGCGTATCCCACTGCACGAAGTTGAACTCGCCGTGGCGGCGCTTGGGGACCGTGAAGCTAGCGTCTTTCATCTCCACCTCAGCGCCGGCGTGGGTCAGGACCGCCTCGGCCCGCATGAGGATAGTGCTGAACTCATCGGGGCTGAAGCTGAAGCGATACAGGTTCTGTCCGTCCACCAGCGGCAGGCGCTGCTGGCGGAGAACTCGGCCATAGGAGTCCCGGAAGCGCAGGACCAGGGCCGCTTCTGTCGGCACCTCGCCATACAGAACGATCTCACCGCCGAGGGTCTTCCCGCGCTCGACGTAGTCGCCGTACATGGTCACGCGGTCCACACCGAAGGGGCTGGCGACAATGATCTTCCCCGCACCGAAGGCTTCGGTTCCCCGGTCACTCTTGGCCACAACATCGAGGTAGTAGTCCCCTGCGCGCACCCGCGGCAGGCTGACGCTCAGGCGCGTCTCAGCGCCTCCAGCCAGTGTTGCCGTGACTTTCGGCACCTTCCAGACATACCCGTCCGAACCGCGTCGCAGGCCCAACTCGACCGTCACGGGCACCGGTGCGGTGCGGCGGTTGTTCATGATCAGTTCGGTGGTGGCCGGGAGGCTGTCCCGCTGGACCGTGACCGGCTCCGGACCGGCAACTGAGACCAGCTCGATGTCATTGTCGCGCCCCGCGGCCCACAACGCCGCCCGTCCCACCAGCAGCATCCGGTAGTCATACTCGGCCAGGCCGCGGAAGGAGAAGTAGTTGCGCGGGGTCAGGCCGTGCGCATCGTACTTGAGCCACACGCCGCGCCCCTTGCCGAGTTTGTAGGCAGTCGTTGAGTGGGTCAGCGGACCCGGGTCCACCCAGGGTAGGCCGCCGGTGATGAAACCCGGCAAGGGGCTGAGTTGTCGTTTCTCGGCCATGTACTCATTGGGCGCATTGCCGCAGCACAACAGCCCCGCGCCCTCGGCCACCGGCTTCATGATTTCATACTGGACCTTGGCGGGCAGCTTCTCCATGGGGAAGCCGCCAATGACGTAGAGATCATAGGGCTTCTGCAGCAGTCGCTCGACCCGGTCCTCGCCCAGCTTGAGCCCGTGGAAGTTCCACTGGTCTCCGGTGGGGTTGCTGCCGAAGTAGGCCGCATCGCCGGTGATGTCAAAGCGCTGCATGAGCTCGATGACCTCACGCAGGCGGGTGCCCGGCTGGTCCCACGAGCCGCCGTAGGTGCCGCTGTAGATGAGAAACAGCGCGCGCACCGGCCCCTTGACCCAGCCGGCGCCCCAGTCCTTGTGGGGGGTGACCACCTGGGTCTGAAGGGACTGGCTGAGCTCCACCTCCTCGGCCGTGGTCCCGGCCAGCACTGGCGACAGCAGCCCCAGAAGCGTCGCTCCGACAACCGCATGCCTCAGCATGGCGATACGCCCCTTTCGCCTCGACTCACCGAGCGTCCGGGCCATTGCCCATTGTCACCGTGTCCCCCTGCCACCCCGACCGTCGTTACCCGAGCTTGCTCACGACCTCCGTCATCCACGTCGTGTCTATCTTGCACTGCAAGACCACCGACTCCGGCGGGAGCTTGCTATACTCGCAGTGGAAGCTGATGGGGCCCTCGAACGCCATATCCTTCAGAAGCTGCATGACCTGCGGGAAATTGCCCAGGCCCATCCCGAGCGGCCAGACATCAATGCTCCAGTTGAAGGTCCCGTCAGGGTTGGGCACCTTCACCTTGACCAGGTCCTTGAAGGCCAGGGCGCACATGTAGTCCTTGACCATGGCGAAGGCCAGCGGGTACGGCTCGCCGACGATGGACAGGTGTCCCACATCGGTGAACACGCCCACCAGCTTCGGGTCAAAGCCTTTGAGGATGTGCATGACCGCCGCCGAGTTCAGCCCCATGGTGCTGCCCGAGTGGTTGTGCACCAGGGCCTTGACGCCGGTCTTCTCGGCCAGGGTCGCGAAGCCTTCCAGCCGCTGGCGGCAGCGGTCCAGGGTCGCCCAGTAGTCGTTGTCCTCCAGATACCAGTAGCCGAGCTTGATGAACTTCACGCCCGCTTCGGCGCAGGCCACGAACACGTCCTCGACGTGGGGCGATTCGAGGCTGACAAAGTCGCCGGGAGTGGTCACCAGCGGAATGCACAGCCCTTCCTCGGCAAACAGCTTCGCGGCCTTGGGCAGCTCGGTGCGGCAGTTTTCCGGCGTCACCGGATACCCTGGCCGCACGCACAGGTCGGCCCCCTCCACCCCCGCCCGCTTCAGCCCGTCCATGATCTGCGGCAGGTCCCAACCTTCCAGGTGCTTCGTGAACATGATCCAGGGTCGCATACGGGTCACTCCTTGTCTTGTGTAGCGCGGGGATCAGAGGTCCAGCGCACCTCAGCGCCCCGCCGGGTCGTTCCGGCAGCCTGGAGTCGGTACGCTTGATACTCCCGTCGAGTGATGCCCCGCCGACGCGATGGCGACACGGCGGGCACGGGCTTCAGCGCCGCGTCAGAATCCCCTGCTCGAACATCCACTTCACCGTCTGCGGAATCGACTCCTCCGGCTCATACTGTGGCACATAACCGAGCTGCTCGCGGGCCTTGCGCAGGTCGAAGCACATGTGCTCACACAGGAACAGCAGGCCGCCGCGGTAGACCTTGCCCGTGTCCTGGTAGCGCGCCCAGAGGTCCTCCATGGGCAAGTGCTCCACCGCGGGCTTGCGGCCCAGGGCCTCGCCCAGTAGCTCCACGTACCGGTTCAGGGTGATGGCGTAGCTGGCGCTGATGTTGAAGTCGCCGGTTACGTCCGGATGGTCCAGGGCCAGCACGAACGACCGGGCCATGTCGTCGGCGTGGACGATCTGCAGCAGGGTCTCACCCGTGTTGGGGATCTCCACAGGCAGGCCGTCAATGATGCGCTGGAAGTACTCCGGGTCGCGCCCGCCCCACGTCTCCAGCGGTACGTTCCCCGGCCCCCCGACGTTGGTCGGGCGCAGGATCACCAGCGGTAGCCCATACTCCGCGCACAGCCGCGCGGCCTCCCGGTCAGCCTCGACTTTGCCCTCGAAGCCGCCGAAGTCCGGTGGCGGGTTCTGGGGGCAGGTCTCGTCGCCCGGAATGCGCTGCAGCGGGGCGAAGACGCCCGTCGAGCCGCACTGCAGGTAGCGGCCAATCTGGCCGTGCAGTGGCTCCAGCACCACCCGCGCCCCGAGAGCGTTCCCGGTAATCATGTGGATGCAGGCGTCAAAGATGCGGTCGCCGACCGCGGCGGCCAGTTGCCCTTCCTGGTAGATGTCGGCCTGCAGGCATTCGGCCTGGGGGGGAAGCTGCTCATTGCGGTGACCGCGATTGACGACGGTTACCTGGTCGCCGCGCCCCACGAGCCGCTGGACCAGGTACGGGCCGATATGGTTGGTGCCGCCGATGACGAGGACGCGCATGGGAGAAGGCTCCTTTGGCCAGGACTGGTGAGGGCGGTGGTTCGCTACCACGCTGACACTGACCTGCGAGGAGCTCATGCGAGGGTGCCACTGCCAGCCCCGCTGGCAGTGGGCGACCGTACCTCCACGACCAGGAGGCCTGGCGGTGGCACCCCTCTTGCCTGGCTGTGGTACCCCTCTTGCTGTGGATAGGGTCTTGACAGGCGGCGGTGGCGTGCTACAATGTGCAATGTACTTTGCATTACAAAGTACATTGCCAGAGGAAGCCTGTAGAATCCCCCGGAGGTGGTGACGATGCAGGACAGTCAGCTTCAGACGCTCGAACGACAGTCATGGCATGGCGTAGAGCAGGATGGCCTTACCGATGTCTGCCTCGGCCTGCTCCTGGCCCTGATGGGCCTGGCGCTGAGCACCCATGCGGGCGTCATGGTTCTCGTGGTTGTGCTGCAACTGCTCATGGTCCGAGCCCTGGGCCGGCTGCGCCGGCGCTGGACAGAGCCGCGGGTCGGCTACGTCCGGCTGCGCGAGCAGCCGCCCGCGAAGCTGCTGGGTGGCGTGGCCCTGTGGGTGGTCATGGTGACCGTGGTCCTGGCTGCCGTACTGGTCGCGCTGCGGGGGGCACCCCCGGGGATCACCATCTGGCGCCAGTGGATGCCGCTGTGGGTGTCTCTGCTGGTGTCAGGTGGCTTCATCCATGCGGCGGGACGCAGTGGCCTGTGGCGCTATCACCTGTATACCGCGGCCGCACTCGTCAGCGGGCTGGTCTTCTCGCTCCTGCCGGCTTCGGGGCCCTACGGCAATACAGCGGCGCACCTGCTGGTGCTGGCCCTCGCTACCGTCGTCACGGGCGGAATCAGCTTCCTGCTCTTCCTGCGGCGCCATCCGGTAGTGGAAGTGGGTGAGCCCCATGCCGAATGAGGAGACCGCGCCCGTGCAGCCGCTGGAGTTAGACAGGGTCATCCATGAACCCGCTCGGCTGCAGATCATGGCCCAGCTCTACGTGGTCGAGGAAGCTGACTACTTGTTCCTGGTTAGGCAGACGGGCCTGACCTGGGGGAACATGTCGTCACACCTGAGCAAGCTCGAGGCGGCAGGATATGTGGCCATCGAGAAGGGCTACGCCGGGAAGAAGCCCCAGACCATCCTGCGGCTCACACCCGAGGGGCGGCGGGCCTTCGACCAGTACCGGCAGCGGCTGCGAGATCTCCTGAGCTCGGTGACCGGGACTGAGGGGAGCTGACCGGTGTGGATCCACATGGTGCGGAGTGCCAACACGGTCCGTACATGAGGCGGAGGGGGGTAGAAAGGGTGGGCACGATGGCAGAGCATCATCTTGTGTGGCAGCATCCAGGCGGCAACAGGAACGGCGCCGATGAGGTGCGACTGGTCGTGGATAGCCCTGGCTCCGGCCGGGGACTACAGGTGGTCCGGGGCCGTGGCAATGACTGTTTCATTGTCGACCCCGAGGCGGGAGTGGTTGCGGTCTTCCTCATTCTCGACCAGCCTGGAGGCGGCAGCCTTACCCTTGACTCCTCCCGCCAACCGCGCTAACATGAGGCCACGATGACAGCCCAGCGCTTTGGCTTCTGGTGGTGGCGCCGCACGCTTACCTAGCGGGCGCCTGAATCGCTGTCACCGAACTGACCGACCGCACACCCGAGCCGCAGGCACCCGCAAGGGGCCTGCGGCTTTCACGTCACCTCACGCCCGGCCCCTCTCCACCGAGTGGAGAGGGGGGTAACGACATAAACGACAGAGCCCGCGCCTCAGGCCGTTCCTCCCCATCCACTTTGTGGAGAGGGGCCGGGGGTGAGGTAACGGGAAATCTACGAAAGGCCTTTCATCATGACCACCACCTCCACCGAACCCGGACGCTTCGGACGCTATGGCGGGCAGTATGTCCCTGAGGTGCTGCTGACTGCCCTGGCCGAGATCGAGGCGGCCTACCTGCGCCTCAAGGACGACCCCGCCTTCCGTGGGCGGCTGGAAGGCCTGTGGCGGGATTACTGCGGGCGGCCCACGCCGCTGTATTACGCCCCGCAGCTTAGCGAGCGCATCGGCTGCAAGACGCTCCTCAAGCGCGAGGACCTCAACCACACCGGTTCCCACAAGATCAACAACACTCTCGGCCAGGGCCTGCTGGCCCAGAGCATGGGCAAGCCGCGGATCATCGCCGAGACCGGGGCCGGGCAGCATGGCGTGGCCACCGCCACCGTCGCCGCGCTGCTGGGCATGGAGTGCGTGGTCTACATGGGCGAGGAGGACGTGCGGCGGCAGGCCCTGAACGTCTTTCGGATGCGGCTGTTGGGCACCGAGGTGCGGCCGGTCACCAGCGGCACCCGCACGCTCAAGGACGCCATCAATGAGGCCATCCGTGACTGGATGGAGAACGTGGAGACCACCTACTACTGCTTCGGCACCGTCGCCGGGCCACACCCCTTCCCGACGCTGGTGCGCGACTTCCAGTCGGTCATCGGCCGCGAGGTCCGGGCCCAGATCCTGGCCCAGGAGGGCCGCCTGCCGACGCACCTCATGGCCTGCGTTGGCGGCGGCTCCAACGCCATGGGCCTCTTCGCGGACTTCATCGAGACCCCCGAGGTAAAGCTCATCGGCGCCGAGGCGGGCGGGCGCGGCTTGACCCCCGGCGACCACTCGGCGGCCCTGGGCCTGGGCAGCTACGGCGTGCTGCACGGCGCGGCGCAATACGTCCTGCAGGACGAGGACGGCCAAGTCCTGCCCGCCCACTCCATCGCTGCCGGCCTCGACTATCCGGGCGTCGGCCCCGAGCACTGCCTGCTTAAGGACACGGGCCGCGCGCGCTACGAGACGGTCAGCGACGTGGAGGCCGTGCGCGCCTTCCAGGTGCTGGCTCAGACCGAGGGCATCATCCCGGCGCTGGAGAGCGCCCACGCCGTGGCCTTGGCCCTGCGCCTGGCCCCCGAGTTTACGGCCGACGACCTGCTGGTCATCAACGTCTCGGGCCGCGGCGACAAGGACTGCGCCGAGGTTCAGGACCTCCTCGACCGGGGTTTGGCCTGAGCGGCAATTGCGCAGGGCAGCTTACTCCAGAGGTTTCTCCATCTCCCACAGTGGGCTGCCCTTTCTAAGGTCACGGATGCCCGTCAGTTTGATGTGCCCATCGCCGAAGCAGACGCTCATCTTGCCGGAGTGGCGGAAGGCGTTGGTGTTGGCTTCAGGCCGCATGAAGGACACTGCCGGGATGTAGACGCGTTCATCCGCAGTGGCGGGAACGCTGCCCTCAAAGAGCAGTATGGTGCCCACGGGCTGCGTGCAGTATTCAGGGCTTCCCGGCTTTAGGAATGCCAGTCTGGCGTTGATCCAGTAGCCCGGCAAAGTGTCGGGCGCGGAGGGGCAGTAGAGCGACCCAATGGCGCCTGCTTAGGACAGCACCTATCTCCGCTACTCACGCGCGCCGTTCTGCCTCAGCAGTGTAACCATGTCGCTGACCCCCGTGACGCCCTGGGTTCGCGCAATGAACAGCGGGGTGTGGCCTTTCTGGTCCTGCGCGTTGATGTCCGCGCCATGGGCCAGCAGCAGCTCCACGACATCCAGACGGAGTGAACCCGCCGCCTGATGCAAGGGTGTAGAGCCGATGCTGTTCCGGGCGTTCACGTTGGCCCCGGCAGCCAGCAGCGCCTCGACCACAGCCTTGTTGCCCTGACTGGCAGCGACGTGCAGTGGCTTCTCGCCCCGCTGGCCGGTAGCCTCCAGGTTGGCGCCCCCGCCAAGCAGAGCCGTGACCGCCGCGGGTGTCGACGCCCAGTGCAGCGCAGTGTTGCCGTAGTTGTCTTCGGCCATTGGGTTGGCGCCCAGTTCAAGGAGCGCCGGCACCATGTGCTTGGTCCCCTGAAGCGCAGCGGTGTGTAGCGGCGTCCATCCGTTGGAGTCCCGGGCGTTCATATCCCCGCCTTGGGCCACCAGCAACTCAGCCACCTCTCGGCGCCCCGCCCAGTGCAGTGCCGTCCTGCCGCCCTGATCCCTGCTGTCCACGGCGGCTCCGCGTACCAGCAGTTGCCGGACCGTTCGCGTCTTGCCGTAGAAAGCGGCTCGGTGCAAGGGAGGAAGTTGGTAGTCCGCGTTTGGCTGGCGTGTGAGCACCCGAGTACGCCCGAACTCCACCATGCAGCCGCCGAGAACCGCAGTTGCGGCCAGCGTGAGCAGCACCGGTAGGGCGCAGACCAGCCCTCTGGAGCCCATGGCGTAACGCCCGCCAGCAGACGGGCAGTCCAGATCCCAGCAACGTTGGCTCAGCCCTGTAACGCCTTGGCCTGCTCGGTGGATAACACCCGTCCGCCGCTCTGCCTCGCCTCGGTTGCCGCCACCCGGTTGGCCATCATGGCACTCGCCACAGCCCACAGGTAGGCCGCTGGCTTGCTGGAGCCATCCTGCTCGTGGGTCGTGTCGGCTGCTACTCCCACGATCTGCAGGGGTGCCGCGCGCTGCCGCGCCACCCGGCTCAGACACCGAGTGGTCCAGGACCACGTCCGGACTCTGTGCGCGAACAGGTGTCAGGTTCCGCAACACAGCCTCTTGCCTCCACTGGGTCCTACTCACCTGCGCGACAGGCACGGTGGCAACCACATACTGCATGCGGTACTGGTTGGTCGTCAAGACCCGACGCAGGGACCCGCCGCCCTCGCGCCGAACTTGCTCGCCGTTCCGAGAGCCGTTCAGGCGCTGTCCGGGAGGCGATGCTGATGTTCACGACCGTGGACTACTCGGTCGTCGCTGTCTTCTTCCTGCTGATGGCCTCGCTGGGCTTCGTGACCCGGCGGATGATCCACGGGTTGGACGACTACTTCGCCGGTGGGCACAACGTCCCGTGGTGGCTGGCGGCGGTGTCGCACCACGTCTCGGGCTACAGCGCCTTCGCCTTCGTGGGCTACGCCAGCCTGGCCTACGAGGCAGGCTTCAACGTCTGGACGGTCTTTGCAGTGCCGGTCTTCCTGGCGATGATCGCCGGGGCCTATCTCTGGGCTCCGCGCTGGACGCGCCTGCAGGTCATCACGCCGTGCCAGTACCTGGAGGAGCGCTTCAACAACCTCATCCGCCAGCTCATCGCCTGGAGCGGCATCGGCGTCAAGTTCGTGGACGAGGGAGCGAAGCTGTACTCGCTGGCGAAGATCATCAACGCCTGCACCGGCTTGCCCCTCCGACCGGTCATCGTGGCCAGCACCGGCGTGACGCTGCTGTACCTGCTCATGGGCGGCGTCTGGGCCGAGCTGTGGAGCGACTTCATCCAGTTCGTGGTGCAGTACGGGATCACGCTGGCGCTGGTGCCGGTGGTGCTGCTGGCGGTGGGCGGCTGGGTGAAGATGTGGCGCGACCCGCGCACGCCGCCGCTGCAGCTTTTCAGCGCCAAGTTCCCCCTCTCGCGGCTGGCGGTCTTCCTGGTGGTCATCACCCTGAGCTACAACGGCGGCACCTGGGGTCTGGCCCAGCGCTTCTACTCCATGGGCAAGGCGGCGGAGGCCAAGAAGGCGGCGATCCTGTCGGCCTTCCTGTACCTGGTATACCCCATCTTGCTGTACATCCCTGTGTGGGCGGCGCCGATGCTGGTGGGCGAGATCGCCGATCCGGAGATGGCCTATATCACGGTCGCCCAGCAGCAGTTGCCCAACATCGCGCCGGGGCTGCTGGGGCTGCTGGTGGCGGGGATGTTTGCGGCCACCATGTCCATGGTCAACTCCGACATCAGTGCCCTGGCCGCGGTCTTCACCAAAGACATCTACCAGCGCACCCTGGACCCCAAAGCCCCCGAGAGCCGTCTGCTGAAGGTGGGCTATCTGGTCACGCTGGTCTTCGGCGTCCTGACGGTGGTGGCGGCTTTTGAGACGGAGAGCCTCGGGGGAGCCTTCAAGGCCATGATGGACTGGTACGCGGCGGTGCTGGGGCCGGTCTCGATCCCGCTGCTGCTGGGGATGATGTTCAGGCGCACGACCTGGCGCGGGGCCCTGGCCTCCTGGATCGGGGGTTTTCTCGCCTTCGTGGTCTTCAAGTACTGGGCCACCGACGCCCTCGCCGTTGCGTTCTTTGGTGGCCCGCCCGATGAAGCCCTGTCCTGGACCCTCACCACCGCGGCGGAGCTCATCGTCAGCCTCGGCGTCTTCTTCGGGGAGGGCTACCTGAGCCGCCAGACGCCGGATGAACAGGAGCGAGTGGACGGTCTCTTCCGGCGGCTGGAGGGGGCCGAGGCTGAGGTCGCGGAGGCCTGACACCCGCTGACAGGGAGGCGTGGCGATGGCACGGTTCGGCCGCTGGGCGGCGCTGTTGGCGGTGACCTGGGTTGTCCTGGGTGGCGAGCAGGCCCTGGCCTATCCCACGGTCGTCCCTGTGGCCGTGCGCGCGTCCACCGCTGCCGAAAGCCATGAACCGGCAGCCGTGAGCGACGGCAACTGGCTCAGTCGCTGGCAGGCCCGGGCGGAGCGCGAGGGGGCGTGGGTGGAGTTGCGCCTGCCGGGGCCCATGAGCATCGGCGCGGTGGTGCTGGTGGACCACCCGGACGAGGCGGGCAGTGTCGGCGCGATCCGTCTGGGCTTCGCTGATGGGTCGGCGGTAGACTACGTCCTGCCCCCTTCGCCGCACTACCCGGGCCTGGATCAGCCGGGGACGCTTTTCGCGCCGGTGGACGAGGCCCTGGCGCGGTTCGATACGGCGTCGGGCCTGGTCCATGTCTTTGACCAGCAGAGCGCGGACCCGTCCTATGCCCGCACCAAGGGGCCCTTCCTGATCCGCTTCCCGGCGCGGGTCACCGACTTCGTGCGTGTCACGGTTACGGAGATGGCCCGCGAGGGCGTGCCCGCCAGCCTGGCCGAGGTGGGCGCCATTGCCATCAGCGACCCGGACCCCCAGCCGGAGGCGACCCCCGAGCAGCTTGGCGTCCTCCCACGCAGCGCCTTCGGCCTAACCGCCGGAACTCCCGACAGGCCCTGGCGGCTGGCCAATGCGGAGCTGGCCCTGACCGTCTCCCCTGTCACCGGCCTGATCACTCGTCTGACCAGTCTGCAACCCACGCCGATGGACCTGTGCGCCGATGGTGAGAGCCCGGCGACGACGCTCTACGCCCGCTGCGTGGACCGCGGCTGGGAAGACCGCTTCACCGTGCTGAAAGCCTATCGCCGCGACCGAGGGCACGAGGGCGGGCAGCCCTGTGAGCGACTGACCTGCGTCATCGCCCCCGAGAGCCACCCGGTGGCCTACGCTATCGTCACCTACCGGCTCTTCCCTGACCGCCTGGAGACGGACGTGGACTTCCGGTATCTGGTGGGCGACTGGGCCCGCTACCGCTTTGGGCTCTATCACAATGCCCGCTCGGAGGACTGGCCACTGCACCGCGACAGCGGTATCTGGAACGACACGCGGCTGGCCTACTCGCGTTGCTACTCCCACGCCTATGACGCCTGCTGGGAGCAGGGCGACTGGAGCCTGAACATCTTCCCGCTGGATGTCATCCAGCGCGAGGACCGCTACTTCCTCTATGGCAGCTTCGATCTAGGGCCGCACTTCGTCTTCGGACCCAACGTGCCACGCTACGGGGCGTACCCCTCGGTCTATGCGATGCCCTTTGGCTTGCGGGAAGGCGATAGCTACCGCCTGCAGCTCTTCTACAAGACCCTCTCCCGCGAGCGCCAGGGCTACATGGAGGCCCTGCGCTGGTACTGCCGCCGCACGCTTCGAGGACCCGGACTTCGACGGCATTCCGGTTCGCCTGACCCAGACCGCGGCCCGCACCCTCCCCGCCGGCCGGATCTGCAACAGCCCCCGCCCCGCCTATCCCATGGATAGCGAGGATAAGCTCGCTGAGATGGAGCACTGGATGCGTCGCACGTGGATGACCAACGTGCTCTATGGCGGCTGGGACGCCTGGGTGCACCCGCCGGAGAGCATCACGGACGGGGAGAAGTGGGACGGCTACGTCGGAAACCTGTCGGGTGAACGCATGAGGCGCGAACTGGCGCTGATGCGCCAGCGAGGCATCAACGGCTATGTCTATGTGAACAACTTCGTGCGTCCGCCCTGGGTCCAGGACCGCCTCATTGACACCGACAACGACCGCGAGCGGGAGTGGTACCTGGCGCGGCTGAAGTCCTTCATTGAGTACCTGCGGCCGTCCGGCATCTTCTGGGACGCCGGGTGGTGGCCCATCAGTTGGGCCCCGCCCAACTACAACCATTCCTCCAACCCGCGAGGCGACACCCTCAAGGGCTGGCTGAAGCTCCAGGCACTGAGCTACGACTGGATCAAGCAGGACTACCCCGACATGCACGTCATCATGAACCTGATGGCCGGCGGGTCGCCCTCGCAGTTCTTCACCGACGCGGTCATCATCGAGGGCGGCGGCATTTCCAGCCCCATGCTGGTGCAGGATTCCCGGGCCCTGCTCACTGCCGTGGGCGCCTACCATAGCCCCTTCTACTATGACATCGGCCCGCCCATGCTGCAGGAGTGGGGGCTGAAGTTCACCGACGTCGCTGATACGGGCCTGCCGGAGGACTTCACGGCGGCCCTGTGGGAGCGGTTCATCCGTGGCGGGGTAAAGAGCGTCGGCCTCGGGGCCTCGCTGGGGGGCGATCCGCATGTGCTGGTGGAGCATGAGCCCGCGCGCCGCAAGGTCTTCCCGGAGTATGCCGGCTGGGCCTTCTACATGCCCCGCTCGCGCCAGACGCCGGAGCTGGATGAGTTCTGCGGCCTGGCCAACGCCACGCCGGTGGTGGGGGACACGTTCGCCCTGACCACGAACCGCGACCCAGTGACCGGGGCGCTGTGGGCCGGGCCGGAGCGGCTGCTGGCCTCCCTCTACAACGACAGTGATGAGGCTGTCGCGATGGAGGCCCGTTTGGATCGGGCTCTGCTGGCGGCCAAGGGCTGTGTGCGCCTGGGTGAGCTGCGCGTGCGGGTCCTGGGTGCCCAGGGCGAACTGCTGCCTGGAAGGTCGCTGAGCGTGAGCACGGCACCGGGAGCCATCGTCGTCAGCGGCCGTCTCGGCCCGCGCGAGCTGGCCCTGGTGCGAGGGGAGGCCACTGGGCCATGAGCTGGGCCTCCCGGGCAGGTGTAGCTGTGCTGCTGGCTTGCGCCCTGCTGCAGATGGCCGGTGTCGTCGCGGGGCCGGTGCTCACGGCCGCGACCGAGACCATCCCCCAGTGGGCGCGCCTGCCCGGCACCCTCCTCCTGGTCCTGTACGCCGTCCTGGGGTGGCTTTCAAGGCAGGGGGGCGCGCGCCGCTATGCCGGGCTCATCGCCGGCGGGATGCTCTTTGGGCACTTGGGCGACCTGGCCATGGGTGGCGTCATCCCTTCGCCCGACGGCTGGCTGGCGGGGATGCTGCTGTTCGGCCTCGGCCACGGCTTCTACATCGCGGCATTTGTCAGCCTGGGCCGGAGCATCGGGTCCGGTGAGCAGGCCATGGCGCTCGCGCTGGTCCTGGGGCAGGCTGTGGGGGTAGTGGTCTGGTACGCGCTGACGGCGAACAGCGGCCGCGGCCCGGTGATGGAGTACGGCGCGCTCCTCTATGCCCTGGTCATCTGTTGCATGGCGGCCCTGGCCGTCGTCCTCACCATCCGGGAGCCGCGGCTGCGACCGCTCGCCTGCGGCGCCCTGCTGTTCCTGATGTCGGACATCCTCCTGGGTCTATCGGCCTTCCGCGGTGTCGGCGGGGCGCTGTGGAATGACCTTATCTGGGTTATCTACATCAGCGGCCAGGCTCTTCTGGTGACCAGCGTGGCCCGGGCCGCTGTGGTCAGCCCCGGTCCACGAACTCCAGGAAGCTCTCGCTGAGCACTTTCCGCACATCCCGGGCAATCTCGTCCTCGGTGACCGGCCACCCGGCCTGCGCGGCGAGCTCGTACTTCTCCGCCAGACAGGCGGCGATGATGGGCCGGGAGTGGGCCCACTTGTAGACGAGCTGGTCGAGGATGCGGCAGTCGGAGTGCTGCGGCACCATGCTGGTGCCCAGCAGCTCCAGCCGCATGCGCGTGATCTGCTCGATGAGGCTGGGGTTGTTGAGGAACCACCAGCAGCCGAAGACCATCAGGTTGGGGAACTTGCGCGCGGCGACGGCTAGCTGGTGCTGGTTTTCCAGCGACAGCAGGGTGGCCAGGAACTTCACGTCCGGGTTCTCAGCGCAGAGCCGCTCCACGGCGCCGACGTCTGCCCGGCCCACGCCATCGCCCGCCAGCCGCAGGCCCGGGTTGATCTGCCGCTTGACGCCGATCATCAGCGCGAAGGGCACACCCGTCTCGCGGGCCACCGGCACCACTGCTTCGGCGATGAGCTTGCCGGTTACGGAGTCCTCCGGGAACCGGAAGGTGTCGGGCAGCGAGACCGCCATGTACATGGGGTCCATGCGGGCGATCCAGTCCTGCAGGAAGCGCCGCGCCTCCCCCAGGTGGCTTTCTGTCAGGGGTGGCGCAATGTCATACCCCATCTGACTCAGCCGCTGGACGTTTCGCTCCAGGAAGACCAGCAGCCCATCAAGCCGCAGGGCCGCCCGGAACCGCGGGTCAGGGTCGAAGCCCCGTTCCCACACCGCCCGCTCGGCGTCATCGAGCGGGTCGTTGGTCATCACCACGCCGCTGCAGTTGGCGGCGGCAAACACGCGATCAATGTGCTGCTCAACCGTCACCCCGGCGAAGCGGGCGCGGATGGTGTCCCAGCATTTGCTCCCGACGTCGGCGCCCAGGGCTGAGAGCGCCGTCAGCACCCCGCGCCGCGCCTCCGACAGGGGCGAGTTGTCCAGGAAGAGCTTCTGCCAGATGTGGGCAGCCTGCTGGGCCTTGGGCAGGGCAAAGAACGCCTCGGGCGTCAGGCTGCGGTCGGTGCGGCAGACCTCAGCGATGAGGTAGTGGTAGGTGATGAGCTCATCGGGGCCCCACAGGAGCAGGTCGCCAAAGGGCGCGGCATACAGGTGCGTATGGATGTCGAACACCGGCGTCGCGGCGACGAGGCGTTCCACGGTGGGCCGTATCTGGTCGCGGCTGAGCGCAGTGGGCATATTGAATCCCTCCTGGTGGCGTGACGGTGGGCCTTACCTTCCTGGCCTGGCAACCTCGCGGCTGCAGACGGCTCGCGCAGACGACTGGACTGGCCGACGATTCGCGCCAGGACGGTGGCGGACCTGCACCGGGAGAAGGAGTGCCGGCCGCTCCGGCGAACCAGTAACCTGGTAAGACGTCTGTAGAGAGCCTGAAGGGAGGTGACGCAGGTATGTTCGCGAGACTGGCGTGGCGCGACCGGCGCGGCTGCCTCTGAGCCCGGTCACTCCAGCCGGCCCGGGTGGTCGGCGTAGACTCTGTCAACCGGTGTCCGGAGCCGTCCGCGGACGGGCCTGTGTCTTTCCGCTAGGCCCGCGGCGTCTCCTGACACCACCGCAGGAGGCGCGATATGGCGGACCGCAGAGCGGAACTGCTGCAGGGCTTGGCCGACGCTGTCGTGGAGATGGACGAAGAGCGTGCCACCTCCCTGGCGGCCGAGGCCATCGAGGCAGGCATAGATGCCTATGAGGCCATCAGCGAGGGCCTCGCTCGTGGCATGGAGGTAGTCTCCGAGAAGTATGACAACGAGGAGTATTTCGTCCCCGAGATTCTTCTCTGCTCCGACGCGATGTACGCGGCGATTGAGGTCCTCAAGCCCCATCTGAAGCCCGAGAGCGCTGGCACCCCGGCCAAGGTTGTCATCGGCGTCATCGAGGGCGACACCCACGACATTGGCAAGAACATCGTCCGCATCATGCTGGACACCGCAGGCTTCGAGGTCCATGACCTGGGCCGCGACGTGCCCGTGGAGCGCTTCGTATCGGAGGCGCAGCGGGTCGGCGCGCAGATCATTGCCATCTCCACGCTGATGTCCACCACCCGCGACGGCATGCGACGCGTGGTGGAGCGCTTGGAGGCGGAGGGGGTTCGCGATCAGTTCAAGGTGCTGATCGGCGGGCCACCCGTCTCGTGGGCCTTCTGTCGGGAGATAGGGGCTGATGCGTATGGCAACAGCGCTCCCGAGGGCGTGCGGCTGGCGCGAGAGCTGGCGGGAGGTGCCCAATGACTTCGAAAGAGCGTATGGGAGCCTTCCTGACCGGTCAGCCGCTGGACCGCGTGCCGATCATCCCTCTTTTGCTGAACATCGCCGCCCGTCTGGCGGGCATGACGGTGCGCGAGCACGGGCGCGATGGGCTGAAGATGGGGCAGGCCCACGTTCGGACCTGGCAGCGCTACCGGCAGGACATGATCACCATTTTTACGGACACGGCCGTCCTGGCCGAAGCGATGGGCACGAAGCTCTGTTACCCCGACGATGACGCTGCCCGGGTGGACGTGCCGGTCGTGCAGGAGCCGGGGGATGTGGACAAGCTCCTGGACCCCGACCCCTGGGGCGACAACGGCATGCGGACATACCTGGAAGCGATCCAGCACTGCAACGCCGAGGTCGGGGATGAAGTCTTTGTGGGGTGCTGCTTCGCCGCGCCGTTCACCACGGCAGCCTGCTTGCGGGGCACGGACCGCCTGGCGCGGGACCTGCGCAAGCACCCGGGGCTGGCGAAGGCCCTGCTGGAGGCCGCCACCGCCGTGGGCCTGAAGTTCATTGACGCCTGCGTGGCCGTGGGCGGCGTGCCGGCCATCGTGGACCCGGTGGCTACCGGCAGCGTGCTGGGGCCTGACCAGTTCGACGAGTTCGCCCAGCCCTACCTGGCCACGCAAATCCAGCGTATCCACTCCTATGGTCTCCCGGCGCTGCTGCACATCTGCGGCAAGACACACCGGCTCCTGGAGGCCATGGCCGACACAGGCGCCGACATCCTGAGCCTGGACGTGGTGGACCTGGGCGAGGCGAAGGCGCGTGTCGGCGACCGGGTGACGCTCATGGGCAACGTGTCCCCTTCACAGACGCTGTTGGAGGGCTCCGCCGAGAAGATCGAGGCCGAGGTCATTGACTGCCTGCGCCGGGCGGCTGACAGCCCGCGGGGCTTCATCCTGGCCACCGGCTGCGAGGTGCCGCTGCACACTCCACCGGAAAGCATCGGTGTCTTCATGGCCGCTGGTGAGCGCTGGGGGAAGCTGCCGCTGGAACTCCCTGCGAGTGGGCCGGAGTCTCCCGCATGAGCTCCAGGGAGCTGCTTCTGGCCTGCCTGCGCGGAGAGCCCACACCACGCCCACCGGTCATCTGCGGCGGCGGCATGATGTCCTTTGCGATCGCGGAGGCCATGGATGCTTGCGGTTGCTACTGGCCCGAGGCGCACCATGAGGCTGACGCGATGGCGAAGCTGGCCCTGGCGACCCAGCAAGCCAGCGGCTTCGACGCCGTGGCTGTGCCGTTCTGCATGACTATTGAGGCGGAGGAACTGGGCGCGGACATTCACTTCGGCAGCCGTGACGTTCAGCCACGGGTGCTGGCCGAGCCGATGCGCGAGGTACGCGACCTTGCCGCTCTGCAAAGCCCGAGCGAGAAGCCTGGCCCCCGGCGCCAGGTGACACTCCAGGCCATTCGCCTGCTGCGTGAGAGGGCGCCGGAAGTGGCGGTGCTGGGGGCCACCGTCGGCCCGTTCAGCCTGGCGGGGCAGGTGCTGGAGGCGGGGCTGCTGCTGCGGGCGGTGCGCCGTGACCCGGCGGCAGTCCATGACCTGCTGCGGCGGTGTGCGCCGGTGGTGGCGGATTTCGCCCGGTCGCAGGTCGAGGCTGGCGCGGACGCCATCGTCATCAGTGACCCGACGGCGACGGGGGAGCTGCTCGGGGCCAAAGCGTATGCCGAGTTCGCCGGGCCATACCTCCGCCAGGCCGTGGCGGCAGTGCGAGAGGCCGGCGCCCCGGCCATCGTCCACGTCTGCGGCTGCCCCAACACCATCCTGGGTCACCTGGCCGACCTGGAAGTGGCAGCGGTCAGTGTGGATGAGACGGCTTCGCTCCCTCGGGCCCGCGCCGCGCTCCGGCGTCAGCGACTGATGGGCAACATCAGCGCCGAGTTGCTGCGGGCGGGAGCGCCGGAGGCCATTGCCGCCAACGCCCGGCGAGCCCTGGACATGGGGGTGGACATCCTGGCCCCGGCGTGTGGAGTGATCGCCCGGACCCCGGCGGCGCATCTGCGGGTTCTGGCAGAGGTGGCGGCGGCGCCACGGTAGGAGCGGTCATCAGACCGCGACCAGCCGTTGGTGCCGCGCGTGTCGCGCTTTGGTACGGAATCCTACCGGTCTGCGGAATGCAAGAGGGCCGCGGCCTCGGGGAAGTGGGCCTCCACGACGCCCTGCACTTCGGCGGCGTAACGCCGGTACATTGCCAGCACGTCGGTGAGGGAGACGGCCGCGGCTTGCAGGTCCAGAAGCTCGGGCCACAGTGCCAGCAGCTCCAGATCGTCGCGCCGCAGGAACTCGGCGCACTGGCCCAGGAGGTCCACGAGGTTCGTGTAGGCCTCGGTGCCCGCATATCGGGCGGGGTGTCTCAGGACATCCACTTCGTAGGCCTCATCCGGCAGGCCAGCCGCCAGCATGGCGAAGCGCCGGACGAGACAGGCCACGCATCCCCCACACTGCCGCGAGCGCCGGCCCGCCGCCCAGCAGCTCACGGTCTTCTGGATCTCCAGGGGCCCGAGCGCCGGGCGCAGGATGTCGCGGATGAGTTCAGCTTTCGTCTGGTAGGTGAAGGGATTCAGTATCTCGCAGCCCAGATCGGCCGCCTGACACAGACGGTTCGCCAGGGCGATAACGCGCGGATGGGTGCTGCGAGTGGACAGTCCTCCGACGCGAGCGCTGGAAAGAGGCAAGGCCACGGTGAGCAGGCCGTTCTCGAAGCAGTAGACCTCGCGCAGGCCCTGGGTGCTGGCTGCGAACACCGCCAGGGCGAGGTACAACAGCGACCGCGAGCGCTGCGAGGGCTCTCGCGCCCCGGGGGCCGGGAACGGCAGGGCGGAGGCGGAGCGGCCGCTGGCGCTGACCTGGGTCCCCGCGAAGGCAAACTGTCCCCCCCCCAGACGTTCCAGCATCGCCAGGACGTCGTTTTGCGCCGCGCGCACCGTCGGATTGCCAGACTGATGTGCCACCAGCAGCGGGCGCCGTCCGGTCCGCAACAGCATGACGGCACCCGCCAGCGAGTCCAGGCCACCCGACAACAGGGAGACGCAGTCGGCGCTGAAGGGCCGGGCGATAGCTGTCGCGGCGTGTGCAGTGCCGGATCCGCTGGCGAGTTGGAAATTGAAGCTGATGCCATCCCGCGTCAGAACATAGAGGAGATGGCTCAGGTCACCGGCATGCTCCCGCCAGAAGCTCGGCTCCCGTACCGCGATGGTGAGGTCCAGGTTGCGCACCCAGTCCTCGTTGCGCCCGCGGAGCACCCCGATGTCGGCCAGGTAGACGGCGGTCGCGATGTCCAGGAGGTCGGCGGCCAGCGGCGGCGGTTCGGCGGCCAGCAGGGCCGTCAGCGGCGCCAGGTTGCGCAGCGCATTGCGCCCCGGACCCTCCCAGCGCAGGCACAGGTCCGCCCCGCACGCGGCGGCGGGCAGCGGGTCTGGCCCGTTGTTGGTGACCACATGGACCGGCACGCGGCTTACCCTCCCGCGGCAGTTATCTACCGCAATCCCTCGGCCGTCAACTCCCGTAACACCTGCTGCAATTGCTCCTGCGTCTCGTCAGCGTCCTCGGCTGCCGCCTGTTCCAGGAGCGGGGCCAGAGCCGCGACCGGCACCTGCCGGACCAGTTGCCGGCAGTGCAACGCGACGGCGTCGCGCAAGCGCGAGCCATGGGCCACCGTGGGTAGAGCGGGACTGCCGATAAAGTCACTGAGGTCGCGGTTCACGAAATAGCGGAACAGGTGGTCAAAGTCGTGGGAAAGGAAGCACAGGGACAAATCGCCCAGCCGCCCTTCGCGGGCGTAGGCTCCGAAGTTGGCCGCTGTCTCGGGTTCGCTCAGACCCAGCACACCGGGTGCGCCGCCCGCAGCGGCTTCCATGGCGCTCGTTCCCAGGGCGTTCAGGGCCAGGTCTGTCGGTCGCGACGCCAAGCCCTTGCGGGCAATGCGCTGTTCGGCCTCCTGCCGCAGGGCCTGGGCCAACCGCAGAACCGGCGGGCCCTGGGCCGCCGGCTGGCTTTGCCAGATGGCTGGCAGACCGGCCTCAGCCACCCGACGTGAGCCCCGCAGCAGCGAGGACAGACAGGTTGCTACCCCCGGGCCAGCCATCTCGGCCCGGGTGCGGGCATCCAAGGCGGACGCGACCCGGGAAGCTATGACTCCCGGGTTCGCTTCGCCCTCACGATAGAGCTCTCGCACGCGCTCCCACTCCGGTGTCGCGGGGGAGCGCTGCGCACTGGAAGTTCCCATGCCTCGCTCGTAGACCGGCGCTGCTGTCCGGGCCGACAGTTCGCCGCGCTCCCCGGTATTCCTCCCTCCCACCATCCAGGATAGCACGCCCCCCGAAAGGCCAGGTCACGGGCCGGTAACACCCAGGCAACAAGACTCAGGAATGGCTCAGGCTTTTGCCACCGCAAGGGAAGGAGAAGGCCTGGAGCGTGGCCAATTGCCCTCTACACGAAAGAACCCCTGGTCGCCCGCCAGGGCCGGCCGGGCTGCATTGAGGAGGTGCCGTGATGGTTCGTACGGGACTTGTGGGACTGGGCTTCATGGGGCAGCAACACTTCGCCATCCACCAGGCCATGGATAACGTGGAACTGCTGGCTGTCTGCGACAAGCTGCCGGAGCGGGTGGCGGAACAGGTGGAGCCGGTGGGCGGCAACATTGGCGAGGCCCAGAAGCTCGACCTCTCGGGCGTCAACCGCTACACGAGCTTTGATGATCTGCTGCAGCACGACGGCATTGAGTGTGTGGATATCTGCACCCCGACACACCTGCATGCCGAGATGACGGTCAAGGCGCTCGAGGCTGGCAAGCATGTCATCTGCGAGAAGCCCATGGCCCTGAACCCGGCCGAGTGCCAGAAGATGATTGACGCCGCCAAAGCCAGCGGCAAGCTGCTGTTCATCGCCCAGTGCATTCGCTTCTGGCCGGAATACGAGTTGCTGGCCAACTGGGTCAAGAGCGGCCACCTGGGGCGAATCGTGTCCGCCAAGTTCACCCGCCTGTCTCCGCCGCCGGTGTGGTCGGAAGGCAAGTGGCTGCTGAACACCGCCCTGTCAGGTGGCGCGCTGCTGGACCTGCACATCCACGATGTGGACTTCATCATCGACTGCTTCGGAATGCCGCCGGCGGTCTCCTCGCGCGCCGCCAACCGGGTCACCGAGGGGCCCAGGGTGGATCACACCGTCACCCAGTACCTCTATCCCGATTTCGTGTGCGTGGCCGAGGGCGGCTGGGGCATGCCGGGCACAGTGCCGTTTGAGATGGGCTACCAGGTCCTGGGCGAGGCCGGCCTGCTGCAGTTCTCGCTGGCGACTGACCCCATGCTGCAGTTCTTCCCCGCCGAGGGCGATGTCCAGTACCCCCAGGTTCCGGCAGAGACAGGTTACCAGCGTGAGTTCGTCCACTTCCTTGAGTGCCTGGAGAAGGGCGTCGCCTCCGAACGGGTGACCCCGGAGTCAGCCATGAACTCGGTGGCCGTATGCATGGCCGAGACCGAGTCGGCGAACACGGGCAAGGTTGTCAGCCTCTAGAGCCACTCGGTCACTAGCAAGAACGACAAGCGGGAGGAGCCTCAGGGCTCCTCCCGCTTTGCTCAGCTCTGCGGTCTGCTCTCAGCCCTGATCCGGCGGGAAGCCTTCGGGCATCCATACCGGCAGGGAAGCGATGCTGTCCCGGGCGGCCTGTGAGGTGGGTACTCCCCAGGCCTGGAAGAAAGGACCCAGGTTGCGCCCCACGGCCCGCGAGAACCGCACCATCCACTGGTCACGCTTCTCGTCGTCGGTCTTTGGGCGCTCGGCCTCCGGCAGGGCGTCGTACTCCGCAAACACCCGCTTGTAGGTCTCCCAACCGAAGGCCTCCTGTAGCTGCATGTACATGTAGAGGGCCAGGAACGGGTCAGACCGCCACTTCTCAAAGGGCGCTCCGGCGGCCAGATGCTCGCGGGTGCGCTTCTCACGGTCCTCAGGCTTGATCGCCGGGTGGCCGACGTCCTTGAGCCCACAGCAGCGGTCAATGAGATACAGCGAGAAGAGGTTCACTGTGACCTCACCGGTGCCGCTGAAGGTCCAGTCCCCCGACTGGTGATTGTGGCCGATCTCATGGAAGTGTCCCCAACTACCCTGCGTGCGCAGCTTCTCCAGGTCCACCGCCAGGTCCGCGCCATCCAGGTGGGTCATGATCGGGTACCCGGAGTGCATGTAGCCGGCGCTGATCTGCACGTCGGCCACATAGCGCTCGGGGCGCGGGCGGGCCACCGGGCGAGAGAGCAGCTCATTGCAGGAGTCCCCGATGTGGGACCAGAACTGCATGAGCTGCACCGGGTTGTCGAGGTTGCGGATGGTGGCGGAGGGAACCGTCAGGATCACGCTGGACCCCTGCAATTCGGCCCAGGGCGCGGGCGCCTGGCGCAGGGTCCGCCATTGCTGCGGGTCGGTTCGCCCGAGCACGAAATAAGGCGCTTCCACGGCGCCACTGACCTCGACCGTCACCTCACCCAGCGGGCAGTCTCCGGGTACATCCACATACACGAGACCACCAAAGGCGTTGGCGGCCCTTGTGACCGGTTGGGTGAGGCTGAACCAGCGCACGATCTCCGGACAGCGTTTCCAGGTGTCCAGGCCCCAGAGAGTGTCCGTATGGCAGCCAATATGCACCTGCAGACCCTGGTCGGCCGCGGCCTCGGGGACAGTCACGGTGACCACCTCGCCCGGAGCAGCGTAAAGGCCTGTACTGTGCCAACCCGGCACGGCCGTGTTGATCGTCAAGGTCCTGGTCACGCGCGGGGCCTCGGCGGGGACTGCACCGGGAAAGAGAGCGGCCGAGGGATGCGCGGTTACCTGGTCCACCGGAGCCTGCTTGATCTGCTCCATCTGCAGCGTCAGGGCCAGTCGTAACAGGGGCTGGTCGAGCTTCAGGGGCTGGTCGGGGCCTGGCACTGCCTCGGCGACGTGGAGCTGCTGCAGCTCGCGCAAGCGGGGCAGGATGATGGTGTCGCCCGGGAGCACCGCGCGCGCCGCCTGGGTGATGGACCAGGTGGCCTGAGCCAACTCCTCCTTACTCAGCGGGGCATTGTCGCTCTCGGCCAGCACCGCCGCGAGAGCCGCGCCGGCATGAACCAGCCGGTTGGGCCGTGGGTCAGTGACAAACCCGCGGGGCCCGGTGCGGTCCAGCCCGCCATCGGCCCACACCAGTCCGGCGTGGGCGATGATCTGGTTGCCGCCATGGTCGGCGGTGAGGCTCTTGCCGGGGTTGAGCTGGAGCCAGCCCCACGGTGTGTCGCCCGACAGGAGGCCTCCACCCCGCCGCACGAAGTCGGTGACCGCCCGCACCTCGTCAGGGCCGTAGCCGGGCAGCGCGGTGCTGACGAGTACGTCATATCCCTCCAGCCTGGCGGTCCAGCCCGGAGCTGCGATGTCCTCGGCCGCGATCCCTTTCTCCTGCAGCAGCGCCAGGAAGTCCGGCAAACCCTGAACCGCGACCTTTATCGCATCCTGGCGGGCGCCCCGGCCAGCGGCCAGCCACCCCACGGCGTTGACCATAAACTGACCAGTGTCAGCCGTGCTGAGCGCTTGGCGGCCAAAATAGCCATTGTGTCCCAGCGCCACAATGCGGCCACGGTCGTAGTGGGCGGCGGCGACGACCGGCGTGTGCGCCTGCCCGCTCTTTCCGGTGACCACGGCGAAGGCCTGGTCACCGTAGACAGCCAGGCAGCCGGGCCAGCCGGGCGCCGCGATCTCGCTGACGCCCGCCAGCAGCGCCTGGAGGTCGGCGTCGCGATCGGGTTGCGGTTGGGCCCAGGCGAGATGACCAACAAGACCGGCGGTCAAGACACAGATCGTCAGGGGCGATCGCACGAGGGAATCCTCCTGGTTGGGGCACTGGCGGCGGACGGCCCCCAGTAAGCGCTTACAGCGGCTTTCAGACCCCATTCTTATAGCGCAGCTAGACGTCCTGACGCAAGAGGAATCCGCCGAGTTCGTGCGGAATGACCACTTCTTACCGTTGACCGAAGGAGTTGCCTCAGCATGAAGATCGCGATCCTCGGGGCCAGCCACTGGCATGTCCCGCTGATGTACATTGACGCCCTCAATGCCCTGGGCGAGGAGATCGTGGCGGTCGCTGACACCTCCCAGGAGCTGGTGGATATCGTCAAGGACCGGGTAGACTGCCCGCGCTACACCGATTACGAGCGCTGCCTGGCCGAAACGAAGCCCGACTTCGTCTTTGCCCATGCCCCTCATCGCGACATGACCGACCTGGCCGCGTGGCTCATCCACCGCCACGTGCCCTTCCACATGGAGAAGCCCATGGGGACGGACTGGAAGCGCCTGGAACCGGTGGCGACCAAGGCGGAGACGGAGGGGCTGTTTTGCAGCGTGGCGCTGGTTTCGCGCTACTACGCCATCGTGCAATGGCTCAAGGCGCGCCAGGCAGAGCTGGGGCAGGTCTATCACTACTACTATCGTCTCTTTGCCGGTGATCCGGGACGGTACCGGACCTGGGGTGTGCCGTGGATGCTGGATCCGGAACTGGCCGGCGGCGGGCCGCTGTTCAACTTTGGCCCCCATGTGGTGGACCTGATGCTGTACCTGTGCACCACCGAGGTGGTCGAGGTGAGTGCACGGTGGACCCACGGCCTGTCGGGCGAGGCGATCGAGGACATCGCCAGCCTGACAATGGTCGGCGCCGATGGTGAGATCGGGGTGGGCGAGGTCTCCTACTGCATGCCCAGCAACACCTATGAGCGCTACTTCTCCCTGGACTGCGATGCGCTGCATGCGGGCGGTCCGGACCTTGGCGACATGGTGGTGAACTGGCGCAACGGGCAGTCGGACCACGTCAAGGGCAATGCCTTTGAGGATGTCTACCCGGCTTATACCTGGGACACCCTGGAGCGCTTTCGGGCCGGTCAGCCGCCACTGGCCACGGCGCGAGACATGGTCCGCACGCTGCGGGTCCTGTGCGCCGCCCGGGAGTCCGCAGCCATCGGGCGGCCGGTGAGGATAGTGCCCGCACCAGACGACGACGAAAACTGCGGGGTCTGAGGTCCTGGGCACTGGCTTTCAAGACATTCAAGAACCTTTTCCACAGGCCTGTTGTGCTGAGGGCTGGTTTTGGGGAAAGCGGTGTTAGGATTCTTGAAAGCTGAGGTGGGCTGGAGGGGCCAATGCTCGGGGGGAGGCGGTGGCGGATGCAGGGTGCCCGGCAATCGAACGCATTTTAGACACAATTGTCATGACTTTGCCGATAAGTCAAGAGAAATACCCTTTGACCTGGCGTTGTGCTTGCGTTATACTGGCCGTCGCAGGGGAGGGCGTACACAGATTTTTCCACACCTGTGGAGAGCCTGTGGAAAATTCCTGAGCGCCTGATACTGTTGGACTTAGCCCGCGCTATCACCACGCTATACACCGCAGAACTATCCACACGACGGGCCTCATCAGGGATTTTTTGACGTAAAGTTCACGTTTTGTTCGTAAAGTCTCCTCCGGTCACGATTCTGTCAAGGGATTCGGGCCGCGAGTGTCCCAATGACCCTGACTGCAGGGTCACAGGAGCGTCGCAGCTTGCTGGAACCGGGGCTTACCGGTCATGGGAGGGGCTGCGGCGGGGGGGCGGCCACTGGGCTGTTGTGCAGGCTCAGCGGGCCGGCAGGTGTTGTTGTCCGGCGGTCAGGGCGCAGCCGCCGTGGGGTCACGATCCGCAGACCGAGGCATTGTTCGCAGCCGGCGGGTTCATGTCCACCTCGGCGTATCCCCTGGTTCCCTTCCCTACTGACGCTGTGTCTGTGGCTGTCGGCTAAGAGGCGGCACGGACGTCCATCTCAGGAAAGGGGCCTGTACATGTCCGAGACAGCGATCAGCGGCCAGGAGCTGTGGTCCACCGTGCTGCCCGTGCTCAGGGAGCGCGTGGGACAGGCCACCTTTGACGCGGTGCTTAAAGCCGCCGTGCCGCTAGCCTTTGAGGGGGGCACGTTCACGCTCTGCGTCCCCAATGATTTTGTCCGCCGGATGCTTGAGGAGCGACACGGTCCCACGATCAGTGCCTGTCTCGAGGAGATCATCGCCGAACCCGTGGACCTGCGGATGCAGGTCATGGAGACGGCGCGCCCGGCGCTGGATCTTTGGGAGCGCACGGCAGCTGCGGCCACAGTGATGCCCACGGCGAGGCAGGAGTTTGACATCTTTGAGACCTCGCCGCTGAATCCACGCTACACCTTTGAGAACTTCGTGGTGGCAGACTGCAACCGGTTTGCCCATGCGGCGGCGCTGCAAGTTGTCCGCAATCCCGGGCACAGCTACAACCCGCTGTTCATCCACAGCAAGGCAGGCCTCGGGAAGACCCACCTGATGCAGGCTATCGGCCACTCCATTCGCCAGCAGCACCGACACATGGAAGTGGTCTATGTGTCGGCGGAGAACTTCGTCAACCAGCTCATCTCGGCCATCCGTGACAACCGGATGGCTGAGTTCCGCCGGCGCTACCGCTACGTGGACGTGTGGCTCGTGGATGACATCCAGTTTATCGCCGCCATCGAGGGCCCGGCGTCGGAGGAGGAGTTCTTCCACACCTTCAATGCCCTTTCCATGAACGACAAGCAGGTGGTCATCGCCTCGGACGCACCACCCCGGCAGTTGCAGATGATGAATGATCGTCTCCGCAGTCGCTTGGAGATGGGTATCGTGGCCGACCTCCGGTGTCCTGATGTGGAGACCCGGGTGGCGATCCTGGAGAAGAAGGCCGAGGCCGAGGGCATTCACATCCCGCGGGACATTCTGGAGTACCTGGCCAAGAAGATCGAGTCCAACATCCGGGTATTGGAGGGCGCCCTGCTGAAGGTGTGCGCCCATACCTCACTCAACCAAAGCCCCCTGAGCCTGGCCGTCGTGGATGAGATCGTGGCCGACTACTCCACCAGCCCCAGTGAGCATCGCCTGACTCTCAAGGAGATCGTGGAGTATGTCAGCGAGCGCTTCAACTGTCCCCTGGCCGATCTCGTGGGCCCCAAGCGCAGCAAGGATATCGCGTGGGCCCGCCAGGTTGCGGTCTACCTGTGTCGCGAGCTGACGGACAACTCGCTCTCCGACATCGGGAGCTTCTTTGGTGGCCGCGATCATTCCACTATTCTATATGCGTATAACAAAGTGAGCGAGATGGTGGCGGAGGACGAGAAGGTCCTGTGGCTCATGAACGACATGAAGTCGGCGCTGCGCGACCACTGAGGCGGTGGGGAGGGACCCAGCGCAGCGCTTCTGCGGCCGGATGGCGGGCCCGACCCTGGGGTCGGGCCTGCGCTGTTGAGGCAGGCAAGCGTCTGTGGAAAGCCTCAAGAGCAATGGCGGAGAAACAGCCGCGGATTGTGAGGACTCGCGGTGAGTGTGGGAAGTGTGAGGAGTCAGGACAGGTTCTCTTGAGATCGTTCCACAGCGCAAAGCCCTGAGCGCGTTGGGCCGAAGGGGCTTTTCCCCGTTTTCCACGGCCCTACTACTACTACTGCTATTTAGACTCTTGTAAGGAAGTAGCATTAGAACCTGTACAAAACTGCACTGGACAGGCCAGTTTGGGGTCTTGTACAATCCTCATACGACCGAAGTCCGTACCGCCAGTGGGGAATGGCCTCGGCGCTCGGCGCCGAAGGGTGGAGGATTGCGCCTGTGAAGTCTGAGGCAGGCCCAAGGGAGGTCTCGCAGGCATGTTGAAGTTAGCTTGTCCGCAGCACGCCCTGCTGGAGGGCGTGCAAATCGTCTCGCGCGGTGTCTCAGGTCGCAGCACGCAGCCAGTACAGAATAACGTATACCTGGAGGGCCGTGGGCGGGAGTTGCGGCTGGTGGCGACGGACCTGGAGTACCTCAGTCTGGAGGCCTTGCTGGAGGCCAATGTGCTGGAGGAAGGGGCCACCACAGTGCCGGCCCGGATCCTGTCGGAGGTGGCTTCCGCCCTGCCGAACGAGGAAGTCGCCCTGGAGGCAGACGAGACCCACGGGATGAACATCCGTTGTGGTCGGTCCCGGTACGAGATCCGGGGGCTGTCGGCGGCCGACTTCACGATGCTGCCGCCGCTGGAGCAGGCCGTGCGCTTTGAGATGCCTCAGGGGCAGTTGGAGACCATCCTGGCGCGGACGGTCTTTGCCACCTCCCGCGACGAGACGCGCCCGATCCTGACCGGCGCCCTGTTCCGCATTGCCGAGGAACGACTTGAGGTCGTGGCCACCGACACCTACCGGCTGGCTCTGCAGACGGCGCCGCTTGAAGGCGTGGGCGATGTGACGCGGTCAGCGATCGTCTCACGCCGAGCGCTGACGGAGCTGGCCCGCATCCTGGACGGGGACTCCCCTGACCCAGTGCAGGTGGCGATCGGCGACAGTCAGGTTGAGTTTCGGCTGGGGAAGGTGACGCTCGGTTCCCGCCTGATTGAGGGCCAGTTCGTCAACTATGCCAAGGTCATCCCGGCGTCTTATGAGCGGCGGATCATCGCCAACATCAAGGAGTTGTCCGCGGCCCTCCACCGCGCGCTCATCGTGGCACGGGAGGATGCCAACCGCGTGGTTCTCAAGACTGAGGGCGGGACGCTGAAGATCACCGCCAGCAGCCAGGATGTCGGACACGCTGAGGAATCCATCCCCGTGACGTTGGAGGGAGACGACGCTGAGATCGCCTTCAACGCACGGTACCTGCTGGACATGCTGGACGCGGTGAACACGACCGAAGTGGTGATGGAGCTCTCGGGTCCGCTGAACAGCGGCGCGATCAAGCCGGTGGGCGATGACACTTACCTGTATGTCCTGATGCCGATGCAGATACTCTGAGGGCAGGCCGCAGGGGGCGGGGAGCACGAAGCGATCGACCAGAGGAGCGACAGGGCCGGCTAGCAGCTAGCCGGCCCGTTTCGTATGTACTGCCACCACCTCCGGTTGCACAATTTCCGCGCTTACCGCGAGCTGGTCCTCGACCTGCCGCCTGGCCTTTGCGTGTTTTTGGGCCCCAACGCTGCCGGCAAGACCAGTCTGCTCGAAGCGATGCACCTGGTGGCCACGACGAAGTCACCGCGAACCACCAACGATGCGGAGCTCATTTGCTGGGGCGAAACGGTGGCCCGGGCGGAGGCTGCGTTCCGGTCCCGTGAGGGTCGCACTCTGCGGCTGGCCGTGGGGCTGCAGAAGACTGCGGGCGAGGCGCTGACGAAACGTCTGGAGGTCAATGGCGAGGTGGTGGCCGGCGCGCGCGAGGTGGTCTCGCTGGCCCCCGTCGTCATGTTCGGCCCCGATGACCTGTCGCTGGTCAAGGCCGGCCCCGGCGAGCGTCGTCGGTTTCTGAACACGGCGCTGGCGCAGCTCCAACCGCGCTACCTGGATGACCTGGTGCGTTACCGCCGGGCCCTGCGCCAGCGCAATGAACTGCTGAAGGGCTTGCGTGAGGGCGGCTGTGACTTCGCGGCGGTACAGCCGTGGACGGAGCAGTTGGTGCGCAGCGGCGCAGCCCTGGCCCTGGACCGCAAACGGTTTGTCGCCGATGTGGGCCGCCATGCCCGGGAGTTGCACGCAGCGATCGGGGGCGGCGAGGAGCTGACACTGACCTACCGCAGCGACTTGGCTGAAGCGGACGGTCAGCAGCAAGCAGAGGAGCTTTTCCGGGCGCGCCTGGACCATCTGGCCGACCTCGAGGCGCGCCGCGGTGTTACCCTCGTGGGACCCCACCGCGATGAACTGGTGGTGACGCTCGGTGGGTTTCCCGTGCGGACCTTCGGGTCGCAGGGGCAGCAGCGGACCGCCGCGCTGAGCCTGAAGCTCGCCCAGGCGCGGGTCACTCAGGAGTGGACCCGGGAACCTCCCCTGCTGCTTCTCGACGACTGCCTGTCGGAGTTGGATGCCACACGGGCCCGCGCCGTGCTCAAACTGGAAGAGGAACTCGATGGCGTGGTTGTGACCAGCGCCAAGCTAGATCCCGCGCTGGCCGAGCGCACAGACGCCGCTCGCTTCCACGTCGGCGAGGGGGAGGTGCGGTCTTCGTGAGCCGATGTTGGTTGTACCCCTTGTGCGCCAGTGCCGTGGCCTCCGCGAGCCTGGCCGCTGGACCCGGTCATTTCCTGGCGAAGGATGGACGCAGCGCCTACCGCATCGTGGTCGCGCGCGAAGCAGCGCCTGCCGAACAGTTGGCAGCCAGCGAACTGCAGAGCTATCTGCGCCAGGCGACAGGCGCTGAGCTGCCGCTGGTGCCGGAGCTGCGCGCCCTGGTCCGTGCGGGGGAGCCGAGCGTCTTCGTGGGCGGCGGCAGGCTGCAGCAGCAGGCGGTTGCCGTAACCGAGGCCGCGGAGCTGGGCGGCGAGGAGTTCGTCATCCGGAGCGCTGGACCGCACCTGGCGATCGTGGGAGGGCGGCCGCGGGGCACCCTCTACGGCGTCTACACCTTCCTGGAGAACTACCTCGGTGTCCGCTGGCTGACCTCGCGAGTGACGCACGTGCCAAGGAGGCCAACGGTGCCCCTGCCTTCTGTCACCCGCCGTGAGCGACCCGCGTTTGAGTACAGAGAGGTCTTCTTCTTCGACGCCTTCGACGGCGCATGGGCCGCGCACAACAAGACCAACGGCCACACGACGCGTCTCACGCCTGAGCAGGGCGGCAAGTACCCGTGGGCCTGGTATCCACACCACACGTTCGCGTGGCTGCTACCGCACGACCAGTACTTCGCGGAGCATCCCGAGTACTACATGCAGCACGAAGACGGCCGACGACTGCCCATGGGGCTGTGCCTGACCAACCGGGACACCGTGCGGCTGGTGAGCGAGCGGGTACGGCAGTGGATGCGCGAGCAACCCCAGATGCGCGTCTTCTCGGTCTCCCAGAACGATGGTCGCTACAACTGCCGGTGTGCGAACTGCGCGGCGCTCGATGCGGCCGAGGGAAGCCCCCAGGGCTCGCTACTGACCTTCGTCAACGCCGTGGCGGACGCCGTCCGCCAGGAGTTCCCGGACAACCTCGTTGAGACCCTCGCCTACGACTACAGCATGGCGCCACCGAAGACCGTACGCCCGCGGAGCAACGTGGCCATCCGCTTCTGTATGTGGCTGGACGCAGACACGAACCAGCGGCTTCTGCGGGAGTGGCGCAAGCTCACCCCCAACCTCTACGTCTGGGATTACGTAACCGGCTTCACGCACTTCCTGGTCCCGTTCCCGAACCTCTACCAACTGCAGCCGGCGGCGCGGCTTTACCGTGACGTGGGCGTCCTGGGGGTTCTGCACCAGGGGAACTACCAGAGCATCGGCGGCGGCCTGAACGAGATCCAGGCGTACCTACTGGCCAAGTTGCTATGGGACCCCGACTACGACGTGGACGCAGGGATTGACGAATTCCTGGAGCTGTACTATGGCCGGGCAGCACCGTATTTACGGGAGTACATCAACCGGCTGCACGAAGGCCTTGGCGGGCCCGGCGGCAAGCCTCTGCCGCCAGAGGACCCGACGTGGGCGGAGGTGTTCAAAGGGTGGTGGCTCGTACACCCGCCGACAGCCTACCTGAATCCACAGCGAATGGCCCGCTACGTGGAGCTGTTCGACCGCGCCGAGGCGGCGGTAAGCGACAACGACGACCTGCTCTGGCGAGTGCGCCTGTCGCGGATGCAGATCCAGACGGTGCAACTGGCGACCATGGCCGTGGACGCTGAGGCGCGAGAGCCGCTGCTGGACGCCTACTTCGCCACCGCTGACCACTGGAACGTGACGCGCTACGGAGAGTTCAAGTCCGTGGCTGACTTCCGTCGCGAAATGGGCCGCTGAACGGAGCGGCACAGTTTGCTGTGCCAGGCCCGGATGTTCACCCCATAGCCTGCGTCCTCCACGGCCTCCTCCAGCCCCGACAGACGCCATCCCCCGCGAAGCGCCTCAGGGCGCCGGCGCGGGCAGGTGGGGCAGCTCTTCCAGGTCGCAGGCCGGCAGTCGCTGCCACGCCATCCCCAGCTCCCGCATGGCGGCGGCAGCGGCCTCCCCGCCCTCCATGAGGCTGCCCTCCATCGCGGCCGGGTCGAGGCTCAAGCGTTCCTGCCGGTAGGCCTCCATCTCGGCATCGGTAAGCCCAGCTCGATGGCCAGCCTCAAGCTCGTCGGCGGGGAAGCCCTCGGTCCGCAGGCGTTCCTGATAGGCGGCGTAGGATGCGGCCGTAACCCGTATATCGCGGACGCCCTCGGCGCGGAGCTCGGCCAGCAGCGCCTCGAGGCTGTCAGCGACCGCGATGAAGGCCTCTCCGGCTGCCCGCTTGTGTTCATTGAGCGCCGCGCCCTGACGGGCCTCCCACGCCTCGTCGCCCGCCTCGATCGCTCCACCGAGTCGGTCCATTGTCACCTGACCCGCACGCAATACGCTTACCAGACGCACGAGGGAGTTGGCGAGAGCCTGCAAGGCAGCCCGCCGCGCCGGCGGGATATCATCGCCGAGGGCAACCTGAGGGGTTGCGTCCCCTACGGTGGCGATGCGGTCGAAATCTGCCCGCGGCGGGTCGCCGCCAAGCTGCTCCGAGATGGTCTCGGCGGTGTTAAATAGCCAGTCGAAGTAGCCATCCCGGATCCGATGATGCAGACCGAAGCCGACCTCACGGGCGAGGGTCCCCGCGGGGTTCGCCACAGCGTCCACCACCAGTTTGCCCTTGGTGAGATAGCCGATGCACCTTCTGGCCTTGTCGAGAACGGGCTTCCCGCCGCGATCACCGGCCGGGCGGTTGGATTGTCCGGAAGGCTGGCGCGGTTCAGCAGACTGGGCGCTGTCCGCGGGTTCGTTGTCGTCGCCAGCGGGTCTGAAGGGGCGGAGGGGGCGAACTGGGCGTGGCCGGTCACGACCCCACATCAGGCGGTCATACTCGGTGAAACGGGGTCTTTGGATGGGCTTCATCCCGGACGGAGCCCCAGTCACCAGCGGCGGCCAGCCAGCCAAAGGCAGGCTGGCCAGCATGCGGACCACAGGCGCCGACCCGCCCAGCGCCTGCGGCTCCTGCACGTAGCTCAGCCCGTCGCCAAGGTAGGCGATGCCCAGCATCCAGGCCAACTGCGCCAACCGCAACGCCGGCTGTGCCCATTCCTCCTCGATGTCCATCACTCCGGCCGCGCGCAGGGCCTCGTGATAGTTGGCGATGTCCATCAGCAGCGGCAGGTAAGCCTCCGCTGTCGCCTCCGACGCAGGCTGGTCACCGACTTTCCTGACCGCCGCCACCAGATCGCGCAGTTCACGGGCGTGAGCCAGCGCCCAGTCATAGCGCTGCTGCACGTCGGCGAAGGGACTGTCAGCCGGCGCCACGCCACCACCGGCAGGCATCCCCAGTAGGGTCCATGCCGGTTGCTCCAGCGCCAACTCCAGGCTCTGGTCCGGTCCAGGCCCCACCACGCGCACAGAGCGGAAGGGCTGCACCGTCACTTGTGGGTCACCGGCCATGGTGAGCAAAGGACCATCGTCGTTGTAGGGCGTCTCGACGCGATGGCCCTCGGCATCCTGCATGGCCGTGATACGCCCATACTGATCCTCCTCGATGGCAATGGGAGGAGGCACCACGATCTGGACGTTAGTGAGCTTGTAGCCTTCCGGGTCGTAGCGAATGAAATACCCGCCGGGGTGGTAGGACCAACGGCCTCGAGGCACGACGGGCCTCCCCTCAACTGGCTCCGGGTCGCCCTCCAGCACTGCCACGCGCTCCAGCTCCGCGAACTCGGTCGTGGGGTCGCTCAGCAACTCGCGCAACCGCGCCTCCGCCTCCATCACCTGTCGGACCGCGGGCGGCAGATGACCGAAGGCCTCGTCCATGAGCTCTGGTGGAATCCTCCCCAGAGCCCCACCGTCCAGTTCGCGCAACTGCTGCGGAGTCAGCAGCAAGCGGGCCGTCTGCTGCAGGCGGTCAGACATCTCACTCAGCTTGCAGCGGGCAAGGATGCCCCAGATGAGGGACTGCACGTCGCTTTGGGGCAGTTCCGGGTGAGCCGCCGTGCCCTGCAGGATGCGCGAGATGATAGGGGCCCGCGGGCCCCGCAGGCGCGTCCACAGGTAGCCCTCCCGTGACCCGGGAGCACACAGCCCGGCGTTCAGGCAGTAGCTCTCCAACGTGCCGTCAAACGCCCCCGGACCCAGCATGAAGCCGTAGTCATGGGTCCGCGCTAGCTCGTTCAGGGGCGCTGTCGCCACCGGCGAGAAGTCATCCAGGAAGGGCGCGCCGGTTACTGCGTCCGCAAAGCTGTTGACCAGCAAGGGCTCAGCCTTGAGGATCCGGTCGAGCCCAGGGATCTTGATCTTTATCCTGATGTCGTCGGCCCCGGGGATGTCGGGTAAGTCCGGCAGATCGAGCTGGGCCCAGCAGGGGATGGTCAATAGAAGAAGTCCAACCAGCGCGCAGCAACGCATCCTGTTCACCTCCAGGATGGGGCCGGGGCGCTAGCTTCGCGGTTCATTGCATTGTGCAGTCAGGCTTGGAGGGCGCCGTGCCGTGGACGCGACCCAGCACCATCATGCCAGTACTTCGACACCTACCGGCCATCACCTGCCACAGTCGTCGGAATAACCCACCTGTCCGCAGTGGGCTCTGCGGCGAGAGGCCTAGGCCTCTGGCGAGACCTCGTAGCCTGCTTCCTCCACGGCCTCCACCAGGTCCTCGACCGCGACCTGCTGCGGGTCCAGGGTCACCGTGGCTCGGCCTGCCTTCTGATCCACATCGGCTCTCGTCACGCCACGAACTCTCATGAGAGCGTTTTTCACTGCCGCGACACAGTGCTCGCAGGTCATGCCCTCTATCTGCAGCGTGAGCGTCTGCTCAGTCATCCTTGTCATCTCCCGGGAGGTCGGCGCCTTGCAGCGTCGCGCCGGGGAGCTGGGCATTGCTGAAGTCGGCGCCGGAGAGGTCCGCTCCGGCGAGGTTGGCGCCCGAGAGGTTGGCGTTGGAAAAGTCCGCTCCGGAGAGATTTGCCTGGGGCAGCACCACACCGGAGAGGTTGGCGTTGGAGAAGTCGGCGCCGGAAAGGTCGGCCCCGACCACGACCGCTCCGGACAGATTGGCGTTGGAGAAATCGGCGCCCGAGAGATTGGCGCCAGCCAGGTTGGCTCCCGTGAGGTCCGCATTGGTGAGGTCCGCACCAGCCATCTCAACGCCCGAAAGCACGGCGCCGGCAAAGACGGCTCTGGGCCTGGCCTCCCCCAGCAGCTCCCGCGGGTCCACGGGGCCCCCACCGCGGCGCATGGACTCATAGCCTGCGATCGAAATGGCGAGACTCTTCACTCCCTCGATGTAGGGCACACTGGTCCGGGTGCTGCCGGCCTGTACGACGTCCAGGAACTCGCCGAGAACGTAGTTGGCCCAGTTGGGGCTGGCCGCCATGCTGCCCTCGGTGTCGCCGGCCCAGAAGGCGTTGGCGCCATCAATGGTGACGATGAGGCCGTCAGCGACGACCTTGAAGCCGTTGTCCCATTTGGCCTGGGGGACAAGCGAGCAGCTTAGCGTGCCCAGCGCTCCACTCTCATACTCCAGGATCAGAGCCGTGGTATCGGGGATGTCGAAGTCAGCCGCGTAGGAGAGCATCCCCTCGGGCTTCTCGCAGCCCGGAGGAGGCGTCCAGTCGCGGGTGCGCACCGCCTTGCCCTGCACCGCGACCACCTCACCGGCCAGAAAGCGCCCCAGGTCGAGCATGTGGGTCGCCTGCTCGATAAGCTGCCCGCCGCCGAGTTCCAGGCTCGGCCACCAGTCCGGCGGGGGCAGGCCGGGCATGTAGTAATGGGCCTGGACCATGGCCGTCTGGTGTTGGCCGAGAAGCTCCTTGACCTTGAGCACCGGCTCCGCGAAGCGGTACATGTACCCCACCTGGGTGGCGACGCCGCTGCGTTCGACGGCCCGCTGCACGCGCAGCGCCAGGTCCATGCTCACAGCGACGGGCTTCTCCACGAAGAAGGGAATGCCCTGGTCGCACGCCGCCTCCTCGATATCACCGTGGGCAAAGGGCGGGGTGCAGATGACCAGGGCCTGAGGGTGCTCAGCAGCATAGAGCTTGTCATAGCTGTCATAGGCCCGACCGCCGAAGTCCGCGGCGACCTTGGCAGCTCGCTCGAAAACGGGATCGGCATGCCCGACGATCTCCACGTCCTCGCGCTGTTGGCAGTAGGTGAGATGACGCTGAGCGATGCCGCCCACGCCGACGAACCCGACTCGCAGGGCCATAGGGGGTACCTCCCGGAGTTGCTGGCGAAGACTTCGGTAGGTCTGGCGGTGGCACCTTCTCAGCGAATGTCGGCGGTGGGCCAAGAGGAGTGCCTGGGCGCAAACGGGAACTTAGCCGCCGTAGCCGATCGGGGCTAGCCAAGGAGAGTGAGAACCAGTGGACCTGAAGGCCCGCGACATCATGAATGAGGTTGTTGTTGCCTGTGTGCCGGACACCCGGGTGGAAGACGTGGTCCGGAAGCTGGCCGAGCATGGCATCAGCGGCATGCCGGTGATAGACGCCCGCAAGCGCGTGGTGGGTATCGTGTCCGAAAGCGACCTGCTGCTGGCTGACGAGCTGGAGCCTCCGCGGGTCAAGGCAGCCTTGTACGGGCTTTACATCATGCCGGAGCGCGTGATGGAGGAGGCGGCCAGAAGCCGTGGGGTACTGGTCAGCGACGTCATGACCAAGAAGGTGATCAGCTTCCACCCTGACGACAATGTGCGCGACATTGCCCGGAGAATGCAGCAGGAACGGATCAACCGCGTGCCCATCGTTGATGACGAGGGGGTACTGGTCGGTATCCTGACCCGCGCCGACATCATCAGGGCGCTGGCCGAGAGGCTATAGGCGAGGGTCGGCGGGGGCGTCGGCGGAACACACTGGTGGGCCTGCGCCCCTGCCGTGCGGTTGTCCCCTCCCAGCGCTCGCTACGGCCCGAACAGCGAGCGGTTCAGGGAAATCAGTCCCATCGTGGCAAGCAAGACCAGGAAAGTGCCGATCGCCGAGAGCAAGACCGGCGGGCGGTCCAGGTCAGGTGGCGTTGCCGCCTTGTCCAGCACGAGGAAGGCTCCCGCTTGCTCGCTTTGCCGTTCCTGAATCAGCGCCACGGCCAGCGCCTGCTGCAGGGTGGAGCGGGTGCTGCTCTGGACGTCCTGGTCCTGTTTGAGGGTGGCGTAGCGCTGGGCCACCGGCGGCAGACCGCGCAGGTCTCGCTGAGCGGCCTCCAGCAGCGCAGTGGTCTTTTGCGCCCGCGCCTGGGCTCCCGCCAGTGTCACCCGCAGGTCGGCCACCTGGGTGAGCAGCTTGTCGTACAGGGGGTTAGCCTGCCGGGATAGCTGGGTGCGGATATCCTGGCTGACCTTCCGCAACTCCTTCTCGGTGGTCTCAATCGCCACCAGTAGCTGCGCCACGTCGCGATTCTGTCGCGTCTTGCCCATCGCCTCCTGGGTCGCCAGGTCCACCTTGAGCTGCGCCAGTTTCTGCTCCAGCTCGCTGATAACCGGATTGCGGGTCTCCACGATACTGGCCACTGCCATGGCCTCGGTCTTTGAGAGCTGGCCCTCAGCCTTGCGCACCGAGGCTTCGGTGGCCTTGACAGTGGCCAGGGCCTCGGCTTGCGTCTGCTCCAGGTTGCGTAGGCGGTCACTCAGCAATGCGATCTTCTCCTGGGGGTCGGTGAGGTCATACTGCCGCTGCAGCTTGCGCAGTTCGCCCTCCGTGACCCGCAGCTTGGCTTCTACCTGTTGCAGTGCCGCCTCCACGAACTCGCGTTTGCGCTTGGCTTCGTCCACCGTGGTTGTGGTGACGTAGTCCTGGACCTCGGTCAGGTACGAGTTGGCGAGAGCCGCACAGAGCTGCCGCGCGTCCAGACGGGTCAGGGTCCGCCGGAAGATGGCTGCCCGGACGCCGCTGTAACCCTTGCAGGTGACGGTGATGGTGAAACCCTCGTTGCCGATGGGCGTGACCGTCGCCATGCGGGCCAGGAGTGCCTCGGCCTCCTTGGTATCCACGCGCAGAAGCCGGTCCAATGAGTGCTTCCGGGCCACGCGAGCCCGCAGCAGACGACTGGTGAGGATAGCCGAGAGGCGCTCCTGAGTGGGCTTGAGCACCTCGGCCGCTCCTGACGCCACGCTCTTGTCGGGCTCGGGCGACAGGGCCGTCAGAAGTTCCGAGCGGGTGCTGACGAAAAAGGAGCTGGTCGCGGTGTAGGTGCTGGGCCACAGGAGATAGACCAGCAGCGCTACCAGGGCCGAGGCCACCGCGCTGACCAACAGCGTACCCCAGAGCGAGAAGATGCTAAAGGACTTGCTGCGACTGGACCATACCACGGGCCGGATGTCCTCTCAGTTCGCCACGATAGCGCCGAGGATGAAGCCGAGCAGGCTGCGCGTCCACTGTGCCCAGGTGCTCTCGGTGCGGATGGTGCGCACGATATGCTTGGTGGGGACGACGATGACATCGCCGGGCTCGGGGACGGTGCCCATGCTGATGGGCGCGGCGGCGCCATTGGGATGGATGACGACCATGCGTTCGGAGGCAGCGTCCTCGCGGAAGCCGCCGGATTCGTTGATGTAGTGCCGCGTGTTGGCCTCGGGCACGAAGGGGACCGCCCCGGAGCGGGGCACGGCGCCCAGAACCAGGACGGTGTTGACGAGACGCGGCACCGAGACGGTATCGCCTGGCTCCAGCTCCAGATTGCCCTCGGCGCCCTGGGTCTCCAGTAGCTTCTTGCCAGCAACAGGGATGGCCGAGACCCAGTCCTCGGGCCGGACCGGCCGCGGCGGCAACACTATCGCCATCGCGTTGGGGCCAGCCAACACCTCGCGCATGTTCATGCTCACCATGTTGGCGTAGGCGTTCATCTGGTCCTGGTCGGTGAGCTGTGTGGGTTGCTGTGAGACGGTGGCCTCGCGGTTGACCGACGAAAGCACGCGGTTGAGGTCTTCTGACTGGGCCTGGCCCATGTAAAAGTCGCGCTTGCGGTAGACCACGATGCCGGCCGGGTTAGCCTCCTCCAGCAGGCCTCCGGCGGCCTGAAGCAGGTCGTACACCGTGTAGCCGGTGGTGCCGGTGCGCAGCAAGGGGTAGGCCCCCGGGACCCGAACCCGGCCCTGGATGCTGACGATCTCCGCCTGGGTCTTGAACTCGCCACGGCCCAGGACCGTGACACTGTCGTCATCCTGGAGCAACAGGTCGGGCTCGACCCGGTAATCGGTCGCCTCGCCTGCCAGAGTCAGTCTCTCCGTCTTGACCTCGCCCTCAAAGCGTCCGCGGACCACCAGCACTTCCGGCCCGGCGCCGGGCTTCAGACCGCCGGCGGCGAAGAGCGCGTCGCTGACCTTCATCCCCTCCCGCCGCGGATAGGGACCGGGATTGCGGACGAAGCCGGCCACCTGCACCTCCGACGGAGCCTCGGCCTCAGCCAGGGTGCTGATCTTCAGGATGTCGCCCCTGGCCAGGACAAGGTCCGCCGCGGTGTCGCCCTTGAGGGCCGCGGCCAGGTCCACGGCCACAATCTCATACCGCTGATCCTCGGTCAGGCGGAGCAGGTCGGCGCGTTTGACGTAGGCCTCGGGCACGAGCCCCCCGGCCAGCATCACCAACTGACTGACCTTCAGCTCACCGGCCCAGGGATAGACCCCCGGGTGGGCAACCGCCCCCTCCACCCGTACCTCCTTCGGCGGCTCCACCGCGTCCTGAGTCAGGATCTCGATCTCGTCCTTCGGTTGCAGCAGGATCGGCTTGGGATTCTCGCTGTACATCTGCTCGGCGACATCAAAGGGGATGACGTAGTAGTGACGGTTGTTATCCATGCGCCGCAGTACGCCCATGCCCATGTGCGCGTTCCAGGCCAGGCCCTCGGCGCTGCGCAGGAGGCTGGACAGCGTCGTCTCGGGGGTCACGGGGTAGTAGCCCGGACGCTTGACCGCGCCCATCAATTGCACCGTGTTGGCCCCGGTATGGAGAATGCCCTTGACGATGATCAGGTCACCGTCCTGCAGCGGCAGCTTCATGTCGGGGCTATCGGGCGATGAGGCGTCCACGGCCGACAGGCGCCACTTGGTGTGCTTATCCTGCCGCCACAGATGCAGCATCGGCGCATAGGCGGTCGGTTTCAGGCCTCCGGCCAACTGCAGGGCCGCAGCCAGAGTCACCTCGCCCTTGAGCTCATAGCGTGCGGGGCGACGGACCTCGCCGCAAAGACCCACCTCACCACCCGAGATGGGGGGGATGAAGATGGTGTCACCAGGCCGCAGCACGGTGTCCAGGTCACGGCGCCCGGTGAGCAGGTAGTCATACAGGTCGATCTCCTGGGGTGCCTCACCCACCCGCTGGAGCGTTATCTGCCGGAAGGAGCCGATCTCGGAGGGGCCCCCGGCTGCGTAGAGCGCGCTCAGCACCGTGGCCATGCCCGCCAGCGTGTACTTGCCTGGCCGCACCGCATCGCCGGTGACAAACACCTCCACGGTCCGCTGCTCGGTGACCGTCAGGGTTACCGTGGGGTCAGTGAAGAAGCGGCTGTAGGCTTGGCGCAACTGCTCGCGCAGTTCCTCCAGTGTCAGGCCGTTAGCGGCCGTGCGGCCCACCTCCGGCAAGATGACAAAGCCCTCCGGACTGACCGTCACGTCCTGCGCCACCTGCTCAAAGTCGCGGGCCCAGACCCGAAGCGAGAGCTGGTCACCAGGGCCCAGCAGGTAGTTGGGTGGCACAGGCTGATTGCTGACCGGCCGGACCGGCGTGGCCGCATCCTGGGTCGTCGGCACCATGTTGATGGCGGTGAAGAGGCTGGCACCGAAGCGCGGGAGCTCTTCAAAGAGGCGCACCGGCGCCTTCTCCTGCTCCGGGTACTCGCGGGGAATGTCGTCCAGGCTGCGAATGCTGGACACGGGGAAGGGCGAAACTGCCGGGGCTGGAGGCTCCGGCAACGCCGTCGTCGGGCCGGCCTCAGTACCCGAGGCAGCGGTGGTCGGTGGCTGTTGGGCGCCGATGCCCCCGGCCCATACTAAGCCCAGAATCGCCAGGGCGGCGCACCGGGTCATGATGTTACGCATAAGTGACGTCCCTTTGGCTGCAGGATCCCATAAGCGGACGACCGGCCGGTCCGCGGTCTGCCGCTGACCCGCCCTTTCCGCAGCCGCAATCATAACCCTTCCCGATGGCAAAGAAAAGCCCGCGGGCTGGCATGGGCGCCACGATCCCCTGCCGGCGGCGCCGGCTCCAGGGACAGCCTGTCCGCAAGAAGGAAAGAGGACGACGCATGGTGAAGGGAGCAACTGTGGGTCTAGTCCCGCAAGCATGGGTCAGCCCCGCAGTACGGGGGAGGCGGTCATGACTTGCCGGACGCTGCTGGTGAGCGGGGATAAGGCCCGCGCTATCCCGGGGGTGACCCGGAGGGCTGATAGCGATGGGTCCCAGCCAACCGTACCGGTTGCTGCTGGAGGTGTTGCGTCCTGCGGTCTGGACCGTTGATGCCGCAGGTATCGTGACGGATGCCAGCCCGGGCACCGAGGAGCTGACCGAATGGCCTCGGGCGCAGGTCGTCGGCCGGCCCTGGGCGGACGTAGCCGCGGCGCTCAAGCTGTCGTGCACCGCCCGCCTGTCCTTCTCCCTTCCTCCCAGCCGTTGGTCCCCTGTGTTGCGGGAGCCGTCGGAACTGACCACCCCCAGCGGAGCCGTGCGCCCCGTCGGCGTCACAGTCCACCACCTCCGGGGCCGGACCCATCATGGCGCTCTGGTGCTGATGGAGGAACTCGCTCTCGCGCCCGACGCCCAGGCCGCCCTGGCGGCCAGCGAACAGCGCTACGCCGCCCTCTTCGATACCCTCACCGCCGCCATCCTCGTGCTTGACACCCAGGGGCGCATCGTTGACAGCAACCCCACTGCCGCCCAGATGTTTGCGTACGCACGTGACGAGCTCCTGGGGCGTCCGATCAGCGACCTGGTGACCTGGGAGAGCCTGCGCAGTCTGTCCGCCCTGGAGGGGCTCGACGTGCCCGAAGAGGGGTTGACGCTGGAACTGGAGTGCCGCCGCGGCGGTGACGAGACGCTACCGGTGGAAGTACACATGCGTTCGGCGCTGCTGGGTGACGAGCGACTGGTCGTGGCCCATATCCGCGACATCAGCGAGATCCGACGCACGCGGCTTGAGCTGGCGCAAGCGCAGCGCTTCAGCCAGCGTATTCTCGAAGCCACCGACCACCTGGTGCACATCTATGACGCTCGGAAAGAGCAGGTGGTCTACGTTAGCCCGGGAGCGCTGCGACACCTCGGCTATGGAGACGAAGAGCTCGCAGACCTGGGCCCCGACATCCTGGCCGCTCTCACCCATCCCGATGACCGTGAGCGCTGTGCCGCCCATCGCGCCACCTGCGAACACCTCGCTGACGGCGAATTCGCCGAGATGACGTTCCGGGTGCGGGCCGCTGACGGCCAATGGCGGCTCTTCCTGAGCCGCGACTGCGTGTTTCAGCGGGCACCCGATGGCGCGGTGGCACTGCTGCTGGGCACCGGCGAGGATGTCACCGACCGATTGCAGGCCGAGGCCTCGCTACGGGTCAGCAGGGAGACGGCATGGACCTTGCTGAACGCCACCACGGCCAGCGCCGTCCTGCTGGACAGCGAAGGTGTGGTGCTGGGGGTCAATGACGCCATGGTGCGCCAGTTGGGACTACCGGCCGAGCAGTTGGTGGGGACGCCGCTGGTGTCTCACCTGCCCGAGGAGGGGGCGCGGCTCACAACCGATCGCATCAAGGACACCATCGCCAGCGGCGAGGCGCGGTACTATGAGGACGACTACAAGGGCCTGCATTTCTCCAGCGCTTTCTACCCCATCGTCGGAACGGATGGCGAGGTGACGCGGCTGGCCATCTACATGCGCGATGACACGGAGCGCGTCCGGGCCGACGCGGCCCTGCGGCTGAGTAATGACACGGCGTGGGCGCTGCTGAATGCCACGCATGACATTGCCGCGCTGGTGGACACCAGCGGCAGCATTCTCGGTATCAACGAGGCGGCTGCCCGCCTGCTGCAAAGGCCAGTCTCGGAGCTGGTGGGAACCAGACTGGGACGGTGGCTTGGCTCGCGGCTCTTCCGATTGTACCAGGAACGCCTGGAGGCGACCATTGCGGCGGCCGAGCCCCAGCGCTTTGAGGACGAGTTCCGTGGCCGGATCTATAGCAACGTGTGGTATCCGGTCACTGGAGGCGAAGGCCGTGTCACGCGTATTGCGGTCTTCATCCGGGACGCGACCGAGGCCCGCCAGGAGGAGGCCCAGCAGCGCCTGGCAACGGTGGGGCAACTGGCTGCTGGCCTGGCCCACGAGTTCAATAACATTCTCATGGGACTCATGCTGGCCGCCGAGACAGCAGCCACGCACCAGTCCCTGGAGGAGTACGAGCACCTGGCCGAACTGGTCCTGCGGGCTTCCCAGCGGGGCGGGGACATTTGCCAAAACCTCCTGACTTTCGCCCGGCCGCGCGAACCGCTGCGACAGACGCTGCGTATCGAGGAGGCTATCGAGGGCGCCCTGGGACTCACTGGTCGCCAACTGCAGACCAGCAGCGTGACCGTGGTACGCGACTACCAGGCCAGCGGCATCCGCCTGATGGCGGACCCGGCCCAGATCGAGCAGGTCTTCCTGAACCTCATCCTCAACGCGTGCCACGCCATGCCCGAGGGCGGAAGGCTTACCATCCGCACGCGTTTTGAGCCTGGTGAGAAAGACGGCGGCACCCTGGTGGCCGAGGTCGAAGATACCGGAATCGGCATCCCCGCCGCCCATATCCATCGCGTCTTTGAGCCCTTCTTCACCACCAAGGGGCGACTGGGTCAAAGCGATGTTCCGGGCACCGGTCTGGGGCTGTCGGTCTCACACGGCATCGTGAGCTCTCATGGCGGAGTGATCACGGTGCGCAGCGAAGTGGGCGTGGGCAGCACCTTCACGCTGCGCCTTCCAGCCGTGCGGGCGTCGGAGACAACCCCCGTGGCGCCCCGCCCGGCTCCGGCTGGGGAAACGCCGGCGGGCCTGCGCGTGCTGCTGGCTGAGGATGACGCCGATGTCCGGCAAGTGCTGGCGGCCATGCTGGCGTCGGGGGGACACCAGGTGACTGCGGTCGGGACGCCGACCGAGGCCATCGCGCAACTGCAGGCGGAAAGCTACGACCTGGTTGTGACGGACTTGCTGATGCCCGAGGGCGGGGGGAGGGCACTGCTGGATTGGCTGAAGCAGCAAGCCGACGCACCACCGGTGCTCATAGCGTCCGGTCACGAGTATCCCGGCCTGTCCGCGACCCAGGCCGGACCGTTGCGGGTGCAGACGCTTCCGAAGCCCTTCCGCCGCGACGCGCTCCTGGAAGCCATCGCCCAGTTGCTGGACCGGTAAGCCACTTCCGCCGGTCGCAAGCGCCCCCCTGGGCGCAATCCCCTCTAGCGCCGCATGATGTCCAGCAGGCTCCTTGCGACACAATGCAGCGTGTCATGCAAGGGGCGCCACTGCCAGCCGACCAGGACTGCCAGCAGCACCACCTCGATCGTCACGATCACACCGAGGCCCGGCGCGAGACTGGCCTCGCTCTCATCAGCCAGCGCCCGCAGCCTCGACTGCGGGTCAGCGTAGTCGGGGAAGACCGGCCGTAGCCCGGCCAGGTCGCCCTCCTGGCGGCGGTGGTGGGTGACGGCCGCCTGGGCCATCTTCTCCAGGGCTGCGCGCAGCGCCCCGGCGGAGGTCTCCGCGGCCGCGGCCTCGTCGCTGAGCAGCTCCCGCGCCGCCCGGGCCTGCCGCAGGTAATAGTGCGTGGTGGGCAGCCACAGCAGCGGGTCCGTCGCCAGGCGCAGCAGCAGCTCCGCCTGGGCATCGCGATGTCGCCCATGTGCCCGCTCATGGGCCAGGACCGCCGCCCGCTCCTCCTCGGTCAGCAGCCGGCGCAGGCCGGTGCTGCAGACAATGACCGGGCGCGTCACCCCCAGCGAGAAGCAAAGTGGCGCGGCGGCGTCCACCTCCACCACCTCCGGCAACCCGGCGGGCACCCGCGACCTGACCACGCCCAGCACGAACCGCACGAGGGCAAACACCAGCAGGCCCAGGGCGAGGGTGGCATAGAGGCGAAAGCGGAAGGGGGCGTCCGGGAGGCCAGTCAGGAGGGCCAGACAGAGATGGGGCCGGATGCGCTCCTGGTGGGGCGAGGCGGTGATGTCGCCGGTGAGCGTCAACAGGGCCAGCTCGGTCAGCAGCAGCCCCAGGATCAACGGCAAGGCAGCCACCACATGCCAAAACCGCCGGGCCGTGGCCGGCTCACGCCCGACCAGCGACTCGGCGGCCACCATCACCGGCAGACACAGCAGGAGGCTGCTGGCCGCCGCGCTCCCCACCACCAACAGCGCCGAGGCCAGAAGCCCCCCCATCCCCTACTGCTCCCGCGCGGACTTCTTGTTGCTCTGCTCCTGCTTGCGCCGGCGGATCATTGCCTCCAGCGTGTCCAGCTTGTCAGGGTAGTCGTCGCTGAGCGCCTCGACGAAGTAGGCCATGGCAGGCTCGGCGAAGGCCCCCAGCAGACCGTCAATGACCTGCTTGGTGACACCCGAGGTCAACTCGCGCTGACTGACGCGCGGAGTGTAGTAGTAGGCCTTGCCGATCATCTCTCGCGCCAGCAGGCCCTTGTTATACATGCGGCTGAGGGTGGTCATGATGGTGGTGTAGGCGGAGGCCTTGCCGGCCTTCGCCAGGGCCTCGCGGGTTTCCTCGACATTGAGGGCTCGGTCGGCGTTCCAGAGGATCTCCATGAGCTGGGCTTCGAGCTTGCCCAGCATTTTCTCTAACCCCTCATTGCGGGGTCGAAATACGGGCAGGTGGGGCTGCTTCCGGTCGTCGTCCATAATATCCGCCTCCCCTCAGTTGCGAGGGCGTGAGCGCCGGGTGAGAGTGGTCCAGGGGTAATGTACCCCGGGGCGCTTACTACTAATCATAGTAGCCACGCGGGCGGATGTCAAGGGGGAAAGCAACGTCAATGCGCGATGGCTAACGGAGCGCTGGAGGCGTCAGAGCGCCGCCTTTGGAGACGCGGCGCGGTTGCCGGATATTGGAGCTGACGGAGGCAATGGACCACGAACCTGACGACTTGGTCTATGGGCAACTACAGCTGCGCCTTGTTGGCAGCCGCGATGAAGTCCTCGAGAAGCATGAGGCGAACCGTGTCGGGATACCTCAAGTACGGGTTGAGGCCCCCCTTAGCATAGAAATCCTTCAGCTTCCAACCATTGCCGCCGAGGACGATGTACGCCTTGTGGAAGTCATTCGCCGGGTCGAGCACTGCATGCGTCAGGCACATGATCTCAAACGGAACCTTCTGCTCGGCGGTACCGCCCACCTGTTGCCACTTGAGCGAGATGAGCACGGCGTTTCCTTCTGAGTCTCTGGCAACGACGTCGACGTAGTGCTTGCCACCACCCAGGCGCGAGCCGACATTCACCTGCGTCTGGAAAGTGTAGCCCCCTCGCGCCAGAGCGGGGAGAACCATCTCCTCCAGAACCTTGCCAGTCGTTGTGTTGCCCGGGACCATTCTCTCAGCCACCTGTGAGCCTGTTACTGCAGCCTTGACAGTGCCTTGTGTACGGCCCTCTCCTGTAGGCGCATCGCAGCCGTACGGAGGAACGCTGGATCGAGGTCGAAGCCCACACACTGGCGTTGGGTGATGAGAGCTGACAGCGCCGTCGTTCCGCTCCCTACGAAGGGGTCCAGCACAAGGTCGCCCGGCCTCGTGGAAGCCCGGATGATGCGGTTGAGCAGCCGGACCGGCTTTTGCGTCGGGTGCTTGCCGAAGGTCTTCTCGGTCTTGTCCGGGGGCTTGATGGCCCAGATGCTCTTCATCTGCCTACCCGCATCGTCGAAGGGCAGGTTCGGCGTCTGCTTCATCTCTTCGTAGTTGAAGGTGTACTTGGACTTCTTCGATTTGGCGGCCCACAGCACGATCTCCGTGGAGTGGGTGAAGTAGCGGCACGCGAGGTTAGGCGGTGGGTTGACCTTGTACCAGACGATGTCATTGAGGATGCGGAAGCCCAGCTTCTGCATAGCGAAGCCGACCGAGTAGATGATGTGCTGGGTGCCCGAGACCCAGATGGTGGCGTCAGGCTTCATGACTCGGCGGCAGGCATCCAGCCAGGCCAACACGAACTCGTGGTCAGCCTCCGCACCCCTGGAGCGGTCCCACTCGCCCTTGTTCACGGACACCATCTTGCCCGCGTGGCAGGTGATGCCGTCGTTGGACAGGTGATAAGGCGGGTCGGCGAAAACCATGTCGAAGTGCTCCTCGGGGAACAGCGGGAGGAGTTCCAGGCAGTCACCGTGGTAGAGGGTGATGCCCTGCGAGCTGTAGTAGGGTGGCGGTAAGCTCTGCATAATGATCTAAGACCGCTGATCTTTGATCGGCGTTCGGGGCCTGTCAAGGGGAATGATCGGGGGCGGGCGCGCTGCGGTACGGCCCCGTGGGGGTGTGGGCGGGGCGAAGCGGCCGTGGTCAGGGGGCGAGAGCTGTGAGCCTCATGGGCGGCACCGGCGTTGGACGGGAGGCTCCCCCCTTTGCAGGTCTCGCGCGGCGGCGTGGCGCATTGACTCCCTCTTACATTGTCAGAGGAGGAAGACGTAATGCCTAATGAGACCCTTGGCTTTGGGCTGGTGGGCTGCGGGCTGATCTCGGCCTTCCATGGCAAGGCCATTCAGGCCACGCCTGGCGCCGCGCTCATCGCCGCCAGCGACCCCCAGCAGGACCGCCTGGACAAGTTCTGCGCCGAGTACGGCTGCGAGGCCGCACCGAGCTTTGAGGCCATGCTGGCGGATGAGCGCATTGATGTCATCAATGTGCTGACTCCCAACGCCATGCACGCGCAGTTTGCCATCCCGGCGCTGGAAGCGGGCAAGCATGTGGTCATCGAGAAGCCGCCGGACATGACGCTGGAGAAGGTGGACGCGATGATCGCGGCACGGGACGCGGCCAGGCGAAAGGTGGCGATTTCGCTGCAGGTGCGGTTCCGCAAGCCGATCCAGGCCATGTATCAAGCGATCCAAGACGGTCGGTTCGGGAAGCTGTACTACGCGGGCGCACACATGAAGTGGTTCCGCGACACCAGCTACTACCACATGGACGACTGGCGGTCCAAGCGCGACCAGGGAGCGGGAGTGACCATCCAGCATGCCTTCCACTACATTGACCTGCTCCACCACCTGATGGGAGAGGCAGCGGCGGTGGAGGCGCGGATGTACAACCTGGCCCACCCGGATGTGCAACTGGAGGACACGCTGCAGGCCTTCATTGACTTCCGCAGCGGAGCCAAGGGCATCGTTGAGGCCTCGACGGCGCTGTGGCCGGGCACCGACATCCGCATCGAGGTGAACGGGGAGAACGGCACGGCGATCATGCAAGGCGAGCGCATGACGACCTGGAAGTTCCGCGAGGAGCTGCCGGGCGACGCGGAAATGACGCAGATTGGCGACGCGGCGGTCAAGACCGCTGCCAGCGGGGCCGCCGATTTCGCCTTCACCGAGCACCAGTACATGATCGAGGACATGTGCAACGCTATCCGCAACGACGGCGAGCCGTGGGTGACGCTGGAGAAGGCGCGGGGGAGCCTGGAGATGGCGCTGGCGATGTACAGGAGCGCCGACGAGGGGCGGACGGTGGAGCTGCCGCTGTAAAGGCGGGTCGCTGGTCGGGAGGCATACAAACGGCCGGAGGGAGCGGGGCGCTCTCTCCGGCCTGTCTGCGTCTGCGGACTAGTGGGCGGTGCCGGCGCGGAGAGCGGCGACGAAGGCCTCGACGGCGGGGATGAGGGTCGGGCTGTCACCGTGCTCAGCGATAACCTTCACCAGGGCGCTGCCGACGATGGCGCCGTCGGCGATCTGGCAGACCTGACGCACATGGTCCGCGTTGCTGATGCCAAAGCCCACGGCGACCGGCAGATCGGTCACACGGCGGATGTTGGCGACCAGCTCGGCCAGGTCCGGCGGCAGCGTGTCGCGCACGCCGGTGACGCCGGCACGGGAGACCGCATAGACAAAGCCCGTGGTGCGCTCGGTGGCCAGATGCATGCGGTCCGGGGGCGTGGTCGGGGTCACGAGGAAGACAGTGGCCAGGCTGTGGGCGGCCGCCAGGGCGCACCAGGCCTCGCTTTCGGCCGGGGGCAGGTCGGTGACGAGGACGCCATCGGCGCCAGCCGCGGCGAAGTCGGCGCAGAAGCGCTCCGGCCCGTAGGCCAGGATGGGATTGTAGCAGGTCATCAGGACGATGGGCAGTTCGCAGCCGGTGGCCCGCAGCCGGGTCACCGTGTCGGCGATACCTGCCACCCTGGTACCCGCCTTCAAGGCCCGCTGACCGGCCTCCTGGATTACCGGGCCATCGGCCAGGGGGTCGGAGTAAGGGATGCCTAACTCCACCAGGTCGGCTCCGGCACGGGCGATGGCGGGGAGGAGTTCCAGAGTTCGCTCGAGATTGGGGTCGCCAGCGGTCAGGTAGGGCATGAGCGCCCCCCGATGCTCCGCGCGGGCCCGCTCGAAAGCGGCAGCGATACGGCTCATGGTCCAACGCTCCTTCAGGCGGTCTTCCAGGGGAACAGCATCTCGCGCTCGCGCACCAGGGCCCGGGCGATGGCCTGAGCGCAACTGCGGCTGAGCTCGTAGCCCAGCAGGTTGCGGTGGGTGCCAAAGATCCCCATCTCCACCAGCAGGTGTTTGAGGCCCGCCAGCCAGCAGGTGATCTTCTTGCCCCCGTAGACATCCCACATCAGGCGGTTCATGCGCTGCTGCAGCTTGGCCGCCGTGGCCTCGTCGCCGGCGCGGACGGCCTTGACGATGAGGCCGGCCAGGTGGGCATTGAAGACGGCGCCACCCAGCAGCAGACCGTCGTAGCCCAGCTTCATGTACTGGTCGGCCACCCACTCGTCGCCATCAAGCACCAGCAGCTCCGGACGCTTGCGGCGGGCGGCCAGCGCGATTTGCGCTCGCTCGGGATCGCTCGAGCTATCCTTGAGCATGGTCACCTGCGGCAGGGCGTAGATGCGCTTGAGGATGGCGCTGGGGATGATCACCGCGCCATGCCGGCCGCGGTCGTAGATGCCCAGTGGCAGGGGGCTGGCTGCAGCAGCCTCGGCGTAAAGGTCGTACAGAGCCTCAGGGCGCGGTGCAGGGAAGAAGTAGGGCGGGGCGATGACCGCGACGTCGGCGCCCAGGTCAGCGGCCCACTTCATGTTGTCCACGATGCGACCCGCGGAATTGTCAGTTACCTGCACTGCCAGGCGCATCCGCCCGGCGTTGTGCTTGACGACCGTCGCGACCAGCTCCGTGCGCTGGCGGTCGGTCATGAAGGCACCTTCGCCGCAGGTGCCCAGGAGAAACAGACCAGTGACCCCCAGCCGGAGATGGTGCTCTACCAGCCGCTGTACCGCCGGCTTATCTACCTTGAGGGTTTCGGTGAAGGGCGTGGGTGTGGCGGACCAGATGATCGGTTGGACCGCGGTGCAATCAGGCATGAGCCTAACCCCGTAGGCAAAGCGTTGGCATCGTCGGAGTGCGGGCACCGGCAGCTTTCGCCCCTCGGCCGGCCCCCACCTCTGTGAATGGCACGACCCCTCGTCGCCTCACACGCGCTCCAGGCGGCCACCGCGCAATCGGTAGCCCAGAAACCAGCCTGCCAGGACGACCTCTATCGCGATCACCAGGGCGTAGTTGGCCGTGTGGTGCAGACCTGCCGTGTCGTCAAACGTGGGGCGCTTGCCCACCAGGTGGCTTCCCAGATAGACGAGGAGCGTCAGGAGGGCTCCGGTGATGACTGCGGTACCCGCACCGAGTTTCGTCAGGGTCACCAGCAGAGGCCGGGGCGTCAGCTTCTCTTCCGGTTCGCCGAAGGCGTAGGCCGCGGGCAGCAAGCCCAGGAAACCATAGGTCAGCAGGACTGTCATGCCCAGGATCGGTGGACCGCCGGCAAAGAGCGGGCGCGTGGCGACACCCACTGCAACGCCATACCAGAGCAATACGAGGCCGCCGGCCACGACGCGTTGCACCAGCGGCCCAGCCTGGAGGCCAAAGGTCGCGATGACGATGCCCCCGGTTGCCGCCATGACGCTCAGCATCGAGAAGCAGCACAGGAAGAGCTGCGCCTCCACGGGCGTGGCAGGGCGGTCATTGATGGTGACTGGGGCGGTGGGATCAGTGCTTTGCCAAAGCGTCATGCCCGCCGCGAAGAGCCAGACGAGGGCGAAGACGACGCCGAAAAGCACCACGCAGCCTGCGCCCTTCTCCGAAGTCCTGGCAGCCATCTCTACCCTCCCTGGCAGGCTGGCGGCGCGCCTCTGGGCCCCCAGTCAGGGCAGGACCCTCGGAAGGTCTCCGAGGGTCCTGGGGGAACGCACTTCAGCGTCGTGGTCAGGTTAGTTCCAGATCGGCTGCCAGACCTTGGTGTTCGGCCCCAAAGCGTCGCGGTTCAGCCACTTGGCATGGCCGTCAGCGAAGGTGACGTTGGCGCCATCGTTGTGGCGGGCGGAGAAGCGGCCACAGACATAGCCTGCTGGCTTCCAGCCCCAGTAGTTGTTGGCGTTGCCGGGGTAGTAGCAGTCCATGGTGTCGGCGATGACGCCGATGTCGGCGGGGTTGGCGATCTTGTTGATGGGCACGCCACCCTGGTTGTAACACTGTCCGCCACCCGTGATGGTGGTCATCCAGGAGCTCCAACCGTAGAACATGCCGTAGGTGCCGTAGTTGGTGTCAACGTCGCTCGGACAGGTCCAGATCTGGCTATTCTTGATGTAAGGGTCGAGGCGGCCGGACCAACGGATGAACATATTCTTGCCGCCGGGCGGGCAGACGTACTCGGGTACCATCCGCTCGTCATAGTCCTGGGCATACATCATGCAGGCAAGACCGATCTGCTTCAGATTGCTGAGACAGGAAGTCTGGCGGGCCTTCTCACGAGCTTTGGCGAAGACTGGGAACAGGATGGCAGCCAGGATCGCGATAATCGCGATGACGACGAGAAGCTCAATAAGCGTAAAAACCCTTTCGGCGCATACCTACGACCTCCTTCTCGCATTTGTGGGACCAATGTTCGCCAAGTCTAACAAAACTCCTTACCCATTGCGAGTCTTTTCTTGAAGATTTTGGGAACTTTTCTTGAGCGCCCGTTGCACGTCACGACAAGTCCGCGTCAGAACGGCCTTTTGCCCGGCTGACCTTGTCCAGAAACGCCAGACTACGCAGTTCCCCACTCACATGGTACGAAAGGTGGGCACGGATCACGCGGCCCACCTCGCGGCGCACGCCCTGACTGAGCGAGAGTCGGTCCAGGCGATCAAAGGGGAGGGTGACCAGACCCCGGAGCGCGCCCACCGCAGCGCCACTGACTTGAGCCCGACCGTTGCTCTGCGGCGAACAGTCACGACACACGAACCCGCCTTCGACCGCAAGATGCCACACCTGCCCGGTTATCCTGGCGCCGCAGTGCACACAGTGCTCGATTTCGGGGGCGTTGCCCTGGGTCTGCAAGAGCCGCAGTGTGTAGGCCCAGAAGATCAGCTCCAGGTCGGTGGCGCCAGCCAGGGCGGCGAGCGCCGCAACCAGCGCCTCGAAGAGATCCGGGACGGCCTGACCGGGCTCGGTGGTAAGCGCTGTCAGCTCCAGCAGCGCAGCCCCGTAGGCGTAGCGGCGCATGTCCTGGCGCAGGGGCACGTACCCTTGCAGCACCTCGGCCTGGGTCAGCCGGTCCAGGTCCCGACCCTCGGCGAACTGCAGACGCGACAGGGTGAAGGGCTCCACTGCCGCCGCCAGCTTGCTGCCTGGTTTGCCGATGCCCCGCGCCGTGGCCTCGACCTTGCCGCGCTCCCGCGTGAAGAAGGTGACGACGCGTGCGGCATCGCCGTACTTGTGGGCGCCGAGGGTGATTCCCGTAGCATTGTACGTGGGCACGTCGCGCTCCGATACATGGTCGGCATCGCCCGGCCGCGCCCCTTTCGCGCCAGCGGGGCCCTAACCCTCTCGGCAGGAATTCTCCGGGCCAAGGGGGAACTGCCCTTCCGCGCTATCCTGCCGGAGGACCGCCGACATGGCTCGCCGCTATCAACCTGCGCTGACCCCGGCTGACCGGCGCCGGCACACCTTCCTCGCGGTCGGTCTGGGCTGCGCTGCGGGGTTTGCTCTGGCCGCGGTCGTCGCCGGCATCATCTACTCCCAGCTCATGGGCCAGCCCGCCCTGCCGCCGGATGTACAGCAGCGCTATGCCGCCGACACAGCACAACCCAGCAGCACTCCAACACCTGCACCGCCGGCCACTACCCCCAGCGGGACCACGGCCCTGCCGCTGAAACAGCAGGTGGCGAGCGTGGCGGAGGCCGTGCGGACCGGGCAGAGGGGGCCGGTGACGCTCTACGTGAGCGACGCCGAGCTGAACCAGGAGATCTCGCGGATGCTGCAAGGCCGCGATGAGGTCAAGTCCGCCAAGGCCTACTTCGCTGACGAGAAAGTCTACATCATTCTGACCGTGGACTGGCGAGGGAGAGACGTGAACCTGACTATCATCGCGGCGCCGATCATTGTCAACGGCGGACTGCAATTCGGAGTGGAATCGGCCAAGATCGGGAGCATGAACGCCCCCGCTGCCATCCGGCAGAAGATCCAGCAGGGCCTCAACCGCCAGCAGAGCCAGTGGTCGCCGCAGAAGACGGGGGTAGAGTTCGAGAGTGTGACGGTCACCAGGGGCCAGGCGACGCTGAAGGGACATACGGTGGGGAGGTAGCCGGGCAGCGGCCCTGCCATGCGCAAGCAGCCACAACACTACTTCTCGTCACAGCCTGCGGCCGCCTCACGCGAACAGCGCGTGCGGGTGGAGGTGCGAGGGCTGGTCCTGGACCTTTGGGCCGACGCGGGTGTCTTCTCCGCCGGGCATGTGGACCGGGGCAGTCTGCTGCTGGCGCGGGAACTGCAGCTTCGGCCGGGGATGCGCGTACTGGACTGGGGCGCGGGCTATGGCTTCCTGGGCCTCGTGGCGGCACAGTTGTGCCCCGAGTGTCAGGTGACGCTGGTGGAAGTCAACCAGCGAGCCGCGGTGCTCGCCGAGAGAAACGCCCGGGAGCTGCGCCTGCCCAACGTCCGGGTCATCGCCGGGGCCGCGCCTGAGGCCCTGGGCGATGAGCGCTACGAGGCCATCGTCTCCAACCCGCCCCTGCGGGCGGGGCGACAGGCGGTCGAGGCCCTGATCGCCGATGCCGCCACGCGCCTGACGCCCGGCGGCGAGCTGTGGCTGGTGATCCCCACCAACAAGGGCGCCAAGCGCTATCTGCAGTACATGGCCGAGCGCTTCGCCGCGACGCGCACCGTGAGCATCACCGGCGGCTTCCGCGTGCTATGGGCGCGGACCGCTGACGACTGACCATTGAGGGACCTCCATGTCTCAAGGCTACGATCTCACCAGCCTCAACGCCGCCTTCGCCGCCCGCTTCCCCGACAGCGCCGGGCCTGTCCGCGTGGCCCGCGCGCCGGGACGGCTGAACCTGCTGGGCGAACACACCGACTACAACGGCGGCTTCGTCCTGCCCATTGCGCTGAACCGCGCCTGCTACGCGGCCTTCGCGGCCCGTGAGGGCAGCGTGCGCGTGTGGGCCGAAGCCTATGGCGAGAGCGACGAGTTCAACCCCGCTGATCCGGAGCGCGACGACACGCGCCTGTGGGCCAACTACGTCCGGGGTGTCGCCTGGGCGCTGGGCGAGGCGGGGGTGGCTGTGCCGGGTGGCGACCTGCTGCTGACCGGCGACATCCCGCTCAGCGCCGGCGTCTCGTCCTCGGCGGCGGTGGAGACGGCCTGCGGCCTGGCCTTCCTGGCCCTGGCCGGGGTGGAGATGCCGGGGCGCGACCTGGCCCTGCTGTGCCAGAAGGCCGAGAACCAGTTCGTGGGCGTCAACTGCGGCATCATGGACCAGTTCGCGGTGGGGCTGTGCACCGAGGGCCACGCGCTGCTGCTGGATTGCCGCAGCCTGGAGACGCGCAATGTGCCCCTGGCAGCGGGTGCGCCGGTCTTCTTTGTGCTGGACACCGCCAAGCCCCGGGAGCTGGCCGAGTCCGGCTATAACGAGCGCCGCGCCCAATGCGAGAGCGCCGCCCGGCATTTCGGCGTCCCCACCCTCCGCGAGGTGACGCGCGAGCAGATCGAGCGCGACAAGGAGCTTCTCGGCGATGTGGTCTATCGCCGCTGCCGCCATGTCCTGACCGAGAACGAGCGCGTGCTGCAAGCGCTGGACGTGATGGGTGCCGGTGACTGGGCCGCCTTCGGCAGGCTCCTGGACGGCTCGCACTTCAGCCTCAAGGATGACTATGAGGTGAGTTGCGAGGAGCTGGACATCATCTGCGCCCTGGCGCGGGAGCAGGAGGGCTGTCTGGGGGCGCGTATGGTCGGCGCGGGCTTCGGCGGCTGCGCCATGGCGGCGGTGGAGCGAGCGGCCGTGGACGAGTTCGCCGCGACCCTGGCCCCGCGCTACCACGCCGCCACGGGGCGCGAGCCGCGCATCTTTGCCGTGGAGGCAGCGGCCGGGGCGGGCCTTTGCCGGTAGGAGCGGGCAGCAGACCGTGGCAGGCAGGTGCGGTCGCGGTCTCGTGACCGCTCCTACCGTTGCCGAGCAGCAGGACCGGTCCAAAGAACTCGATGGCTCCAATGAGGAGGTTCCACCGACGATGACTCCCGTCTCCGCCCTCGTTATCCTGCTCATCCTCTCCGTCCTGTTAGCCTTGCCCTCCTTTGCCGCCGACAAGCCTGCCGGGGTCGCCGGTGACGGTAAGACCGACGACACGGCGGCCCTCCAGGCGGCGCTGGATGCGCTGGCAGCTACTGGTGGGACGCTGGAACTGCCCCCGGGCCAGTACCTCATCGCCGGCAACCTCAACATCCCCACTGGCGTCTGCCTCCAGGGCGCCTGGGAGATGCCCCACCACGCCGCCGTGGACAAGGGCTCGGCGTTGCTCCTCACCGGCGGGCGCGGCGACGAGAACGGGACGCCAGCCATCCGCCTGAACCAGTCCAGCGCCATCAAGGGCTTCACGCTGGTCTGGCCCGAGCAGAAGTGGGACGATATCGTGCCCTACCCCTGGGCCATCCACGGCGAAGGGATGCACAACACCGTCGAGAACGTGACCTTCGTCAATGCCTACCAGGGCATCTCCTTCGGCGCGCCGGGCTGGAGCGAGCTGCACGTGGTGCGCAACGTCTATGGCTGTGTATTGCGCAAGGGCATCCGGGTGGACGGCTGCTCGGACATCGGGCGGATCGAGAACGTGCACTTCAACCCGCACTATTGGCAGCGCAGCGGGCATCCCTCCATTCCGCAGGACGACGGCAAGGACCACACTTTCGACACCGCACGGTACATGATGGACAACCTCGAGGCCTTCATCTTCGGCCGCACCGACTGGCAGTACTGCACCAACACCTTCGTCTTCGCGGCCAAGATTGGCTATCACTTCATCGCCACCCAGGCGGGCGCGTGCAACGGGCAGTTCCTGGGCATCGGCGCCGATGACTGCCGCACCTGCGTGCAGGTGGACGGCATGCAGCCCATCGGCCTGCAGATCACCAACGGCGAGTTCACCGCCTTCGCCGGGGAGCCCAATACGGCCATCATCGTGGCCCCCGAAGCCAAAGGGACGATGGCCCTGGTGAACTGCAACTTCTGGGGCATCGCGGGGCGCGTGGCGCACCTGCAGGGCGACGCCGCGGTGACCTTCGGCGATTGCCACTTCGTGGACTTCAAGGCGGAGGACGGGGCCATCGTGGCCGAGAGGGGGCGGCTCACCGTGCGCTCGTGCTTCTTCCGCAAGCCAGGTCTGGCGGTGGCGATCAGGCCGGGGGTGGAGTTCGCCATCGTCACCGCCAACATGCAGCCGGGTGGGCTAAAGACGACGAACGAGATTGGCGACAAGGCCTGGATCGCCATGAACGAGCTGGGGGAGTAGCGGCTCTCACCTCTGCTCGGGAGTGGCCTTGACCGTGCCGTCGGCGTACAACACCAGGCTCTCGCCCCCATAGGCTGCGGGGTCGCGAGCCAACTCCTGGCCAGGCGTCCGCCTGACCTGCCGCAACGGCTGGCCCGCGAGGCGCTCGTTGTACACGTAGGCCGCGCCGCCGGGGTTCTGCAGTTGCCCCTCCTCGGTCAGGATCGTCTTGAGAGCGGCTTCCCACTGCCCGGCCGGCGGCAGCAGGCCGTCATGCTCCTGGGCGTAGAGTTCGAGCGCCAGGCCGATCTGCTCCAGGCTGGCGATCGCGGCCTCGCGGGTCGCCTTGGCCCGCGCTTGGCGGTACGGCGGCACCAGCGTCACGAGCGGCGCCGCGAGAGCCGCCGCCAGGAAAACCAGGATTGCCACGGTCCAGCCCAGGCCGCCGCTGCCCTTCCGCCGGGGGGCAACCCTCGGCGCGGGCGGAACCGGCGCAGGTGGTGGCGGGGGCTGGGCTACGGGCACCGGCGGAGGCGGCGGGATGGCGGCCACCAGCATACCCAGGGGTTGCCACGGACCCTCCGACGAGGGACCCGCCAGGTCCTCCGCGCGGGCCCGCTGGTCGCGCAGGATGAAGGCCAGCGTCGCCAACGAGTAGGGCCCGTAGAGCTCGCCCTCGCGCTGTAGCCACCAGTTGTCGGGGGACATCTCAGCCAGTACTGCCCCCTGTCGCGCGCCCCTACCGGTGCTTCACAAGCACGAAGCAGTCCAGGTTCAGGTGCTCGCCGGAAATGCCGGTCATTCGCAGGCGATGCCGGCCTGCGGACAGCTCCAGGGGCGGGTGCTGCCGACCCGCGCCGGCGAGCTGCAGGACGGCCCACTCCGTTGCTGAGTACCCCCAGCCGCCGGTGCCCGGAAAGCGCACCAGGCCGGCGCCCGGCAGTGGCTGGCCGTCGAGCTGCAACGTGCGCAGGCTCTCGGCCTCCTGACAAGCTGCCCGGCAGTACAGGGCGTACCGGCCAGCTTCTGGCACCTGCAGCGTCCACTCCAGCCAGTGCCCGTCACCCGCGTTGTTGTAGACGCACTTGCCCCCGCTGGTCTCGAAGTGTCGGTCTGAAATCCCCGCCCGGCCATTGCCCTCGGCGGTGTAGCCCTCGGCCTCGATAACGATGCCGTCCGGCGGCAGGCCAGGCCCTCGCGGCGGCTCGTAGGCCAACTCGACATCGCGCAGCTCGACCGCCGCCACGGGGGAGGTGGTCAGGTTGTAGCCGCTGACGGTGACGCTGAAGGGCGCTCCCGGGTGAACCGGCAGGAGTCCCGCCGACAGCAGGCCGTCCTCGCGCTGACGCCAGCGCGTCACCGTCTGGCTGGCACAACGCAGTTCCATGTCCCCGGTCGGGAGGTTACCGGTGGGTCGGACCAGGACGCGGGCCAGGGCCGTGGGGCAGTTCAGGGCTCCAGTCGCCGTCATGTCCTGCAAGCGGAACACGCAGGACAGCGTCCCCACGCGCCGGTCACCGAGCAGCACGGGGATCGTGAGCCCGTCCGGGGGCTTGCGGAAGGCGCCGACCCAGCCGACCTGCACCCGATGGTCGCCGGCTGGCAAGTCCAACGAGACGCATCCCGCCATCTTGTCCCACCGCCAGCTTCCGCCTACCAGCGGCTGACCATCGTCGGCCACTGCCCACCGCGCCGGCTGACGCAGGCTCACGCTGACGGTGACCGGGGTGTCAGCCAAGGAGCTCAGCACCACCCGATCAGGCCAGAAGCGTACGGCATAGGCGCCAGGGGCGGAGGCCGACAGCAGGGACGCCTCGGCAGCCAGGACGCGGCCGGCAGCCAGAGCCGCGACCAACAAGAGGCAGACGGCCAGTGGTCGCATGGGAGCATCACCGCCAGCCACTTCGGCAGCGGGCAGGCGGGCACCTCTTGGCCCCGCAGCCCAAGCAGGTGCCGTCTGCGACCGCAGGGAAGGCCACCCGCGCGACAGACCACACACCCTCGCGGGAGAAAGCTCCCGGGAGGCACCATCCGTGAGAACAGGCAGGCACCTGATGATCATCTGCGCGCTAGCAGCCGGAGCCGGCGGACAAGCCGGAGCACAGGGCCGGGTCGAACTACTGGGGCAGCCGTGCCGGGCCAAGCAGATCCTGGCCGGGAGCGTCGTGGTGGACCGCGGCTCGGGCCGGGAGTTGTTCGTCCTCACCAACATGAACGAGGTCGCCGGGGCGGAGCTGATCTTCATTGACTACGAGCGCGATACCGGCCAGGTTTTCCGCGCCCCGGCGGGAGCCGGTGCTTGGGCGCTGTGTGAGGTACCGGGCGACCGACTCATCGTCGGCACCTTCTACGACGGCAAGTTCATGGTCTTCGACCTGAAGCAGATGGCCTTCGTCCATGTGGCGGACTTCCCCGGCGAGGAGTACATCTGGCGCTTCGCCCTGGGCCAGGATGGCCGCCTCTACGGTGGCACCTACCCCGGTGGCAAGCTGGGGGCGCTGAACCTTGATGACTACTCGGTGGAGGACTGCGGCCGCGGCGCCCCGCCGAACATGTACCTGAGCAATGTCTCCACCACCCCGGACGGACGCATCCTTTGCAGCCTGGGCCAGGAGACGCCCGTGCAACTGCTCTACGACCCCGCGACGAAGCGCTTTGACCCGGTGCCTGATACGCTCAAGGGTGTTGCCGAGGGAATGACCTGGGGTGAGTACTTCCTCGCCGGGTCGGCGGTGTTCCGGGGGCCTGACTTCGAGCGCGTGGCCCCGCCCTTCCCGACCCCACCGGCCGACAAGGGTGGCTGGTACGTGGACCGGACGCTCTCGACGGCAGATGCTCTGTACCTCCGCCAGGCGAACGCTGTCTACCGCTGGCGGCCCGGCGAGGCGGAGTTGACGCTCGTGGCAGACCTGGAACTCCGTGGCGGGGTCTACTGGGCCGCCACACGCGATGGGGCACTGCTGGGAGTGCGTGGCCAGGACTACTTCGTGTTGCGGCCCGGCGACACCGACCTCAAGCTGCGACCCATCCCGGTCGAATCCGCCCCGCGCCAGACGCTGTTTCTCGAAGCCGACGCCGAGGGCCGCGTCTGGGGCGGGCCGAGCTTCGGCCAGACCCTCTTTCACATGGACGGCGCCACCGGGGAGACCGTCAACACCGGCGCCGTCTGCGACGCCGGCGGCGAGGTCTATGATGTGACCTTCCTGGATGGCAAGGTCTACACGGCCTCCTACGCCGGCGGCGACATCACGGTCTACGACCCGGCGCAGCCCTGGGACCAGTGGGGTCACGTGAACCCCAGGCCCCTGGCCCGCGTCGGCCCCGCCTACATCCGCCCCACCGCCGGCATTCTCACCGGCCCCGACCGCAAGCTGTATTCGGGGTGGATGGCGCGGTACGGTACCTACGGCGGCTGCGTGGCGATCACCGACCCGGAGACCGGGGAGACCGAGGTCATCGCCGATCCGCTGGGCGCACAGGCGGTGCAGGCGCTGGCCGTGGATACGAAGTACGCCTACGTCGGCACCACCCTGGGAGCCAACGGCCTCCCCGAGAAGACCGGCGAGGCCCCGCGCTTTGGCGTCATTGACCTGGCGACCCGCCAGGTGGTGTTCCAGCAGGAAGTGGCGGACACCAGCGCCGTCGGGCACCTGTACCATGACGCGAAGACCGGGCTGGTGCTGGTGAGGGTCCGGGGGCAGCTACGGGTGTTCGATCCGGCGGAGTTGGCCTTCGCGGCTGACTTGCCGCAGGACACGCCAGCGGTGAGCAGCGAGACGGTCGTGGGGTGCGGGGACGGAGTGGCCTACTACGGCCACGGTCGGCGGGTTATCGCCCTGGACCTGACAGCGCGCACAGCCAGCATCGTCGCCGAGCTGCCAGCGAACGTGGCTCGCATCGCCATCAGCCCCGATGGCACCATCTACGCCGCCAGCGGGACTGACGTCTACCGCGTAACCCTTCCGTAGGTGACCCCTTACCCGGTCACCTCGCGCAGCTCCACCCGCCGCCGTTCGCGCTGGGCCAGGCGGGCCGCGGTCGCCACGGCGATGTTCTCCAGCATCTGAGACCGCGGCTCGGTGGCCTGGCGCGTCTCGACCATGCGCTTGATGCGGCGGACAATCTCGCAGGCGCCGGCCGGGAACTCGAAGTCGCCGATGTTGCCCGAGTGGATGGCGCCCCGCTCCCCGAAGGCGCTCACGTGGTAGGAGCAGTGGTACATCGGCCCGAAGTCACAGTTGAGCATGACGCCATGCGACGGCCGGTCGGGCCGGCCACCGTAGTCCAGGTGCACATACGATAGCTCGTGGGGCCCCATCGCCTCGACCGCTACCACGCCATCGCCGAAGACATGCTGGGCCAGGCTGATGGCGTGGACATGGCCCGCCATGGCCGTGCCGCCGCCGTAGACCGCGCCGTAGCCGACCTCCCCCAGCTCCTGCAGCCGCTGGCTGAACCACGTCGCCTGCGGCACCGCCCGTAGAATGGACAGGGACATGACCGGCGTGCCGTGCCGCTCCCCCAGGTCCAGTATCGCCTTCGCCTCGGCGTAGTCGTAGGCCAGAGGCTTGTCCACGAAGGTCGGCACGCCCTTTTTCAAGCTGGGAGTGGCCCACTCCAGATGGGTCTCGCCATTGCCGTTACATTCGGCGATGAAGACCAGGTCCACGTCGTCGCAGCACTGCGCGAAGTCGTCGCAGACCTCCGCCCCGAAGATGCGACGCATCGCCGCGGCGTTGCCGGGATCGGGGTCCCAGCATTTGGCGATCTGGAAGTCGTGGAGGTGCGGCGAGGTCAGGACCTTCGGGTCGTTGTAGTGCAGGTAGTGGTAGAAGAACGCGGCCTGCCCGCGGTCCCGTCCTGAGCCATCGCCGCGCAGTGCCAGCGGGTCATGCTCGGCCATGAGCACCGCATAGTACAGCGCATGCAGGTCACACTGGATCATCCCGACGCGGAGCTTGGGCACAGAAACCTCCTTACCTACCGCGGGCCGGTCTCGCGCCCGGCCTCACTGACGTCCACACCGGCAAGCCCCAGTGCCAGAGCCGGAGACGCGGCTGCCAGGCGCCAAACCCCCCGGGCCGGGCTCTCCAGCAGGGGGTCAAAGGCAGCCACGTCGGGCGGGACCCCCTCGCGCTGGCCGGAACCGCTATACAGCACGTTCCCCGTCCAGGTCGTCACGGCCTCGGGATTGCTGACTGTGATCTTGCCCGTGGCGCTGACGATGTTGCGTTCCAGCGTGTAGCCGCTGCTGCGAGGAAAGGTGAGCTTGGCATCGCCCCGCACAACCCACACATTGCCCCGCAGGATGTTGTTCCTGGCCATGTGGTTATGGGAGGGCCAGCCAACGCCCGTAGACAGGTTGCCCTCCACCAGGCAGCCCTCCGCCTGCTCGTCCAGGTAGTACGCCGAGGCGCCGTAGCCCCCGGTGTCAGTGATGTCGTGGACGTAGTTCCCGCGAAGCGTCACCCGCTGGCAGAAGGTGATGTAGATGGCCGCGCCGTCGTGCAGCTCCAGCATGGTGCGGTAGATCTCGTTGGCCTCGACGAGAGCGCCCTGGCCTCCGAAGGTGACGCCGGAGTAGGTGCAGTCGTGCACCTCGTTGTGGCTGATGAGGCCGTCTTGGCCACCCGTCGGGAGGGCGATCGCGCTGGGGTAGTCTTCACCGACATGATGGATGTGATTGCCGATCACCCGCCAGCCCTGTCCTTCCAATTTCAGGCCGCAGGCCCCGGTGTTGCGGACCTCGCAGTTGGTGACCGTCAGACCGCGCGTCTGCCATGCCTTGAGGCCTTGCCCACCGGTGTTGAAGATCAGCAGGTCCTCCAGGCGGCAGTTCTCGGCGCCAACCATCTGTACAGCCCCGGCGAAGGCTTCCGCGCCGAAGCCGCCGGACCGCAGCGGCGTGTTGGTGACACCGAGTCGCAACCCGCGCACCGTCACATCTCTGACGGGGTCGGTCTCCGTGCCCTGGATGACGATAATGCTCTCGGCCGTCGGCGCCATGACCTCCGCCCGGGCCATGTCCTGGCCTGGTAGAGGCCAGTAGACCACCTTACCGGCGGTCCGATCCAGGTACCACTGCCCCGGCGCTGTGAGCCCCTCACGCACATTCCAGACGACGTATTTGTGGACGCCGAAGCCACCCGGGGGATGGCCGAGAGGACTGCTGAAGGTCACGGTGTGACTGGCCTCGTCCAGGGACTTGACCCCGACCATTGACTCGTCCCACATGTGGTAGACCGTGACCTCGGCGTTTCGCACATCCAGCCATGGCCCGAGGTCACCGGGCCTATAGACCATCGTGGTAAGCTCAGCTTCGGTTGGCTTGCGCTGCCACCCGCCGCCAGTGGTGCTCATCCAGGGCACGTTGAACTGGCTCAGGTGTTCAAAGGCGCCGTTCTCAGGCAGCCGCGCGCGCTTGGCGCGAACGCCGTCCACGGTCAGCATGCGGAAGTCCCATTCCCCGCGTGCCACCTCGGGCACGGAACAGGTGTAGAGCCCGTCTCCCGCTTCCTGCCAATCGGTCAGCCGCCGGCCGGCATAGAGCGTCGCTTCGCCCCCGCGCGCCGCCTCCAGCCGCAGCCCCGAGTCCTCGGGACCCAGGGTCAGCGGCTGCTCCAGGAGGTACTGCCCTCCGTGGACGACCACCCGGGGCATCGCCCCCGACCGGCGGGCAGCGCGGGCCTCGCTGAGTGCCTCTGCCAGGTTCAGCGCCGGTTCAGTGCCCGGATACACATGGATTGCCTCCGTGCGCGCCCAGGCACAGGATACCGCCACCAGCAGTAACGCCGTCACCAGGGCCCACATGGCTTCTCCCTTCGTGCCCTTTCCTGTCTCCAGGGTCTGTAAGCGTTTCGGGCTCGCCTCTAGCGGGCGGCACCCTCCACCGCCTCCCCCAGCGCCTGCAGTCCTTGCGTCTCCAGCTCCCGGCACTTCGCCAGCAACCCGGTCTGCGCCTGTCTGGTTGCTGCGTCCCACTGGCCCACGCTGGCGCCACCGCCCCACCAGAGGATGAAACGTGCGTGCTGCTGGGCAAAGTCCCCCAGAAGCTGCGCCTCCTGCTGGTAGGCCTGAAAAGCGCGCAGGAGCGCCGCTCCGCCGTCGCCCGGCAGGAGGTCCATGTTGGCGCCCAGGAAGTCCACCGCCGCCTGCCGCGCATCCACAAGGTGCATCAGGCACCACCAGTTGCACTGGAACAGGAGGTCGCGCTCCTCGGCACTGTAGCCGTCATAGCCGGCCAGCGCGTCCTCCCAGGCCTGGAGGGCGTCCAGGCCATAGCGGAAGCCATCCTCCTGGGAGCGCTCCCCGTTGCGCACGGCGACGGCCAGCGCGCTCAGCAGGGCGTCACGGGGCGCCGGCTGCTCGCCCAGGCCGGACAGGAAAATCAGCGGCGAGTGGAAGCCCGGGTCACGGTCCGACACGCGCAACTCTGCCTCCTGCGGGTGCTGATAGTCGCGCAGGAAGAAGCTGATGCTGTGGATGTTGTAGCCGTAGACCGTGGCCAGGTCGGTGTTCCGCCCGATGACGCAGGGGAGGCCGTCATTGATGGACATGACCAGGTCGGTGATGAGGCGCTGGCGGGTCAGGCTGTCGGGATCGGTGGGGAACTCCTCGCGGCGAAACTGCCAGCCGGTGGCCCGGGTCAGTGCCGCCAGTTCATCGGGGCCCTCGCCATGGGGGCTGACCGGGTGCCAGCGCCATGTGCCCCAGGTGGTTTCGCGGCCCTCGGGGTTGTCCATCCAGCGGGTGCGGAAGGCCAGGCCGGAGTAGCCCATGAGATCGGTGTAGGACACCGGGCAGGCGGTAGAAGCGAGAGCGGCTTCCAGGGCGCCGACGAAGGTGCAGTCCCGACCCTCCATGAAGCGTCGCACGGGTGTGTTGCGCAGCCAGATGTCCACGCCTGCTCGCTCGATAGCGCCGCGGTTGGCGCCACTACTGGCGGCGCGCTGCTCGGCCCGCGCCACTGCCGCCCGCTCGATCTCGCCGGGCGGGGGCAGGTCGTCCGGGCGCACGCCAAAGGCCTCAGCGGCCCGGGCCAGGTGGTGCACGGCCACCGCGTCCAGATCGCGTTGGCGCAGGATGATGTCGGCCAGTTCCCGCCGCACCTCCGGCGAGGCGAAGCGCTGCGCCTCCTCATCCGGGCCGTTGCCACCGCGGGTCTGCCACAGCCGCCAGACCAGGTCGTGCATCAGGTGGTAGCAGTCCATGGCGGCACCGATGTCGGCAGCGACAGCCGGTTCCAGCGCCGCCGCCCGCTCGATAGCGTCATAAGCGAAAGCCCGCCCCTCGGCCACCACCAGCGAGGCGAAGAAGTGCGCCATATGCGCCTGCTTCAGCGCCTCGGCGTCATCAGTCACCAGATTGGTCCCCTGACCCACGGCGTTGGCCCAGGCGGTGAAGGCCGCTTGCCCGGCGTGGTACTCCCCCACTGTCGGTCGCCGCGAGGCCTCCACTGCCCAGACCAGCGTCTCGCGGCAGACATCGCGCAGGGGCGTCGGCTCGTTCGGTTCGCCAACCAGCACCACAGCCTGCGTCAGCCGCTCCCAGTCCGGAAAGCGCCAGTAGCCGCTCTCGTCGGCCTCAAACGGCCGGGGCATATCGTCCATCGTCCAGCCCAGCAGCGTGTCGCCGCCGTCCTTGTAACCAGCCACGACCGCCGCCCCGGAGTACAGCCCCAGGGCGATGAGCGGCTTGCCCGCCTGCAAGCTGGTGATTATCTCCCGGCGCAGGGCCTCACCCTCGGCATACTCAGGCAAGGCCGTCGCGATTAGCGGCAGCCTCTCACATACGGGCCGGTTGCCGATGAGTCGGAAGTCGTACCCGGCTGCCGCAAAGCAGCGGCGGATGGGTGCCACCGGGTCGTCATCAATGGCCCAGACGTTGTCGAAGGCGCTGTCCCACTTCTCCAGATGCCAGAGCTGCTGATAGGCCATGCCGGAGACGTCCAGGAAGAAGCGGTATGTGCGGTCCGTGCCCGGCTCCAGGAAGCGCATGAGGCTGCCCATGGCCGAGGGGAAGGTGAAATCCTGCGGACCATCCAGATACTGCTGCCAGTTGGAGCCGATGTAGGGTACCCCGGGGATGATGAGGCTGTCAGCCATGGGCGTGTCACCTCCAGGGACGTTCTGAGCGAAGGCAAGGGGGAAGAGAGAGGCAAGGGCCAGCACCGGCATAGCGCATCGGACGGAAGCAGTCACGGGGGAACCTCCCGTTGGCGCGAGTGAGTGAACTCGCTGGCCCTAACCCAGGCGGCGGAGCACGACATCGTAGATGTGACGACGGTCGGCAATCGCTTAAATGGTGACGACACGCGTCTCCAGGTCAACGCCGTACACGACCCGGTGATCGCCTGCACGCATACGGTAGAGGCCGCGCAGGTTCCCCCTCATGGCCTCTACCGGCGGCCCCGTGGGGTTCGTCTCCAGGAGGTCCAAGATGCGCGCCACCCGTCGAGCCATCCGCGAGGGTAGTCGTTCGAGGTCATCTTCGGCAGCCTCCGAGAACTGGATGCGGTAGCTCACAGGCCAAGCCTGGCCTTGATGTCTTCCCACGGGACGCGCTTGCCAGTATCAGCGACGCGGCGCTCCTGCACCAGTTCCAGCAGCGCCCAGTCCTCCAACTCCTGCGGCAGGTCGCCACCGTTCTCGATCCAGGCAAGCAACTGGGCCCTGGAGAAGCGCCATTGCCGCCCGACCTTGCTGGCCGGAATCTCGCCGTTGCGTGCCTTGTTGCGAAGCGTAACCGGGTGCAGGTGCAGGTATTCGGCAGTCTGCTGGAGGGTCATGATGTCGGACATCTGGCTTCGTTCTCCTGCGTCATGCGTCATTAGACTTCGTTATACTTCATTTGAGCGACGGGTCAACGGTGGCCGCGCGGGCCGAGGACTGGCGGGCCTACCCGGGTTCCGCTGCGTTCCGGCCTCACAGCCTCTCCTTCCCCTTCACCACCGCGTCCACGCTGACCTGGCGACCGGTCTTCTGGGCGATCTGGGCGGCTTCGATGACGGCAATATGGTAGATGATGTCCTCGTAGCTGCGCGGGGGCTTCCCGGTCTGGATCATTTGCTTGAAGCGTTGCAGGATGCGCTGGCCGCCGTAGATGAACTCGAAGTCGCCGATGGGATTGCTGGCGATGGCGCCCTGGGCGCTGTAGCCGGCGGCGTAGAAGTTGCAGCGCTCCGGGAAGTGCTCCACACTGGTGTTGAGGATCACCACCTCGTTGCCGGACTTCATGTGCAGGTGCAGATACTCCAGCGGCAATGTCCCCATGCACTCCACGAACTCAATGTCGCGGCCGAACAGATTGAGGGCCAGAGCGACACCGTGGATGAGGTAGGCCAGGCGGTCCTCGATGCCGCCGAAGTCCCGCTTGCCCAGGTTCTCCTGAGAGAAGGCACCGCCGACGCCCTTGACGACGCCCACAGTCGGGAAACCGATCTCCGGGAAGCGAGCCTTGAACATGTCCGCGGCCGGGACCACGCTCAGGATGCTGTCGTTGTACAGGGGAGCGCCGTGCTTCTCGGCCAGACGGATGATGGCCCGGGCGTCCTTGAGGGTGCTGGCGAAGGGCTTGTCCACAAACGTCGGCATCCCGGCCTTCAGGAAGGGCGCGGCGAGCTTCAGGTGGTCACCGCCGCCGCCGTCGCAGTCGGAGATGAAGATGGCGTCAATGAGCGGGATCATATCCTCGATCCGGTCGCAGACCACCGGCTTGCCGGAGAAGGTCTCGGCGAAGTGCTCCGCCCGCTGGCGGTCGTAGTCATAGCAGGCGGTGATCTGCATACCCGGCACCTTGGGCAGCTTCTCCAGGTCCCACGGGTTGTAGATATTCTGGTAGTAATGCGCGACGATGTAGTCGTACTTCACCAGGCCTGCCGGATCGAGGTCCTCATAGCCCATCTGGGCGCCGAAGTAGTAGCCGTGCGTGTCACAGCGGATGACGCCAACGCGGATCTTCCTGGGCATGATGATGCCTCCTTGCTGTCGCCTCTCCGGGGCTCAGTATGGTTGGGTGCCAAGACTCCACCGGCGGATGCTGGTGGACCGGGGCACACCGTCCTTGAGCTCCGATAGAGAGGCTTTATCTATGGTAACCTCAGCCGCCAGACATCATTCATCAGCGGCCACATGTTCCCGGCCACCACCCACAGCGCATTCTGATAGACGTAGACCGTCGGCTCGTGGCGCGGGGACCACATCGGCTCGGACTTGAGCTCCGTCCAATGCACTCCGTCGCGGGTATACCAGGCTTCGGCAAAGTTGCGGCTCTCGCGGTTGCTGAAGCCACCGATGATCCAGAGCCGCCCGGCCCATTCGCGGGCGATGAACCACTGGCGCGGGAGCCACGGCGCGCGCTCGGTGACGATGGTCCAGTTCACCCCATCCTCAGAGCACCACACGTCGTTGTGGGTCGTGTATTGCGGGTAGTGCTTCTCCGGTGGGTCGCTGGGCTTGTCCTCGGCGCCGCCGCACAACCAGAGCTTGCCGCCGTAGACCGCCACCGCCGCACCATAGCGCTTGCCCCAGGGCAGTCCACTGGCGGCACACTCCCATTTGACGCCGTCCTGGCTGTGCCAGACGTCATCGCCGCTGCCAAGCTGCCAGAGTTCGTCCTTGAACACGACCAGCTCGCCATACCCTCGCGGCCCGAAGGGGGTCTTGTCCAGGAGCTTCGTCCAGTTGACGCCGTCGGCGCTGTTCCAGACGCTCTCCTTGACGGCCCAGAGCCTGCCCTGAAAGACCGCCATCTCGGCATAGCCGTCGTAGGGCGTGTTGTCCAGGACCTTTGTCCAGGTCACGCCGTCCGTGGAATTCCACAGGTCCCGGACCAGTTCGCCACCGGCGTGGTAGGCGTTGCTGATCCACATCTTGCCCAGGAAGACCGCATCCTCGGCAGTGTCGCGAGGGCTGAAGGCGGCGTGTTCGGTCACCAGTTCCCATCGCGGGGCCTGCGCCTCGAGTGTAGTCATGGCCATCACCATCGTCATCAGGATAGCGGCGGTGGTCAGGAGCTTCACGGTAGACCTCCTCGGTCAGGGGGTGACCACAAGCGGCCGCGCGGCGCGTGCGCCCCGACCATGGGTGTCCCAGACGATCTGGGTAACGGTGTAGGTGCCCGGCTGCGGGTAGACGTGGCGGACCCGCGGGCCCATCATCGGGATGCCGTCCCCCAGGTCCCAGAAGATGCGCTTGAGCGGTCCGGCTGCGGCTCTGGCGGTGCTCGCCAACCGCACCTGCTCTCCCACTCTGACGCGCTCGGGCCCGGAGAATCCGGCAGTGGGCGGGGGATAGGGGAACGGCGCGGCGGGCGCCAGCGTGTTGTCGCCGTTGCCCTCGACCACGCAGTCACGCCATTCCAGGGCGCCGAAGGGCGGTCCGGCCTGGCCCTCTTGGGCCAGCGGAACCATCGCGGCCCCCTTGTTGCCCTTGACCACGCAGCGCACAAAGTCCAGGCAGTCCACGCCCGCCCCGAGCAGCTCCATGCCCAGGCGGCCGTTGCCGGTCATCTCGCACTCCTCCAGGACCATCTCCCGCGTATTGCCGGTGATGCGGAAGCCGTTGCCCTCGAAGCCCGGGTACCAGAGCTTCTCGCGGCCGACGGTGGTATCGGCGAAGCGACAGCGGTAGAGATAATGGTTCTGGATGCCACGGCTCTCGCCCTGGAACTGCGAGGCCCACTGGCTGCACATCCGGAAGGTGTTGTTGCCGTAGTAGTGGTACTGTCTGCGGAGAGGGCTCGAGACGGAGAGACCGATGATCTGGCCGTCGTCTACCACGTTGTCGGTGACGACCAGGAAGCTCCCGATGGCCTCGATGCCGCAGAAGCCGAAGCAGCCCTCATGGCAACTGATGGTGTTGCGGCGCACCGCGCACCAGTCGCTACCGCCGATGGACAGCCAGTGGTCTATGCGGTTGTCTTCGACCAGGCTGCGGTCACAACCCCCCCAGACCTCGATGCCCAGGCGCTCGCCGTGGGAGCCGCTGACGGTGTTGCCGCGGATGATGAGGTCAGTGCTCCCGTTGTCGCCGAAGATGCCCCCCCGACCGGTATTGCTGATGCGGCAGTTCAGTACCTGGTTGCGCGATGAGCCCCAGGAGAGACGGATGCCCGCGCCCCAGGGGCGCTCAGGAGCGATGTTCTCGATGGTGCAGTCGCGGATGAGGCTGTCCGTGACGCCATGCTGCCGGGTGGGGTTCTCGCCATTGAAGTGGATGCCGTGGGGCCCGAAGGCCTCGGCGGCGAGGTTGCGAATGGTCAGACGTTCCAGCCGCAGACGGCGGCAGTCATGGGCCGAGACGCCCACCGCCGCCACCGGACCGTTCTGGCCGTCGAGGGTCAGGTCAGAGACCGTGACATCGGTGACACCGGAGAGGGAGACGAAGGCGGTGGGCTTGTCACCAGTCAGCAGCAGCGTGGTCTTGTCCTGCCCCGCGCCGACGAGTCTTGTCTCCGATTTGGGCGCGATCGAGGCGCTAAGAGTGTAGGTCCCCGCCGGGAGCAGGATCGTGTCACCGGGCTGGGACTGTTCGATGGCGGCGGCGATAGCAGCGGTGTCGTTGCCCGAAACGATGACGGTCGCCGCGTGGCAGCCTGTGGTGAGCAGGCCGGTGGCGATGATCAGGAGTTGCAGTAGGCCAGGCATCGTCTCCTCCGTAAACGCGACGTGGCGGTGCGTGCCGACTTTGCGACTAGGTTGTCCAGGCCAGCACCCGGCAAGGTGCGGCACTGCTGCCGGTCAGCTTCACTGGTGCGCAGCAGAGGGTCACCACCGGCGGCAGAGCACTCAGGCCCACCAGCGGGCACAGGATCATCCCACCAGTTCGGAAGAAAGCGTGCAGGAAGGGCATCGTGGCATCCCGGGGGTGGTCGAAGGAGAGCATATCGCCGCCGAGGATCGCCGGGCGGTGATTCAGGAGCCACGCCTGCAACTCCGGACCGAAGTAGGGGCTGGCGTGGTAGTAGTCTTCCGCCTCCACGTGGCTGTCCCACCCGCAGTGCAGTAGGATGGCGTCCTCATCGGGGCGGAAGCCCGGCAACTCGGCGCTGGGGGCGGGAAGCTCCTGGCGCGAGCCGTCCAGTCTCACGACGAAGGCGCGGGTCAGAAAGCGCTCCGGGGGGACCTGGTCGAGGGTGGGCATGTCCGGATAGAGGTGGGCGGCGGTCTCCAGGTAGGTGGTCCCGTTGAGCACCATCAGGGTCAGTTGGTGGGACACCCAGCCCTCTTCGTAGGAGCCCACCTGCTCCAGACTCACCGGCGGGCACCCGGCCTCAGCATACCAGTCCCGGCCATGAACGACGGGCACGGAGAGGTCATGGATGGTCACCCGAGCACCCCCACTCTCCCGGTCTGGGCCTGGGTCCCCGATCAGACGTCATACCCTGCCTTGCGCAGGTACTCCAGCCGCACCCCGCGAGCGCGGTTGAGGTACGCTGTCCACGGTTCGAGGTCGTACTCCTTCACCAGGTCCTCCACCGTTACGTCCTCCATCAGCGAAGCCAGCGTGAAATGCGCCTCGGGGTAGTGGTTCTCAATCTCGATCCCCGCGCCATACTTGGCCAGCATGTCGCGGAACTTGTCCTGGTTGTAGTCCAGGTGGAACAGCATCCGGTCCATGTTGATGACGGCCGAGAAGATGGGCGGCAGCAAGCCCGCCCGGACCTGGTTGTCCTCCCAGCCGGTGGTGCCCAGGAAGCGTCCCGACATGTCCACCAGGTAGCTGCGGGCGGTGCAGCAGGAGAGGACGTAGAAGCCGAAGTCGCGGGCCCAGTGAGCCAGCCGTTCGCCGCCGATGAAAGCCGAGGGCCAGACCACCAGCCGCGCGCCGTTGGCCGCCAGGCGCTGGCCCACCTCGATGAACTTCAGGTCAAAGCAGATGGCCGTGCCCACCTTGCCGAAGTCGGTGTCAAAGGCCTCGGCGTCCACGCCGGGAAGGATGCCGGCCTCGATCTCGCCGATGGTGGGCTGGTACTTGTGATACTTGCCGATGACCTGGCCGTCGCGGCCAATGAAGCAGGCGGTGTTGAAAAGCCTGTCGCCATCGCGTTCCAGGATCGGGAAGCAGATGTACATGCGGTGCCTGGCGGCCACTTCGGCGGCGGCGTCAAAGAGCGGGCCGGGAATCGTGTCGGCGTTGTCCGGCCACTGCTCCCAGGGGTAGCCGCTCATGTTGAAGGTCTCGGGCAAGGCCACGAGGTCGGGCTTGGCCTGGGCAGCCAGTTCGAGATCGGCGACCATCTTGTCGCGCAGCCGTGACTTGTAGTCGTCGCCGGGCTCAACGTTGCCAAAGGCGATGGTTGAGACACGGATGAAGCGGGCCATGGCGATCTCCTGTGGATGACGGGTGTGGGGGCGGTTTCACCATCGCGGCCCCTTCCTCCTCCCTGGCGGCCGAGACGACGGAGCCCGGCGCGGGGGCGCCGGGCTCTGATCGCGATCAACCACAGGAGTGAACTACCAGGCAAGCTGCCACTGGGCGCCCAGAGTGCCATAGCCAATACTGCCCTGGTCGGCGTCCTGCAACTCGAGGGTCACTTCGTTGTTCTTGTCCACCTGGTAGGCATAGCCCAGACGAAGGCTGGTGTAGGTGCGATGTCCATTGGCGGTGTCAGCACCCCGGTGGGGATCAAACTCCTCGTACCGCACGTACGGGGTGCCCTTGCTACCCGGCTTGTTGTAGGCGACCTGGCCATACCAGCCGCGCACATCGCTCCCAAACAACTCGCCGTCCATGAACTCGGCCTGGAACCCCCAGGGCGTGGGCTCGGTATGGAAGTACAGCCCGAGGGCTCTGCGCGGGAAGGTGACAGGGGGCGTGCCAGCGGCAGATCCCGGCGGGACCTCGGTATAGTCGCCATCCATCCAGCTGGCTCCAAACTGCATACCATTGGGGCGCTTGAAGCGAAGATCGAGGCTAACGGTCTTGTTGTTGTTATTGTCACCCGTGCGGAAATTGCCGTTGACGACACCAGCGATGACCGTTGGCTCATTGCCGCGAGCGTAACGAGTGACGTAGATGCCGCGGTCGCTGGGACCGGCGAAATAGATGCCGCGAATGCCCGGGCGCTCGGGTCGGCCCGCCACGCCCTCACCCGCGGCCCAGCGGTCAAAAGGCAGGCGTTTGGAGCTGCTCTCCCAGGTATCCCAGCCGAAGTTGTTGTAAACCTGGCCGAAGGTCACGCCCCAATCCGGCGCAAACCGGTAAGACATCTGCGCCGCCTCCAGCTCAATGTTCGGGTCGTTGGAGGCCGGGATGCGGCTGAAGGTCAGTACGCTTTGCGCCCTCTCGTTCCAGTTGCCGATGAGGTGCAGATACATGCGGCGCATCACAAAGTCGTCGCGCGCGTCCTCACGGGCCTCATAGCGCGCCTGCCAATAGCCGCTGACGGTGACCTTATCGTACCACTTCGGGGCCGCCGGTGCGGCGGGGGCAGCGGGTGCGGCAGCAGCCTGCTTCGCCTCGATGGCCTTGATCTGGTCCATCGCGGCCTTCAACTGGTCCTGCAACTGCTGTACCTGCTTCTTGAGCGCGTCCAGGGCATCCGTCTGCGCCTGGGCGCCGGCGGCGAGACAGAACAACAGGATCGCCACCAGCCAGATCGTGTGACGCTTCATCAGACAGCACTCCTCCCTCGAGCGTTTGGTGCGACAAGCCATGGGACCATGGCTTGACTCCGCAGGCAGCAAAAAGAGGGCCACGAATCGGTTTCGTGCCCCTCAAGCGCCTCCGCGCCCATCCGGCTCTCCAGCCGGACTAAGAAGAGGGTTGTGATAGTCCCGGCCCCGGCCGCCGAAGCAAGCGCAGACCCACAGACTGCGCCAGTTTAGCAGCGATCGTCCGTCGGCGCAAGGTTCGCCACAGGCAGGGCAGAACACCTTCCCGGGCGAAGCACAACCTTCATCATCGTGATGCTGGCAACCGCAGGAGAGCCCGCATGACCTCCCAACAGGAGCGCGAACTGGTCCGCGACCTGGCCCGGCGCGCCGCTGAGCTAGCCCGCAGTGAGGAGTACGAACGACGGCGTGCCCGCTGGCGGGCCGTCAACGGTCTGCGCCGGCCCGACCGCGCCCCCGTCTGGATGCGGCCCGCCGGGGTCTGGTCTGAGCTGCTGCCTGACAGCGACCTGCAGTGCACGGACCCTTACCTGCGCGGCGTGGAACGGCGTCTGCGCATGGACCTGATCCACGACGACCTGGGCGATGACCACATCTTTGAGCCCTGGTGGGAGGTGCCGGCTGTCTTTGAGTGTGACAGCCAGTATCTGTGGGGGCTGCCGACGCAGGTGCTCGCCGAGAGCACCGACCTCGGGGGTTGGCGCTATGACCCACCCCTGAAAACACCAGAGGACTTCGACCGGGTCACTGTACCGACCTTTACCTACAACGAACAGGCAACCAACGAGGCCCTGGAGCGGGCCGACGACCTGCTGGGCGACATCCTGCCCGTGCGCCGCACCGCCGGTCCCCAGGTGCACCATATCCTGGGCGCCCATGCAGACCAGTTGCGCGGGCTCGGTCAGATGATGCTGGACCTCTACGTCCAGCCCCAGCTTATCCACCGGCTGATGGCCAAGCTCCTGGAGGGCTGTCTGCGAGACCTGCGTCAGGTCGAGGCCACGGGACTGCTGACCCCTAACAACCACGGTGGCATGCAGTGCAGTGACCCCGTCAACGGCGAGCCGGCGCCCGGTGAGGTGCGCTTGCACCACCTGTGGGGCGGCAGTAACAGCCAGGAGTTCGACGAGGTGTCACCGGCGCAGTGGGAGGAGTTCCTGCTGAACTACCAAAAGCCCCTGCTGCAGCAGTTCGGCCTGACCTGGTACGGTTGCTGCGAGGACCTGACCCACAAGATCCAGGGAGTGCTGAGCATCCCTAACCTGCGCGTCTTCGTCTGCTCGGCCTGGACGGATCTGGACAAGGTCATCGAGGCGGTGGGCCAGCGCTACTGCATCATGTGGCGTCAGTCCGCAGCCGAGGTGACCCTCAGCAGCGATCTGAGGAAGGTGGAGCAACATCTCGACGGGGGCCTGCGAAAGCTGCGAGGGCACTACTACCAGGTGGTCCTGCGGGAACTGCAGACACTGGGAGGACACCCGCGGCGGCTGCATGAGTGGGCCAGGCTGGCAATCGCCAAGGCCGAGGAACACGCCTGAACAGAGTCGCCGCAAGACCGGGGGAGCCCTTGGGGGGCTTCCGGAAAATTAGTTGACACCTGAATATTTCATGTCTATCATTACGACATGCGGACTGGTTGCCCCCCGGATGACAAACCTCTGCCTTTGCGCCTGTTCCGCCAGTTCCATATGGTCTTGCACGCGCTGCGGCACGGCATCCAGCCTGTCTTCGCCGGCCATGACCTCACGGGTCCCCAGTGGCGCGTGTTGCACATGCTGTCGGAAGCAGATCCCGACGGGTTGACGCCCGGCCAGATCAGCGACCGCCTCCGCCACACCCATGGCAACACTACGGGGATCGTAGATAAGCTGGAGGAGCTGGGGCTGGCCCGCCGCACCCCGCATCCCGAGGATCGCCGCGCCCTGCTGATCCAGCTCACCGAGGAGGGCCAGGCGTTGCAGTCGGAGGTGGGCCCGGCGTTTGAGGCGCGGGTGGAGCAGTTGCTCGGCTGCCTGTCGGCAGCCGAGCAGGCGAGGCTGTCCAAGTTCCTGGACCGCATCACCGAACACGTGTGGGAAACACTCGGCGAGGGACCGATGGGACCCGAACACCCGGATCCCTGCCGTGGCATGGAGAGGGATTCATGAGACGACTCGGCCGTGCCCTGCTGGCGCTGCCATTCCTGGCGGCTGCCGCGGTCGCGCAGGCGCCTCCTGCCGAGGAGCCAGTGCTGCCGCCGGGCCCTCTGTCGCTGGCCCAATGCATCGAACTCGCGCTGGCGCGGCACCCCGATATCGCTTCGGCGGAGGCGGCCGTGCGGACCGCACGCGCCCAGGCGGTTATCAGCAGCAGTGGCCTGTATCCGCAGCTCAACCTTGATGCCTCGGCTCGCGTTACCCAGAGCCTGGCGCGGCCGGTGAATATCGGTGGCGGTGTGATCCAGGTCCAGGGGCAGCGCAGCACCCAGCGCGACGTGACCGCCTCGCTGGACTGGACGCTGTTTCAGACCGGTCAACGCGACCAGGCGCACCAGGCCAAGACCCAGGCCGCGGCCTCCGTCTACAGCCTCAAGGACGTGCAGCGGCAACTGGCCTACAGTGTCCAGAGCACCTACTACCAGGTGCTCGCCGCGCGCGAGCAGCTCAAGGTGGCCATGAGCGCGCTGGCCAACGCCCAGCGCCACCTGGACCAGGTACAGGCCCGGCTGGATGCGGGCCAGGTCCCAGCCTCGGACCTGCTGCCGGTCCGCACCGAGGTGGCCCGGGCGCGGCTTACCAGCATCCAGGCCGAGACCGACATGGGGACGGCGGAGGCGGCGCTTCGCGCTCTGCTGGTGGTGCCCCCTGGCACTCCTCTGGAGCTCGCCGAACCCCTCCCGGTGGAGCGCATTGACGCCGACCTGCCCGCTCTCCTGGAGCAAGCCGAGCAGAACCGACCCGACATCGCAGAGCAGAAGCTTTCCCTGCAGGCGGCCCAACTGAGCACCAAGGTCGCCGAGGCGCAGGCGGGTGTCACCCTTTCCGCCGGGGGCGGCGCCGACTACGGGCGTCACACCGGCACCTCCGGCT
>JABLXH010000001.1 GCA_013178155.1 Armatimonadota bacterium | reverse complement strand
GACCAGGCCGTGCGCGGCACACTGGTCCTGCCCCACGGCACCGGCAAGGTGCCGCGGGTGGCGGTATTTGCCGAGAGCGAGCATGCCCAGGCTGCCGAGGCGGCGGGCGCTGACCGGGTAGGTGGAGAGGACCTGGTGCAGGCCATTGACGAGGGCTGGATGGATTTCGACATCCTGGTGGCTCACCCGTCCATGATGCGCCTCATCGGGCGTCTGGGCAAGAAGCTGGGGCCCCGCATGCCCAGCAAGAAGTCTGGCAACATCACCGAGGATGTGGGGGCCGCGGTGCGTGAGCTCAAGGGCGGGAAGGTCGAGTTCCGCATGGACCGTGGCGCCGTGTGTCACGTCGGTGTGGGCAAGGTGAACTTCACCACCGAGCAGTTGCTGGAGAATGTGACAGCCTTGCTGAAGGCGGTGAACGCGGCCCGCCCGGCATCCGTCACCGGCCGGTTCATCCGCAACGTGAGTGTCTGTTCCTCGATGGGTCCTGGTATCAAGGTGGCCCTCGAGGATGTGATGGCCAAGGTCGCCTAGGCTGACCTGGCTGCGAGCCGTTTGTAACGACCGAAGACCGCTGGCGCCACAAGGCTTAATCGGCTGTGCGGGGTAGTTGCCTCGCCGGCCAGCCCGCCGAGGTCGGGAGCACTTGCCGAGGACTGCGCGTCTGTGGACGCGGCTCTTCAGGGAAGCCCCGATAAGGCGGCTTCCCCTTTGCTTTGGGGTAGCCACCTGTAAAGGAGGTGAGGGTGTGCCTACGCAAGCCAAGATTGAAACGGTTGGAGAGCTCCGCGGACGCGTGGAGCGATGCCAGGGAATCTACCTGGTGGAGTACAAGGGGCTCAATGTCAAGAGCATCAGCGAGCTGCGTCGCCGGATCCGTGAGGCTGGGGCGGAGATGATCGTGGTGAAGAATCGGCTGCTGAACCTGGCGCTGAGCGGGACGCCAGCCGAGAGCCTCAACGCCTACCTGAAGGGCCCCAATGCGGTCATCTTCTGCGACGCCGATGCCCTGGCGCCCGCCAAGGTGATGCAGGAGTTTCAGCGGACCAACGAGGCTTTGGTTTGGAAGGGCGGCTACGTGGACGGCACTGTGCTTGACGCAGCCGGTATGAAGCGTATTGCCGACTTGCCAAGCAAGCCAGAGATCGTGGCCGGAGTGGTTGGCGCTGTTGCCGGTCCGCTCAGTGGCCTGGTCTTCACGCTAAACGGCCTGGTGTCCGAGCTGGTCTTTACGCTTCAGGCTGTCGCCGACAAGCGGCAGGAGGCGGCGTAACTGACACACAAAGGACGGCCCCAGCGGTCGTCTGGCTCTGGGCGCCGGGAGCACGGTGTAGCGGCGGGGCGCACAAGATGTCCGAACACAAGAGAAGGGGAGGCATCCCGATGAGTGTTGATGAGATCATTGCGGCGATTGACAGCTTGACAGTGCTGGAGCTCGTCGAACTGAAGGACAAGCTGCAGGAGAAGTACGGCGTCTCCGCGGCCATGCCGGTCGCGGCCGTGGCGGCTGCGGGTCCGGCCGCTGGCCCGGCTGAGGCCGCCGAGGAGCAGACCGAGTTCCGCGTCACCATTGAGGCTGTCGGTGACAACAAGGTCCCGGTCATCAAGGCTGTGCGCGAGGTGACCAACCTGGGTCTCAAGGAGGCCAAGGAGCTCGTGGAGTCCGCTCCGGGTGCTGTGGTGGCCGAGGCCGCCAGCAAGGAAGAAGCGGCCAACATCAAGGCCAAGCTGGAGGAGGCCGGGGCACAGGTGAAGGTTGCCTGAGAGGTCTCGCCCTGACCGGGTAGCGGGGCAGGGCCCGGGCAGACGTTCCGGGCCCTGAAAAGGCAGCGAATCGTTCGTCGTGACCAGGAGGGTTTCGGCGCCGGTTGGCGAATATCGCTACTGAGTGCATATGTCGTGTTGTGGAGACCTCGGCACATGTTCGACGCCAGCAATCAGGCCCTCCTGCAACGTCTGGAGGAGTTGGCGACACTTGAGACGGTGTCGCCCTTCTCAGTGGCCTTCTACCGGCTGATCCTGCGCATTGTGGCCGATGCGCCGCGCGAGGAGGCCAGCCGTCTCGCCTGTGCGGCACTGCTGGATGTGGAGCTGCGCTACCACCGCGAGCTCAAGCGGTTGGCCGAACTGCCGGAAGTCGGCTTCGCTGATCTCCGGTCGGCCGGCGAAAAGCACCGTATCGGGCTCGAGAGTGTCGAGGATTTCGCCGCACGGCTCACGGATGGCAACGGTAGGACCGCGGCGGCCTCCCAGTTGGTCCTGGCCGAGTGCTACTATCACCTGCGCCGCACGGAGAAGGTTGTGGCAGCTCTGGAGCGCGCCGAGCAACTGGGTGTGGACGATCCGCTGGTGCACTTCGCGCTGGGATACAACCGGTACGCCCTCGCGCTGGAGACCTTCACGGAGGCAGGCGAGAAGGAGGGGGAGCTGACGGTCCGTGACCCTCTGTCCTTCCAGGTCCAGTGCCTGCGGGCGGTGGGGGCTTTTGAGAACGGGCTGACTGGCGATGAACTGGACGCGCAGTTGTACTGGTGGATCGGGACCGTGCTGGAGGCCGCTGGATTGACAGACGCGGCGCAAGATGCTTATGATAGGTCGTCTGCGCTCTTTGCTGAGAACGAGCAACGCGAGGGCGAAGGGGAGTCTGCCGCGACTCGTGGTGTGGGCTCGGCGCCGGCCATCACGGAGGAAGAGGTGAGGTTGGCCGGCGAGTTGCTCAAGGGACGTTTTGCCCCCTCAGAGATAATGGGAATCGACGCGGAAGAAGGAAGCTGAAGCCCCCGGTGGCCCGGGGTGCTACCAGCAAGGCACGTGTACGTGCCACCAGCGGGGATCGTAGCCTGCGAAAGGATGATGCAGATGTCTAGGATGTTGGTTGTTGCCGCGCTCGTGCTGGCCATGGTCGCGACCGTCGTGGTTCTGGCTGGCTGCCCGCCGAAGAAGGTGCCGGTCCAGACAGAGCAGGATCAGGTCAAACCGGCTCCGCCGCCTGACGCCCCGGCAGGTGCACCAGGTCAGGCTCCGGTGGGCCCGCAGGCGCCGGCCCCGGCAGGAGGCGCAGCGGCCCCGGCTCCAGCCGAGGGTGGCCCGGCAGCTCCGGCCCCGGCTGAGGGTGGCGCCGCAGCCCCGGCTCCGGCTGAGGGTGGCGCCGCAGCCCCGGCTCCGGCTGAGGGTGGTGCTCCAGCGGCCGGTGGCGCAACCAAGCCCGATGGCACACCGGCGACGCCGCCCGCGGGCGGGTAGCGTCTCCTGAGTAGATAGGCGCAAGCGTACCACTGAGCCCCCGACCGGATGGCGGGGGCTCAGCTGCTTCTCCGGGCCTGACGATGGACACCGGATGCCTAAGTGCCGGTATTGGGCTGGAGGGCGGCTACCCAGGGCCGGGGGACGGCAGCCAGACTCTCCACCTGGCAGGAGGCCGGTAGCAGCCCAGGGGCCCGAGCCTCCACCTGGATCGGCCCTGCCTCTCCCCGCACAGACTGCACGATCACCTGGCACAGACCGTTGAAAGCTCGGCGCTGCTCGGCGCGGTCTTCCTCGTGGCTGCTGGGGTCGCCGTTGCCTACCCCGAGGATTCTGGCGTTCGCCGACACGCTGAAGGTGATCCGGTCGTCTGCCGTGGGTACCACACGTTCCGCTTCGTCACGGACCGAGACGGTGATGACGCAAAGGTCCTCACCGTCGGCGCTGATCGCCGAGCGGTCCGGGGTCAGGCGCAGGCGATGGGCCGGACCAGCCGTCTGCACGACAGCCGTAGCCACTTCCTCGCCGCGCGCATAGCCCCGCGCCAACAAGACTCCCGGCTCATAGACGACCTGCCATTCCAGGTGGCCGTTGCGCTCCATGGGTTGGCGGCCGAGGCTACGACCGTTGAGGAACAGCTCGACTTCCTCGCAGTTGCTGTGCACCCACACCGGGATCGTCTCGCCCAGGCGCTCCGGCCAGTTCCAGTGAGGCAGGATATGCAGCACCGTGCGGTCGCTCCACCAGGCCTGGTAGTAGTAGAAGTTGTCCTTGGGGAAACCACAGGTGTCCATGATACCAAAGTGGGAGCTGATGCACGGCCACTGGTACGGCGTCGGTTCGCCCCGGTAATCGAAGCCCGTCCAGACGAAGGTGCCCGCCATGAAAGGACGCTCGGCAATGGGGCGCCAGGCCTCCTCGGCCCGGTTCCCCCACTCCGGCGCGTTGACATCATAGGCGCTCATGTAACCCTTGGCCGGCTCGGTGAGGTAGATGCCACGGGTGGTCAGGGCGCTGGAGGCCTCGCTGGCGAGGATGGGGTGTTGGGGATTGGTGGCGTGGTACTCATCATAGTCGCCCCGGATGTAGTTGCAGCCCTGAACGTCATGCGCCAGCGAGAACGAGCTGCCCCAGCCACCATCCATGGCAGCGATGGTCGGGCGAGTAGGGTCAAGCTGTCGAACCCGGCGGACCATGCTGCGCACGATCCGGGTCCCGGTCTCCGTGCGCTGCAGCGGCTCCTCGTTGGCCATGCTCCACATGATGATGCAGGGGTGGTTGCGGTCGCGCCGGATCATGCTCTCCAGGTCGGCAAGGCCCCATTCGCTGCTGGAGAGGTGTCGGTTCTCGTCCATGACCAGCATGCCCAGGCGGTCACAGGCGTCCAGGAGCTCGGGAGCCGGCGGATTGTGGGCACAGCGGTAGGCGTTGCTGCCCATTTCCAGCAGGCGGCGGATCCGAAACTCCTGCAGCGCATCCGGCACGGCGATGCCGACACCGGCATGGTCCTGATGGTTGCATGTGCCCTTCAGCTTCACGGCGCGCCCGTTGAGAAGGAAGCCCTCCTCGGGGTCAAACCGGATGTGCCGGATGCCAAACGGCGTGGTCACCTCATCAACGGTTCCGGCGGCCGACACCGCGGTTCGCAGAAGGTAGAGATACGGTGTCGTCAGGTCCCAAAGCTGGGGCTGTCTGACCGGCAGGCTCTGGCTGACGTCCTGGCTCGTCCCTGCTGGCAATGACAGCTCCTGGCAGTGCATGGACACCTCATTGCCCTGGCAGTCCACAACCGTGGACCGAAGCGCGAGCGTCACGTCGTGGTCCGAGTCGTTGACCACGGTCGTGGTGACCACGACGTCAGCGTGAGACAGGTCATCGCTCGGTTGCGGAGCCACATACACGCCCCAGTGGCCCACGTGGACTGGTGGCGTCTTGGTTAGCCAGACGTGGCGGTAGATGCCCGCCCCCTCGTACCACCAGCCCTCAAAGGCCCGGGCATCCACGCGGACAGCTACCACGTTCGGGCCGCCATAGTTGGCAACATCGGTGATGTCGAAATGGAAACTGGTGTAACCCGAGGGATGGCGCCCCAGGAGATGGCCATTGAGCCAGACCGTGCAGTCGCGGAAGACGCCGTCGAACTCCAGCCAGAGCCTTCGCCCCAGGTCCTCAGTCGGCAACCCGAAGGTCTTCCGATACCACGCCACATCGCCGCGGCGGAAGCCGTGGCTCACATTGGCTCGCGGGTCGTAGGGCTGCTCGATGAGCCAGTCGTGGGGCAGGTCCAGTTCGCGCCAGGCGCTGTCATCGAACGCCACGCCGGCCGGGCCACCGGCATGGCCCGCCTTGACCGACATGTAAGTGTCCCCGTGGTTGACGGCCTCTGGCTGAGCGACCTCGCCCAGGTGGAACCGCCATTGGGGGTCCATCAGCAATCGCTGGCGACCGCTGGCAACTGTCATGCTGGTCCTCCTCTCAGCACCCGTGGTCAGGGCTGCTCCCAGTTCACCGCGAAGGCCGATCGGACCTGTCCGCTGGCGTCTCGGGCGATTGCGGTCACGTCGCCTCCAACGGGTCCGGCGGACGGTCCTTCCCCGGTGCGGAAGCTGACGGTGTGAGTCAGCGTGGCGCCGGCGATCTCGACCACCATGAACCCGGGCGTCTCGCGGGCTTGCACCGACGCCGGCCGCTGTCCCTCGCGGTAGGGCAGGAGGACGGTCAAGAAGCGTTGTCTCGCCGCCGGGGCTGTTGTTGATGCGGTGAGATGCCACTGGTTGGGCAGATTGTCCGCCTCGGGCGGCACGGTGAACTGGTCTGTCTGGGTGAACTGGAGGCCCTGCGGGACCAGGAAACGCACCTGTAGCCGCGCGCCCCCGCGCGTTACCTCGATGGTGCTGGCGCCGCTGTCCACCCGCATCTCCTCCAGGGCGTGCAGGAGCCACTGGTAGGTGGCAGGCCTGGTCGCCTCCAGGTCATCATAGATAACGACCACGGGCTCCTCGTCGGGGCTCTGGAGGCGCAGGTAGAGCGCGTGCCGGTCGAAACGGGTCAGGCGTCCGGGATAGGCCTCGTGAGCGTCGCCCCAGGCGTAGTGGCAGTAGTCGCTGGTGGCGAACTGCACGATGCGGCCGCGGGAGGTCCAGTCCCGGATCCGCTGGCCCTCCCCGTCCACCAGGATGCTGTTGGCTGCTTTCGTCTCCCAGGTCCACGACTTGTGGTGGGGGCTGGCGTAGTACGGGTAATAGCCCGAGGCGATGGCCAGGGGCTCGCCGTAGGCATGCAGGATGAAGGCATTCTGGTCCGCGTAGGCGTGGCTGATGGCGCCGAAGGGGCAGCTACGCAGCATGAAGTGCACGTTGCGCGAGCCATCGGCCAGGTCGCTGTGCATGCAGGCCAGGCCGATGTCAGCAAAGCATCGGGCCTGGGGCAGATCGGAAGGCGGCTTGGCCTCCAATCCGTCACGGCGGAACAGGAACTGCTCGATGCCGTACGGGCGAGCCTGCTGCTGGTCGGCGTACCAAAGAGCGTACGGGTTTGCCAGCGTCACGCCGAGCTTGTACATGGTGTCTCCGCCGCCAGCGCGGCTGGACTGCCCGTCGCCAAAGGGCGACATCTGCGAGTAGGGCGGGTTGCAGTAGAGCTTGAAGTACGGTGTGTTCTGCAGCCACGGGCGCCGGGTGATGTCACAGCCGGTCACCATCTTCACCAGGTGAAAGGTCCGCACGAAGTTGCCAGTGCTCCATTGCCAGTAACTGGGGCCCTCGCACCAGCCGCCGTCAGCGCCACCGTATGGCGGGTAGAAGGGCGACCAGAGCTGGGTGAGCACGTACTCAAACATCTCCTCCACGGGCAGCTCCCCGGCCATGGCGACACACGCCTCGGTCAGGTCGGTAATGTAGTAGTCCATGTCGTGGCTGGAGTACGGCCGGGTCTCAAAGGGCCGGTTGCTGAGAGCCTGGTAGAGCTGGGGAATGCGAACCGCCAGCACCTCACGGCACTTTCGCTTGTCTTCCTCGCTCAGCAACGGGTGGATCCAGTCAAACACCCTGGGGCAGAGGCGGACCAGCTCGGTGCCCGGCTCGTCATGGTGGAAAAGGCTGGTGCTGCCGTTGGGATCCCAGGACATCAGGTGCATCAGCCGGCGCCGCGCCTCCTGGCCAAAGCGCTCCTCGCCGGTCAACAAATAGACCTGGGCGCAGGCCACCATGCCGGCGTTGAAGGGCCGGGTGGCGCGAAAGATACGGGTGTACTCGGCGCCCCAGTTCGGGTCGCTGGTCGGCGGCAGGAAGGGAGGCTCGGGCAGAAGCTCCTGCCCGAGATAGCCCTCCGCGTCACGTCTCATGGCCTCGACCCGCGACTTCAGCTCGCCCTGCGCGAGTGCCCGGTAGTCGTCCAGCCCGTCGGGGTGCACGAAATCCCGGGGCCGGTAGGTGCTCAGCCGCCGCACCACTTCACCCACGTCCGGGAAGGGCGCCTTTGGCGCCTCGGGTGACACCTCGAAGGCGCGTGTGCGGCTGTAGACCATGCCCAGAGACGGGGGAGCCTGTACGCCGAACCGCCAGTACCATCGTCCGGCGTCAAACACGTGCCGCGGGGCGTAGATGCTCAACTTGCAGCGCACCGTCTCCGTCTCGCCAGCAGGGAATTCGGGATGGCGGCTCCACTGCAAGACATACTCGCTCGCTTCTTTCAGTCGCAGCCAGACGAAAACGGGCGGGTTCATCGGGGCAGTGCTGCCATCCTCCGGAGCGTAGCCGGTCTCATCGGGCTCGGGCGGGCGGTCAATGGCGGCGTACTCCTCGCGCATCAGCGCTTCGACCTCCTCGGGCGTGGCCAGGCGTAACTCCACGTCGTCCCACCAGACGGTGCCGGCGGTGCTCAGGTTGAACAGCTCGATGCCGATGGCCGTGATCTCGTCAGTGAAGCGGAGGGTCCTGGTGAACCGTCGCCAGTCGCGACTCGGGGGAGCAGCAGACCACGGGATGCTGGGGTGGTCCCACTTGGCCGCATCGCGGAAGAATAAGAACCGGACCACCGCACCGCGCACCTCGCCGCCCGAGGTCTGGTCATAGGAGGTGCGGTACCAGGCGTTGAAGGTGATGGTGCCCGGGCCCTGGCAAGGCACGATCTGCCGCCAGATGGCGCGTTGCTGGTCGCTGGCACAGACGACTGCCCCGGCGTACCGCCCGTTGTGACCCTCTGCCGCGACCCGTGGCTCGCCGCCTGTCCCCCAGTTCTCGGCGTCCCAGGCCACCGGTCGCCCATTGGCGACTTCCTCAAAGCCCGGATTGCGTAGCAGGTTATCCTGCGCCGCAGCGGCGCCCACGGCGAGAAGCAGTACCAGCACGTACCGCATGGGGGACCTCCAGTGCTACACCTTCAGCAGCAGCGAGCCATGAGGCGGCAGGACGACGGCAGCCTCCAGTACGAGGCTCTCTCCCGTCCAGAAGTCGGTAACGCGAGAAGGCGTGTTGCCCGGCAGGGGGATCTCGGCCGGCTCATCAGCGTAGTTGATGACGCCCAGCCGGCCCTCGGCCAGCCACAGACGCGGCGGGGCGCTCTCAAACAGGTCCAGCGGCCGGGCCGGCGGCGACGGCTCAACGTACAGGCGCTGAAGTGTGTGCCAGCCAAGCTGGTTCAGCCGCGGCATGGAGTCACTGGCAAAGAGCGACCCGCCGCAGAGATGCACCAGCGTCAGCCAGGTTTTCAGCTCCTCGAAGCTGGCATCGTCGCCGGCCATCCAGAAGCCCTCGCCGGTGTAGGGGGTGCGCTGGTATGGGACGTTCAGATAAGGGTCGTCGGTGGTCTGGGGACTGCGGATGAGCGCAAAGTCCGGATCATTGATCCACACCCGTCCGCCCAGCCAGTAGGCGACAGATAGCTGCAGGGCACTGTTGCGGATGTGTCCCCAGAAGTTGTGGATGTCAGTAGAGATGCGGGCGCTGTCAGCCAGGCCGAAGGCAGCCGGCAGGGGCACACCGCAGGAGAGCAGATGGGCGTCGTCACCAATGGCGTTCCGGATGATCTCGAGAAAGCGCCGGGCGGCGGCTGCGCGACCCACCTCCGGCCGGTGGAACTGAGGGATCATGTCCAGGTAATTGCGGTAGATATAGTCAATCTTGAACAAGGAGAAGCCGGACTGGCGCAGTTCACAGCAAAGACCGTGCAGCCATTCCTCGGTCCGTGGGTGAGTCGGGTCAAAGAGGAGGTAGGAGGTGCGACCGGGAGCAATGATGGGCTCGCCATCGGCCCCGCGGCAGAACATCTCCCGGTCGTGCCGCGCGGCCGGCAGGTAGGTGCTGGCCTGCAGCGGCGCCAGCCAGATGCCGGGCTCAAAGCCCGCGGCCCGGATCTCGTCGGCAATCGCGGCATAGTCTGGGGGAAACTTGCGGTTGGGTCTCCAGTCGCCCCAGGAGTTCTCCCAGCCCATGTCTATGGTCAGGTACCTGAGCTTCCCGCGGAGTGGCGAGGCGTTGATGGCCGCCATCTCGGCGCGGATGTCGTCCATGGTCACGGCGCCCTGGTAGTAGTCCCAACTGTTCCAGCCCGTCGGGATGTCGCCCACGCGCCGCCCGTTGCGGGCCAGCAGGTCGCCATAGCTCTCCAGCAGAGCAAAGGGATCGGTGGACAGCCCGATGACCAGCCGGTACTCGACCGGCTGGCAGACGCTGTGCCCCACCTCCAGCACGATCTCAACGGTCTCACCGTCGGCGGTGATGGCTGGGAAGTCCGGCGTCACGCCACCAATGCCCACCAGCAGCGCCTGCGCCGCACCCTTGAGCAGCGCGCCGATGGCGTGGAGGGTGACTCGGCCCTCCCCGGCGTCGAGGAGTTGCCCCAGCTCCGTAACGCGCCGCGCCGCGCCGAGGCTCTCGCCCAGGGCCACCAGTTGGGCGTCCTTTGCCAGGAGGGGTCGGCCGCCCACGCCCATGGTCAGTCGCAGCCCGACTCGCTCGACGCGCACTGCCTGATGGGGGACTACCAGAAGTGACAGCTCAGTGAAATCGGTGCCGGTCCCGGTCTCGCGGACCTCCAGCAGCACACTCCCCTGCCGTCCGCGCCAGACGCCGTCATCCCCTCCCGTCATGGGCACCGGCCCCTGGGCCTCGGCGGTGTCGCAAAGCAGAACTGCGCCCAGCACCTTCTGGCCCGTGGCATCGAGCAGGGCCAACTGACCGGCGCTATCCGTGAGGTGATGCATACTGGCCTCTCTGCTGTCAGTCCAGAACCTGTTTCAGGAACTGGCCGGTGTAGCTCCTGGGGTTGGCGGCCACCTGCTCCGGGGTCCCGCAGGCGACCACCTCGCCTCCAGCCTTGCCCCCCTCGGGCCCGAGGTCCACAATGTAGTCGGCGGTCTTGATGACATCAAGGTTGTGCTCGATCACGATCACCGTATTGCCGGCATCAACCAGCCGCTCCAGTACCTGCAGCAGCTTCTCAATGTCGGCAAAATGCAGCCCCGTGGTCGGCTCGTCCAGGACGTACAGTGTCTGTCCCGTACCGATCTTGGCCAGCTCGCGCGCCAGCTTCAGGCGCTGGGCCTCGCCGCCCGAGAGAGTGGTGCCCGACTGGCCCAGCCTGATATAGTCCAGGCCGACGTCATACAGCATGCGCAGCACCCGGCTGACCTGCGGCACGTTCTCAAAGTGCTCCAGCGCCTCAGCCACGGTCATGTCCAGAACTTCGGCGATGTTCTTGCCCTTGTAGCGAATCTGGAGCGTCTCACGGTTGTAGCGCCTGCCCCCGCACTGCTCGCAAGGGACGTAGACGGGTGGCAGGAAGTGCATCTCCACCCGGATGGTGCCGTCGCCCTGACAGAGTTCGCAGCGACCGCCGCGAACGTTGAAGCTGAAGCGACCCGGCTGGTAGCCACGGACCTGGGCCTCCGGGGTGGCGGCGAAGAGGTCGCGGATGGGACCAAAGACGTGAGCGTAGGTGGCCGGGTTGGAGCGAGGGGTCCGGCCGATGGGGCTTTGGTCAATGTTGATGACCTTGTCGAGATGCTCCAGCCCTTCGATACGTTCGTGACGCCCCACGAGGTCTCGACTCCGGTGCAGATAGCGCTTGAGCGCCCGGTAGATGACATCGTGGACGAGGGTGCTCTTGCCAGAGCCCGAGACGCCAGTCACGCAGATCAGCGTTCCCAGGGGGAGCTCCACATCAATGTGTTGCAGGTTGTGCTCGGTAGCGCCGATGACCTTGAGCGTGGCTTTGCCTCGGCGGCGGTGCCGGGGCGTGCCCAGGCGCAACTCGCCGCTAAGGTACCGTCCGGTCAGAGATCGTTTGTCGCGGCGCATCCCGGCCACATCGCCGGCGTAGATCAGCTCGCCACCGCGGATGCCGGCCCCCGGTCCGAACTCGACCACGTAGTCGGCGCTCTCGATGGTGGGGATGTCATGTTCGACGACGATGACGGTGTTGCCGAGATCGCGGAGCTGGCGGATAGTCTCCAGGAGCTTTGCCTGGTCCCGGGGGTGCAGGCCGATGCTGGGCTCATCGAGGATGTAAAGGACTCCCGCCAGGCCCGAACCCATCTGCGTGGCCAGGCGGATGCGTTGGGCTTCGCCGCCGGAGAGCGTTGGTGCCGGTCGGTCGAGGCTGAGGTAGCCCACCCCGACGTCCACCATGAACCGCAGCCTGGCGGTGATCTCCTTGAGCACTTCCGCAGCAATCACACCCTCGGTGGCCGGTAGCGTGATCTGGGAGAGGAAGCTCAGAGCTGCCTCCACGTCCAGTGCTGTCACCTCGGCAATACCGCGATCGGCGACGCGGACCGCCAGAGCCTCCGGGCGCAGCCGGCGCCCTTCGCAATCCGGGCAAGGCAGTTCTGACAGGTAGCGCTCCAGGTAGCTCTTCTCGGTGCGGGAGTCGGTGTCCTCATAGCGCTTGCGGCTGGCGACCACCAGGCCCCGGAAGGGCCGGTGATACTGTATCGTGCGCCCGTGCTGGGTCTCGTAGCTGAAGGCGATCTCCTCACCCCGGGACCCATAGAGGATCACCTCCCGGACGTGTGCGGGCAGGTCTCGCCAAGGTGTATCGAGGCTGAAGTCATAGTGCTGGGCCAGGCCGGTGAGTGTGTGCAGCAGATGCCCGCCGCGCACATCGCCGAAGGGCGAGAGCGCGCCTTGCAGAATGGACTTGCCGGGGTCAGCCACGAAGCGGTCGGGGTCCATGTCACGCACATAGCCCAGGCCGCCGCAGGTGGGGCACATGCCGTGCGGGCTGTTAAAGGAGAAGAGCTGCGGGCTCATCGGCGGAACGACGGCCTGGCATTGTGAGCAGGCAAAATGCGTGGAGAAACGCAGGTCGCGTGTCTCGTCCTCCGTGTCACCCAGCACAGCGGCGACGATGCGGCCGCCGCCATAGGCCAGGGCTGTCTCCACCGAGTCCGCCAGTCGTGCCTGCACTCGGTCGCTCAGGGCCAGGCGGTCCACCACAACCTCGAAGCTGTGTTCGCCCTCGCTGATGTCTATTGGCTGATCCAGAGGGATGACCTGCCCATCGAGCCGAATGCGGGCAAACCCTGACCGGCGCGCCTCCCGTAGCACGTGTTTCCAGGCCTCACCCGGCGCCGGCTGCACAGGAGCCAGGATCATGAGCCGCGTCCCCTCACCCAGGGCCATGATCTTATCCACAATCATCTGGGGCGTCGCGGCGGTGATGGGGATGCCGCACTTCACGCAGTACGGCTGCCCCGTGCGGGCGTAAAGGACCCGCAGGTAGTCGTAGATTTCGGTGATTGTGGCGACAGTGGACCGGGGGTTGCTGCTGGCTGACGCCTGGTCAATGGCGATGGCCGGAGAGAGGCCGTCAATGTGGTCTACGGCCGGCCGGGTCATACCCCCCAGGAACTGCCGGGCGTGAGTCGAAAGCGACTCGACGTAACGGCGCTGGCCCTCGGCATAGATGGTGTCAAAGGCCAGCGACGACTTACCCGAGCCACTCACTCCGCAAAAGACAATCAGCTTCCCCCGGGGCAGCTCTAGTGTCAGGTCGCGGAGGTTGTGCTCCCGCGCCCCGTAGATGCGTATCTTGTCCTCAGCCATGGCAGACCTGCACAGCGGGATGGCAACTGGATATGACAGTATACCAGACCCCTGCTGGCCTCACAACAGCCGCGCCCCTGTCTGCCGGCTGAGGCTGGAGAATGCCCCCGGCTGGTCGCAGTCAGCCTCGGCTTGCTGCCGATACGGATCCCCCCGGGTGGTGACTTCAGGGGGTTGGCGTGTCACCCCCCTGGTCACCAGCCCGGCCAGGAACGAGTTCCAGTTTGGTGGCCTCGGGGTCGTAGAGCTCCGGCCGGGGGCGGTCCGGAGCGCCGGGCCCTGAGCCAAACTGCTTCAGCGGGACACCGAGGAGAGTCAGTGCTTTGTCCGCTGCCTCCTCCGCGCGGCCAAGGTCACCGGCATACAGCAATCGGCGCGCCTCGGTGAACAGGTCCTGGACCTCGCTGGTATCGTCGCCAGCCAGTTCCTGCCGCTGCAGAGCTGATGCGCCTGCCAGTAGCTTGGCGCGAATCCGTTCGGCCTGTGATCCTTGCGGCGCAGCTTGAGGCGGGGGAGTCGCCGCCAGTTCCTCTTCCGTGATCGGCTGCAGCACAGCCCTGGCGATGTCCTCGACCAGCTTGGCTTGCTGCTGCACGAAGTCACTGGCTGACATGCCGCGTATGCGTTCCAGAAGCGGGCCAAGTCGGTTGCTCACCACGGCAAGCATGTGTTCGCGGTCAGGCGTGCGATCAGCATCGATCGTTCCCAGCCGCGGGCCATCTGCCGGACGGCGGCCAGCCCGGGGGGTCTGGCCCCGCAGGCGGAGCGTCAGCTCTCGCCGGCGACCAGCCACGTTCTGCAGCGCGTGCATGGCCGTCCCGACGTAGGGCTCGAGAACCGCTGGTTCGGTCTGGTCCTGGTCCCCCTTGAGGCTTTGCTGCAGTCTGGTAAGCTGGCCCCAGACCACACTCAGGTCTCGCTCTTCCAGTTGCATAACCCGCATGAGCGTGCTTACAAGGGCATCAAGCGGGTTCGCTGGCCGGGGACCGCCGGGTCCGCCCCAGCGACCAGACGCTCTCCGGGCCTTGGGCGCGCGCTTGACCTGGCCCAGCGCCTGATCGAGAAGCTGTTCGGCGCGATCGAGGTCACCTGCCTGGGCAGCCTGCTCCGCCTGTCGAGCCACGGCCACGGCCGCCCGGGGGTCGCGACCCTCCTGCACGGCGCGTCGCGTCGCCCGCTCAAAGGCCTGGGCCTTGGCCGCCAGCTTGCCGGGCGGCGCCCCCCGCCGCCCGGAGGTGGCGTCCAGGAGCCGGGCCATCTGCTGCATATGGGTCTCCACTTTCTCGGACTGGCCCAGCCGCGCGGCCTCGATGATGCTGTCCCGGACCTTTCGCAGGGGATTGACGTTGCGGCCCTGGTCGCGGAGTTGGCGAGCGTGTTCAACCATGGCCAGGAAGCGCCGGAAGAGCTCTTCGTGCTGCCGGAAGAAGGTCGCCGCATCGGCTGGCAACTGCTTGTACGCCGAATCAGGGATCGGCCCGCGCGGGACCGCAGGGGAAGGTTGTTCCCCACTGGCCATGGCCTGGCGGACTTTGCCCGCCAGCGTGCTGATTCGCTCACTCACCTCCGGGAGTCGGTCCACCTGCAGGTCGCCCCGCACGGCGGCGAGTTGCGTCCCCAGTTCGGGTGGCGCGACCTCGGCGATCATCGCCAAGGTCTGGTCGAAGCTGGCGGTGACCTGGGCCTTGTCCCGGTGCAGCTTCACCGCCCACGCCGCACAGGCGAGCAGACCCAGCGAAAGAATGACGACGAGCACACCCGTCACGCGCGCGCCGGTTTCCGCCGGCCGGAACGGCTCCGCCTCCTCGGACGGTGGCTCATCCCACCCCAGAGGTGTGGGGCCGAACACATCGGTTGGAGGGCAGTAGTCATCAGGCTCGGGTTCCGGCTCGACCTGGGACGAAGACTCCGACGTGTCGGGCGGTGTATTCCCTTCGCTCATGCCTTCGCGGTCCCGGTCGTCGCCCCCAAACTGGTCGTCTCTCACAATCGCCATCATCCCTTCGCCTCTAGAGCCGAACTACCGGCCTCGCCAGCGAGCAGATGGGCCGCCAGCTCGGCCAATGTGATCAGGTCAAGGCTGTTATGCATCACGATCTGTCGCAGGCGGCAAGCGTCGCCATCAGCGACGAAGTCATGGTAGGCCTGAGGAATCTCTGCCCCTGGAATGTCAGCGACGCGCTGTCGCCCACACAGGTGCCTTTCCAGTGTCTGCAGCTTGCAGTCGCCCAGCGTCCGGCGCAGACGGCTGCGTGCCACGCGGAGTAGGTCGAGGTGCGGTTCGAACCGGGGCGCGCGGAGACGATGGTAGCGCAGCCGGTTGCGCACGTACGGCAGATCGAACTGCGCGCCATTGTAGGTCACGAGCAGGGCAGAGGACACCATGCGTCGCGCCGCTTCGGCCAGTACTGCCGCTTCCTCGGCATAGTCGCGGGCCAGTAACTGCGTCAACACGGGAAGGCCCTGCTCGACAGAAAGCAGGCCAACCAGAAAGAGCGGTTCGTTTCCCAGGCCGGTCGTCTCGGTGTCCATGAACAGCACAGTCCCAGGGTCCAGACTCCCGCGCGCCGCACCGGGCAGCACCCACTCTCCCCGGCGGGCCGCTTGCAACCAGCGGCCCACCGCCGCCGCCGCCCAGTCACCGCAATGAGAGACTGGCGTGCGCAGTTCGTAGTACTCCCCTTCCGGTACCGACCGCACCTCTCCAGGCAGCAGTAGGTGCAGTGGACCGTGGACCGGATCGGCTGCGCCCACACGGCAGGCGCCGACCAAAGATGCAGGCGGGGCGCTGTCCGGCTCGCAGCGGTGCGGCACCCGGGAGGCATAGGGCGCCTCCCCGGTGACCTGACGAGTCCGGCGCGCCAGCTCCGACAGTTGTCTTCGCGTCTCTCGGTCCAGCACTATCGGTCGTCCTAACGAGCGGCTTCGGCAAGCAGGGTGGCGGCACGCTCGTCGGCGGCGCGCATCTCACGCGCAAGCTGTGCCGCTTCGGGCCACGAGGCCTCCGGAGGCGGTTCCGCGCCCTCTGCGGTCCGAGTTAGCGACAGCAGCGCGGCGCGCAACTGCTCGCCCAGTCGCCGCACGTCTTCGTACGTGCTTGCCGCCTCCGCCGTCTTGCTCTGTGCAGCGCCTGTCAACCGCGGCGCCAGCTTCTGCAAAGCGGTCGCCGCAGCGGCGCGATCACCAACCAGCCCTGCCAGACCGCTCTGCGCCCAGGTTCGCAGGGCTCGCTGCTCTTCGGCCGAGGCATCTGGCATGGCGCTGATGCGCTGTGTCAGGAGATCATAGGCTCGCAGCCCCGCTGCAGTGCCACCACTGCCCTGCTCGTGCAAGGCCGCAGAGGCACTGCGGGCCATGGCGCGAAGCCAACTGTCGGGCTCGGGCGCCTGCAGCCGCTGCCCCAGACAGAACTGGTAGTACGGCCCCGTGACTACCGCCGTGTGACCCGCAGTATGATTGGCCCACCGATTCAGGAACTCCCGTCTCGACATCGAGCGCGGCTGTCCGTTGCGTCCCGGAAGCACGTAAACGCGGTCCTCCGCCGGCCGGTAGCCCGTAACAATGAGCCAGCGCCCCTGTCCGCGCTGCGGCACCATGACAGGTCGCCCCTGCCCGATGTTCTGGGCGAGGCTGGAGAAGCTGGCCTCGGCCGACGATGCTGACCAGGTGACGACGGCAAAACCGCAGTGCTCCGCCGCCGCAGTCAGAGCGCCACGCGGCAGGTGAGCCGTCGTGACGCCGGGATTGGCAGGATCATAGCGGAACTCGAAGGCGGCTCCGGACAGCGCCAGTAGCTCCTCGACTGAGACCGCCAGACCACGCTGAGCCAGGAGGCTGCGCAGGCAAACAAACGGCGCTTGGCGCATTGTCCCGCTGTCACTGGCGAAGTCGGGGACACCGGAGATGATACGGGCCGCACGCTGCTTGGCCAGTCGCTCCGCTTGACGCTGTTTGCCCATCTCGCCATAAAAGACCCAGCCGATGGCGCGCTTGGCCTCCGCCGCACTGAAGGTGTCCGGGTAGGCCTTCACGACTTCCTCGTAGAGCTTGACGGCCTCCTCGTCGGGCCGGTTCAGCTTCTCTGCCAGACGTGCTCGCAACAGCAGAGCCGCGGCGGCCTGGCGCGTCTGTTCCGGGTACAGCTCCCCCAGGCGCTTGGCCTCGGCATCGGCCGCCTCGTACTGGCCAACCGTCAGCAGTGCCCGGGCCAACTGCAAGTGCGCTCGGGCACAGACATCCTTCTGGCTCGCGAAACGCTGGCACAGCAGCTCATAGGTCCGCCGGGCGGCCGCCACATCCTTCAGGTCATGTCCCTGCAGGTACAGGACCCACAGGAGGGCGTCGTCGGCGTAAGGCGATTCGGGGAAGCGGTCAGCCAGGAGGCGATAGGTCTCGATAGCCTCGGGCAGGCTTCCCATCTCCTCGCGGTACAGGTAGGCCAGCTTGTACGCCGCATCGTCAGCCAGCGGAGACTGAGGGTCCTCGTTCACCACCCGGCGGTATTCCTCGGCAGCCAGCGCGAACTGCCCCTGCACGAAGAACTGCTCGGCGCGCTGGTAGTAGCGCTCACCCCGGGAGGAGCAACCGCCGAGGACCGAGGCAAACAGCAAGCCCAGCACCACAGCTCTCACAGATTGGCCACCTCTTCCAGGACGAGAAGGGCGCGGGAAAGCTCCTTGCGCGCCATGCCTTCCCGCTGGCTCATCACTTCTGTGAGGTCCTCGGTCAGCCGCTCCTGGCGCACCCGGCGCGACAACAGGGCGAGGGTCTGTGCGCCTTGGGCGGCCTGGGTGTTGGCCAGCTCCTCCAGTACCAGACCCAGTTGCTGCAGCACCCGGGCCTCGTAACGGTCAGCTCCTTCCGGGTCGGGCAGCTCGTCCACACAGTCGCGCACGGCGGTTATGAGTTGATCCCGCTGCACCTCTGCCTGCAAGGCCGTCAGTTTCAGTGTTTCAGCGGACCGCCGAGCGGTGCCCTGGCGCCAGATGTTGTGGCCGACGACGAAGGCAACGAAAAGCACCGCGAAAGCCACGGCCTGCCGGAACCGCATGCGGCGCCGGCCCGCACTCTCGGCGATATGCAGCGCCTGCAGAGGCACAGCGTCAAGCAGAACCTGCAGATCGCCATCAGGAAATGAGAGCAAACCACCGTCATCTTCGGTTCGTGCCCGCCGCAGCGCCCGGTCCACCTGGTCGTCAGGGGCCATGGTCTTGAGCCTCTGTCCCAGCAGGTGCATGGCGCGCACCAGGAGGTTCCGGGTTCCCCAGGCCCCACGCAGGCTCTCCATCAGGTCATGCCAGGTCTCGGCCACCGTCGTGATGGCCGAGGTCTCGTCCGGCAGGACATAGGAGGCCGCCGTATAGAGGCGGTCAACCAGCGAGTACAGCAGCGCCGCCAGCGCCTCTGACTCACCCCGCCGGCAGCGAATGTACAAGGCTCGCTGCACGCGCTCAGTGGTATCCCGCTCGCCTCGGAGCCCAGACCATGGCATCAGCGCTTCTGCTCCACGAACAGGCTATCGGGCAGACCGGAGTTGACCCGCACGTTGCTGAACACGACAGTGATGGTACCCGGACCGGTGGGCGTCCGGGGGGTCTCTCCGGAGCGCCGGTGTTGTCCCATCTGTCGCGTGCTGACCTCGGCCTGCAGCCGCTTCATCAGCCAGAATCTGCCGTTGACCAGTTGATGCTCCCACTGCACCGCGATCTCCCGCTGGCCGCCCCGGTATACCTCGAGCTTCTCGATGGTGAAGCGATCGCCGCGGATCCACACCAGCAGCCGGTCGGAGGTCGCGTGGCCCTCCGGCGGGAGCACCTTGATGAAGTACAGCGGGGCGCCGTCCTTCTGGCCCGTGGCCGCCAGGATGACCCGCGCCTGTCTCGCCAACTGGGTCCCCAGGTCGCCCATGAGCAGCGCCTGGCGCGGGATCATGACGATACCCCTGGACTCCACGTGAAGCTTGTCGGGGCGCTTGAAGTAGAGTTTGGCAGTCCGCTGGGGGACCTGGATGCCGGGCATGTTGACGGTGACCTGGACCGTGGCCGTATAGTCCTGTAGGCCGGCCTGCAGGTTCAGCGCTCGCTTCAGTATCTCGGGTCCCGTCAATACCGCCGGGAAGGCCACACTCCCCAGGCTGACCAGACCCCATACCAGCAGGTAACACGGGTTGGGCTGTTTCATGGTCAGCAGGTCACATCCCGGAGGTGAAAGATGACCAGGCCGATACAGTACGGCGCCAGGCAATAGGCTAGAACGCAGCCCAGTGACTGGGTGAAGTCGCCACCGGACAGCGTGGCGCGGAAGGCATGGCGCCACACCTCAAAGTGCGTCGTCAGCAGGTACGGTTTCCAGCTCTCGAAGTAGGGCAGGGTCGAGACCACCGTGCAAAGCGGCAGGAAGGCGACGGCCACGGCCGCCGAGACCAGCGGGTTCTCAAAGATCGTCGAGGCCATGAGCGCCAGCGAGGCCATGGCGCACATGAGAACCGCTGCCACCGCGTAGGCCAGGGCCAGCCGCTTGAGCGCCAGCCCCTCTTCCAGGATGACCACGCCCTCCCCACTGCCGACCTCGATGAGATCACCGCCACCCAGGAAGATATACCCCAGCCCAAGGGCGGCCACGCCCAGGCAGGCGACCAGGAAGATGGCATGCACCCAGGCCGCGAGCTGCTTGCCGGTCAGCACCGCCCAGCGTGAAACCGGCCTGCACAGCCACGTCCGCAGGAAACCGCTGCGCGCCTCACCGGACACAAGCCCGCCGGCCACCGCCGCCACCATGAGCGGCAGCAACACGATCAGGCAGGGCTCCATCACGTACCGGCCCACGGTAGCGGCGGTGATGAGCCGCCCGCCCACCACCATGTCGGGACCCACCCGACGGGCCAGGGCGCGGTCGGGACCCTCTTTCGTGAGGCCCCACACCGCCAGGGCGCAGACGGCCAGCAGCACCGCGGGTCCGGCGTAGGTTCCACGTTGCCGGAAGATCTTGCCCAGCTCCAGCCAGAAGCTAAGGAGCAGCTTCATCCCGCGCCATCCACTCCAGGTAAGCCTGTTCCAGGGTCGGTCGCTCTCGAGTCAGTTCGGTCACACGCAGCCCCGCCTGCACCAGGGCCGCGTTCAGGTCGGCGACGTGCTGCGGCGCCACATCCACCAGAAGCTGCCCGTCCGCCGCCACCACACTTTGCACCCCCGCCACACCCCGCGCCACTGTGGCCGCCCGGGGAGCGTTGTCCACACGTACGACAAGCCGGCCGGAGCGTGCGCGAAGCAACTCCGCCACCCTCCCCTGCACCAGGAGCTGCCCCTGGACGATGACAGCGACCTCGTCGCAGGTATGCTCCACCTCGTGCAAGAGGTGGCTGGAGAGAAAGACCGTAATGTGTTCCTCGTCGCGCAGGTACAGCAGGAGCCGACGCATCTCGGCCAGACCCTCGGGGTCCAGGCCCAGGGCGGGCTCGTCCAGTATCAGGAACCGCGGGCGAGGCACCAGCGCCTGGGCCAGGCCCAACCGCTGGCGCATGCCATGGGAGTAGGTCCGGACACGGTCATGCTGTCGCGCCGTTAGCCCCACCAGCTCCAGTACCTGGTCTATGCGCCCGGCTTCGGCACCACCGGACAGAGCGGCGAGCATCTCCAGATTGCGGCGTCCGGAGAGGTAATCGGCAAGAGCGGGGCTTTCCACCAGAGCACCCACTCGCGCCTCGGCCGGCGGGCCATTGCGCCCGACGAGATGACCAAAGATGCGGACAGCGCCCGCGCTCGGCCGCACTAGCCCCATGGTCATCCGGATGGTTGTGCTTTTCCCGGCGCCGTTGGGCCCCAGGAAGCCGAAGATGCACCCTTCGGGCACGCGAAGATCGAGCCCGGCGACGGCTTGCCGGCGCCCGTAGCGCTTGGAAAGACCGATTGTCTCCAGGGCCGCGGCCATGCCTCCTCCCGGATAGGATCCTTGCGCCAAGCCGATTGCTCCGTTCAGACGCCCTTCTGCGCCCCTCACAGTCTAACATGATGCTTCGGTATCTCCAATAGTTCCTGTGTCGTTGCGGCGGCAACTCGGGTGAGGGGTTCACCGGGGCCGCTCGGGCCGGTATAATCGGCCTGTGCGCGCCACCACCGCTATCCTCATCGGTCTACTGGTTGCCACTACGCCCCTGTGCGCCAGCCCGCCGTCGCCCGCCGCCCTGCGCGAGCGCCTGGACCGCATCCTGGCCGATCCCTGCTTGCGGGGGGTGGATGTCGGAGTGTGCGTTGCGAAAGTCACGGGGACTGCTCTTTACGAACAGCACGCCGACGCGGCACTCATGCCGGCCTCGAACATGAAACTGGTCACGGCCGCCACCGTCCTGCGCACCTGGGGCGACGGCTACGCCTTTCCGACGGCGCTCTACGCCGATGCCCGCCCCGACCAACGCGGCGCCATCGTGGGAAACCTCTATCTCAAGGGCCTGGCTCATCCCGTTCTCGACCGTGGTTTCATTGTCCGCGCCGCCCAGCGGCTCTATCGCGAGGGCCTGCGGGCCATCACGGGCACCGTCGTCTGCGCCGGACCGGTGACCTGCGAACCACACCCGGACCCCGAACTGAGGGACGCCAAGGCCCTCTTCCTGGCCCTCAACAGGCTGGGAGTGGTCATCAACCGACCTGCGAGCGTCGGTGAGGTCCCGCCGCAGGCCATACTCCTGCACCGCTGGCAGTCAGAGACCACCGGGGAACTGGTGAGGGACATGAACAAGCGCAGTGACAACACCATCGCGGACGGTTTCGCCCAGTCACTGCGTTACCACCATGCGGCGGCAGGGAGCTATGACGCCTTCGTGAAGGACGTCTGGCGACCCCTGGGGCTGCCCCTGGACGGGTGTCGCTTCGTGGACGGCAGCGGGCTATCGCGCCAGAACCGCCTGACGCCCCGCTTCCTGGTGCAGCTCCTGCAGGTGGCGTATGCAGACGAGCTCTTGCGGCCCAACTTCCTGGACGCTCTGCCTGTGGCGGGCGTGGACGGAACCCTGCGACTGCGCATGCAGGGCACCTGCGCGGCAGGCACGGTGCGGGCCAAGACGGGCTTCCTGACGGGGGTCTCGACGCTCTCGGGCTACATTCCCTGCAATGGCGAAGTCCTGTGCTTCTCGATCATGATGAACAACCACCGTTACGGAGCCGGCCCGATGCGTGATATCCAGAACCGGGCCTGCGTGACCATGGTGGAGTGGTTGGAGGGCGGTTGAGGTCTGAGGGTAGGGCATGGGCGGGGGTTGAAACCCTCATCTGGGGGAGGCCTTGGTACGCGATGCATCTGTGCCGGATTCCGTAGGCCGCGCTGCCCATCTGTGGGAGGGGTCTCCGACCCGGACGCCGTGCGGCCCGGCCTGCTGTCGGGGTGGCGGGTACTGAAGTACCCGCCTGGGGGAGACCGTCCCTGCGGGACGGAAGGCATGACCGGAGGGTGACGCCGTGCGGCCCGGCCTGCTGTCGGGGTGGCGGGTATTTCACTGCCCGCCGGAAAGAGCCTTTCGCACCTCCACTCGCGCCACCCCGAACCAGGGCCTCCCCCCGACGCGTCCGTTGGGCTCGGTGTTACGGATCTCCAGGCGGTTCGGGCCCTCCTTCAACAGCGAGGCGTCGAAAGCAACCGTGAGCGTCGTCAACTCCCGCTCCGCGAAAGGCATAACGCCGGCGTGGATGACCGTATCGTTCAGACGGACCTCACCGTGGACGATGCCGCCGATAGGCTCGGGACAACTCATGCCGGTGAGCACCAGCTCGACGGGGCCCGTTACCTCCTTCTCCGCACTGAACCAGCCCACCAGCCGGTCGTGCGGCTGGGTTCCGGCCCCGTAGGCATAGTTGCCCTCCTCGGATAGCAGAACCCGACCGGGAAACGCATACAGGCCGAAACCGTAGAGCGGACCACCACCCATGCTGAGCGCCGACCCCCCGATGATGAGAGGGCCCTGCGCGGGATCGAAGGCGGGCATCTCGTCCGGCCCCAGAGCGTCAGCGATCACCGCTACGGCATTGGCCGCGAAGCTGGCACTGAGCGCATCAGGCGCACTGGCGTGGCTTGAGGAAAGGCTGGGGGACGTGGTGTCGGCCTTCAGCTCCGCCGCCAGTCGCTGGGCGTCCCGCAGGGCCTCTTTGGCCACGCCACGCTCCTCGACCCTCAGCGCCAGGATCGCGCGGCACAGTGCATCGTAATATAGCAGCGTACGGTATCCGTACATGTAAAGGCGCTCGTCTTCGGCCACCCGGGCGGCGACGCGCTCGGGCAGTACGTGGGCCTTGGCGTCGCGCAGGGCTGCCCGACACCGATCACCGGCCCGGATCATCTCTTGCAGGCTGGGGCCCAACCGGGTCGGGTCATCAGCGTAGGACAGATGGGGCGACTCGCTGATAACGCCGCTGTTTAGACTCCGGCCAAGGCGGTACTTGAGATCGCTAACGTTGCTGAGCATAGGCTCCAGGCTGCAGTAGAAGCGCCACATGCTCCCGGCTGCGGGTCCGTACCGTGCCCGGAAATAGTCCCGCCAGAGCGCCTGGCAGTTCGTGTCCACATCCCAGAGCTGCCGCGCCATCTGCCAGTTCGTCAGTGCCTTGTTGCCCCAGTTTCCGGTGGTGCAGTGCATGTAGTGGAAATGCCGGGCGCCAAACCGGTAGTAGACCGGGATGTCGTTGGCCATGGTGTGCATGAAGCAGGCCGGCAGGCACTTGTAGCCCGAGACATTGTAATACTCCCCGATGCATAGCTGTCCGCGGTAGAAGCGATCGGGCTTCTGGGCCCAGCCCTGCAGTTGCCGGTAGTAGCTGGCGTTGGGCGGGCAGCGCGGGTCATCAAAGTCGTGCACATAACAGCGCACGATAGGGAAGTAGGTGGCGATGCACAGGTCGTAGTCGAAGTCTGGCGGCAGGGGCCGCGAGGGCGGCGCCAGGACGTCCGCATAGGCCAGGAACAGCAGGCGCACCGGGCGATGCAGCACGCCCTCCGCCTGAGCCTGCTTGATGGCCTGGGCGTAGCGGTGCACAAACAACAGGTTGCGGTCCGTGGTCGTGCCCGCTGTCTTGCAGCGGTCACACTCGCACCATCGTCCACCGTCGAGCGTCCAGGCGTTGATGATGTCCGCGTCCTTGAAGCGCCCCGTGGCGAGGTCGGCGATGGCGTTTTTCATGAACTCCGTCAGGGCGTCCTCGTTGGTGGTGCAGAAGTTATCGCCACCATCACCGTGGATGGCGTCGCTGCGTTTTCCGCCCCGCAGGCCGTACCACTCGGGATGAGCCTCAAAGTAGGTCAGTCTGCCATCCGCGTTGACATCGCCACGATACTCGGCGCTTACCGCATAGGGATCGGCCGGCTTGTCCTCATCGCCGGTGAACGCCGGGTGGTTGTAGGGGTAAGGCAAGCGTGGCCCCAGATAGTACTCGGTGATGATGTGGTTGCCCCCCACCAGCATGATCCCCAGCTTGTGCAACAGGCCCTTCTGGCTCTGCTCCACACACCAGTAGTTGAGCCGGTTACGGGCCATCCACAGCAGAAAAGCCTCGTCTCCACGGTCCTCCCAGGCGTGGAAGCCGCGAGTGAGGAAGTCCGGCTGCTCCCGGACCCGCACCTCCGGCCAGACCCAGGGCCGGCGCGGGACCTCCTCGTGGACCTCTCCCGGCGCAAACCAGCGCACCCCCAGGCGATGCAGCAGGTCATAGCTACCATAGAGCGTCCCCACGCGCCCGCCGCCACCAATGACCAGCCACTGGCGCCCTGCGGTCTGCCCGCTGCGGAGCACGTACCCTTCGGGACCATCGCCGGTAAGCTCGGCCGGGGCCAGGCCCAGCTCCCGCGCCAAGGCTTCCGTGGCGCGATTGGTGGCTGGGCTGCCCACCAGGATGACATTGCCACGCGGCAGCCGGTCATCGTCGGCGAGGGCGAAATCGCGGCTGTGGCCGGTCAGCAGGCGCAGGTAGTGCTGTAGCTCGCAGGCCGCGAAGGCCTGGGTGCAGACGATGTCGTCAGTGGGGTCTGCATCCCCCCAACCTACCGCATTCTCCGCGTGGCCGGCGACCTGAGCCGAGGGGTGGGCGCCATAGTCCACCACGATGGTCGTCGGCTGGGCGACCGCTGCCTGGGCCAGAGCGGCAAGGCCGGCGAGAACGACCGCAGGCTGGACAATCCCGCGCATGGGAGAGCACTCTCCGTTGTTGGCGTCCTGGTATGGCGGCGGGTTCCTTCCGCTCTCATCGGCGGCTGTCCTGCCAGATGGCAGCAGGCTCTGGGCGCTGGGGCGACGAAAGGGCTTGCTCGCCATGTGCGGAAGGAGACAGTCAATGGCCGGAAATGACACCCCAAGAGGCCGGTACCACTATGCCTGGGCCATCATGGTGATGGGAACTCTCGTCGTGTTCGCCTCGCTGGGCCTGGCTCGCTTCGGGTACTCCATCGTCCTGCCGGCCATGCAGCAGGGCCTGGGTATGGACAGTACCCAGGCGGGAGTGCTGGCCACGGCCAACCTGCTGGGCTATCTGACGCTGGCGGTCGCCGGGGGCGCGTTGGCCTCGCACCTGGGTCCCCGCATGGTCATCTCCGTCGGCCTGGCCGTGGCCGGTCTGGGGATGCTGCTGACAGGCCTGGCCCATACCTTCGCCGAGGCGGCGGCGTGGCGGGCGCTCACCGGCATCGGTAGCGGGGCCAGCAACGTGCCGGTGATGGGCCTGCTGGTGGGCTGGTTCGCGGCGCGTCGGCGGGGCCTGGCGGCCGGAGTCGCGGCGGCGGGTTCGTCGGTGGCGCTGATTCTTCTGGGGCCGACGGTGCCACTCATACTCGCCGCCGGAGGCGCCGACGGCTGGCGGACCTGCTGGTTCGCTTTCGGGGCGCTGGCTCTGTCCCTGGCGCTGCTGAGCGCCGTGGTGCTGCGCAACCGGCCCGAGGACCTGGGGTTGCCCCCCCTGGGCTCAGAGCCCGCCGTAGCTGCCGCCCCCTCGACAGGCCCTCAGGCCCTGCGCTGGGGTGCGGTCTATCGCGCCCCGGCGGTCTGGCACCTCGGCCTGGTCTACGTGGCCTTCGGCTTCTCCTACATCATCTACATGACATTCTTCGTCAAGGGGCTGGTGAGTGACGGCGGCTACACGCCCCGGGCCGCCGGTCACCTCTTCATGGTGATGGGCTGGTGCAGCCTGCTGTGCGGCGTGATCTGGGGGACCGTCTCGGACCACATCGGGCGCAAACGGGCGCTCGTGGCCGTCTATGTCATCCAGGGTGTGGCCTTCGCCCTGTTTGCTCTATGGCCCCAGCCGGCAGGGTACACGCTGTCGGCCATCCTGTTTGGGCTGACGGCCTGGAGCATACCGGCCATCATGGCTGCCGCCTGCGCCGACACCCTCGGGGGGCGCCTGGCTCCGGCAGCGCTGGGCTTCATCACTCTCTTCTTCGGTATCGGCCAGGCCCTCGGCCCGACGGTCGCCGGAGCCATGGCCGACGCCACCGGCTCCTTTGGCGCCGCGATGCTGCTGGCGGCTGGCGTGGCCGCGCTGGGCGCTCTCGCCGCGGGGTTACTGCGACAGGCGGGACGCTAGCCAGGCTTGCGGCACGGCCCCTGCCATTCCGTCCCGGCGGGGACGGTCTCCCACCCGGACGGGTACTTCAGTGCCCGGCCACCTACTGCATCACTTTCCCGGCATCCACCACCAGGTTCTGCCCGGTGATGGCACTGGCCGCCGAGCTAAGCAGGAACAGAACCGCCGGGGTGATGTGCTGAGGCTGCAGGAGGAACTTCAGGGCCTGGGCTGATAGCAGGTCCTCCTGGTCGCGAGGCGTGACATGTTCGCGCAACTGCTTCTCCGTCATCACCCACCCGGGACTCACGGTGTTGGCCCGGATGCCCTCGGGGCCCAGCTCCCGGGCCAGAGACCGGGTGAAGCCAATGATGCCGCTCTTCGTCGCGTTGTACAGGGTGAACGGCTCGAGCCCCAGAAGGTAGTTGGTGGTGCAGATGTTGACGATGCTCCTGCCCTCGCCCGCCCGCAGCAGGTCCAGGAAGGCCCGGGTAGTCAGCAGGTAAGACCGCAGGTTCACCTGCCACATCCGGTCGCAGGTCTGAGCATCCAGGCGGTCCACCTCGACACGGTCGTCCACGGCGACGTTGTTGACCAGGTAGTCCACGCGGCCGGCGTGAGCGGCGACCTTAGCGGCGAACCGGGCGATCTGGTCGGCGTCGGCGAGATCGGCCCGAACGAAGTGAGCGCGATCGCCGAGGGCTCGCGCCGCCACCTGGCCTCGTTCCTGATTCCGCGCGCAGAAATACACCTCACACTCGGCCTCGCACAGCCCCCGGCAGAAGTCGTAGCCCAGGCCCTCACTGCCGCCAGTGACCACGGCAACCCGGCCCGCGAACTCGGTCCACTGCGGCATCCCGATCCTCCCTACAGCCCCGGCACGAAGCCCGGGTCGCGGCTGATGTACAGACGCGACTGCAAGGCGCACCAGGTGTGTGTGGTACGCACCTCAACACTGTGCAGTCCGGACTCCAGTCTTCCGACCTTCGCCTTCGCCCAGCCGAAGTAGCCGTTGCCGGTGCTCCAGGCGTTCAGGCGTTGCCACTCGAAGGCCACAGGCTGCCCATCGAGAGTGATCTGATAGTGCGGGGTTAGCTCGGTCTCCTGAGGCCCTCGCTCGCTGTGGCGCAGCTCCAGCCACAGCGTGTAATCCCCGGACTGGCTCAGGGGCAGGCCGGTCCAGCGCACTGTGTTGGGCTCCGGGAACCACAGTCGCCCGCTGCCCTCGTGGTAGCTGGCCAGACCGACCTCCCGGCGGCCCTCGGAGGCAGGAGCCGGTCCCGGCGCCTGTCGCAGGATCGTGACGAAGTCCCCGCCCGGCGCCAGGTGAAAGCTCACCCGCAGCGGCTCCATTGGCGCCAGCGCGTGGGGATTGGGTATCTCCACCCAGCCCGACCGCTGATAGGCCGGCGACCACCACGGATTGAGTGCCTCATCGCGGGCCAGGAAGCGCAGGGTGAGACCATAGGGCTCGGGGTCAGGTTCCTCGGAGCGGTCGGTCAGGACGACGTTGTGCGCGTTGGTCTCTATTCCCGCGATACGCACCGCCTGACCGTCGGCACCGGCAAAGGCCAGGAAACCGTCTGCCAGCAGGGGCGCCACCGCGGACTGCCACTGTCTGCCGGCGGGCAGACATGCCCGATACAGATGGTGAGGCTCGAAGCCCCAGACCATGGTCGGGTCCCAGTGATAGCCGCCCTCGGCGGGCCACGGGTAGTGGCGCCGCATGAGCCGGTCCTCGTAGACGCCGGTCACGGCTGTCGCCAGCCACCGGTCGACTCCGGTCAGTTGCAGCCGAAGTTCGCCCGTGGCGACGGCCTCCGCCGTGAAGGTGTATTCCGTTCCCCCTTCCGGCCGTGGCGTCTCGGTCAGCGTGCCACCCTCGGCGGTAACGCGCCACTGGAGGCTGCCCGCCGACTGGGGCTGGTGTCGCTCCTCTGGCATCTGGCCTTCTGGTGCGAGCCCGATGCGGAGGACCGCGCAACCATACGGCTCCAGCCGCCAGGTGAAGCGTCGGCCGGTGACAGCAAGCTCGCGCCCGGTAATGGCGTCATGCAGCGTCGTCCCTGCCGCGGGAATGACGCCTCCTGGCAGCGTCACCTCGCCCTCCACCGGCTGGGCGGAGAGGTTGACCAGGCCCAAAGCATGGCTCCCCTCGAGGGTGCGCAATACGGCAAAGACGCCGTCCGGGGCGCGCACGCCCGTGTAGTCGGCCGCTCCCCGGCACAGTTCCGGCACGCGTCGCCGGGCCCAGAACAGGCGGCGGAAGTAGTCGTAGGAACCGACTTCCTGCTCCTGGTAGATCATCGGCACGCCCTCGACGAGGCAGCAGACGGCGGTCAGCGCTCGCTGCAGACCCACGCCATAGCGGCGGTCGGCGCGGCCATGCTCGACTACGGTATCATGGTTGTTGATGGCTCGGAGCTGCACCATGCCCCGGGGCAGGGATCCCTGTTCCTCGGCCAGCAGACGGGTCAGGGCCGTCCGGATCTGCTCCGCCGACATCCCCGCGGCGAACCAGTCGCCGAAGCGGTAATCCAGGGGCCAGGTGTAGGTCACTGGAGCATAGGGCGCAGCCTCCGGGCGCGGGGCGGATTCGGGGATGATGACCGGTGCCGGGCAACCTCCCTTCAGCGTCCCATCGCGAATGGCCCGCAGCATGCCCAGGAAGCCACCCATGGTGGAGCGCGAGACGTGGGGGCCGTTGGTCGGCGACTTCCAGTTGACCCCGAACCCCTCGGCCACGTCGACCCGGTAGCCCTCAAAGCCCCAGCCGGCCGTGAGCCAGCGGATCGTCTCGTGGATGGTGTCCTGCCAGCCCGGAGCGGAGTAGTCCATGGCCTGCCCAAATCCCCGACTGCGCTCGCCGTCTCGCTGGTAAGTCCACCATTCCGAGTGGGACGCCGCCACTTCCGCGCCGCCGCCGTGGGGAACGATCTCCCCCAGCACCCGAAAGCCTCGCGCGCGCATCGCCTCGGTCAACCGGCCAAGCGCCGCCTCGCCGCCATAGGCCGGGTCCACCTCGCTGAAGCTGAGCGGCCCATACAGGTTCCAGCCCGTGCGGGGACTCGCCGGGTCCTTGTGGGTTGTGACGCTCATCAGCCAGAAGGCGTTGCAGCCCAGGTCGGCCAGGTAGTCCAGTTGCCGGGCGAAGTTGTCAAAGCCGCCGGTGTCGCCGAACATCGAATCGACGCTGCCACCGGCGCAGGCCTGGTACATGACGCAATCCACCAGCCAGGGCCGATCCCCTCCGGCCACGCGGAGTCCCACGGCCTCATACCAATCCTGGGCGCTGGCCCGGGCCGCAGCCAGGCCCTCTGGTATGACCCACAGGTACTGCGAGCCGATGACCGCCGTCCCACCCGGGGGCAGTCGCCAGACACTTCCGACCTGGTGGCGCGCCAGCGGGCGGGAGGCCATGTCCAACTGCGTGCGGTGGAAGTCCTCGTTGCTGGTGTAGGCCACGCACAGCGTTGGCCCGCCCGAGGAGCATTCGGCCATGGCAAAGGACTGCGCCGACCAGTGCCGCGCGTCGGTGGGCGCCGCCCAGGCCACCCGCAGCTCGGCGCTCAGAAGATCACGCTGCTTGTCCAGATTGTTGGTGAAGGTAACTTCGCGGCGGAAGCAGTTGGGGAAGGCAGGGAAAGGCTGCAGGCTGTCCGTCACCACCCCGGCGGGGGTCTGGTAGGTCACCCGCAGCGGCCCAGCGGCGACCGGTGCCCCAAGCGACAGGGGTTCGTCATCCACGGTGAGAGTGAGCGCGGGGCCGTCGCCCGTCGCGCCGAGCGGCTGACCGTCCCACACGCAGACCGGCCAGCCGTCAACATAGCGTGCCTCCGCGTCGGCAGCGTGGCTGACCGTGGCCGCCAGGGCCAAGGCGGAGACCAGGGCAAGAGTAAGCAGCGGACCCGGGACCGACATGTCAGCCTCCCCACCGTGTCAGGGGTTGATGATGACCTTGTTGCGCTCGGGGCTCCCCATTACGTCCATCGCGGTGTGAATCTCCGACAGCGGGAATCGGTGCGAGATGGCTTGCTCCGGGTCCACGAGGCCCCGCTCGATGAGCCGGAGCGCCTTCTGCATGGCCAGGGGATTGGTGCCGAAGCTGGCGTCCATCCGGGCCTCGAGGAAGTGCGCCAGCCCACCGTCCAGCTCAAAGGTCTCGTGGGTGGTAATGCCAAAGACGTTCCAGCGTGTCCCCCGTCGCAGCATGCTGACCATGAGCCGCACGGCCTCGATCGGGCCAGCGGCTTCCACCACCAGGTCGGGACCATCAGGGAGGATGTCGTAGACCGCCTGCCTGGCATCACAGGTGGCTGGGTTGACACAATGGGTCGCGCCCAGCTTGCGGGCAGTGCTGAGAGCGTACTCGCTGACATCCACGGCTACCAGCCGCCCGGCCCCCGCCGCCTTCGCCACCATCAGGCAGTACATGCCGATGCCGCCGGTGCCGATGATGACCACGTCATCGCCCACCTGCATCTCCGACATATGGATGAGGCCCTTCCAGGCTCCGCTGATGGGCTCAGTCTGGCAGGCGGCGTCGAAACTCAGGGCCGGTGGCTTGACGTAGAGGGTCTTGACTTCGGCGATCATGTACTCGGCGAAGGCTCCCGGCCGGGTATCTGGCGGGCCGTCGCCGACGGTGGTGTAGGAGTGCTCGCAGTAGTGCGTCAGGCCCACGCGGCAATGGGCACAGTGGCCGCAGAAGCCGCTGGGCTGCACCACCACCTCATCGCCCTCGCCGACCTCGGTAACTCCCGGTCCGACCGCTGAGACGACCCCGGCCGGCTCGTGGCCGAGGATGGCGGGGAAAGTGACATTGCGCCGGATGCCCATGACGGCCTTGTAGTCTGTGGCGCAGATGCCACAGGCCTTGACCCGCACCAGCGCCTCACCCGATCCCGGCTCGGGTGTGGGCACCTCCTCCAGGACCAACGCATCGAAGTCCCTGAGAACCGCCGCCAGCACGGCGCACCTCCTGCATTCATCGTGCCGCGCCAGGGCATTCCGCGTCTGGCGTGGCCGAACCTGCTCACCTGTCCCAGGAAGAGCCCATGGCCGGCAGAGCGCCGGCCATGGGTCGAGAGCTGCAGTCGCGAAGGCCTAGTCTAGGGTCACGTTCCCGTGCTCGTCAATGGAGACCTGAACCCGGATCCGCGCCCAGCCGTACCAGCCGGACGACCGCGCCGGGTCGGCCATGTCAATCTCGTAGCTGAACTCGTAAGGCCCGCTGGCCGTGGGGCTGAAGGTGATCTTCGAAACCCAATAGGGCTCGGGCACCCCCGGCTCCACCTCCACGCCTTGCTTGGCGAGACCGAGGTAAGTGAACTCAGTGCTGGCCGTGGTCCAGGTGTCATCGGCCGTCAGGCCGTACCCCGGCGTCATGGCCGTCACCCAGACCTCGTTGTCAATGACCTGCATATCCACGATCACGGTCACGAACTCGACGTCCGAGGCCGCGCCGACGACGCCTGCCCCAACGAGGATCAGGGCCACCATGATTGTCAACGCGCGTATGGTCTTCATGGCGCCTCACTCCTTCTCAGAGCAGTGCGCCGGACTGACCGCCAGTGGTTCAGCGATGCCTGTGCTCACAGCCTTTTCCGTCATCGCTGACCTACACTATCATTGTTCCCTCCATGGTGGGTACTTACACCTTGGCGCCGTGCTGGGGTACGGCGAGAAGCGCATCGTTTCAGAACAGCCCGCGCATCGCGCCGCCGTCCAGTGGCAACGTTGTTCCTGACACCACCGAGGCCTGCTCAGAGCAGAGGAAGGCGACGACACTGCCCAACTCCGCCGGCTGGGGGTATCGGCGCATCGGCATGGCGGCCACGGCCTCCTCCCGGAGTTCGTCCACCGACCGCCCGGTTCGCTCGGCCTGGTCCTGCAGGAGCTGCCGGGCCCGGTCGGTCTCAAAGTAGCCAGGGGCCACGTTATTGACGGTGATGCCGTCAGGGGCGACCTCGGTCGCGATCGCCTTGCAGAGGCTGACCAGCCCGGTGCGGAAGATGCCCGACAGCACCAGCCCCGGCATCGGCTCCCTGACCGCCAGGGAGGTGATGTTGACGATGCGCCCCCAGCGGCGGGCGCGCATGGCCGGCAGGCAGCGGCGGATGAGTCGCAGCGGATGCAGCAGCAGCCGTTCGCAAGCCGCCAGGTAGGCGGCATCGTCATGCTCCGACCACGCGCCCGGCGGTGGGCCGCCGATGTTGGTGACCAGTATGTCGGGCGGGCCGAAATGCGCTTCGGTCGCGGCGACCAGGCGCTCGATGTCGCCCACCTGTGTCAGGTCGGCGGGTACGGCCAGCGGCGGCGTCGGCGCCTCGGCCGCGACCCGGGCCGCCGCTGCGCGCAGGTCAGCCTCGCCCCGGGCGCACATCACCACCCGCCCACCCTCACGGGCCAGGGCCTCGGCGCAGGCGTAGCCGAGACCCTTGCTGGAAGCCCCGACAATGGCCACCCGCCCAGCAATGCCCAGGTCCATGGACCTTCACTCCTGTTCGCTGGTGATCAGGCTTCTACTGCTGCATCGCACGGAAGTTCTGGTCCACCTCGGCGGGCGTGAGCGCCCGGGCATAGATGGCCACCAGCTCGAGCTTGCCAGCCCACTGGCGATCCATGCTGGCCTCATTACCCAGGATGAGGCGGAAGGAGGGGTCCCAGTTGGAGAAGTCACCGCTGCGCGCGGCCTGCCCCGCAAACTCGCCGTTGACGTAGAAGCGCACCTCGATCTGGTCGTAGACCGCCACCACATGCTGTCGCTCGGGCAGCAGCATGTTGTCATAGCTGGGCATGTCTGGCAGGCCCTGTTCGTCGGTCTGAGAGGTACGGAGGCGCAGGATGTATTGGCCTCTGACCTGGGCGAGGGTGAAGTTGCGAGAATAGGGGTCACGGGACAGCGAGACGATGCGAGCGGGACCTGTGTGCTCAGTGTCCTGGGGCGTGACTACCGCCTCGATCGTGAGTTGATTGGTCGCCTGAGCCGCGGTGACGATCTTTGCAGCCGGCAGGGGTGAGATGAGCGCCGCGCGTTGACCAAAGATCACAAAGCCCCCCCCTTCAGCCCAGGTAGCGCCCGCCGGGTCCGCGTTGACTAACCGCAGCGGCTCGCCAAAGCCACTCTGGTCGGTCACGAAGTCACCCGCGCCCTCGTTGAACAGGTACAGGGCCACGAGGCCGTCGGTTACCCGTCCCGGCAGGTCCTGCCCCCAGGAGGCCCCACCGACCAGGCCCCAGAGCGCCACCGCCCCGGTCAGACTGAGCCAGAGAGCCGTTGTCCGTGTCATTCCTGTGTGCCTCCTCGCCCCCCAATGCCCTCCGCCCACGGATTCGTGGCTGCGAGAGAGGGCCGCGGTTCCCTCAGGATTCATCACGTTCTGGCGCCATATAGAGCCGCACCGGCCTGTGGATGCCACCGGCCATGGTCGAGTCCCGGACCCGCACCACGAGCAGGTTCTCCTGCCCGGGACGGGCTGCCGTGAGTGGCACGGTGAAGGGCTGATCCCAGATCTGGTGGACGGTCTCGCCCGTGGACTGCTCGGTGTGCTGCCCCTGCAGTTCGCCATTCAGGAAGACCCAGGCCTCTTCGTCAACACCGTCGAAGTGCAGCACCAGCTTCCTGCCCGCGGCCTCGCCAGGGATCGTGAAGCGCACGCGGTACCAGGCAACCCCGTCGTAAGGCCCGACAGCCGTCTCTTCCCAGGCCGAGGGGACGGGAATGGACTGCCAGGCGGTCTCGTCAACATCCGGCGTCTGCCAGCCTTCGGCCTCGCCCTGCTGCTGCGGGTCAGTGCGAAACAGCCATTGCGCCGGGATGACGCGCAGTTCTTCGCGGTCCTCGGGGAACTCAGCGGCAGGCGTCGGCTCGAAGATGAAGGGGGGCAGGGATAGCCCGGCATTGCCCTTGAGCCGGATGACGAGCCGATTATGGCCGGCCTTCAGCAGGCCTGAGAGCCTGACGGTCAGGGGGTTGTCCTGACCGACGATGGCGTCACCGGCATACGTGCCGTTGCACCAGACCCACGCGGCGGTGCCACCGAGTTCAGGAATGAACAGGCGTACCGTTCCCGCAGGCGCCGCCGGCAGGTTCAGTTCGGCGCGGTACCAGGCCACGCCGCTGTAGCTGCGGCCCTGGGGCGTCACCACGCCCTGGCTCTCCCAGGCCGAGGTCATGGGCAGCTTCCGCCAACCGTCGCTTCCCTGGTCCAGATACCATCGCCCCACCAGCCCGTCGCCCGCCGGGTCGGTGCGGAAGTCCGCAACCGGCGGCAAGACGGCCACCAGCTTCCCCTTGGTGCCATCGGTCCAGGCCAGCAGCTCGCGGGCGTTCCTGGCGAACTGAGCCCCGGAGCGGGAGCCGCCCCACGGCCCGGCGTCCTGCAGGAGGGCGGTGTCGCCCATACGCGTGACGGCCTCGACCATGGCGTCGGCCTGGCGCGCCGCCTCCGCGAAGTCTGCCCGGTTCATGGCCTCGCGCATGCGCACGTAGGCATTGATGCGGTCGAAGTAGATCCGGAAGGCATTGACACGGGTGCGATAGGGGTCGGCTCCGGCGAGACCCGCGGCCTCGGCCAGCCAGCCCTGACACTGGTCAAGCAGCGGTCGCGGCAAGATGACCTGCCAGTCGTCGCGGCCCGGGAAGCCACCCGAGTGTGCCCGGGTAGTTCGTATGGCGTTCTCAATGGCCGTGTAGAAGCGCCACATGGGCCGGGAGGCCGGGCCGAAGAAGCGCTGACAGAAGTCGCTGACCATGGCCGCCGGGTCCTGCTGAACGTTCCAGGCCAGTTTCGCGCGCACGTAGTAGTTCAGGCCCGTAGACATCCAGGCCATCTGACCCTCGTCGCTGAAGCCCCAGCCGTCCAGGCGCTTGAGCACCCGCAGGTCGTCGGCCTCGCGCTGGGAGCCCCAGGCCGGGCGTTGGAGGTGTGTCCAGTCATGGGGGTCGTATTCGTAGAAGACCTGGCCCGCCGACAGCTCGGCCCACTGGCGCAGCATCTCGCCGAACTGCCGCCGGCTCCAGCAGCCCTCCTGCTGGTAGGAGTGCAGGCTACACTGCTGGATGGAGGCGTGCTGGATAAGCAGGTTGGGCCGCTCACCGGTGACGCCCTGTGGCGGGCGGCAGCGGTTGTAGTAGGCCATCGTGGTAATCCAGCGGTCGGGGTACCGCTCACGCACCTTGTCAGCGAGAGCCAGGACGAAGCGGAAGTACGGATCACTGACATCACCCCAGCCCTCGCCGTCAAAGCCCTGATTCATGGCACGGGTACAGTCGGGGCAATGGCACAGTACCGGCTCATCGGGCGGCGAGAAGGCGAAGGTGTGGTTGTCGGGGTACGTGGCGAAGTACTCGCAGACCGTGTCCACCGCCGCCTGCAACGCGCCGGGGCTGGACATGCAGAGAAAGCGTTCATTGCGCTGGCCACCAGGCATGAGCGCGTAGTACTCGGGATGCGTATCCCAATACTTCTCCTTGGGCAGCAGGCGATAGGTGCTGTCATCTACGGGGTTCTGCAGGAAGCGCGAGTCGGGATTGGCGCAATGGCCCCAGAAGCCCGCCCGCGTCATCCGGTTGCGGCGCTTCCAGGTGGCGAACTCGGCCTGCTGCTGGGATGTAGAGACCAGATGGCCGCTGTACCAGGTGTCGCGCACCCGCAGGTCAGGCTTCACCAGTCGCCGCTGGGCGGGTATGGCGATGGTGCTCAGCGTGGGCACGACCTCACCGAAGGCCCCCGGGAAATACCAGCGGCAGCCAAGGCTTTCTAACAGGTCATACACGGCGTACCAGGTGCCCTCGTAAGGCTCGGTCTCGTTACCGGCCAGGATGAGCTTCGCCGGCGCTGTGGCGACGACGTAGCCCTCGTCGTCGAAATCGTGGGTGAGGCCGCTGGGCACCTTCACCTCCGGCGCGAAGGCGCGGACGGCGTCCTGGCCAATCAGAACCGCCACCCGGCCGGCCCCTCCGGGACGCGGGACGATGGGCAGCTCCGCACCGGACATGCGCTTCAGGAACACCTGCAACTCCGTCGCTGCGCCCTGCGCGGCCGCCGAGGGCTGGTCGCCGAGGACGATCTCCGCCACGGGCTGCCCCTCGCGCACCAACTCCAGGTCAGCGTGGGCCGCCGCCATCGTGGCTATCAGCATGGCAGTCACCATGAAATGAGTCATGTGTGCACCTCCACAGACGGTCGCGGACCTGATTCGGCCCGGAAGCAGGAAGTTCCTCTTCGAGGAGGACGATGACGGCCAGGAGTGGAACTCGCAACGCCAGCCCAGCCCAAGGAGCGCGACCATGACCGGAAGCGACATCGCTCTGGCCACTTTGCACCGCGAGCGAGTCCCGTACCCCTGCTACACCCAGGGCTTTATCACCGGCTCGGCCTTCTACACCGAGGTCACCGGGCGGGACTACTGGTCCGACCCCGAGGGCTGCTTCGTGGAGATGGTCAAGCGGGTCGGCGCCAACATCATCATCCAGTGGTATTATCCCGGCGAGGGCCAGCGCCGGCTGGAACAAGGCCTGATCATGCACGAGCCTCATCCCCACGAGCAGGCGGGTTTCCGCACGCCGGAGGACGTGCTGCGGGCCATCGAGCAGCTCCCCGACGACGAGGCTGTCGTCCGTGACTTCGACCACGAGGCGGCGGCCAAGGCCTATGCGGGCAGTCTGAAGCGCCAGCAGGACCTCTTCGGGGATGACTGCCTGGTCATCAGCTACTTCGGCCAGGCCGACTTCATGGGCGGCTACACGACCTGGGGCTATGAGAACTACCTGACCGCCGCCGCCATGGATCCCCAGCTCATGCGGCGGTACTACCATTACACGGGTCTGCACGGCCGTCTGCTCAATGAGGCCATCGTGTTGGCCGTCGAGAAGTACGGTCTGCCCCCCTTCGCCTACACTGGCCAGGACATCTGCGGCGCCAACGGTCCACTCATGTCGCCGGCGATGTTGCGGGAGATCTACTTCCCGGAACTGAAATGGGCCCTGGAACCGGCCGTTGAGGGCGGCCTGCAGCTTATCTGGCACTGCGATGGCAACATCATGCCGATCCTGGATGACCTGCTGGACCTGGGGGTCGCGGGCCTGCAGGGCTTCGAGGAGGAGCACGGCGTAGACTACGCCCGCATGTGCGAACTGAAGGACCGCACGGGCCGACCGATCATCATCCTGGGTTGCGTATCAGTCACCACAACGCTGCCCTTCGGCACCCCGGATGATGTGCGGAAATCCGTCGAGCGTTCCTTTATCCTGGCGGGGCCAGGTCGGGGACACATCCTCTCGACGACTTCGTCGACCTTGCCCGAGACTCCGCTGGAGAACATCCACGCCATGTTCGACCACGCGCGGACCTTCGGCCGTGAGTTTCTGGGCGGGTAGCAACGCTGCGGAGAAGGGGGTTGTGCTCGGCCCCATCGTGGCGCCCCTCACGGAGGAGAGGAGAACGGCCCCCGCCGGAGCTAATGGCCCTGCTCCCGCAGCAGGGCCTCGATGTTTCGCTGCTCCTCGGCTTGCAGGCGCTGGCGCTTGCTCAGGAAGTGCTGGTACCGTGCCTTCTGCTCCTCGCTCCAGCAGTTGGCCTCGGTGTAGTCGCCGCAGTAGGGTACGTTCAGGTCTATCCAGCAGGCGATCTTGTCCAGTTCCTCGCGGGTAAGCTGCACCCCGTTGTGGCCCTGACGAAGCATCTGGAGCAGTCCGCTGGTGGCCGCGCCGGCGAAGTAGGGCGGCAGCAGACTGGGTACCGACTGTGCTCCGACCCAGTTCACCAGCGCCCCCGAATGCCCCAGGTAGGACCCGGCTGGCGCCTGGGCCGTGGTCAGGGCCAGGTAGGCGTCGCTCCAGGCACGGCCCGACGCCGGCTCCGGGGTCTGATCGCCCAGGAGGCTAAAGGCCTTGCCGGCCCCCTCGGTGAGCACTGGCCGCGGCCCTGCGTCCAGCAGGATCACCTCGACGCCCTGGCCGCCGACCGTCTGATGGCAGTGGACGGCGATGGTGTTGACCCCCGGTCTGAGCGCCGCCACGGCCTCGGCGCGGACTGGCAGTGGGCCGGGCGCCACGACATACCCCTCGGCCCGCAGAGCCAGCACCCCGTTGAGGTAGAGCTCCAGGTCCTCGTCGTGATAGACCAAGGCCACCAGCTCATGGTCCCTGATGTCGGCCGGCGCCTCAAAGGTCCCCCGCAGCCAGATGTCGGGCGTCAGCCATTCGGTCCGCAGGTTCAGTCCCGGCGTCCCTGCCATGCCGAAGCCCCCAACACCGGTGGACCAGCGGCTATCATCATACCCCGGCTGTTGCCAGCCCTGGCCCGGCTGGACCGTCGTATACTGCCAGGGCGCGTCCGCCCCGCGCAGCGTCGTCGCTTTGGCCAGGCGCTGGGGCGTCAGGTGGGCCGGTATCGAGGTGCGGGTCCGGGACCGGTCGCTATGGCACGAGATGCAGTGGCGGTCCAGGATGGGCTGTATCTCACGGATGAAAGAGAAGCCGCGCGGCGGACCATAGAAGGGCTGCAGGGGCTGGGCGCCCCGCCTCATCGCCAGCGGATAGGGCCGCCCCGTGGCGGGAGCGTGCGGCTTGTTCTCGTGGCACCCGACGCAGGAGAACGTCTCCCCGGGCTGGAGGGTACTCCAGGTGCGCATGGTCTGCACGGCATACCCATCGGCATCAAGCGCCTGGAAGTACAATGGTACCCGCGCCGGGACCTGGAAAGCCGCCGAGCCGTCTGGGTAGACCTCGGCGTCCCCGTAGACGAGTTTCACGTCCCAGGCGCCGTTGCCGATGGCAATAGGGGTGCTGACCATGGCCCCGCCGCCGGGCCCGGCGTTGGCGTTGCTACCGATGCCGGCGGCCCGGAAGTCCAGACCGATGACCCGCAGGCGCTTGATGGCGCCCCGGGGCACCCCAGTCAGGCCGGGTCCGACGTAGATGTCTTGCAGGTAGTAGGTTCCCGTCTGCTTTCGGTAATCCACGACTGAAGGTCGCAGCCTGGGCCTGGGCCGGGCCGCCAGCGGGAGCGCCTGGTTGCAGGACTGCTCGGGATGACAGGCCAGCAGCTCCCGCCGTCCGTCGTCGGCCATCCAGTAGATGCCGAAGCGCCCGGTGGTGATGGTCCCCGGCCGTGGGTCGGGATCCGGCGTGTAAGTGACGATGAACTCGTTTTCGCTCAGGGCGAAGGGGTAGGCGAACTGGTCGCCCTCCTGGCCGTAGGCGTCCACGCGCACAGCGGGCGTGTCGCGCACCGGCGCGATGAGCTGGACCCCGGCGTTCTCCTCCTGCCCCGCGTTGCGGTCCACCAGCACCAGCTTGCCGCTCTGGTCGCTGTGATGGCCAGTGGCGATGGCGACGAGCTTGTCAGAGCCGGGGATACCACGGGCATGGATGAGAGTAGTGGGGAACCACGAGTTGTTGCCATAGCAGGCCGTCTGGGCTGTGCCGTCGGGGTTCATCTGGAACAGTGGCTGGGGGAAGATCTGGCCCCGGTCGTTGTAGTCCCACCGAGTGTAGACCACCCGCCCGTCGGCCAGCACCTGTGGGTAGTTGGTGTGCACCTGGTCAAAGCTGACCCGGCGCAGGAAACGGCCGTCGCGGGCACAGGTGTAGAGGTTGCTGACCTCGGTCCACCAGCAGTCCACGGTCTGCACGCAGCGGGTGGAGTTGAACAGGAGGTCACCGCTGGGCAGGTAGATGCCCTCGTAATCAGCGACACCCAGGCCATGCGTGATCTGTCGCACCTCGCCGGTGTCCGCGTCCATCTCGTAGAGGTGATAGTCATCCTCCCGGTCCGACTGCTTCCAGGAGAACAGAATGCTGCGCCCGTCGTATGACACATCGGGGTCGCGAATGACGCCATCACTGTCTTCCAGAAGTGTGGCTGTCCGTTCTGTCGCCCCGTCCAGGCGCAGAAGACACAGCGCCCCACCGGGCACAAAGTTGCGCTCCGCCTGGGCGTCAGACTGGGCTTCGGTGTAGGCGTAGTGGGAACCACCGAGGTTGAAGTGGCGGGTGTAGACCAGCACCGGGTACCGCCGCACCAACCCTGCCAGCCGCTGCTCCCGCCGTTGCTGGCAGGCCTCCCAATAAAGGTCACGCCAGCGCTGATCGGCGCCTGGAACGGCATCCCTGATGAGCGTCCGCAAACGCTGGCGCAGTTCGGTGGCGGGGCGCAGCTCGCGCAGAACCCGCTCCACGAGGGCGCGTTCTCGAAGGTGTCCGGTGGCGTCCGTGAAGCACTGTCCGGCCGAGGCCCCGGCATCCTGCTTCAGCCAGTCGGTCCGCAGTTCCGCCAGGGGTACGGCAGCCTCCCAGGAGAGACCGTCGGACCAGGACCCGGCTGCCGCCCAGGCAACGGAGAGCGCTAGACAAGAGAGCCCAACAAGGAATATGGCTCGGCGTTGCATGGTCGGTACCATACGCGGCGGGCGAGTTGGTGGCAAGTGCACAACACGTCTAGCGGTACCAGATCGTCTTCAGGTACTCGATATACCGCTCCATCATCCATTCCGGGATGTTAGCCGGCAGGTGGTTCCCCACCGCCCAGATCAGCCCCTTGCACTTCTCACGGCCCAGCTCCGCCGTGCGGTCCATACTGGCCTTGACAGTCTCCCAGGACCGAAAAGCCATATCCCGGCAGTCCACCGCGCTGCCGATGAGGCACATCGAGTCACCGAAGTGGTCTACCATCCAGTCGAACGGCATGTCCGGCTCGAAGAAGAAGCCGTCAGCACCCGCCTCCTGCATGTCGTGAGCAAACTCGCAGAAGTTGCCATCGGAGATGAACAGCACCTTCTTGCCGGCCGCTTTCAGGGGTTTCCATAACTCGGCGAAACGGGGGATGATGATGGAGCGGTAGATGTCCGGGTGCATGAAGGGTCCGGCGGTCCAGACGTAGTCATCGTGCTGGATGATGACCTCGACACTCGTTTGGGCCCAGGCGTCCATGTGGTGCTTGGTGTAGCGGAAGAAGCTGTCCAGCACCGGCTCCATCTTGCGCGGTTCAGAGCAGGCCAGAAGCAGCATCTCCCAGCCGAAGGCGGCGATGGCCCCCGAGATGATGCTCTTGTAGTACCCGCCCGCCTGCAACTGATCGGGGAAATCACGTCGGGCGTTCTGGACCTGCTGCTCATAGGCCGCAACCTGCTCAGCGAAGTCCGGCAAGCCGTACTCGGCTACCGCATCGAAGGCCCAGACCTCTTCGACCGTCTTGAAGGGGCTCTCCTGGGCCTGGCGCAAATCGCTGCCATCGGCCGCGTAGACCGCATGGCCCATGTCAGTGGTGCGCCCGCGGTTGCCCCAGTCTTGGAAGAGGCCATCATTGGTACCCCACAGGAAATCAAAGCCCCACAGGTCCATCAGCCGCCGCTCGCGCTCCAGCCAGCTCTCGGGTGTCCCCTCCAGACCGGTGATACGGTCCACGTAGGCTGTGTGGTAGCTGAGGCTGTACTCGGTGTGGGCGAAACGTGGGGTGGGCTGCAGGTTGATGGTGTCCAGGGCCAGTTGGCGACTCATGGCGTGCCGTCCTGAAGGAGAAGTGTGGACCGCAGGCGGCCGGTCGGGGGGATGATAACCTGCCCGGGCGGAAGGGGCAAGGGAGGTCTGCAGCCGCCCTGCCTCCGGCTGCCCCGCCGGCCGGGCTGGAAGCCATTACTGCCGCGGCTGGAAGCCGCGGCTACCGAGAGGGAGGGGGCCGGGCCTGATGGGCCAGGTCCGTGCAGAAGATGTCCACACCCAGGGTCTTGAACTCGTCCCAGCGGGTGAGATCGTTGATGGTCCAGGCACAGATACCGACGCCAGCCGCGTGCGCCCGGGCCACCAGGTCGGCGGAGACACCGGCGTAGTGCAGGTTCAGCCATCCCAGGCCGTGTTCGATGACGGTCTCGAGGTCCTCAGGCCGGCTCGTGATGAGAGCCAGTGCGGGCTCGTCGGTGAGCGCCTGTACAGCCTTGACAGCGGAGAGGTCGAAGGAGGAGACCTCGCTTCGACCTAGCACACCGCCGGCCCGCAGGATGTCCACGACCCGGGCAGCGGTGGCCGGGAGATCGGGGCCGCCCTTGATCTCGACGTTCAGCCGCACGCGGTCTCCTGCCAGTTCCACCACCTCTGCCAGCAGCGGCACCGGTTCTCCGGCGAACTCGGCTCCCTTCCAGCTTCCTGCGTCCAGGCCACGGATCTCGGCCAGAGTCAGACCAGCGATCGCCCCGGTCCCGTTGGTCGTACGATCCACAGTCGCATCGTGCATGACCACGATCTCACCATCGGCGGTGGCGTGGACATCTAGCTCGAACCAGTCGGGTTGGTAATCCAGGGCCAGCCGAAAGGCGGCCAGAGTGTTCTCAGGGGCGAGACCCGAGGCTCCGCGATGGGCCATGAGTTGCATGCCACTGCTCCTACTGGGGGGAATCTCAACCTTCGGTAGGCGGGCCATCCTTGGCCCGCCGATTGTCTGCCGGTAGGCGGGACAGAGATGCCCCGCCTACCGGGCGACCCGACTCACCAGTTCACAGGGTAGACCTTCATATCCGGCACGAAGCAAGCGATGATCGTGTAAAGGGCACCGTTGAGCAGATCGCCAACGACCAGGCCCACGAAGAAGGGCTGAGCTTGCTGGTAGAGCCTGGCACCACCATAGCGCAGTATCGCTCGCTTGGCCAGCCAGGAAAGCAGAAAGGGGAACCATTGGTTCGGCATGCTGTAGGTGTTGGCCATGGCGTAGCCAACCGGATGGAAGGGCCAGGCTGTGAGCTTCGTCCGCATGGTGTAGAGGAAGCCGGTGAACAGCAGGCCGGCCGCGACAAAGACCAGCTCCACCAGATTCGGCGGCTGGGGAGCCTTCAGGTAGCCGTGGAGGCGGTCGAAGGGCTGTTTGCCCATCAGCGTGCGCCAGGTGTCGCCCTTGCCGAGCGCGCCCACGTCGTGCCAGACAGCCAGGGCGGCCCAGAAGGCGAAGGGGATGCCGAAAACCAGGGCCATGACGAGCGCCCGATTCAGTCCGCCACGGTCAATGTCCCGGACTTCCGCCAGCTTGAAGGCGTCCAGTTGGTGGGGCATGGAGACACAGCGCAGGTCGAAGGTGGAGATACTGGACAGATAGGCCATGATGGTCAGGTCGCGGGGGGCGATGTGCCGCGAACCGAGGGTTGTGATCATCAGGGTCTGAGGGTCCACCTGCGGGCCGAAGAGCCAGGCATTGCCGGTCTCCGCCCGGATGCGGGTCGCGGCGATGAGATAGGCCAAGGAGAGGCCGAGGAGGGCCGCCGGTGTCGCGAGGCTCATACCCGCCACGCGACAGAAGGCTATCATAGCGCCGAAGGTCAGCAACAGGCCCCACACGGCCCAGCGGGGGGCGAGGCCTCCATCGGTGTTCCCTGGAGGTCGCCCCAGAGCGGCTGCCACGCTCCGTGTCAGGTGTTGTCGCCCCACCCACAGCGAGAAGAGCGTGATCGCCAGGAAGGCCCCTGCGCCCTGATGGTCCTCGAAGGGAAAGCGACTGAGGCTGCCGGTGCCCCACTGCGAGACGCCCAGCATGCTTCCCGCCACACGCTGGACCTTGGTCATCAGGTAGAAGAACCAGCACGAGAATGTGGTCTCAGAGGACAGCAGGAAGGCTACGCCGATAACGAAGGGATATAGCGAGATGGCCAGGCCGCCCATGGCGTTCCAGGGCGCGTCCTTCAGGTGCGGCGACAGGTCTATGCGCCGCACCTCCAGCTTCGGCACGGCGGGAAAGTTGAGGTTCAGCGTGTTGAGTGTGCCGACGAGAAAGGGGATGGCCATGCCAATCCACGCCAGGCGGTTGCGCCAGAAAGCCCCGTCGGGGGCCGTGACACTCAGCGGCACGTAGACGGTGGGAAAGGTGAGACGCTCGCTCTCGATCCACTGATGCCGCAGCAGGTCCACCAGCGACAGCCCGCAGAGC